>NZ_BCSW01000001.1 GCF_001571065.1 Dietzia cinnamea NBRC 102147
CTAGGCTGGCCGGCGTCGTCGAGGCCGCCAGGTCCCTCCTCGGCCTCCGATATCACCGCCACGAGGTCATCGTCGTCAACGACGGGTCGTCCGACAACACCTTCCGCGTCCTCATCGAGGCGTTCGACCTGGTCCGCGCCAACCGCGAGGTGCCCTACGAGATCCCCACCCGCCAGACCCCCCGCGGCATCTACGTCCCCCGCGACGGCTACACCCGCCTCACGGTCATCGACAAAGCCAACTCCGGCCGCTCCGACTCGATCAACGTCGGCATCAACGCCTCCGTCGAGGACCTCATCATCTGCGTCGACGGTGACTCCCTGCTCGACCCCGACGCCCTGCTCGTCGTCACCGAACCCTTCGCCGACGACCCGCTCCGCACCGCCGCTACCGGCGGCGTCGTCCGGGTCGTCAACGGGTGCACCATCCGCTCCGGACAGATCATCGACGTCCGGATGTCCCGCAACGTGCTCGCCCAGATCCAGGCGCTCGAGTACCTGCGATCGTTTTTCCTCGGCCGCTCCGGATGGTCCAAGCTCCGCGCCCTCATCCTCATCTCCGGGGCTTCCGTCGCGATCTGCTGGTGGAGGTCGGCGGCCTCGACCCCGATTCCATCGGAGAAGACTTCGAACTGGTCATGCGCATCCACCGCCTGCTGCGGGAGCGCGACCAGGAGTACAGCGTCACATTCGTGCCCGAGCCGGTGTGCTGGACCGAGGTGCCGGAGACGCTGCCGGTCCTACGTAAGCAGCGCGCCCGCTGGCACCGGGGACTGTGGGAGACCCTCGTCAAACACCGCGTCATGTTCGGCAACCCCCGCTACGGGCGGGCCGGGGTCCTGGCCGTGCCCTACTACTGGGCCTTCGAACTGTTCGCCCCACTCATCGAGGCCGTCGGCCTGGTTCTCATGGTCCTCGGATTCGCGCTCGACCTGGTCAACCCCACCACGTTCTGGCTGTTCCTGGCGGTCGCCTACGGATACGCGATCGTCGTGGCGCTGGCGGCCGCCGCCGTCGACGAGGTGTACTTCTCGCGCTACTACCGCTTCGGGAGTCTGCTCTCGCTCATCAGCTCGGCCGCCCTGGAGAACATCGGCTACCGCCAGCTCCACGTGGTGTGGCGACTGCGCGGCTGGTGGCAGGCACTCCGCGGGACCGAGCAGAACTGGGGCGTCATGACGCGACGCGGATTCACCACCGAGAACGTGTCATGAGCCCGCGCGAGAAGCAGGCGCCCGAGGTCTCGCGGATCCTGCGCGACAAGAGCCGCCGGATGCTGATCCTCGTCGTGGTGGTGGCGCTGCTGGGGCCGCTGATGCTGCTCCTCCAGTACAAGCTCTCGCAGCGCACCAGCACCGTCTACACGCCGGTCGTCGACGCCACGAGCCACCTGGTGATCGCGATGCGGTGGGCCCAGTCCGACCTGCGGATCGATCGCGTCTACGACGTAACGGGGGCGGAGGACCGACTGCGGGCGCTCAAAACCGACTCCGACGAGACGCTCGCCGAGTTGGACCGGCTTATCGGCGACGACGCCGAGTTCACCCCCGCCCTGGCAAGGCTGACCGCCTCGTCCGCGAGCTGGTGGTCGTACGCCGACTCGATCGTGGGGATGGAGGAGGGGTACTCGGCCGCCGACGATCCGACCGGCCGCGCGCAATCCGTCAGCGCGCTGGCCGACTTCTCCGAGATGATCGCGGCAGCGGACTCGATCCACACCCTCGCCAGTGACGAGCGCGTCCGGATGCGCGGCCTACGGACCCGGGTGCTGGTCGGCGGCTCGGCAGCGGCCTTAGCGATGACCCTCGCCGCCGCCCTCGCGATCGTCCGCGGGACCCGTCGGACCGCCGAGGAGATCGTCGACCCCATCGAGGAGATGGCCGCCGTGGCCCGACTCGACACGGTTGGCGGCCGGGGCACCCGGGCGCGCACCGACCACGGGCCGGCCGAGGTACGCGCGCTGGCCGAGGCCTTCAACACCCTGCTCGACACGCGGGACGACTATGAGGCCGGGCGCGAGGAGCAGCTCAGCAGGCTCGAGGAGCTGGACCGGCAGAAAGACGCATTCGTCTCCACGGTCAGTCACGAGCTGCGCACTCCGCTCGCGTCGATCGTGGGCTACACGGAGATGCTCTGCGACGGCGACGGCGGGGAGCTGACGAGCGCGCAACATCGCCTGGTCGGGTGGTCCAACGTAATGCCGACCGCTTGCGCGGTCTCATCGAGGACCTGCTGATCCTCAGCCGCATCGAGGCACAGAACCTCGATATCGCCCACGAGCGGCTGGACCTCGGCGAGGTGGTGAGGAACGTGACCGAGTCGCTGCAGCCCGCGGCCGTCCGCGCGGGCCTGGCGCTGGTCGAACAGGTCGAGCCGGCCGAGGTCATCGGTGACGCCCTCCAGCTGGAGCGGGCCGTGACCAACCTCGTCAGCAACGCGATAAAGTTCACGCTCGGAGGTGGATCGGTCACCGTCGGCCTGACCGTCGACGAGCACGTCGCCACCGTCACGGTCGCCGACACGGGCATCGGCATCCCCGAGGCCGAACAGGAACACCTCGGCACCCGGTTCTTCCGGTCGAGCACCGCCCAGCACCGCTCGATCCCCGGGACCGGCCTGGGGGTGAACATCGTGCAGGCGATCGCCGACGCGCACGGCGGCGGCCTCGACTTCGACTCGGTGGAGGGCGAGGGCACCACGTTCCGGCTGGCGGTCCCCCTGTGGAGCGCCGGCGCCGGGTCGCCCACCACCTGAGCCGGGCTACAACCCCAGCCGCGTCCGCAGTTTCATCGCGCCGAAGTACATCGACGCCTGCTTCTTCTTGTCCGGGCCGAACGGCGGCACCATGAAGTCGGCAGCGGAGTAGTCGAACGAGTGCAGCGCCACCGCCCGCTCGTGCGTGAAGGTCCGGAAGCCGTAGCGGCCGTGGTACGAGCCCATGCCGGAGTTGCCTACGCCGCCGAAGGGGATGGCGGAGGAGACCATGCCGATGCCGAAGTCGTTGCCGTAGATGTTGCCGGAACGGGTGCGGTCGGCCACCGTCTCGAACCGCTCGTTCTTCTCTCCGTACCAGTACAGGACGAGCGGGCTGGGCCGGTCGTTGATGTACCGGATGGGCTCCTCGACGCTCTGGTAGCCGAAGACGGTGAGGACGGGGCCGAACACCTCGTCGGAGTCGATGTCCATCTCCGGGGTGACGCCGGTGAGCAGGGTGGGCGCGATCTTCCGGGTGAGCGCGTCCGGCAGCCGCTCCCCCGTCGGTGCGGCTTCCCGCTTGGTCGCGCCCTTGGCCACGGCGTCGTCCACCAGCCCGACGATCCGCTCGTAGTTCGAGGTGTTGACCGTGGCGGTGTAGTCCGGGTTACCGACGATCGCCGGCAGGGTGCGACGCCACTGGTCCAACACGGTCTCGCAGAACGCGTCGTACTGGTCGTCGTGCACGAACACGTAGTCCGGGCACATGCAGACCTGACCACCGTTGACCAGGCGGGCGGAGGCGATGTTGCGCGCTGCCCGCTCGAGGCCGGCGGAGGCGTCCACGACCACCGGGTTCTTGCCGCCGAGCTCGAGGGTCACCGGGGTGAGGTTCTCGGCGGCGTCCCGGGCGATGGACTTGCCGACGCCGGGCGAGCCGGTAAAGAACAGGTGGTCGTACGGGAGGCGGGAGAAGTCGGATCCGCGGCCGTGTTCGGGGCCGGCAAAGGCCAGCTCGTCGACGGCGAAGTATTCCGGCGCCCGGCTGCAGAGCACCTCCGTGGTGTGCGCGGTGACCGAGCTCGGGCGGATCATCACCCGGTTGCCGGCGGCCAGCGCGGAGCCCGCGGGGACAATCGTGAGGTAGAGCGGGAAGTTCCAGGGGCCGATGATCCCCACGACGCCCTTGGGGTCGTGCCGGATCTGCTGCGTGAAGCCCAGGCGGTCCAGGGCGCGCGAAGGCCGGGTGGGCCTCATCCACTTGCGGACGTGGCCGCGCTGGTGGTCCAGGTCCGGGATCGAGGAGGCGATGTCGGAGAGCGTGGAGAGCGTCTCGGGGCGGGAGCCGTAGTCCTCGCGCATGGCCTCGGTGAGCTCGGCGGCGTTGTCCAGGACGAGCTTCTTGAGCCGGCTGATGCGGTCGCGGCGGATCTTGGCGCCGGGCTGCGGGTCGGCGAGGAAGGACTGCTGCTGCCGCTCGAGGATCTGCGCGAGCGTGAGGTCGCGGGCGGTGGGGGTCGTGGCCATGCCCCCAGGGTAGAACGTGTTCTCGCCATGTGCGAGCCGGCTGGAAGCACGGGACGTTACAGAAGATTCTAAGTAGATGAATATTTTCACAAAACTCTTATCGGGTAGCCAATCGCTTGGAGACGTGCTTACATCGCCCATGTCACATCCCTCCACACGTAAGGAAGAGAATCCATGCGCACTCGCGTCACTCTCGCCGCGTTCGCGGTCGCCGCCCTGGCGTCCACTCCCCTCGCCAACGCCCAGTCAGCCGAGTTCATGCTCGAGGCCCAGGCCGCCTCGACCGCGGCCGGCTCCAGCATCCCGGCCGGCTCGCTCGGCTCCATCGGCGCGCCCGAGGACGACGGCCCCGCTCTCGGCACCAACCTGGGTACCGTCGACGGCGACCGCTCGGTCGGCTGCGACGTCAACTGGGTCGCCGAGGCGATCAACGCCCGCACGGTCGGCGAGGGCGACCTCTACCTCGACCGCGACGGCAAGCCGGTCAACAGCCCCGCGAATGGCGGCTTCGTCTCCGAGCTGAGCTCCGGCTTCGACAGCCCCGGCGAGCTGCAGCTCCAGCACTGGATCAACGGCAACACCTTCCACTGGCGTACGCCGGTCGCCACCCAGGTGCCGATCAATGACGCGGTCCTCACCCTGACGTTCGAGCCGAACACCTTCACCCAGGCGCCGAACGGCGGAGAAACGAATTTCTTCGAGACGCGCGAGGACGCCTTCGGCATGCCGGACTACACCTGGGACGTCAAGCTCCCTGAGCCCGTCGTCACCGGCTCGGCGGAGGAGGGCTACACGCTCACCTACGAGCTCGGCGATCTCGACGCCAAGACGGGCGTCGGCGTCCAGGTCAGCGGCCCCGTCGCCGCCGAGACCAAATCGATGACCGGCACCGCCACCCTGACCGGCACCTACCCGGTCGGCAGCGGCACCTGCACCCCGGTGCAGGGCTCGATCGCCGGCACCCCGCTCGGCTCGCTCGCCGGTTCGCTCACCGACCTCGGCAGCTGATCCCGCCGCACCCGAGCGCAGCACAGCGCTGACACCGAACATCGCACCCCCTGCCGATCGGCAGGGGGTGCGGTCGTTCTCAGGGCCGGTCCAGGTCCCCGGCTACGCCCAGTACGGGTCCTTGAGCGTCCGCTTGACCAGCTTGCCGTTGGCCTGCCGCGGCAGCTCGTCCACCACGTCGATCGAGCGCGGCATCTTGTACTTGGCCAGCCGGGCGCTCAGGTCGGAGAGGATCTGCGCCGTGAGCTCGTCGGACTCGGTGTAGCCCTCCGCCAGCTCGATGACGGCCTTGACCTCCTCGCCCCAGTCGGCGTGCGGGATGCCGAACACGGCGGCGTCGCGGACCGCGTCGTGGCGGGTCATCTCCGCCTCGATCTCGGCCGGGTAGATGTTCACGCCGCCGGAGATGATCATGTCGTTCTTGCGGTCGCAGAGGAACAGGTAGCCGTCCTCATCGACGTACCCGATGTCGCCCATCGTGAACAGCTCGCCCACGTAGGTCTTGGCGGTCTTCTCGGCGTCCTGGTGGTACTCGAACCGCGAGCCGTGCATCTGGAGGTACACGTTGCCGATGTCCCCGGTGGGCAGCTCGTTGCCGTCGTCGTCGAGGATCTTGAGGGTGGTGGTACGCCACGGCCGCCCCACCGATCCCGGCTTGCGCAACCACTCCTCGCCGGTGATGGTGCAGCCGCCGCCCTCGGTGCCGGCGTAGTACTCGGTGAGCACCGGGCCCCACCAGTCGAGCATCGCCTGCTTGACGTGCTGGGGGCACGGCGCGGCGCCGTGGACGATCGTCCGCAGGCTCGACACGTCGTACGTCGCCCGCACGTCCTCCGGCAGCTCGAGCAGCCGCGAGAACTGCGTGGGCACCATGTGCGACTGCGTCACCCCGTGCGCGTCAATGAGCCGCAGCATCTCCTCCGGCGTCCACTTGTCCATGAGCACCACGGCCTGGCCCAGGTTGAGCGAGATGGCCACAAAGTTGAGCACGGCCGTGTGGTACAGCGGCGAGCCGCAGATGTGGACGTTGTCCGGACCCTCGATGCCGAAGCCGGCGAAGAAGTAGTAGTTGGGCACCGTCACCTGGTCCGGGCTCGCCCCGGTGAGCGGGCGGCGCACGCCCTTGGGGCGGCCGGTGGTGCCACTGGTGTAGAGCATCGGCGCGCCGAGCGTGCGGTCCCGCGGCAGCGGGTCGGACCCCTCGGCGCGCGCGGTGAGCTCGGCCAGCGGCCGGAAGCCCGGGACGTCGCCGATCGCGTAGCAGCGCGCGGGGTCGAGCCCGGCCTCGCTCGCGGCGGCGGAGGCCACGTCGGCGAACCGCTCGTCGGCCACGAACACCGTCGAGCCCGAGTTCTCCAGGATGTACGCCACCTCCGGCCCGGTGAGGTGCCAGTTGGCCGGCGCCACGTACAGGCCGATCTCCAGGGCGGCAAAGTACACCTCGAGGAAGCCGATCCCGTTGGGCGCCAGCAGCACGATGCCGTCGCCGGCCGTCAGGCCCAGCGCCTGCAGGCCGCGCGCGTAGCCGTGTGCGGCGTCGGCCAGCTCGCCGAAAATGACCTGGCGGCCCGAGGCCTCGATGACGGCGGTGCGGTGGGGCTCGGCCTCGGCGATGCGGTAGACGCTGGTCACGTGCTCCCCGGTGCGGGGGTCGAGGATGCCGGCGTCGGCGGGAACGGACGGGGCGGGCGCAGTCATGCCCTCCACACTAGAACGTGTTATCGCCACGATGTCGGAACTTCGGCCCAGCACGGCACACGACGGCCACACGCCGGGCGCCGGAGGCGGGATTATCCTCGTCGTCATGAGCCCGAATCCCCAACGCCCCTCGCGCTCTCACCAGTCGCCGCGCCGCCGACTCCGCGCGACCGACGCCCAGCGCGACTCGGTGTGGAAGGCCCTCGACGCCGCCATGACCGACGGCCAACTCGACCGCTTCGAGCACCTCGAGCGCACCCGCGCCGTCCACCGCACCACCTACGTGGACGAGCTGCGCCCCCTCGTGGCCGACCTGCAGGGCGTCACCACCGACCTGCCCGACGAGAGCGGCCGCCCGGCCCGCGCCGGGGACGCCGCCGGGCTCGAGAAGCACGGGGGCGAGAAGCCCGCGGGCGACACGCGCCGGCGTCAGTGGCCGGTCGTGGCGGGCGTCGCCGCCGCCCTCGTCGTGGTGGGCGTCGCGGTGGTCGCCTCCCCTCCCGGTGACACCCCGGGCCCGGACCTCCCGTCGATCTCCGCCCCCGCCGAGCCGGGCCCGCTCCACACCGACGAGGGCCTGGAGCGGATGCTCGCCTCCGCCCGCGAGGAGTTCGGCGACGTCCCGATCGACGTGCTCACCGTCCACGGCGACCGCGCGACCCTGATGTACGAGGACCCCACCGAGCCCGGCAAGCGCCTGTCGCACCAGTTCAGCGGGGGCGAGTGGCAGGAGCCCTCCTTCCACTCGCGCACCGAGTCGGCGACCTTCCGGCTCGACGGGATCGACGCCACCACGGTCATGGACGCACTCGAGTCCGCGCCCGCCGAGCTGGGCCGCGAGGGCGCCCCGGTCAGTCACGTCTCGGTGTTCGCCGACGTGTTGGGCGAGCCCGAGTTCACCGTCGCCGTGCACGCCGGCGAACGCCTGGGCACGGTCCGCTACGACCACGACGGCGACGTCCTGCGCGTGGACGCCCCGAACTGATCCCGCCACCGGACCCGGCCGGGCCCGCGCGAGGGTAACGGAATTCTCACCCGCGGCTATCCTCGGGGCCATGGCCACCACTTCTGGTCCGACGCCCCTCCGGGCCACGGACGCCGATCGCGCCGCCGTGCTCGACGCCCTCGACACGGCCCACGACTCCGGGCATCTCGACCACGTGGAACACTACGAACGCGTCCGCGCGGCCACCGCCGCCCGCCACCTCGACGACCTCCGCCCGCTGGTGGCCGACCTCCAGGGCAAGGTCCGCCTCCCCGCCGGCCGCACGCCCGCCCGTCGGACGAACACCTCGTCGTCGTCACCCCACCGCACCACCCCCCTCTCCGCCGAGCAGATCCGCGACATCGAGGTGCCGACGCAGTGGTCCACCCGCAAGAGCGTCGGCGTGGCCGCCGTGGTCCTCGCCGGGGCGCTGGGCCTGTTCCTCGCGCTGGCGCCGCTGAGCGACGACACGCGGCCGATCGACGACCCCGGCGAGTCCGTGATCGCCCGGCCCGCGCCCGCGGGGGACGAGGGGCCGGGGGCGACGACGGCGAGGCCCGCGTCTTCGACACCCCCTCGGCGCTCTCGGCGGAGGGCCTCACCCGCATCCGCGACACCGCACCCGACGCCGCCGGCTCCGAGGTGGCCACCGACCTCGTGGTGTACCCCGAGTACGCGGTCCTCACCTGGCCCGACGCGGAGCACCCCAGCCGCGAGTTCCGCATGACCTACCGCAGGGGCTGGGACGACCGCGACGACTCGCCCGCCTCACCCCTGCCCGACCCGACGTTCCGGATCGCCGACATCGACCCGGCCCTCGTCGCCTCCGTGGTCCGCGGCGCCCCCGAGACCCTCGGGATCCCCGACCCCACCAGCACGTACGTCATCATCGACGCCGACGAGCAGGGCCTGCCCCAGTACCGGGTGTACGTGAGCAACGACGTCCACCTGAGCGGCTACCTACTCGTGGACCACACCGGCGAACCCAAGAGCATCCACGCCCCGTAGACGGCCTCCTCAGTCGAGAAGATCCAGGTAAGCCTTCCGAGCCTTCATTGCGTGGATGATCTCGATAGAACCATCGTCATACCGCAACGCGACGATCTCGAGCACCCGACCCACAGTGTCGAACCCCAGGGCAAGAATGCGTTGTGGATGGTCATCGTCGAGTGGACCGGTCAACAGCGGAGAATCGAATGCGGTGCGAATCTCCCCTTCGGTCAGGCCATGCTTGAACGCCGACCGCCGAAGGATCACGAGGCCGAGGCCCACTCCGCGAGTGCCCTGCGGATCGCGTCGGACCGGTTGAGGTGCTCGCGCTCCGCACGTGCCATCACGGCTTCGAGCTCAGCGTCCGTCAAACGGACGGGGACGACCTTGGACGTGCCACCCGCGCGAACCGGCCTGCCCATTCGCGGGCGGAGCCATTCCGGGTCATATCCCTTTTCCGCCTCGTCGACCCACTTGTCGATCTGGCTCTCGGTCACATCGCGACCCTCGATCTTCCGCTCCATGGCGACTAGTGTAATACGAATGTCCTCGGCGGTCACCCCCGCGCACGTGCCGTGCCCTAGACGCCCCTTCCAGGGCACCCCAGGTCAGCGCGCCGCCGCGCCGGGGGCCCCGCCGAAGCCCCTCAGTCGAGGAGCGTGGCGAGCTTCTCGATCTCCTCGACCGACCGACAGGTCACGACGAGCATCGTGATGCCGGCGGCCTCCCACTCGGCGATCTGTTCGCGCACCGACGCCTCGTCACCGATGATCGCCGTGGCCTCCACCATCTCGTCCGGCACCGCGGCGGCGGCCTCGTCCTTGCGGCCGGCGCGGAACAGGCGGGTGATCTCCTCGACCTCGTCCGCGAAGCCCATGCGGCGGAACGCCTCGGCGTGGAAGTTCTTCTCCTCCGCGCCCATGCCGCCGGCGTACAGGGCGGTGAACGGCTTGTAGGCGTCGAGCACCGCGCGGCGATCGTCGGTGATGTGGAACTGGCAGAGGAACGCCACCTCGAAGTCCTCGCGGGTGCGGCGCGCGCCCGGGCGGGCGAAGCCCTCGTCGAGCCAGGCGTTGAACTCCGACGCCGTGCGCGGGGAGGCGAGGAAGCCCAGCCAGCCGTCGGCGATCTCCGCGGCCAGCGCCACGTTCTTGGGGCCCTCGGCACCCAGCCAGATGGGCACGTCCTCGCGCAGCGGGTGGACGATCGACTTGAGCGGCTTGCCCAGACCGGAGGCGTCGCCTCCGGCGTACGGCAGCGTGTAGGCCGGGCCGTCCGAGGTCACGGGTTCCTCACGCCGCAGGACCTTGCGGATGATGTCGATGTACTCCCGCGTCCGCGCGAGCGGCCTGGCGAACGGCTGGCCGTACCAGCCCTCCACCACCTGCGGCCCCGAGACGCCCAGGCCCAGGCAGAAGCGGCCGCCGGACAGGTGGTCGAGCGTCAGGGTGCTCATCGCGGTGGCCGTGGGCGTGCGCGCCGAGAGCTGCACGACGGCCGTCGACAGGCGGATGTTCTCCGTCATGGAGCCGTACCAGGCCAGCGGCGTGAACGCGTCCGACCCCCACGCCTCGGCCGTAAAGACGGTGTCGAACCCCGCCCGGTCGGCGGCCACGACGAGCTCCGCGTGGTCGGCGGGCGGCTGCGCG
Source organism: Dietzia cinnamea NBRC 102147 (assembly GCF_001571065.1). Lineage (GTDB taxonomy): Bacteria > Actinomycetota > Actinomycetes > Mycobacteriales > Mycobacteriaceae > Dietzia > Dietzia cinnamea. The sequence continues at coordinate 10,551 of NZ_BCSW01000001.1, forward strand.
CCCCAGTACCCCAGCTGCAAGGCGAATTTCATGGACACAGTGTGACCCACGCCGCCGGATCCGCGTGACGCACACCACGAAAAGCCGCCCGGAACTCGATGGAACGTGTTCTACTTACGGGTGTGACGTCCAGAGAGATCGTTGTCGATATCACCTCGCCGGACCAGCCCGTGCTGTCCGCCTCGCTGACGCCGTCCTTCAACTACACCAGGTCGACCGGCCCCGTGCTGGGAGCGTTCTTCACCGGCCTCCGCGACCGCCGCATCGTGGGCACCCGCGACTCCCAAGGCACCGTGCACGTCCCGCCGGTCGAGTTCGACCCGCATACGCGCGCGCCGCTCACCGAGACAGTGGAGGTCGGCTCGGGCGACGGGGTCGGCGGCGTCGTCGTGGCCTGGACCTGGGTTCCCGACCCCACCGAGTTCAACCCGCTCGACACGCCGTTCGCCTGGGCGCTCGTGCGGTTCGACGGCGCGGACACCGCCATGCTCCTGGCCCTGGCAGCTGACGGCCCCGAGGCCGTCAGCACCGGGATGCGCGTGCGCGTGCGGTGGTCGGCCGAGCGACGTGGCGACGTCCACGACATCGCGTGCGTGGTCCCCGAAGGGCACGACGACGACCACACCGACACCGACGCCCCGCCCACTGACGGCGAGCCCGTCACCGGGATCGTCACCCCCATCGGCCTGTCGGTGACCCACACGGCCGCGCCCGCGGAGAGCGAGTTCCTACGCGCCATCGTGCAGGGCCGGATGCTGGGGCGCCGCCGCTCCAACGGCCCCGAGGTCTACGTCCCGCCGCGCGACTACTGCCCGTCCGACGGGGTGGCCATGGGCGAGTACCTCGAGGTCGCCGACGTCGGCACCGTCACCACGTTCGGCATCGTCAACGTGCCGTTCGCGGGGCAAGAGATCAAGCCCCCGTACGTCACGGCCTACATCCTGCTCGACGGCTCCGACGTTCCCGTCCAGCACCTCGTCCTGGGCTGCGAGGCCTCGGAGATGCGGATCGGGATGCGCGTGCGCGCGGTGTGGGCGCCGGAGTCCGAGCGGCCCGCGTCCATGAAGGCCATCACGCACTTCGAGCCCAGCGGTGAGCCCGACACCGATCCCGCCACCGTCGCCACACACCTGTAGAGGACACCTCGTGACCCAGACTGCTCCCCGGGACGTGGCCGTCATCGGTTTCGCCCACGCCCGCCATTCCGAGTCCACGTTCGGCACGACCAACGGTGTCGAGATGCTCGCCCCCGTCTTCGCCGAGTGCTACCGGCAGACCGGCCTCGACCGCACCGACATCGAGTTCTGGTGCTCGGGCTCGTCGGACTACCTGGCCGGCCGCGCCTTCTCCTTCATCTCCGCCGTCGACTCGATCGGCGCCGTGCCGCCGATCTCCGAGTCGCACGTGGAGATGGACGCCGCCTGGGCACTGTTCGAGGCGTACCTCAAGATCGCCGCCGGCCACGCCGACACCGCACTGGTCTACGGCTTCGGAAAGGCCTCCGCCAGCGCGGACCTCGACACCGCGCTCGCACTGCAACTCGACCCCTACACCGTGGCCCCGCTGTGGCCGGGCCGCCATCACGTGGCCGCGCTGCAGGCCCGGTCCGGCATCGACGCCGGGCGCTGGTCGGAGGCCGAGATGGCCGCCGTCGCCGCCCGCGCACACGGCCGGGACGCCACCGAACTCCTGGACGAGCCGTACATCGCCGACCCGCTGCGCCGCCACGACTGCCCGCCCGTCACCGACGGCGCCGCCGCGATCATCCTCGCCGCCGGCGACCGCGCCCGCGAACTGGTCGCCGACCCGGCCTACATCTCGGGGATCGAGCACATCGCCGACTCCGCCGAGTTCGGGGCGCGCGATCTCACGGATTCGCCCTCGGCCCGTGCTGCCGCGGTCCGGGCGAGTGGCTCGTCGTCGTCGTCGGATCGTCCTGACCTCGGCGGCGTCGGCGTCGCCGAGCTGCACACCCAGTACACGCACCAGGAACTGCTCCTCCGCGCGGCGCTGGACCTGCCCAGCGACGTCGTGGTGACCCCGTCGGGCGGCTCGCTGGTCGCCGACCCGCTGTTCTCCGCGGGGCTCGAGCGCATCGGCTACGCCGCCGAGGCCATCTGGTCCGGAGGCACCGAGCGCGCCCTGGCCCACGCGACCAGCGGCCATCTGCTGCAGCAGAACCTCATCTGCCTCCTGGAAGGACGCACCGAATGAGCGCCCACAGCTCCGGCCTGCCCGCCGCCGTGCTCGGCACCGGTCAGACCCACCACGTCTCGCGCCGCACCGACGTCTCCATGGCCGGCCTCTGCCGCGAGGCCATCGACGCCGCCATGGCCGACGCCGGTGTGGGCTGGGACGACATCGACGCGGTGATCGTGGGCAAGGCCCCCGACCTGTTCGAGGGGGTCATGATGCCCGAGTTGATGATGGCCGATGCCCTGGGCGCCGTGGGCAAGCCGCTCCTGCGGGTGCACACCGCCGGCTCCGTCGGCGGATCCACCGCGATCGTGGCCGCCTCCCACGTCCAGTCGGGGCGGTATCGGCGCGTGCTGGCCGTGGCGTGGGAAAAGCAGTCCGAGTCCAACGCCATGTGGGCCCTTTCGCTGCCCGTGCCGTTCACCGCGCCGGTCGGCGCCGGCGCCGGCGGTTACTTCGCCCCGCACGTGCGCTCCTACATCCGGGGCAACGGCGCCCCAGAGCACGTGGGCGCCATGGTCGCGGTCAAGGACCGGCTCAACGGCTCCATCAACCCCTACGCGCACCTCAAGCAGCCCGACATCACCGTCGACACGGTGCTCGAGGGCCAAATGCTGTGGGACCCGATCCGCTTCGACGAGACCTGCCCGTCCTCCGACGGCGCGTGCGCGATCGTGATCGGCGACGCCGAGGCCGCCGAGGCCGTGGAGTCCGCCGGCCGCCAGGTCGCCTGGATCCACGCCACCGCCCTGCGCACCGAGCCGGGCACCTTCGCCGGGCGCGACTACGCCAACCCGCAGGCCAGCCGCGATGCCGCGGCCGCGCTGTGGGCCGAGGCCGGGATCACCAACCCGGCCGAGGAGATCGACGCCGCCGAGATCTACGTCCCGTTCTCCTGGTTCGAGCCGATGTGGCTGGAGAGTCTCGGGTTCGCGGAACCGGGCGAGGGCTGGCGCATGACCGAGTCCGGCGTCACTGCGCGCGACGGCTCGCTGCCGGTCAACCCGTCCGGCGGCGTCCTGTGCTCCAACCCGATCGGAGCCTCGGGCATGCTGCGGTTCGCCGAGGCTGCCCGCCAGGTGATGAATCGCGCCGACGAGCACCAGATCCCCGGCGCCCGGAAGGCCCTCGGGCACGCCTACGGCGGGGGTTCACAGTACTTCTCGATGTGGGTCGTGGGAACGGATCGTAAGCGATGAACAACCCCTACCTGGACGAGTCCGGCCAGTACCGACCGCTCGAGTTGAGCGCGGCCGCTCTGGCGAGTCCGGCCTACGCCGCCGCCCGCCGATCGTGGGCCGCGACCAACGCCGGTGACCGTGACGCCTGGATCGCCGGCTGGGCGCCCGAGGGCTGCATCGAGGACCCTGTCGGTCCGTCGATGTTCGACGCCGAGGGCGTCGGCCACCGCGGTACCGAGCGGCTTTTGGAGTTCTGGGAAAAGGCCGTGGCCACCCCGGACCACATCGAGTTCCGCTTCGACCGCGGGATCGCCGCCGGCGACGAACTACTGTGCACCGGCACCATGCGCACGCATATGGGCGAGAACATCATGGACATCGACATCGCCGTGGACTACCGCGTCGACTCCGACGGCCGCCTGGTCTCCCTCCGCGCCTTCTGGGAACAGGAGGTCGCGCTGACCTCGGGCCTGCGGCCGCTCACCGACGACGACAAAGCCGCCATCGCCGGCGCACTCCGGAAGGACAACTGAAATGGCACGTGTAGTGGACGTCGAATTCTCCGTCCCGGTCTCATTCTCCCCCGTCGACCAGTACATCTCGATCGCCCGCGGCGCCGAGGCCGCCGGATTCGACCGGGTCGTCCTGCCGGATTCCCTGTTCCATCCGCGTCGTCAGGACAAGGAGTACCCGTACACGCCGGACGGCTCGCGCATGTGGGATGAGAATACCGAGTGGGTCGAGCCACTGATCGCCTCCGCCGCGATGGGCGGGGCCACCTCGACCATCCGGTTCTCCCCGCAGGTGCTCAAGGTCGGGCCGCGGAACCCGCTGCTGTTGACCCGGCAGGTCGCCTCCGTCGCACTGATGACCGGCAGCCGGCTCGACCTGGGCGTGGGGATCGGGTGGGACCCCAACGAGTTCGAATGGTGCGGCGCCCCGTTCAAAGGTCGCGGCAAACGGGTCGACGAGTCGCTGATGATCATGCGCGAGGGACTGAAGGGCGAGTGGATGGAGTTCCACGGCGACCACTTCGACTTCGATGAGCTCATCTTCACCCCGGCCCCGTCCGAGCAGGTGCCGTTCTACGTGGGTGGACACACCGAGATAGCCCTCAAACGTGCGGCACGGATCGGCCAGGGCTGGACCAGCGCGATGATGAAGTTCGACGAGATCGCGGCCACCGTCACGCGCCTGCGCGAGTTGCTCGAGGCCAGCGGCCGCTCGCTCGCCGACCGCGGCGACGGCAAGCCCTTCGCCATCCAGGTGGTCTGCCTGGACAGGTTCGGCACCCGTGGTTTCACCGAGCTGGCCGAGGCCGGGGTCACGGACATCATCGTGTTGCCGTGGATGATCGAGGGACTCGGCTACGACGCCACGGCCCAGCAGAAGATCGATTCGCTCCACCGCTTCGGCGAGAAGTACGGCCTCACCGGCTGACACCCGGCCTGCGGTGCCGATCAGGCGGGCACGTGCGCAGCGATGTCCTGGTACCGCCCGAGCTAGGACAGCCGGTCCCGCTCGGGGCGCCTCCCTCGCCGCGTACGCCTCCCCACCTCCCGCGGGAGCGTCTCCCCCGTGCGAGGGCGACCCCGGAAACACGTCAGCCCCGGCCCGGCCTGCGACAGCAGACGAGACCGGGGCTGCTCGGCCACCGCAGGGTGCGCGGCCGTGGGTGCGGTGTCAGCTCAGTGAATGACCGGGCACTTGAAGTCGACCTTCCAGTCCTGGATGGCGTTGAGCCAGCCCGAACGCAGGCGGGTCGCGTCGCCCATCGAGGTGATGTCGGGCATGTGGTCGGCGATCGCGTTGAAGATCAGCTCGATCTGCAGCTTCGCCAGGTTGGCGCCGATGCAGTAGTGCGGGCCGTTACCGCCGAACGTCAGGTGCGGATTCGGGTCGCGCAGGATGTTGAAGGTGAACGGATCCTCGAAGACGTCCTCGTCGAAGTTCGCCGAGCCGTACATGATCGCGGCACGGTCGCCCTTCTTCATGGTCACGCCGCCGATCTCGACATCCTCGGTGGCGGTGCGCTGGAACGACGAGATCGGCGAGGCCCAGCGGAGGATCTCGTCGTAGGTGGTGTCCGGGCGCTCGGCCTTGAACAGCGCCCACTGGTCCGGGTTGTCCAGGAACGCGATCATCCCGTGGGTCGTGGCGTTACGGGTGGTCTCGTTGCCGGCCACCGCGAGCAGCACCACGAACCAGCCGAACTCGTCCGCGGAGAGCTTCTCGCCGTCAACGTCGGCCTGGACCAACTTGGTCACCAGGTCGTCCCGCGGGTCGACCTCGCGCTTGGCGGCCAGCTCCATGGCGTAGCCGAGGATCTCGGCGTTGGCGGCGTTGGACTCGTCCGCCAGTTCCGGGATGTCGTAGCTGGTCATCTTGTTGGACCACTCGAAAATCTGGTGGCGGTCCTCCTGCGGGATACCGATGAGTTCGGCGATGGCCTGCAGCGGGAGTTCGGAGGCCACCTCGGTGATGAAATCTCCCCCGCCCTTGGCAGCGGCGGTCTCCACGATGTTCCGCGCCTTCTCGGCGAGGTTCTCACGCATCTTCGCGATGTTCCGCGGGGTGAACCCCTTGGAGATGATGCGGCGGTACTTCTTGTGCTCGTCGCCGTCCTGGTTGATGAACAGGAAGCGCGTCATCTCGACGATCTCGCGCTCGGTCCCGGGCGCGAAGCGCGGGATCGCAGTGTTCTCCCAGGTGGAGAACACCTCGTTGGTGCGCCGGGAGATCTCCTTGACGTCTGCGTGCTTGGTGACGACCCAGTAGCCGTCGTCGTCGTACCCGTCCGCGCCCGGCTCGTTGGCGCACCACCAGATCGGCTCGGTCTGCCGCAGGTGCATCCACTCCGGATGCGGAAGTCGCTTCTGGTAGAGCTCCGGGTCGGTGAAGTCGAACCCCTCGGGAATGGTGACTGGCTGCACTGGCACTCCTTGGCCGCGTCGGTTTGCGTCAGGTGTTCGCTCCCACAACCCGGATACTGCGAACCCCTCGCCCGGGCTGTAATCTAGAACACGTTCCACACACCATACTAGAACACGTTCAGCTCCGGCCAGGCCTACCTCCGGCCGGATTCCCGGAAGGAAAACCATGGGAAATCCCGTCATCGTCGAGGCCGTACGCACCCCGATCGGCAAGGCACGCGGCGCGCTGTCGGGCCTCCACCCCGCGCACCTGCTGGGCGCCTCCCAGAAAGAGGTCGTCCGCCGCGCAGGCATCGACGCCACCCTGGTCGAGCAGGTCGTCGGCGGCTGCGTGACCCAGGCCGGCGCACAGGGCAACAACGTCACCCGCGGCGCCTGGCTCGCCTCCGGCCTGCCCTGGCAGACCGCGTGCACGACCATCGACTGTCAGTGCTCGTCCGCGCAGCAGGCCAACCACTTCGTCGCCAACCTCATCCACGCGGGTGCCGTGGACGTCGGCATCGCCTGCGGCGTCGAGTCGATGAGCTGGATCGCGCTCCGCGCGGCCGTCGGCAACGGCGAGAACGGCATGCCCCGCCCCGACGACTGGACGGTGGATCTGCCCGACCAGTTCACGGCCGCCGACCGGATCGCCAAGCGTCGCGGCCTGAGCCGAGCCGATCTCGAGGAGCTGGGCGTCCGGTCGCAGGCCAATGCGCAGCGCGCGTGGGACGAAGGCCGGTTCGATCGCGAAACCTTCGCCGTCGAGGCCCCCGAGCGCCTCAAGGACGGCACCTACACCGGCGAGACGGTGACCGTCACCCGCGATCAGGGCCTGCGGGAGACCACCGCCGAGGCGCTCGCCGGCCTCACGCCGGTCCTCGAGGGCGGCCTGCACACCGCCGGCACCTCGAGCCAGGTGTCCGACGGCTCGGCGGCGGTCCTGCTCATGGACGAGGACGTCGCCAAGGCGCACGGCCTCGAGCCCCGCGCGCGCATCGTCCACCAGGCACTGGTCGGCGGCGAGCCCGAATACCACCTCGACGGCCCGGTCCAGGCCACGCAGCGCGTCCTCGACCGCTCGGGCATGTCGATCTCCGACTTCGATCTCTTCGAATGCAACGAGGCGTTCGCCTCCGTGCTCCTAAGCTGGGCGCAGGTGCACGGGCCCGACATGGACAAGATCAACGTCAACGGAGGGGCCATCGCGATCGGCCACCCCGTCGGCAGCACCGGGTCGCGGCTCATCACCACCGCCCTGCACGAGCTCGAGCGCACGGACGGCGAACGCGCCCTCATCACCATGTGCGCGGGCGGCGCCCAGGCCTCGGCGAGCATCATCGAGAGGATTTGACATGAGCAGCAACGTCATCGAGGCGGCCGCAGGACGTCGGCAGGAGATCTTTGCCGCCATCTCGTCCGCCTCCGGCACGGACGACGCGGTCAAGGCCGTATCCCACCTCCTGGCGGTCTCGACGGACGAGGCGCGCGAGGTTCTGCGCGCCCCGCTCGAGTCGTTCGTCGGCGGCGCCACCGAGCAACCGGACACCTCGAGTCCGTCGAGCTTCGCCCTGCACCCGTTCCGCGACTCGGACGAGCACAGTGCGCTGTACAAGGCGCGCTCGACCGACGCCTCGTCGGCGACGGGCGGCACGTGGGACGAGAGCCGCACGGAGCAGGAGCGCCGCGAGGGGCTGAAACGGATCGACGCCGAGTCGGCGATGTGGTTCGTCGCCGTCGACGGCGCGCGGGGCACCCAGGTGGGCCTCGTGTTCGGCGAGCAGGTCAACGACGGCGATGTTGACGTTGCGATCTGGATCCACCCGGAGGAGCGGAAGAAGGGATACGGCCTGCTGGCGCTCAAGGAGAGCCGCCGTGAGCTCGCGGCGTTCTTCCCCGGCAAGCACGTAATCGTCCGTGCACCCATGGCCGGCGGCAAGTGACGGATCAGCAGCCCGAGACCGGCACCGACGACCCACGGCGTGGCGCGCCGTGGGTCGTCGGCGTGATCAAGGTGATGTCGCGGGCCAACACGTGGCTGTACCAGCGCACGGGCGGTCGGATCGGCGGGACCTGGCGGGTGGGATCGGCGCAGCGGGCGCCGGTCCCGGTGTGTTTGCTGACGACGACGGGGCGCAAATCCGGCGAACCACGCACGGTCCCGTTGCTGCACATCCCGGACGGAGACCGCGTCCTGTTGGTCGCCTCGCAGGGCGGGCTGCCCTCGCATCCGCAGTGGTATCGCAACATCCTGGCGGACCCGTCCGTCACCGTGCAGGTGGGCCGCCGGGTCAGGTCGATGACGGCGAGGGAGGCCACCCCGGGCGAGCGGGCCGAGTTGTGGCCGCGGCTCGTCGAGCGTTACGCGGATTTTGCTGAGTATCAGGCAAACACGAGCCGCGTGATTCCGGTGGTGATCTGCGAGCCCGCGGAGAGGTCGCGCGCCGGCCGGAGTGGTTGATTCGCCAACTTGGTGCACGTCAGCCATGCGTCATCGCCGCGGACACGATGAGGTCGCCTAACGAGTGCACGCCATTGACAAATCTTCATACTCAGAGGATTCTTACGTGACTACGGCCACAACGGGGCCCATGGAGCTGAGAGGATCCACGCCCATCGGCGGTCTGGTCAGCGCGATCACCGGCTCCGCCGGCACCGCGGCCGGCTCCGGCGGCGATCTGGCCGGCGGTTCGGGAAACCTCAACCCACTCAGCGGCTCGTCCGACCTGCCCACGCTCAGCTCGGACCCGCTCTTTGGATCTGCGGCGTTCCCCAGCTCCGCCGGGTTCAACCCGCTCGGCGGTTCGGCTGCGCTCCCGCCGCTGTCCGCCAACTTCCCGGACGGCTCCACCGAGGGCATCGGTGGCTCGGCCGAGAACATCGGTACGGGCGTCTCCGGCTCGCTGACCAACGGATCTGCCGGCGACATCACCGGTCCCCTGGGCGGTTCGATCGACAGCGGCGGGTCGCTCGAGCCGGTCATCGGCTCGGTCGTCGCGGGCGATGTCACCGAGAACATCGCGGGCTCGATCGGCAACCTCTCCGACTCGCTGTCCGATCCGGACACCGGGCTGCTCGGCTCGCTGACCGGCAACGGCGGCTCGACCGGCGGCAGCGCCGATGTCCTCACCGGCTCCTTCGGCGACCTCACCGAGGTCAACGGTTCGCTCACGTCGCTCACCGGCTCGATCGAGAACGCCTTCGACATGAGCACCGCCTCGACCAACCTCGGCTCGAGGGACGGTGCGATGTCCTCCCTCGAGACTGTCAGCAGTGTCGAGGCGAGCGTCGGCGGCCTGCTGCCGATCCTGTCGCTGGGCGGCGCTGCCGCCCTCGGCGGCGCAGCCGTCGGTGCCGCCGCAGGCGCCAACGTCCAGCTTCCGCCGCTGCCGGGCTTCCCGCTGTGCGACCTGCCGCAGGCGCAGATCGATCAGCTCGCCGGCCTCGGCTCGGTCGACGCACAGAACTGCCCGCGCCCCTGATCTGATCCGGCCTCGGCCGCCACACGCCTTCTGATCAGAGGAGCCCTGCACCCCTTTAGGTGCGGGGCTCCCTCTTGTTCGCTCACGGTGTGCTCTCGACACCCGAACCTCGGTTGAAAGATAACCGTCACGCCCTGCACGACTTCGGATGCGATTCCAGACCGGATTCTCGACCAATCTGTCTTGCAGGAGGACGGCGATGTCTTGCAACCGCGCGGGCCGGGCGCGGGGGTGCGCAGGACCCGGCGTCAGGTCAGCGGACGCCGTAGACGGGGACCGGGGCCGGCGACTCGGACAGCAGACGCGGGACCACGGAGCCGAGCTCGGCCGGATCCCACTTGGCGCCCTTGTCCTCGGAGGCGGCGCGCTGCCAGCCGTCGCAAACGGTGACCTTGCCGCCCTCGACCTCGAAGACGCGGCCGGAGACATCGCCGGACTCCTCCGAACCCAGCCACACCACGAGCGGCGAGATGTTGGCGGCGTCCATCACGTCGAACGAGCCGTCCTCGGGGGCGGCCATCTGCGCGGCCATGGCCTCACCGGCGGAGGTGGTCATGCGGGTGCGGGCGGACGGGGCGATCGCGTTGGCGGTGACGCCGTAGCCCTTCATCTCGGCCGCGGTCTGGATGGTCAGCAGCGCGATGCCGGCCTTGGCGGTCGCGTAGTTGCCCTGGCCCACCGAGCCGAAAAGGCCGGCGCCGGACGACGTGTTGATGACCCGCGCCTGGCGCGCACGGCTGGCCTTGGACTCCGCGCGCCAGTACTCGGCGGCGTGACGTAGCGGCGCGTAGTGGCCCTTGAGGTGCACGTTGATGACGTTGTCCCAGTCGCTCTCGTTCATACCGACGAGCATCTTGTCGCGCAGGAAGCCGGCGTTGTTGACCAGCACATCGAGGCCACCGAAGGTGTCGATAGCCTGCTGGACGAGGTCGCGGGCACCCTCCCACGAGGAGATGTCGTTGCCGTTGACGACGGCGTCGCCGCCGGCGGCCTTGATCTCCGCCACGACCTGCTCCGCCGGGGACTCGCCGACGTTCGACCCGTCCAGGCCGGCGCCGAGGTCGTTCACGACGACCTTCGCCCCCTCGGCGGCGAAGGCCAGCGCGTGCTCACGGCCGATTCCGCGGCCGGCGCCGGTGACGATGACGACGCGTCCGTCGCAGATTCCCATTGATGTCTCCTTTGTTGAGGTGGGCGGTGCGGGTGCTGTGGGTCAGTGCTTGTTCGCGGCGGTGGAGGCCGCCAGGAACGCGGGCTTCTCGCCGCCGCCGTGGACCAGCAGTTCGGCGCCGGTGATATACGCGGCCAGGGGCGAGGCGAGGAACGCGGCGGCGCGGCCCACGTCGACCGGCTCGGCCATGCGCCCCATGGGGATGGTGGCGTCGACGGCGGCCACCCCCTCGGCGTCGCCGTAGTGCATTTCGGCGAGCTCGGTCTTCACGGGTCCGACGACGACGGAGTTCACGCGCACGAGCGGGGCCCATTCGACGGCCAGTGACCCGGTGAGCGAGTCGATGCCGGCCTTGGCCGCGCCGTAGGAGGCGGTGCCGGGCGACGGCCGGTGGCCGGAGACCGAGGAGATGTTGACGATCGCGCCGCCGGTCGGGCCGCCGGGGCGGTCGGCGGTCATGGCCCGGTGGGCTTTCTGCGAGACGGTGAGCGCGGACAGCAGGTTGAGGGCCACGATCTTGGAGTGGAAGTTCGCGCTGGCGTCGGCGGCCAGCGCGAACGGGGCGCCGCCGGCGTTGTTGACCACCACGTCGAGCCGGCCGTGCTTGTCGACGATCGCGTCGATCATCGCCCGCACCGCCTCTGGGTCCCGGAGGTCGGCGGAGTGGAACTCGAGGTCCGCGACGTCGGAGCCCTCGTCCGCGGGTCGCCGCGCGCAGGTGACGACGACGGCGCCGGCATCGGAGAACACACGGCTGATTCCGGCTCCGACGCCCCGGACCCCTCCGGTGACGAGGACTACCTTCCCCGCCAGGCCAAGATCGATGTTCGTCATGCGTGCTAGCCTACCAAGCAAGCGTTTGGTTAGTCACCGGGCAGCCTCGGGCGGGCGGTAGCGTGCGAAGGGAGCACCATGGGCATCACGGTCGACAAGGGGGCTGACGGCATCGCGACCGTCACCGTCGACTATCCCCCCGTCAACGCCATCCCGTCCGCGGGCTGGTTCGAACTCGGCGAGCAGATCCTCGCCGCCGGCAACGACCCCGCGGTCCACGTCGTGATCCTGCGGGCCGAGGGCCGCGGCTTCAACGCCGGCGTGGATATCAAGGAGATGCAGGACTTCGAGGGCTTCGACCACCTGCTGGCCGCCAACCGCGGCTGCTACGTGGCCTTCAACTCCGTCTACGAGTGCGCGGTCCCGGTGATCGCCGCGGTGAACGGCTTCTGCGTGGGCGGCGGCATCGGGCTCGTCGGCAACGCGGACTGCATCGTCGCCTCGGACGACGCGGTGTTCGGCCTGCCGGAGGTGGACCGCGGCGCGCTCGGCGCGGCCACGCACCTGGCGCGCATGGTCCCGCCGCACATGATGCGCACCCTGTACTTCACCTCCCGCAACGTCACCGCGCAGCAGCTCCACAACTGGGGAACCGTGTACGAGGTGGTCCCCCGTGACCGCCTCGACGCGGCGGCCCGCGAGCTGGCGGAGGCGATCGCCGCCAAGGACACCCGCGTGATCCGGGCGGCCAAGGAGGCCATCAATCACATCGATCCGGTCGACGTGAAGTCGTCGTACCGCATGGAGCAGGGCTTCACGTTCGAACTCAACCTCGCGGGCGTGTCCGACGAGCACCGCGACGAGTTCGTCGCCACCGGAAAGAACCTGGACAAGCGTGACAACAAGCATGCGTGACAACAAGGCTGACGAGACGGCCGGAAGGACGGGCGAGAAGAAGTGACCACGACCCCCACCCCGCGCGACAAGCGCACGAGTCTGGACGATGCGGTGGCGCGCCTGGAGAGCGGCATGACCATCGGCATCGGCGGCTGGGGCTCGCGGCGTAAGCCGATGGCCCTGGTGCGCGCGATCCTGCGCCGCGAGGACCTCGCGGACCTGACCGTGATCACCTACGGCGGCCCGGACCTGGGCCTGCTGTGCTCGGCCGGCAAGGTCTCCAAGGCCTACTACGGTTTCGTCACCCTGGACTCGGCCCCGTTCTACGACCCGTGGTTCGCGCGCCGCCGCACCGAGGGCGCGATCATCGCCCGCGAGATGGACGAAGGCATGGTCCGCGCCGGGCTCACCGCCGCCGCGCAGCGCCTGCCGTTCCTGCCCACGCGCGCCGGTCTGGGTTCCGACGTCTTCCGCTTCTGGGGCGACGAGCTCAAGACCGTCGACTCGCCCTACCCGGTGGACGGCAAGACCGAGACGCTGGTCGCGATGCCGGCCCTGCGCATGGACGCGGCCCTGATCCACCTCGACAAGGCCGACAAGCACGGCAACGCCGCGTTCACCGGCGCGGACGGCTACTTCGACGACCTGTACGCCATGGCCGCCGACACCGTCCTGCTCGAGGCCGATGAGATCGTCGACTCCGCCGACGCTCTCATGAACGAGGTCGGACCGCAGCGCATGCTGATCAGCCGCATGTTCGTCGACACCATCTCAGAGGCACCGAATGGCGCCCACTTCACCTTCGCCGGTGGCTACGCCCGCGACGAGGCGTTCCAGAAGCACTACGCCGCGTCCGCGAAGGACGAGGACTCGTGGAAGGCGTTCGTCGACGAGTTCCTGTCCGGGACCGAGGAGGACTATCAGAAGGCCGTCACCGCGTTCGCGGAGAAGGCCGCTGCCGAGAAGGCCGCCGAGAAGGGAGCCAAGTGATGTCCGACGTCACCGCCCAGTCCGCCACGAGGGCCGAGTACTGCGCTGTCGCGTGCGCGGAGATCTTCGCCGGTGCCGGCGAGATCTTCGCCTCCCCCATGACCCCGATGGCCACCATCGGCGCGCGTCTGGCCCGGCTCACCACCGAGCCCGACCTGCTCATCACCGATGGCGAGTACCGCTTCCTCGGTCAGACCCCGCCGCTGGGCAAGACCATCGACTTCGAGGGCTACATCCCGTTCCCCCGCGTCTTCGACGTCCTGCAGGCCGGCACCCGCCACGTCGTGATGGGCGCCAACCAGATCGACCGGTTCGGCAACCAGAACCTATCCGCCTTCGGTGACGACGTGCAGAAGCCGACCCGCCAGATGTTCGGCCTGCGCGGGGCCCCCGGCAACACGATCAACCACGCCACCAGCTACTGGGTCGGCAAGCACTCCTCGCGCGTGTTCACCGAGAAGGTCGACGTGGTCTGCGGCATCGGCTACGACCGCTACACGGAGGGCGACCCGGCGTTCCGCTACCACCATCTCCACCGCGTGGTCTCCAACCTCGGCGTGTTCGACTTCGGCGGCACCGACCACAGCATGCGCGCGCTGAGCCTGCACCCGGGCGTGACCGCCGACGAGGTCGCCGAGAGCACCGGTTTCGTTATCGAGGGCCTCGCCGACGCAGCGGTCACCCGCGATCCCTCGGCCGAGGAGCTGCGCATCATTCGTGAGGTGCTGGACCCCCGCGGGTTCCGCGACCGTGAGGTGTCAGCCGCGTGAGCGCTCCCACCATCACGACCGCGTTCACCGAGCTCGTCGGCGTCCAATACCCCATAGTCCAGACGGGCATGGGCTGGGTCTCCGGACCCGAATTGACCGCCGCGACCGCCAACGCCGGCGGTCTGGGCATCATCGCCTCGGCCACGATGACCTACGCCGAGCTCGAGGACGCCATCGTGCGGACGAAGAAGCTCACCGGCAAGCCCTTCGGCGTCAACCTCCGGGCGGACGCCGAGGACGCCGCCGAGCGGTGCGAGCTGCTGATCCGCCACGGGGTGAAGGTCGCGTCGTTCGCCCTCGCGCCCAAGCCGGAGCTGATCGCCAGGCTCAAGGAGAACGGCCTCGTCGTCGTCCCCTCCATCGGTGCCGCTAAGCACGCCGTCAAGGTCGCCTCCTGGGGCGCCGACGCGGTTATCGTCCAGGGCGGTGAGGGCGGCGGACACACCGGCCAGGTCGCCACCACCCTCCTGCTCCCCAGCGTCATCGACGCGCTCGGCGGCGCGGGGAACACCTCGATCCCCGTCGTGGCCGGCGGCGGGTTCTTCGACGGACGCGGCCTGGTCGCGGCGCTGTCCTACGGCGCCGCCGGCGTCGCGATGGGAACACGGTTCCTCCTCACCAGCGATTCGCAGGTGCCGGACGCGGTGAAGAAGCAATACCTCGAGCGGGGTCTGCAGGACACGGTCGTCTCCACCCGCGTCGATGGCATGCCGCACCGCGTCCTGCGGACGGGCCTGGTCAACGCGCTGGAGTCCGGAAGCCCCCTCAAGGGGCTGACCGCGGCGGTGCAGAACGCTAATAAGTTCAAGTCCATGACGGGCATGAAGTGGCAGCAGCTCGCCAGGGACGGCCTCAACATGAAGAAGGCCACCGACCGCACCTGGCAGCAGATCGTCATGGCCGCCAACACGCCCATGCTGCTCAAGGCCGGCCTGGTCGAGGGCAACACCGATGCCGGTGTGCTCGCATCCGGGCAGGTCGTCGGCATGATCGACGACCTGCCGAGCTGCGACGAGCTGATCCAGCGGATCATGACGCAGGCACACGAGCGTCTCGCGGCGCTCCGCGCCCTGGGTTGACGGCCCGCTCGACCGTCGCCACCGACGCACCCGCACGGCCCTCTGGGTCGGCGGGTTCGTCGTATTTGGTGCGTACCCGGAACATGAGGGGAGTCTTGGCATATCCTGAGAAACGTCCCCGCACGCGCGGGCTCATATCCCCCACCCCTCCCGGAGGACCCATGACTTCTGTTCGTACCGCCGTCCGCGCGGCCGCCGTCCTCGGCGCCACCGCCGCCCTGACCGTCGCCGGTGCCGGCGCGGCGTCGGCCGCCACCGCATCGAGCCCTGTCGTCGAGGGCAACACGATTTCCATCACCTTCGAGAATGACGGTCTCGGAGATGTCGCTACCTGCGTCGCCGCCGTCGCACCCACAGCTGAAGCCGCAACCTTCGCCAGCAAGCTCGCCGCCATCTCGACCCTCGACCTCGGTGCAATCACCGAGCTTCTGAGTGGCGACACCGTCGCCACGTTCCTTCGCAGCCCGCTGAATTCACCCATCGCCAATGTCACTCTCGGCGACGTGACCGTCTCGGCCACGGTCGAGTCCGGCGTCTACTCCGCCGTTACCTACTGCGTGCCCGGCGAGCCGTCCATCACCCCGCTCGTCGTGGTCGGCAACCCGCTTGACGCAGCTCTCGGCAGCCTGGGCGCGATGAGCTCCGGCGAGGGTGCTGGCCTCGACACCCTCTCGTCCGTCCTCGGCGGAGGAGACACTGAAGGCGCACTCGACCTGGGCACTCTCTCTTCTGCACAGGGCGAGACCGAGAACTGACCTCAATCGCGCTAAATCGCGTCCCACGCTGCCCGGCCGGGTCCGCCCCGGCCGGGCATCGTCGTTCACCGGGCGGACGGCCTGCGCCTGTGTAACACTGAGCGCAACCTGAGCGACAGGTGTGATGAGCACCACCGACCATCCTTTACCTCACGTAGGACTGCCCATGTCCCTCGCAAAGAAGATCGCCGCAGGATTCGCCGCCGTCGGCATGGCCGCCGGCCTCACCGTCGCCGGCGCCGGTGCCGCGAACGCCGCGGTCCCGGTTCCGCACGTGTTCGGCAACCAGGTCGTCGTCGACATCACGCAGCCGCTGCCGGGCCAGACGTGCCTCGGCATGCTCGTCCCGCCCGCCGCGGGTGCTGACGTGGCCGGCGCGGCCATCGCCGGGGGCGGCGATCTCATGGCCATCATCCGGACGCTCGGCAACCGCGGCGACGTGGTCGCGCTGCGCGGCCCGGGCGTGCCCGGCATCTTCACCCTCCCCATGACGCTGCCCGGTCAGCCGGGCCGGCTGGTCGCCGAGAACGTGCCGTCCAACGTCTACGCGCTCGCGGTGATCTGCCTGAGCAACAACGGCCCGGCCGAGCCGCACCTGTTCCCCGCCGTGGTCGGCGGTCCGCTGGACGCGTTCGCCGGTAGCGCTGGTGGCAGCACCGGAATCACCCCCGCTCCCGTCCAGGGCGGCGGCACCACCGGCTCCCTCAACGGCCTCGGCTCCTGACGCACCGCATGCCCGGCCTCGCCGGCGCAGAGAGAAGGGCCCCGCACCGGGTGGTGCGGGGCCCTTCTCCATGTCAGTGGCGCTGTCAGGCGTCCAGTCGCTCGATGATCGTGACGTTGGCGGTGCCGCCGCCCTCGCACATGGTCTGCAGGCCGTAGCGGCCGCCGCTGCGCTCGAGTTCGTTGAGCATCGTGGCGAACAGCTTGGCTCCCGTGGCGCCGAGCGGGTGGCCCAGGGCGATGCCGCCGCCGTTGGGGTTGACGCGGGCCGGGTCGGCGCCCGTCTCCTTGATCCAGGCGAGGACGACGGGGGCGAACGCCTCGTTGATCTCCACGACGTCGATGTCGTCGATCGACAGGCCGGTCTTCTCCAGCGCCCACTTGGTGGCGGGGATCGGCGCGGAGAGCATCATCACCGGGTCGTCGCCGCGAACGGTGAGGTGATGGATGCGGGCGCGGGGCTTGAGCCCGTACTTCTCGACGGCCTCGGCGGAGGCCAACAGGCCGGCGGAGGCGCCGTCACAGATCTGGGAGGCGACGGCGGCGGTGAGCGAACCACCCTCGGCCAGCACCGGCAGGGAGGCCATCTTCTCGAGGGTGGTCTCCCGGGTGGTCTCGTCGGCCTCGAGGCCTGCCATCGGCACGTACTCGTTCGCGAAGCGGCCGGCGGCGATCGCGGCACGAGCGCGCTCGTGCGACTGGAGGGCCCACTTCTCCATCTCCTCGCGCGAGATGCCCCACTTGTCGGCCATCATCTGCGCGCCGTTGAACTGGGAGATCTCCTGGGAGCCGAAGCGCTCGACCCAGCCGGTGGAGCCGGTGAACGGGTCGTCGAAGCCGAACTCGCGGCCGGCGAGCATGGCCGAGGAGATGGGCAGGGCGCTCATGTTCTGCACGCCACCGAACAGGATGACGTCCTGGGTGCCGGACCAGATGGCCTGGGCGCCGAAGTGGATGGCCTGCTGGCTCGAGCCGCACTGGCGGTCGACGGTGGTGCCCGGCACGCCGAGCGGCATCCCGGCGGCGAGCCACGCGGAGCGGGCGATGTTTCCGGCCTGGGGGCCGATGGTGTCGACGCAGCCGAAGATGACGTCGTCGACGACCTCCGGGTCGATCCCGGTGCGCTCGACGACGGACCGGATCACGTGCGCGCCGAGGTCGGCCGGGTGCTGCCCCGACAGGCTTCCGGCGCGCTTGCCGACGGGGGTGCGGACGGCGTCGATCACGTAGGCCTCACGGCCGGTCACGCTGGTCATGGATCTCCTCGGGGTGGGTGAGAAAGGTCAGCCGACGGTGAGGCCGTCGAGAACGATGTTGAGGTACTGGTCGGCGATCGCCGCGTGGTCGTTGTCGTCGTCTGGCCGGTACCAGCGGACGGCGACCCACACGGTGTCGCGGAGGAAGCGGTAAGTCAGGCGCACGTCGAGGTCGCCCCGGAAATCCCCGGACTCCATCCCCCGCCTCAGCACGTCGGTCCACATCTCGCGGAACTCGGTGTTGCGCTCGCGCAGGTAGTCGAATCGCGGGTTGCCGCGGAGGTGCTTGAGCTCGTCCTGGTAGATGGCCACCTCGTTGCGGTCGCGGTGGATGGCCTCGAACGACGCGCGGACCAGCGCTTCCAGGGTCGCGCGCGGGCCGAGCCCGGAGCCGACGATCCTTCGGTACTCGCCGAAGAGCGCGTCGAGGAAGCCACGCAGGATCTCGTCGACGATCGCCTCCTTGGAGGCGAAGTGGTGGTACAGACTTCCCGAGAGGATGCCCGCGGCGTCGGCGATGTCGCGGACGGTGGTCGCGCGCAGGCCGCGTTCTGCGAAGAGTTCCGCCGCGATGGACAGGAGTTCCTCACGCCTGGTCGTACTGCTCATGCGCCCACACTACCAACCAAGCACTTGCTAGGTAACGGCGTGCCCTCCGCATCTCGTGCGATCGAGACGCCCTGGGACGCCAGAGCCCTGTCGCTCATGGTGTGGATAACATTCATCCAGCAATCCGGCTGGTTAGTGGAAGCGGCGTCAGGCGCGCTGCGAGGAGATGGAGACGACCTCACCGGTGAGGTAGGTGGTGTAGTCGCTGGCGAGCATCGCGATGGTGGCGGCGACCTCCCACACGTCGGCGGCGCGGCCGAAGGCCTCCTTGGCGGCGAGTTCGTCGAGCAGCTCGGCCGAGGCGGACTTCTCGAGGAACTTGTGGCGCGCGATGGACGGGGCGATCGCGTTGATACGCACTCCGAAGTCCGCGCCCTCGATGGCCGAGCACCGCGTCAGGGCCATGACACCGGCCTTCGCGGCCGCGTAGTGGGCCTGGGCGCGCTGGGCGCGCCAGCCCAGGACGGAGGCGTTGTTGACGATCACACCGTTGTGCGGGGCGTCGCGGAAGTAGCGCAGCGCGGCGCGGGTGGCGCGGAATGTGCCGTTGAGCGTGATGTCGAGGACGCGGTCCCAATCCTCGTCGGTCATGTCGACCAGCTCGGTCTCGCCACCCAGTCCGGCGTTGTTGATGAGCACGTCGATGCGGCCGAGCTTCTCGGCGGCGCCGGAGATCAGCGCGTCGACATCGGAGGTGGACTGCACGTTGCAGGTGATCGCCTCGAACTGCTTCTCGGGGAACTCCGCGGCGAGCGCGTCGCGGGCCTCGTTCATGCGCCGCTCGTGGAAGTCGGAGACCAGGACGTCGGCGCCCTCGAGCGCGGCTCGACGGGCCGCGGAGAAGCCGATGCCGGTGCCGGCGGCGGCCGTCACGATGACCTTCTTGCCCTTGAGCAGCCCGTGGCCCGGGGTCTCCTCGGGGACCGCTGCGAGGGGGGACTTGTGTTGGGTCATGACGGCCTGGCCTCTCGGGGTAGTCCGAGCACGCGCTCGGAGATGATGTTGCGCTGGATCTCGTTGGATCCGCCGTAGATGGTGTCGGAGCGGGTGAACAGGAAGAGTCGCTGCCACTGGGCGAGCTCGAGGTTCTCCGGGTCGCGGAGGTCGTTGGGGACGCCCTCGGAGGTATGGGTGGGCCCGGTGAGCGACTCGGCGCCCTGGACCTCCATCGCGAGTTCTCCCAGGTCGCGGTGCCAGTTGGCCCAGAGCAGCTTGGCCGCGGAGGCGTTGCCGCCGGAGGAGTCGCGCTCGGCGAGCGTGCGCAGCGCGTGGGCGCGGATCACCTTGAGGCCGATCCACGCGCGGGTGATGCGCTCGCGCACGGCGGGCACCTCGGCGCTGCCGTTGGCGCGCGCCATGGCGGTGATCTGCTCGAGTTCGCGGGCGAAGCCGACCTGCTGGCCGAGCGTGGACACGCCACGCTCGAACTCGAGCAGGGTCATGGCCACCTTCCAGCCCTCGCCGCGCTCCCCCACGATCATCTCCGCATCGGTGACGGCGTCGTCGAAGAAGACCTCGTTGAACTCGGAGGTCCCGGTGAGCTGCTGGATGGGACGGATCTCCACGCCGGGCTGGTCGAGCGGGACGAGCAGGAAGCTCAGGCCCTTGTGGCGGCTCGTCCCCTCCTCGGTACGGGCCACGACGAACGCCCACTGGCTCAGGTGGGCGAGCGAGGTCCACACTTTCTGACCGTGCAGGTGCCACTTGCCGTCCTCGCCCAGCCGGGCGGTGGTGGCGACGTTGGCCAGGTCGGATCCTGCGCCCGGTTCCGAATAGCCCTGCGCCCACAGTTCGGTGACGTCGATGATCCGCGGCAGGAATCGGTCCTTCTGCTCCCGGGTCCCGTGGGCGATCAGGGTCGGGCCGAGGAGCGTCTCACCGAGGTGGGACACCCGCGCCGGGGCGTCCGCCTTGGCGTACTCCTCGTGGAACCGCACCTGCTGGCTCAGCGACGCACCGCGCCCGCCGTGCTCGACCGGCCAGCCGACGCAGGTCCACCCCGCCGCCGCCATGTGCCGCTCCCAGGCGAGGCGTTGCGGGAAGAACTCGTGTTCGCTGCCGGGGCCGCCGACGCCCTTGATCTCGGCGAACTCGCCGACGAGGTTGGCATCCAACCAGGTGCGGAACTCCGCCGCGAACTCGTCGTCGGTCATCTCCGACGCGGGCGTGCACTTCTCGGGTGCCGAACTCTCGGTCATACGCCCACACTACCAAGCACTTGCTTGGTTTGCCGGAACCGCCCTCCGCCCACGCCGGGATCGGTTTGGATGACGCCCATGAACTCCCCGTCTCAGCCCCTGTCCGGCAAGGTCGCCTTCATCACCGGCGCCGCGCGCGCCCAGGGTCGGGCCCATGCGGTCCGCCTCGCCTCGGAGGGCGCGGACCTCGTCGTCGTCGACGTCTGCGCGCCGGTGTCCGGGTCCGCCACCTATCCCGCACCCACGCCGGACGACCTGGCCGAGACCGTCCGCCTCGTGGAGGAGACCGGCCGGCGCGCGATCTCGGCGGTCCTCGACATCCGCGACCTGGGCGCGCTGCAGGATCTCGTCGCCCGCACGATCTCCACCTTCGGACGGTTGGACATCCTGGTCGCCAACGCCGCCGTGCTCAGCTGGGGGCGACTGTGGGAGATGCCGGAGGACGACTGGGACACGGTCATCGGCGTCAACCTCAGCGGCACGTGGCGGACGATCCGTGCCGCGGTGCCGGCGATGATCGAGGCGGGAAACGGCGGGTCGATCATCATCGTCAGCTCGTCCGCGGGCCTCAAGGCGACGCCCGGGAACGGGCACTACTCGGCCTCGAAGGCCGGCCTGGTGGCGTTGACCAACGCCCTCGCACTCGAGGTGGGCGAGTTCGGCATCCGCGTCAACTCGATCCACCCCTACTCGGTGGACACGCCGATGATCGATCCCGAGGGCATGGCCGACCTCTTCGGCCGCTTCCCGTCGTTCCTCCACAGCTTCTCGCCGATGCCCCTGAAGAACGCCCGCGTGGACGGCGCGAGCACGCTCGCCGACTTCATGCCGCCCGAGGAGGTCTCCGAGGTGGTCTCCTACCTCGCCGGCGACGGTTCGCGGTCGATCTCCGGTGTCCAGCTCACGGTCGACCGGGGAGCGCTCAAGTACTGACGCCGCCAAACCAAGCACTTGCTTGGTAGGGTGCGGGCCATGAGCACCACCGTGGAGACCACCCCCGCCGCCCTGCGTCGCGCGGCCCGGTCGTGGCCGGAGCGCGAGGCGATCGTCGACGTGCAGCCCGGCCAGGACACCCGCTGGACGTGGGCCCACCTGCTCGACGAGGTCCGCCGGTTCGCCGCCGGCCTCGTCTTGCGCGGGCTCGCCCCCGGTGACCGCGTGGTGATCTGGGCGCCCAACACCCGCCACTGGGTGGTCGCGGCGCTGGGCGTGCAGTTCGCGGGAGGCACCGTCGTCCCTGCGAACACGCGCTACACCGGGAGCGAGACGCTGGAGATCATCCAGCGCACCCACGCGGTGGCGGCCGTGGTCGCGGGGACGTTCCTCGGCACCGAGCGGATCGTCGACCTCGTCGACGCCGCCGGGGCCACCGACGCCACCGGGGCCACCGGGGCCACCGGGGCCACCGGGGCCACCGCCGGCCCGCTCGCGGGGGCCACCTCGCTGCGCACGATCGTCCGCATCCCCCTCGACGCCGGCGATACGGTCCGCGCGGGCGCGGGCGCCGCCGGGGGCGTCGACGTCCTCGACTTCGACGACCTCCGCGCGCTGGCCACCGACGACCTGCTCGCCCGGGCCGACGCCCGCGCGGACGCGGTGACGGGCGACGACGTCGCCGACATCCTGTTCACCTCCGGCACCACCGGTAAGAGCAAGGGTGTCGTGGCCCTGCACCGCCAGACCGTCGCGGGCTCGCGCGCGTGGGGCTCAAACAACGGGCTGACGGACCGGGACGGCTACCTCATCGCCAACCCGTTCTTCCACAGCTTCGGCTACAAGGCGGGCTTCCTGGCGTGCGTCCTGTTCGGGGTGACCATCGTCCCGCTGTCGGTCTACTCGACCACCGAGACCATGCGGCTGATCCGAGACGAGAAGATCACGATCCTCACCGGTGCGCCGACGATCTTCCAGACCCTGCTCGACGACCCGGCCCGCGGCGACTACGACCTGTCGTCGCTCCGCGTGGCGGTGACCGGCGCGTCGGTCGTGCCGGTGGCGCTCATCGAGCGGATGCAGTCCGACCTGGGCCTGGAGACGGTTATCACCGCGTACGGACAGACCGAGACGATGGGCTTCATCACCACCACCCGGACCGGCGACGACGATGTCACGGTCTCCACCACGTGTGGCCGCGCCTACCCCGGCATGGAGATCCGCATCGGCGAGCACGGCGAGATCCTGACCCGCGGCGAGATGGTCATGCAGGGCTACCTCGACGACCCGGAGAACACCGCCAAGACCATCGACCCGGACGGGTGGCTGCACACCGGCGACGTGGGCGAGATCGACGCCGACGGCAACCTGCGCATCACCGACCGGCTCAAGGACATGTACATCAATGGCGGCTTCAACGTCTATCCGGCGGAGATCGAGCAGACCCTCGCCCGCCTGGACGGCGTGGTGGAGTCGGCCGTGATCGGCGTGCCGGACGACCGGATGGGCGAGGTCGGCAAGGCGTTCATCGTCCGTCGCGAGGGCTCGACCCTCACCGAGCAGGACGTGCTGGACTTCTGTAGAGAGCACCTTGCCAACTTCAAGCGGCCGCGGACGGTGGAGTTCGTCGAGTCACTCCCGCGAAACGCGTCGGGCAAGGTCCTCAAGACCGAGCTGCGATGAGCGCCCCGGTGGGCCGGCGCGGCGCCGTGGTGGTCACCGGGGCGTCGGGCGGGATCGGCGCGGCCGTCGCCCGCCGCCTGGCCGCCGAGTTCCCCGACGCGCCGGTGGTGCTCGGGTACCGCTCGACCGAACCGGCCGACCTGGCCGCCGAGCTGGCGGCGCGGTCGAGCAACTCGTGCGCGGACTCGCCGCAGAGGAGGGACGCTTCGGGGTGCGCGGGGTTCATCTCGGGCCAGAAGCTCGACGTGGACGGCGGATACGGCGTCTGATCGGGACTGTCTGAACCGGGCCGCGGGGCCACGTCCGGTACAGTACCAACCAAGCACTTGCTAGGCAAGGAGAGTTGCAGGTCATGACCGATGCACCCATCCCTCCGGTCCTCGGGGTCGACGACCTCGGGCCGGACACGCAGCCGGTGGCCTACGAGGTCTCCGACGGCACCGCGTACGTCACGCTCAACCGCCCCGACTTCCGCAACGCGCAGAACTCGGTGATGACGTACTCGCTGGACAACGCGTTCATCAAGGCCGTGGAGGACGACTCGGTCAAGGTGATCGTCCTGCGCGCGGCCGGCAAGCACTTCTCGGCCGGCCACGACATCGGCACGCCCGAGCGCGATCACCACGTCGAGTACCCCAACCGCGCCGCGATCTGGTGGGACCACACCACCCGCGGCGGCGGCGACCGGCGCCTGGCGCGTGAGACCGAGGTCTACGTCCAGATGTGCCGCCGCTGGCGGGAGATCCCCAAGCCGATGATCGCCCAGGTGCACGGCGCCTGCATCGCCGGCGGGCTCATGCTCGCGTGGGTCTGCGACTTCATCGTGGCCGCCGACGACGCGTTCTTCTCCGACCCCGTCGTGAAGATGGGCATCCCGGGCGTCGAGTACTTCGCCCACGCCTTCGTGCTGGGCCCGCGCCGCGCGAAGGAGATCCTCTACACCGGTCGCAGGTTCGGCGCGGCCGAGGCGCTCGAGTGGGGGATGCTCAACCACGTCGTGCCCCGCGACGAGCTGCAGGCCAAGGTCGACTCGATCGCCGAGGAGATCAAGGCCATGCCGGCGTTCGGGCTGACGCTCGCCAAGAAGGTCATCAATGCGAACGAGGACCAGATGGGGCTGCAGACCTCGCTGGACACGGCGTTCGGCTGGCACATGTTCGCGCACTCCGCCAACGCCGAGCCTGACGACACCGACTCGTTCTCCGCGTCCCTGGGCGGGATGGACGCCCGCTCCATGCGCGACAGCGCCAACACCGGTTCGACGGGCGGCCCCGCGCCGTCCGGCGAGAAGAAGGAAGGCTGACACCGTGGATCTGGATCTCGACGCCTCGACGCAGGAGTTCCGCCTCGAGGTCCGGCAGTGGCTGGCCGAGAACGTGCCGTCCGAGCCGCTGCCGCACATGGACACCCGCGAGGGCTTCGAGGCCCACCGCGAGTGGGAGCGGACGATGGCCGACGCCCGCATGTCGGTCGTGTCGTGGCCCGAGGAGTTCGGCGGGCGCGACTGCGGCCTGGTCAACTGGGTCGTCTTCGAGGAGGAGTACTTCCGCGCCGGCGCGCCGCTGCGGGTGAGCCAGAACGGCATCTTCCTGCTGGCCCCGACCCTGTTCGACCACGCCTCCCCCGAGCAGCTCGCGCACATCATGCCGCGCATGGCCCGGGCCGACGACATCTGGGCGCAGGCGTGGTCCGAGCCCGAGGCCGGGTCCGACCTGGCCTCGCTGCGCTCGACCGCGAAGAAGGTCGACGGCGGCTGGGTCCTCAACGGGCAGAAGGTGTGGTCGACCCGCGCCTCGTTCGCGGACAAGGGCTTCGGGCTGTTCCGCACCGATCCGGACGAGCCGCGCCACAAGGGCCTGACCTACTTCATGTTCGACCTGCGGGCCGAGGGTGTCACCGTGCGCCCGATCGATCAGCTCGACGGGCTGCCCGGCTTCGCCGAGCTGTTCCTCGAGGACGTCTTCGTGCCCGACGACCCGGCGGACCCCGCCTCCTCCGGCGTGATCGGCGAGGTCAACCAGGGCTGGAAGGTTGCCATGTCCACCGCGAACAACGAGCGCGGCCTGTCCCTGCGCTCCCCGGGACGCTTCCTCGCCACCACCGACCGCCTGCTCGAGCTGTGGGACTCCCGCGAGGGCGACCTCGACGACCGGACCCGCGGCGCCCTGGCCGACCGCGTGGTCGACGCGTGGATCGGCTCCCGCGCCTACGAGCTGAGCACGTGGAACACCGTCACCAAGCTCACGGGCGGCGCCAACCTGGGCTTCGAGTCCTCGATCAACAAGGTCTTCTGGTCGGACTGGGACATCGCGACCCACGAGACCGCCCTGGACGTCCTCGGCACCGCCGGCGAGCTCGCCGGCGAGCAGTGGATGGACGGCTACCTGTTCGCCCTCGCCGGCCCCATCTACGCGGGCACCAACGAGGTCCAGAAGAACATCATCGCCGAGCGACTCCTCGGCCTCCCGCGCGGCTGAGAAGGCGGTTTCACACATCATGCAGTTCGCACTCGATCCCGAGATCATCGACTTCGCCGGCAGCATCGACTCCCTGCTGGCCAAGTCCGACATGCCCGCGGTGATCCGCGCCTGGGCTGACGGCGACACCGCCCCCGGCACCGCCGTGTGGGGACGCGTCGCCGAGACGGGCGCCGCCGCCCTGCTCGTCGACGAGGCCGCCGGCGGTGCCGGGGCCACCGCGGTGGAGGCCGTGGTCGCGCTCGAGGTCCTGGGCCGCCACGCGGTGCCGGGCCCCGTCGTGGAGACCGTCATGGTCGCGCCGCGCATCGCCGCCGCGCTCGGTGGCGACTCCGACGCCGGGGACGTGGCCGGCGAGATCGCCGGCGGCGCGCTCGCGTCCGTCGCCGCGCCCGGGGTGTCGCCGTTCGCGCCGGACCCCCACGTCGCGCAGTACCTGTGGGCGGTGTCCGACGACGAGGTGTTCACGGCCGAGGCCGGAGAGACCCGTCGCTCGGTCGACCGGGCCCGCACGGTGGCCACGCCGACCGCCGGGGCCCGCGCGGCGGCGGTGAGCACCACGGACCTCGTCAACCACGGGGCCCTCGGCACCGCGGCCCAGCTCCAGGGGCTCGGCCAGGCCATGCTCACGACGAGCGTCGACTACGCCAAGCAGCGCAAGCAGTACGGCAAGCTCATCGGCGAGTACCAGGCGCTCAAGCACCAGCTCGCCGAGGTCGCGATCGCGCTGGAGATGGCCCGCCCGCTGCTGTGGGCCGGAGCCCTGGCGATCGCCGAGAACCCCGGCGACCCCGGCGCCGCGGTCCGCGACGTCTCCGCCGCCCGCGTGGCCGTGGCCGACGCCGCCTACCTGTCCGCCCGCACCGCCCTGCAGGTCCACGGCGCGATCGGCTACACGCTCGAGCACGACCTCGGCCTGTGGCTGACCAAGACCCGCGCCCTGCAGACCGCGTGGGGCACGCAGAGCTACCACCGCGGCCGGGTCCTGGACTCGCTGCGCGCGGGCTCCGCGGCCCCCGCCGACGCCGCGGGGGCGGCCCGATGAGCGCCCCTGCCGCCCCGGCGACCGCCTCCCCCGGCGTGGACACCGAGGAGCAGGCCGCCCTGCGCCAGTCGGTGGCCGCGCTGCTGGAGAAGAAGTCCGATTCCGCGGCGGTCCGCGCGGCGTTCGCCTCTGCCGACGGGTACGACCCCGCCCTGTGGTCGACGCTGGTCGACCAGATCGGTGCCGCCGCCCTGTCCGTGCCCGAGGACTACGACGGCGCCGGGGCGACCTGGGTCGAGACGCACCTGGTGTGCGAGGAGCTGGGCCGCCGCCTCACTCCGTCGCCGATGCTCGGCTCCGCCGTCCTCGCCGCCCAGGCCGTGCTCGCCTCCGGCGACGAGGCCGCGTGCGCGCGCCTGCTGCCCGGCATCGCCGCCGGCGAGGTGGCCGCGCTGTGCTGGGCCGGCCGCGACGGCTGGGCCACACCGGGCGTCCGCGCGGACGGGGGACCCGAGGCGGCGAGCGCGACGCTGTCCGGCACCGCCCACCACGTGCTCGGCGCCGACACCGCCGCGACGCTGCTGGTCGTGGCCGTCGCGGGCGACACCGTGGGGCTGTTCGAGCTGCCCGCCGACGCCGACGGGGTCACCATCACCCGCGTACCGGTCATGGACCCCACCCGCACCCTGTCACGCGTGGAGTTCGACGGCGCCAGCGCGACCGCGATCGCGACCCGGCCGAGCTTCCTGTCGCGCCTGCGCGCGGCGGCGTGGGCGGCGATCTCCGCCGAGCAGGTCGGCGCCGCGCGCGCCGTGCTGGACTCGACCGTGCAGTACACGCAGGAGCGCAAGCAGTTCGGCCGGGTCATCGGCTCGTTCCAGGCGCTCAAGCACCGCATGGCCGACATGTACGTCAAAGTCGAGACCGCCCGCTCGCTGTCCTACTCCGCCGCCGCGCTGGTGGCGCAGTTCCAGGCCCTCGGCGACGGACCCGACGCCGACGAGGCCGCCTTCGCCGCGGAGATCGAGGCGGCCGCCGCCAAGGTCTACTGCTCGGAGGCACTGCAGTGGATCTCCGGGGAGTCGATCCAGCTCCACGGTGGCGTCGGCATCACCTGGGAGTACGACGCGCACCTGTACTTCAAGCGGGCGCACGGCACGGCGCAGCTGCTCGGGCAGCCCCACGAGCTCCTCTCCGCGCTCGAGGTGGCGGCGGGCATGTAGGCGGGGCCTCTAGAATCGGCCGCATGACCCCCTTCCCCGCGCATGGACGGACCAATGACCAGCGGTCGGCCGAGGACCTCGCGGCCCAGGCCGGACGCCTGCTCACCGACCTCCGGGTCTCCAGGGTGGCGCCCGAAGATCTGGGCGAGTTCGCCGAGGGCGAGGCCCGGTCCGTCATCCTCGACCGCCTCGCGGTCGCGCGGCCCGATGACCTCGTGTATGGCGAGTGGGACCCCGACTCCCGCGCCCGGCTGGAGGCCGACCGGGTGTGGTTCGTCGACCCCCTCGACGGGATGCGCTCCTACGTGACCGAGGGGCGCCCCGACTGGGCCGTGCACGTCGCGCTGTGGGAGTCCGGCCCCGAGGGCGTCGGCGGGATCACCGCCTGCGCGATCGCCATGCCCGCCTACGGCAGGGTCCTCACCGGACGCGGCGCCACCACGTACCAGCCGATGTCGATCATCCGCGGCCCCCGGCCCGGGCCTCTCGTGCCGCCCCGCGATGACACCCGTCTGCGCATCGCCGTCTCCGAGGCCGAGCCGCCCGTGTTCGCCGAGGACCTCGCCGCCAAACTCGACGCGTCCCTTGTACACCTCGGGTCCGGCGGCGGCAAGACCGCCACCGTGCTCGAGGGCGAGTGCGACGCGTACATCCACACCAGCGGTCACCACCAGTGGGACTCCGCCGCGACCGTCGGAGTGGTGCAGCAGCGCGGCCTTCACGCCAGCGCCCTGGACGGCAGCGAACTGGTCTACAACGTCGAGCAGATCGAGTACCCCGATCTGCTCGTCTGCACCCGCGAGGTCGCCGACCGCGTCATCGAGGCGGTCGCCGAGTACCTCTGAGCGTCAGGAGTCGAGGCCACGGTATCCTGCGAAGCGCTCGGCGATCCGCTCCTCGCTCAAGCCGTAGTCGGCGAGGGTGTAGCGGTGAGCGGGTGCCCGGTCCCCGGAGAGGCTGCGCTCGTTCTCCGCGACCACGGCCGCGCGCACGTCCTCCGACAGCTCCGTGCCCGCCGCGGCGTATACGCGCTCGACCACGCCGGCGGGGTCGTCCAGCAACTCGTGGTGGTCGACGTCGACGAACGTAGCCCCCGACGCCGGGGCCGCCTCGTGACGGGCGCGTGCGGCGGCGAACGTCTCGACGCCACGCGCCCACAGGTCCAGCTGCGAAGAGCCGATGTACTCCGGGGTGAACCGCGTGGACCAGTCGGCGGCCGTGCGGTGCGCGAGCGAGCACATCGACGCCATCGACTTACGCGGGTCGCGGTGCGTCTGCACCACCACCGCGTCGGGGTACACCTCGAGTAGCGCGTCGAGCGCGAACAGGTGGCTCGGGTTCTTGAGCACCCAGCGCCGGTCGGGGTCGTTGGCGCCGATGAGCTGCAGGTTGCGCTTGTGCCGGTGGTACGCGGGCACCCAGTCGACGCCGGTCAGCCACTGCGAGTAGCCGTCGAGCCGCGCCAGGCATTCGTACGACACCGAGGTCAGCGACTGCCGCAGCAGCTGCCAGCACTCCTCGAGGTCGTCCGCGGAGAGGTAGTGCACACCGCCGTAGTCAGGGTTCTCGGCCATGAATCCGGAGTACAGGTCCCGCAGGCCGACGTAGGCGGGGTCGTCCTCCCACTTCTCGCGCGGCGGCCGCGGCTGAGGGACCTCGGTCAACCAGAGCTCGAGCCCCTGGTTGGCCGGATCGGCGCCAAGGAGCCGGTGCAACGCCGTGGTACCGGTGCGGGGCAACCCGGTGACGACGACGGGCCGCTCGATCGTCACCTCCGCTCCCGCGGGGTCGGACGCGAGGGCCGACGTCGACAGGAGCCTCGCGGTCAGCGCGCCCTTGAGCACGGAGCGCCAATACTTGCTCCCGGCAGGGGTCAGCCCAGCGTCCGAGTGCAGGGAGTCGAGCAGGACGCCCAGTGCCTCGCGGTGGCGATCCTCGCCGTCGCCGAAGTCCTCGAGCCCCACGGTGTGCGAGGCGCTGGCGTGGAGATCGTCGACGGTCCCGACGTGGACCCGGTCTTCATCGCTCACGACAGTCCCCCTCTCACGACAATCCGCGCCGGGCGAACGCCTGCTGACGCGCGGCGATCCGCTCACGCCACTGCTCCCCGGTCACGCTCAACTCGTCGTGGCACGGGACCTCGTCGGGCACCCGCTCGAACGGTATGACCTTCATCGTGGGGCCGAACTCCGGGCCGATGGGACCGTCGGTCCGCTGCCACCGGAACTGCATGATGCCCTCGCGGCGGCCAAGCGTCTCGACCCAGTTCGCCAGCCCGGGATCGCGCTCGGACACCACCAGGTGGATGAGCCCGTCGGTGGTGACCTGCGCCTGGGCAGCGGTGAGACTCGTCTGGTGGTGCACGTATTCCAGCGAGGCGTACCACATACTGCCCAGCTGGAAGCCCTGGTAAGGCACGCCGGCATCGGGCACCGAGATGACGATCGCCTCGTCCGGGCCGAGCTCGAAGATCCCGGCGGACGAGAACTGGGTGGTGAGCCCTCCCGGGGTCTGCCGGGGCACGTTGAGAGTATTGCGCGGCTGCTCGCCGAAGAACCAACCGGGGAAGGCCAGCCACGTCTGCAGCCGCCCGACGAGCGCCTCGGCGAGCTTGGCATAGAACTTCTCCTGCCCCGCGAGCGAGACGGGTTCCGGCGCGGTGCCGACCGTATCGAGTCTGCGGATGATCGCCGACCCGGCCTCCTCCCGGCTCCAGTCGGAGAACACCTCGCGGACGGCGATCATCGACGACCCAGGGTGCAGCACCACGTAGCCGGGGTCGCCCTCGTCGTCTTCGTACCTCGCCGGTCCCAGGCGGAAGCCATACCGTCCCCGCTCGTCGATCTCAAGACGACGGTCGTCGAACGCCGCGTGCGACGCGGCGCGCTCGTCGGCCGAGTACGTCCCCGCCATGACCTGGAACGACAGGTCCGCCGTGGTGCCGCGGCGGCCTTCGATGGCGTACTCCGCGCCGTCGGCGAGGTTGGCGTAGTAGTACAGCGTGTCCGGGTTATCCAGTCCCATCTTGGTGTACGGGCCCGTCGCCTCGAACAACTGCGGGTGCGTGCGTCCGCGGTGCTGGCCCGTTTCTATCGCCCCGCGGATCGTCCCGAGCAGGTACTCGAGTCCCTCGGCCACGTCCTCGTCGGTGCGCACGTGCGGCGCCGACCGGATGACCTCCTCCGCATCCGCCAGCGCCTTCGCCAGCGGCCCGGTCACCCCGCTCACAGCCAGGTGTAACTGTCGGCAGAGGTGATGAAGTTGGCCAACTCCTCCTGCTCGGGCGTCGGATCCACGACGTCTTCCTCGATGCTGAGGTAGGCGCCGCGGTAGAACAGCAGCGGGCGGATGTCCCGCTTGGTCGGGCCGAGGTTGTCGACCCGACCAAGCACGATCCAGTGGTCCCCGCCGTCGAGGACCTGGTCGATCTCGCAGTCCAACCACGCCATGACGCCCTTGATCACCGGCGAACCGAGTGGGCTCGGTCCCCAGTCGATCTCGGCGAACTTGTCGTCCCCGCGGCGGCCGAACGTCGAGGAGACGTCCTCCTGGTCCTCGGAGAGAATGTTCACCGCGAACCGGCCCGCCTTCTCGATGCCCTTCCACGACCCCGACGTCTTCATCGGGCAGAACAGCACGAGCGGCGGCTCCAGCGACAACGCCGAGAACGACTGGCACGCGAAGCCCACCGGCTTGTCGTCCTCGACCGCGGTGATGACGGTGATGCCCGTACAGAACTGGCCCAGCGCGTCACGCAGTTCACGGCTGCTGAAGGACTGCCCCTTCGGGCGTTCGTCGGTGCTGCTCATGGGGGTCGGTCCTTCCTGGACTGAAGATCGTCGGGGTGGGCGCGTCGACGGCCGGGCCCCGCGGGGGTACGGGGCCCAGCCTAGGCAACTACTTGTGGCCGACGGAGAAGTCGTGACCCCACAGGCTCACGGCCGTGGACTCGCGGGCGACCCACTTCTCGTCGTCCTCCACCTGCTGGCCCTCGCAGCCGTACTCGCAGTCGAAGCCGCCGGGCGTCTTCATGTAGAAACTCAGCATCTTGTCGTTGACGTGCCGCCCGAGCGAGGCCGACAACCGGATCTTCTTGCGCATGGCCCGGTCGAGCGCCAGCCCGACGTCGTCCGCCGTACCGACCTCCACCATGAGGTGGATGATCCCGGTCGGGTTGGGAAACGGCGTGAACGCGAGCGAGTGGTGGCGCGGGTTGCACCCGAGGAACCGGAGCCACGCCGGCTCGCCGTCGGCCGGGCGGCCGACGATCTCCGGCGGCAGGCTCATCGAGTCGCGCAGGGAGAAGCCCAGCACGTCCCTGTAGAACTCGAGCGCGGCGGCCTCGTCCGGCGTGGACAGCACGATGTGGCCCGCGCCCTGGTCGCCGGTCACGAACTCGTGGCCGTACGGCGTCGGGATGCGCCGGTGCTGCAGCGCGATGGTGTGGTAGATCTCCAGCGTGAACCCGGCCGGGTCCTGGCAGGTGATCAGCCCGCGCACCTCGCGGTCACGCTTGACCTCGGCCGGCGCATCCTCCCACGGCACCCCGGCCGCGTCGAGGCGCCGCTTGACGTCCTCGAACTCGCCCTCATTGGCGCACTCCCAGCCGACCGCGGAGAGCTCGTCCTCCCCGCCGGGGACGATGATCCACCGGTGCGGATGGTCATCCATCCGGAAGTAGAGGGCGTCGGGGTCCTCGCCCGAGCCCACGACGAAGCCCAGAACCTTGGTGCCGTACTCGCGCCAGGCGTCCATGTCCGTGGCGAAGACCCGGACGTACCCGAAACTGCTGATCGCCATAAATGCCAGTCCTCTCGATCCGCCGACGACGGATCAGACCATCGAGTCGGTGACCTTCTCGCCGAACTCGTTCTGCCCATACATGATGTACGCCTTCGTCGCCTCGTTGGCGGCGTGGACCCTACCCGCGTTGGCGTCGCGCCAGAACCGCTGGATCGGCGAGCTCACCTCGAGCGCGCGGGCACCGGAGTTCTGGAACAGCAGCCCGATCGCGTCGATCGCGCGTTGCGTGGCGCGGACCTGGTCGCGGCGAGCGCGCGTGCGGATGTCCATGCCCGGGAAATCCCCGGCACTTATGAGGTCCTGCTCCTCACGCACGTTGCGCATGAGCTGCAGCCACGCGGCGTCGATGTCGCCGGCGGCCTCGGCCAGACGGACCTTCGCGAACGGGTCGTCCTTGACCTTGGTCCCGAACGCGGCGCGGACCCGTTCCTGCTGGTGTGAGCGGTGGACGTCGTAGCAACCGAACGCCATGCCGACGATCGGCGTGGAGATGGTGGTGGGATGGATGGTGCCCCACGGCATCTTGTAGATCGGGTTGGTGTTGACCTCGAGCCCCGGCGCCTTGGTGGCGGCCATGAGACCGAAGGACAGGACACGGTGCTCGGGGATCAGCGCGTCGGAGACGACGATGTCGTTGGACCCGGTGCCCTTGAGGCCGACGACGTGCCACACGTCGACGATCTCGTACTGGGACTTCTCGACCAGGAAGGTGCAGAAGTCCACGATCTTGTCGTTCTCGTCGAGGACCGGACCGCCGACGAAGACCCAGTCGGCGTGGTCACTTCCCGAGGACCACGACCACTTGCCGTTGAGCACCAGCCCGTCGTCGGTCTTCTTGGCCGCGCCCATCGGGGCGTACGACGACGAAATCCGCACGGTCGGGTCCTCGCCCCAGACGTCCTCCTGTGCCTGCTGCGGGAACAGCGCCAGGTGCCAGTTGTGAATGCCGAGGATGCTCGCGCACCAACCGGTGGACGGGCACGCGGTCGCGATCGTCATGGCGGCGGTGTAGAAGGTTTCCATGTCCGCCTCGTAGCCGCCCCACTGGGCCGGCTGACAGAGCCTGAAGAAGCCGGCCTCATCGAGCTCCGCGATGTTCTGCGGGTGGACCTTGCGCAGGTCCTCGGTCTCCTGGGCGCGCTCGGCGAAACCGGGCAGCAGGGCCTTGATGCGGTCGATGACCTCGTGGGAGGCGTACTCGCTCATGTGTACCTCTCTGGCAGTGCGTGGGAGTGATGCGGTCTAGGCTAGAACACGTTACAGTTTTGCACCAGGCAACCCCTAGCAGGCGGAACACCCTGGCACCCCGTGCCAGCACGAACGCTCCCTGGTTGTGGCCCGCCACCTCATTCTATAACCTGTTCTCATACGGCTCGCGCCACTCAGGAGGATCATCATGACCGCACCCGGTTCGGCCCCCGGAGCCGTCCGCGAAATCGATACCGGCGAGGTCCGGGATCGGTACGCGCGCGGATGGCACTGCATCGGCACCGCCAAGGAGTTCACCGACGGCGAGCCCCACTCCATCCAGGCCTTCGGCACCAAGCTCGTGGTGTGGGCGAACGACGAGGGCGAGATCAACGTCCTCGACGCCTACTGCCGCCACCTGGGTGGGGACCTGTCCGACGGCTCCATCAAGGACGGCAACATCGCCTGCCCTTTCCACGACTGGCGCTGGGGCGGCGACGGCAAGTGCAAGGGCATCCCGTACGCCAAGCGCGTGCCCCTGCGCGCCAAGACCCGCTCCTGGATCACCAACGTCCAGTCCGGCCAGGTCTTCGTGTGGCACGACCACGAGGGCAAACCGCCGCAGCCCGAGGACGCCATCCCCGCGATCCCCGAGTACGAGACCGGCGAGTGGACCGACTGGCAGTGGAACCGCCTCGTGATCGAGGGGTCCAACTGCATGGAGATCGTCGACAACGTGGTCGACATGGCGCACTTCTACTACATCCACTACGCCTTCCCGACCTACTTCAAGAACGTCTTCGAGGGCCAGAAGGCGACCCAGTACCTCAACACCAAGGGGCGTCCCGACCACGACCCGTCCGGCGGAAAGTACGGGGACACGCTGCTCGAATCCGAGGCCTCCTACTTCGGCCCGGCGTACATGATCAACCCGCTCAAGCAGATGTACGGCGGCTTCGAAACTGAGGCCATCCTCATCAACTGCCACTACCCGATCGACCAGAACTCGTTCGTGCTGATGTACGGGCTGTCGGTCAAGAAGCCCCGGGGCTTCGACGACGCCACCTCCGAGAAGATGGCCGCCAAGATCGCGACCTTCTTCGGCGAGGGCTTCCTCCAGGACGTCCGCATCTGGCAGCGCAAGTCCCAGATCGCCAACCCGCTCCTCTGCGAGGAGGACGGCCCCGTCTACCAGCTCCGCCGCTGGTACGAGCAGTTCTACGTGGACCGCGACAAGGTGACGCCGGAGATGACCGAGCGCTTCGAGTTCGAGGTCGACACCACCGCCGCCAACCAGTACTGGGAGAAGGAGGTCGCCGAGAACATGCGCAGGCAGGAGGCCGGTGAGGCCGAGATCTCCGACGAGCAGACCCAGTACACCGGCATGGCAGAGGTCGCCGGCGAGGCGGGCGCCACCCGGTCGCAGAACTGATGTTCAAGAAGAACGACGCGCGGCGCGCGCCGACCTGGGACGACACCGACCCGGCGCGCGCCGCGCGACTCCACTCGTACACCGACCTCGACCGCGAGACCTACACACGAGCGGGCTTCCAACCCGTCGAGTGCCGTAGCTGCGGGGCGTGCGTCTCGGTTCGCAAGAACAGCGAGAAGCACACGTCCATCCAGTGGACCGAGGGCAGCGACCGCACGTGCCCCGTACTCACCGACTGGCGCGCGGGCGGCGAACGGCCGGAGGGTGAGGACACCTGCCCCCGGATGCTGGCGAGCATCCGCTACGCCTACGCGGAGGGTCTGCTGACCATCTCCGAGGGCGTGGACCCGGCCGACGACGAACACATGGTCAACCCGCTGTTCGTCCCCGAGTGACACCGCAACGGCACAGGACTTCCACTGAGTGGGAAGCGCTCGGTGGAGGTCGCCGCCGTCTGCGACAGTGCCCTGCGACCCCCGTCCCCCGCGTATCAAAGCGATAGGCTCCGCATCCATGACCGACACCCCACAGCTCGGCTCCTTCGTCCGCGCACTCACGATCGCAGACGTGATCGAGGAGACCGCCGACGCCAAGTCGATCGTCTTCGACATCCCCGCAGGCGGCGAAGACGACTTCAGGTACACCCCGGGGCAGTTCCTCACCCTGCGGATCCCGAGCGACCGGACGGGTTCCGTCGCGCGCTGCTACTCCCTGTCGAGCTCCCCCACCGAGGACGCCCGTCTCAAGGTGACCGTCAAGCGCACGATCGACGGCTACGGCTCCAACTGGCTGTGCGACAACGCCGCGGCCGGCATGAGCATGCACGTGCTCGCACCGTCCGGCATCTTCACCCCCAAGAACCTCGACCAGGACTTCATCCTCCTGGCCGCCGGATCCGGCATCACCCCGGTGATGTCGATCCTCAAGTCCGCGCTCGCGCAGGGCACCGGCCACATCGTCATGGTGTACGCCAACCGCGACGAGAATTCGGTCATCTTCAAGGACGAGCTGCAGGACCTGCAGCGCAAGAACCCCGACCGCCTCACGGTCGTCCACTGGCTCGAGTCCGTCTCCGGCATCCCCACCGCCGAGATGATCGGCAACCTCCTCCAGCCGGTCGCCGCCAAGCGCCACTCCTACATCTGTGGCCCCGCGCCGTTCATGGAGACCGTCAAGAACGGCCTGCGCCGCTCCGGCGCCGACATGCACCTCATCCACACCGAGGTGTTCTCCTCCATCGAGGGAGACCCGTTCGCGGAGATCGTCATCGACGACTCCCCCGGCGAGGACGGGGCCGGCCCGGCCACCGCGATCGTCGAGCTCGACGACGAGGTGCACGAGGTGCCCTGGCCACGTCAGACCCCCCTCCTCGACGTCCTGCTCTCCAAGGGCATCAAGGCGCCGTTCTCCTGCCGCAAGGGCGAGTGCTCCGCGTGCGCCTGCATCCTCAAGTCCGGAGAGGTCGAGATGATCCACAACGGGATCCTCGACCCCGAGGAGGTCGAGGAGGGTTACGTCCTGAGCTGTCAGCTCCTGCCCAAGACCGACCGCGTCGAGGTTTCCTACTCCGAGTAAGTCCACGGTGACAGACTGGGGAGCGTGAACTCCCCGCTCGTCGCCTTCACCTCGAAGTACGGTTCCACGCGCCGCTACGCCGTCGCCCTAGC
The DNA here is from genome assembly GCF_001571065.1 of Dietzia cinnamea NBRC 102147. Taxonomy (GTDB): domain Bacteria; phylum Actinomycetota; class Actinomycetes; order Mycobacteriales; family Mycobacteriaceae; genus Dietzia; species Dietzia cinnamea. Next base: position 47,935 of record NZ_BCSW01000001.1, read on the forward strand.
GGAGCAGCTCAGCACGCCCGCCGTCGAACTGTCGACGCTGACCACCGCCCACGACGCCGACCCCTTGATCGTGCTCGCACCTGTCAACGCGACCCGCATCCTCGGGCGACGTCGGATCATCCGGGCGATCCGCTCCGCTCCCGGGCGCGCAGCCCTCGTCGTCGTCGGACTCTCCCCCGCCGACGACCCCGGGCGCGGTGACCTGGCCGCCCTGCGCCGCGAACTCCGCAGGACGCCCGAGGCTCCCGCCGCGCAGCTGCTACTGCACTCCCGCCGCCTCCAACTGGTCGACGCGGCGACCCTCGAGCCGGTCGTGACCTGGGCACTCGGCGGGGTCAGGGTCGACCCGTGACAGCCACGACGCCCCGCCCCGCCCCGGGTGCGCGACTGCGGCGGGCGGGGTGAGGATCAGGCGTTCGCCAGTTCCTTCTGGATCTCCAACGCGATGTCGATGAGCTGGTCCTCCTGGCCGCCGACCAGACGACGCTCGCCGGCGCGGAGCAGGATCTCCGACGCGGGCACGTTGTAGCGCTGCGCGTGCCCCTCGGCGTGCTTGAGGAACGACGAGTAGCAGCCCGCGTAGCCGAGCATCATGGCCTGGCGGTCGACGACGCACTCGGTGGGCATGAGCGGACGGACGACGTCCTCGGCCGCGTCGGCGATCTTGAAGAAGTCGATGCCGGTGCGGATGTCGAGCTTGTCGCAGCACCCGACGAGCGCCTCGACAGGCGTGTTGCCCGCGCCCGCGCCGAAGCGGCGGGTTGAACCGTCGATCTGTTGCGCACCCGCGCGGATGGCCATGATCGAGTTGCCCACGCCGATGTCGAGATTCTCGTGGCCGTGGAAGCCCACCTGGGCGTCGTCACCGAGCTCCGCGACGAGCGCGGAGACACGGTCGGAGACCTGGTCCATTACCAGCGCGCCGGCCGAGTCGACGATGTAGACGCACTGGCAGCCGGCGTCGGTCATGATGCGCGCCTGCTTGGCGAGCGCCTCCGGCGGCTGGGTGTGGCTCATCATGAGGAAGCCGACGGTCTCCAGACCGAGCTCGCGTGCGTAGCCGAAGTGCTGGATCGAGACGTCGGCCTCGGTGCAGTGGGTGGCGACGCGGCAGATGGAGCCGCCGTTGTCGCGCGCGGCGAGAATGTCGTCCTTGATACCCAGGCCGGGCAGCGTGAGGAACGCGATCTTGGCCTGCTTGGCGGTCTCTGCCGCGGCCTTGATGAGATCCTGGTCGTAGGACTTGGCGAAGCCGTAGTTGAACGACGCGCCGCCGAGCCCGTCACCGTGGGTGACCTCGATGACGGGGACTCCCGCGCCGTCGAGGGCGCCGACGACGTTGCGGACGTCCTCGACCGAGAACTGGTGCCGCTTGTGGTGGGAGCCGTCCCGCAGCGACGAGTCGGTGATGCGGATGTCGAGCTCGGAGCTGTACGCCCGTGCGTCGGCGTTGTGGGGGTTGGTCTTGTCCATGTCTGTCACACTCCGAGCTTGCTCTTGGCGATCTCTTCGCCGACCTTCGCGGCGGCGGCGGTCATGATGTCGAGGTTGCCGGCGTAGGGCGGCAGGAAATCCCCCGCGCCTTCGACCTCGGCGAAGATCGCCACGCGGGCCATGCCGCCGGTGATCTCGGTGGGCGGGTCGAACTGCGGCTCCTGGAGCAGCCGGTAGCCCGGCACGTATTCCTGGATCTCCTTCTCGCGCTTGCGGATGGCGGTGGTGATGAGGTCGTGGTCGGCGTCCTCAGGGATCGAGCAGAAGATCGTGTCGCGCATGATCATGGGCGGCTCGGCCGGGTTGAGGATGATGATCGCCTTGCCCTGCTTGGCGCCGCCGACCTTCTCGATGGCCAGCTTGGTGGTCTGCGTGAACTCGTCGATGTTGGCGCGGGTGCCGGGGCCAGCGGACGCACTGGACACCGAGGCGACGATCTCCGCGTAGTCGACGGGGACGACCGAGGAGACGGCGTGGACCATCGGGATGGTGGCCTGGCCGCCGCACGTGACCATGTTGGTGTTGGGCGCGCCGAGGTGCTCGCGGAGGTTGGCGGGTGGGATCACCATGGGACCGACGGCCGCGGGCGTCAGGTCGATGGCGACGATGCCGGCGGCCTCGTACTTGGGCGCGTACTCCTTGTGCACGTATGCGCTGGTGGCCTCGAAGAGGAGGTCGGGCTTCTCGCCGCCGGCCTCGATGGAGGCGAGCAGTTCGTCAGCGCCGCCGGCCATGCAGACGAGGCCGTGTTCGACGGCGCGCTTCATACCCTCGGATTCGGCGTCGATGCCGATCATCCATTTGGGCTCGATGTACTCACTGCGCTCGAGCTTGTACATCAGGTCGGTGCCGATGTTGCCGGACCCCACGATCGCTGCTGTGAGCTTGGCCTTCTCTGTCATGAGAGCAGTGTCGCGCGCGGGGAACGCACGCCACAAACAGCTGTGCCACTCAACGGCACAACGACCTGGTCCGGTGGCGCTCGCTAGGCGGGTCGCCCGCGGGACCGCTCCGTCCCCGGCGGGTTGGTGATGTACCCGTCCGCGGAGATCAGCCGGTCGGCGTAGTCCTCCCACGCCCGTTCCCGAATACCGTCGCGGGCGCGGGCCAACGGGCCCCGTGGTCTGGTGCGGTGCCGGTGACCGGTCTCTGTGAGGATGATCAGCTCACCGAGCGGGCCGGGACGGTAGGCGTTGGTACCGAACGTCTTCTCGCGGTGGTGCTTGCGGCAGAGGCACACGAGGTTCCATTCGAGGGTCGGGCCACCGAGTTCCGGATCGCGCTTGTTGAACGCGATCACATGATCCACGTCGCAGTCCTTCGCCGGCACCGAACACCCCGGGTGCCGGCACGTACCGTCCCGGAGGCGGATCCGCTCCGCCATGGCCGGGCTGATCAGGTATCGCAGTGCGTGGTCCGGCGAGTCGACGGCGCCGGGCGCGGGGTCGATCAGCTCGAAGCGCACGCTGGCGTCGTCGCCCTCCAGGAGCTGCTGGCAGAGCCAGTTGTAGCTGCTGTACGCGCCGTGGACGAACTCGACCCGGTTGGGGAGCCCCTGCGCGGCCGAGGCGATCACGCTGATCCGGATCGCCTGCCCGGCGTTCGCGGCGTTACCGAGCGACGGCCGCGGCAGGTCCGCGCCCGCTCGGACATCGCCTAGCTCGATCGCTTCTTCGCCCGCGGCTTCACCGCTGACCGCGTCACCGCCACTCGCGCAGCTCGAATCGCCGTTGTTCGGGTACACAGCCAGCGACGCGAGGGCGTCTGCGCGAAGCTGGTCCAGCGTCCCGGGAACGCCGTCCGCCGACGCGGCGCGGGCCTCGGCCTCGATGCGCCCGCGCAGCAACTCAGCCTCCGCCGGGGGCAGTTTCGCCACGAGGTCGGCCATACCGTTGCGGCCGGTCCGAAACCGCACCATGCGGGTAGCGAGAGCCTCGGCCTCCGCCTCCTCCGCCCCTGCGGGGTCGAACCGGCCGACGAGCTCGTCGATCCGCGAGTCCACCTCGGTGCGGCTCGGCCGGTCCCCGCCCCCCAGGTCTCCGGTGAGCCCGGCTATCAACTCGTCTTCCACGTCGGAGAGGATCGAGTCGGGCACTGCAGCCAACTTGCAGGCGATATCGATGGCTAGTTGCTCGGGCACCAACCCCCGGTCGACCGAGGACCTCAGGCGCAACAGCCGGGAGTGGATCTGCACTCCGGCCGTGACCAGTCGCTCGGCGTGCCAGCACGTGAGCTGACACGCCGCCGCCAGATGGTCCCGGGCCCGCGACTCCGGAGCGAGCCGCGCATAGGCCGGCCGCGGCGACGCCTCGCGGCGCTCCGCGTCGGCTGCCTCCGCCTCCGCCGCGCGGGAGAACTGCTGGACGAGCATGTGCGCGGCCTCCAACCGCGTGGCACCGGCCCGGTTCTGTGCCAGCGTCGCCGCCCGCGCCGCGTCACTGACCGCCTTCATGTCGGCAGCGCCGAGTGGATCGGAGACGGCGAACAACGGCTTCGCTTCCGACATCTTCACCCCCCCCCCACGCCGCCTCAGTAGAACGTATATACGACCCTAATCGGCGCGCAGGAATAGCGCAAGAGTTCGATTCAACGACCCCGGCGTGTCCGACCCGCGCGCTACACTCACCGCATGACCGAGCCGCCCACCTCCCCCGTCGATCGCGCCTTCGAGGTGCTGCGTGTGACGGCGGCGGGCACCGGGATGACCCTGAGCGAGATAGCGCGGGAGACGGGGCTGGCCAAGTCCACGGCGCTGCGATTGCTCACCGCCCTCGAGCGCAACGACGCGGTGACGCGGATCGGCCAGCGCTACCGGCTCGGGCCGCTGGTCCAGGAACTGGACCCGATCCCCGTCTCGCCTGAATATGAGCGGATTCGGCGGGCACTCACGCCGTTCCTCGCGCACCTCTTCGAGGCCACGCGCGCGACCGTCCACCTGGCCACCCTGCACGGGGACGAGGTGGTCTATCTCAACAAACTGCACGGCCCACGCCCGATCCCGTCACCGTCACGGATCGGGGGCGGGCTACCCGCGTACTGCACGGGGGTGGGAAAGGCGATGCTGGCGTTCGACGAGGATGCCGCCGGCCGCGTCGCGCGGTGGCCGATGATCGCGTGGACCGAGACCACACTGACCTCGCCCGACGCGCTGGAGGTGGAGCTCGGCGAGATCCGCCGGAAGAAGCGCGCGGTGGACCGCGCCGAGCTCACCCCCGGGCTGTACTGCGTGGCGGCGCCGGTGTTCGACGACGACGAGGAGGGCGCCGGCGGCACACGGGCAGTAGCTGCCCTGTCCGCGAGCGCGGCGGACGAGAACGCCCTGGCCCGGCTCGAACCGCTGGTCACCCGCGCGGCCGCGGCAGCCGGGCGCGCCCTGAGCTCGGACCGTTAGCGGAACGCCATCGTCACGTCGCCCAGGCCCGCGAACTCCGCACGGAAGGTGTCGCCCGGCGTCGCGTCCATCGCGCGAATGGCGGTGCCCGGGAGGATGATGTCGCCCTTGCGCAGTCGGACGCCGAATTTCGCGACCGTCGAGGCCAACCATCCCACCGAGTTCAGCGGGTTGCCCAACACCGCGTCGGAGCGGCCCGAGGCGAGGAACTCGCCGTTCTTGTAGAGCGTCGCATCGATTGCGGCCACGTCGATGTCCGCCAGACGCACGCGCTGCCGGCCGATGACGTAACCGCACGACGAGGCGTTGTCCGCGATCGTGTCCGGCAGCTTGATCTTCCAGTCGCGGATCCGGGAGTCGATGAGCTCGATCGACGGGACGACCCACTCGATCGCCGCCGCGGCCTCCTCCTGCGAGCACCCCTCCGGCGGGATGTCAGCACCCAAGATGAAGCCCACCTCCACCTCGACGCGCGGGAAACAGAAGCGCGCCGCCTCGATCGGCGCGCCCTCCGGATACTCCATGGAGTCGAGCAGGTGACCGTAGTCGGGCTCGTCGACGCCCATCATCTCCTGCATCGCCTTGGACGCCAGACCCACCTTGTGGCCGATGACGACTGCACCGGCGTCGAGCTTGCGGCGAATGTTGACGAGTTGGATCTCGAACGCGTCGTCAGCATTCATGTCCGGATGGTCGTCGGTCAGCGGGGCGATCGGCGAGACGTCGGTCTCGGCGTCCCACAGTCGCTGGGCCAGAGTGGCGCGGGTCTCCTCGGTGAGCATGACGGGCATGCTACCTGGGGCGTCTGGCGTGACGACGATCAGTTCTATAACGTGTTCTACATGGCAGACCAGGAATTCGACGTCGTCGTCGTCGGCAGCGGTGGAGCAGGCATGACGGCCGCCCTCGCGGCAGCAAAGAAGGGCCTCAGCGTGGTCCTCGTGGAGAAGGCCCCGCACTACGGAGGCTCCACCGCCCGCTCCGGCGGCGGCGTGTGGATCCCCAACAACTCGGTGCTCCAGCGCGACGGTGTCCTCGACACCCCCGAGGCCGCGCGGACCTACCTCCGTTCGATCGTCGGCGACGTCGTCCCGGCCGAGCGGATCGACACCTACGTCGACCGCGGGCCCGAGGTCCTCGACTTCGTCCTCGCCAACTCCCCGCTCCGGTTGGAGTGGGTCAAGGACTACTCCGACTACTACCCCGAGGCTCCCGGCGGTCGCCTCGGAGGCCGGTCCGTCGAGCCGAAGCCGTTCGACCTACGACAACTGGGGTCCGAAGCCGACAAGCTCGAGCCCGGTTACGCCAAGGCCCCGGCGAACATGGTGGTCATGCAGTCCGACTACCGGTGGCTCAACCTGCTGCAGCGGCCGACCACCAAGGGCATCCGCCGCTCGATCAAGGTGTCGCTGCGGATGTTCCTCGCGAAGGCCCGGGGGCAGAACTCAGTGGGCATGGGCCGGGCGCTCATCGCCGGCCTGCGCAAGGGCCTGCTCGACGCGGGCGTGCCGGTGTGGCTCGAGACGCCCATGACCGGTCTGGTCACCGAGGGTTCCGGCAACGAGGAGCGGGTCGTCGGCATCACCGCGATGCGGAACGGTGAGGAGGTCACGCTGCGCGCGCGCCTCGGCGTGGTGATGGGCTCCGGTGGATTCGAGCACAACCAGGAGATGCGGGACAAGTACCAGCGTCAGCCCATCCCCACCGACTGGACCGTGGGTGCGGCCGCCAACACCGGTGAGGGCATCGAGGCCATGGAGCAGGTCGGCGCCGAGCTGTCCTTCATGGAGGACGCCTGGTGGGGTCCCACCATCATGCTCCCGCGTGGTCCGTGGTTCGCGCTGGCCGAGAGGTCTCTGCCCTGCTCGTTCATGGTCAACCCGCGCGGTGAGCGCTTCATGAACGAGTCGCTGCCCTATGTCGAGGCAGGCCACAGGATGTACGGCGGCGAGTACGGCCAGGGTGAGGGCCCGGCCGAGAACCTGCCAGCCTGGATCATCTTCGACCAGGAGTACAAGAACCGGTACCTCTTCGCCGGTCTGCAGGCCAAGCAGCCGCTGCCCAGGAAGTGGCTGGCGACGGAGAACTTCCACAAGGCGGACACCCTCGCCGAGCTCGCCGAACTCATCGGCGTACCGGCCGACGCCCTCGAGCGCACCGCCGAGCGCTTCAACGGTTTCGCCGAGAAGGGCCGCGACGAGGACTTCCAGCGCGGTCAGTCGGGCTACGACCACTACTACGGGGACCCGACCAACAAGCCCAACCCGAGCCTCGGCCCCGTCCGCAAGGCCCCGTTCTACGCGGCCACGATGGTGCCCGGCGACCTCGGCACCAAGGGCGGCGCCAACACGGACGTCCACGGCCGTGTGCTGCGTGAGGACGGCTCCGTGATCGAGGGACTCTACGCCGCGGGCAACGCGTCCTCGCCGGTCATGGGCCACACCTACGCCGGCCCGGGCGCCACCATCGGACCCGCCATGGTGTTCGGTTACCTCGCCGTCGAGCACATGCTCGCCTCCACCCCCTCCACCCAGAAGACGGGAGTCTGACGTGCCGATCGATCTCGACACAGCCCTCGGGGCACAGCTGCCCTCCCAGGAATTCTCCTGGACCGCCTCCGACGTGGCGCTCTACGCACTGTCCGTGGGCGCGGCCGCCGACCCCACGGACACCACAGGGCTGGAGTATGTCCACGACTCCGCGCCCAAGGTGCTGCCGTCGTTCGCCACCGTCGCGGCGACGATGAACGTCACCGAGGCGCCGAAGGTGTCGTTCCCGGGTGTGGAGATCGACCTGGCGAAGGTCGTCCACGGCAGCCAGTCCGTGACGCTGCACCGCCCCATCCCGGCCGCCGGCACCGCCGTGACCACCACGAAGATCGCCGAGATCCAGGACAAGGGGTCGGCCGCGGTGATCATCCAGGAGTCCGAGACGGTCTCCGCCGACGGCGAGAAGCTGTGGACCTCCCGGTCCGGCATCTTCGCGAAGGGCGAGGGCGGCTTCGGCGGCGAGCGCGGAACGTCGGAGAAGGTCGAGTACCCCGAGCGGGACGCCGACCACACCATCGAGGTGGCCACGCTCCCCCAGCAGGCGCTGTTCTACCGCCTGTGTGGTGACCGCAACCCGTTGCACTCGGACCCCGCGTTCGCCGAGGCCGCCGGGTTCCCGCGTCCGATCCTGCACGGCCTGTGCTCGTACGGGGTGGTCCTGCGTGCGGTAGTCGACGAGGTGCTGGGCGGCGACGTCTCCCGCGTCAGCGGGTACGGCGTCACCTTCGGCGGCATCTTCTTCCCCGGCGAGACCATGCGCGTCCGCGTGTGGGAGGAGGGCTCGCGCCTGCTCGTGGCGGCCACCGTCGCGGAGCGCGACGACGCCCCCGTGTTGAAGAACGTGGTGGTCGAGCTCGCCTGACCGGCGCCCAGCGCAGGTCAGCACATCTCGCGGAACTGCTCCACGAGGCGCAGTCGGCCGGGCGCGTCGAGGGCCATGGGGACCACGGTGAGCGTGGTGGCGCCCGCCTCGCGGAACGCCTCGACCCGCTCGGCGACGTATCCGGCGGGCCCGATGAGGGAGACCGAGCGGACCAGCTCGTCGGGGACCGCCGCTGCAGCCTCTTCCTTCTTGCCGTCCAGGTAGAGGTCCTGGATGCGGGCGGCCTCGTCCTCGTAGCCGTAGCGGCACGCGAGCTCGTTGTAGAAGTTCTTACCGCGCGCGCCCATGCCACCGATGTAGAGGGCCAGGTGCGGCCGGACGAGGTCGAGGTAGAAGGGCACCTCGGCCTCGTCGCAGATCGCCAGGGCGGGGCCGGCGTAGACGTCGAGCTCGCCGAGCGACGGGTCGCGCTTCGCCCTGCCCGCCGCCAGGGCGTCACCCCACGCGAGGTGCGCCTTCTCCGGGTGGAAGAACAGCGGCTGCCAGCCGTTCGCGACCTCGGCGGCCAGTTCGACGTTCTTGGGCCCGAGCGCGGCCAGGACGATCGGGATGGTCGAGCGCACCGGATGGTTGATGAGCTTGAGCGGCTTGCCCAGCCCGGTGCCCTGGTCGGCGGGCAGCGGGATCTGGTACTTCTTCCCGTCGTGGACGACCTTCTCGCGGCGCCACACCTTGCGGCAGATCTCGATCACCTCGCGCGTGCGGGCCAGCGGCGCGTCGTACTTCACGCCATGGAAGCCCTCCACGACCTGCGGGCCCGAGGCGCCCAGGCCCAGCACGAACCGGCCGTCGGAGACGAAGTCCAGCCCGGCCGCGGTCATGGCGGTGAGCGTGGGCGTCCGGGTGTAGATCTGCAGGATCCCCGACGCCAGCTCCATGGTGGACGTCTTGGCCGCGAGGTAGCCGAGCTGGCTCACGGCGTCGAACGAGTACGCCTCCGGGACGAACGCGATGTCCAGTCCCGCCCTCTCGAGGTCCGCGGCCTCCGCGGCCGTCTCGGCGAACCCGCCGCTGTAGTTCAGAGCCATCCCGATGCGCATGCGCGTCACGCTACCGGGGTGCGGGCACGCCTCTGATCACCGCGTCGACCTCCCCGCCTATGCGCACGAACACCCCGATCCGGCGGCACAGGGGCGTGTCCGCGCGTTCGTAGCCCACGAGTCGGTACCCGGCATCCGCCGCGACGGCGAGGACGGTGGCCTCGGGGAGGTCGATGTCCGAGGTGGGGACGACGACGAGCTCGCCACCGCGCAACATCCGGGCCAACCGCAGCCGGCGCGCACGGTCATCCCCCCGACGCCGCCACCACCGGCGGGCGGCGATCACCGCGGCGGCGATCACCCACGCGAGCAGCGGGAGCAGTGCCAGGACCGTGAGCACCCAGCCGGGGCTCACCGCAGGTCACCGGTCGGATGGGCGTCCCCGCCGCGGACGAAGTGCATCGGCTCGAGCCACGGGCCCCGCTGGACGAGCGCCCGCGCGCCCCCGACGGTTTCCCAGCCCCTGGACCGGGCCGCCGCGTGGACGACCACCCTCGGCAACCGCAGCTCCCACGGGCGGAGGACCACCTCGTCGTCGTCGCCGTCCAACCGCACGGCGAGCGCACGGGCGCGCCGGCCGTGCCGGCCCCGGAAGGCCCGCACCACGCCGCGGACCCGCTCGGTCGGGTCGATTTTCCGCATGCACCGGATCGTACGGGGCCGTAGGCTCGCCGACATGGCACCCAAGCCGCGCCTGCAGTCCGAGTCCCGCCCCGTCGATTCACGCGCCGCCGACCCGCGGCCGGCCGACCCCGAGCTCACCGACGACGGGCACGTCGTCGAGCCCAGCGCGGACGACTACCGTCACGCCACCGAACTCGAGATCAACCACGACTGGTACAAGTCCGCGGTGTTCTACGAGGTCCTGGTCCGGGCCTTCTACGACTCGGACGGCAACGGCACCGGCGACCTCCGTGGTCTCATCGAGAAGCTCGACTACCTCGAGTGGCTGGGCGTCGACTGCCTGTGGCTGCCGCCGTTCTACGACTCGCCGCTGCGCGACGGCGGGTACGACATCCGCGATTTCCGCACCGTGCTGCCGGAGTTCGGCACCGTCGAGGACTTCGTGGAACTCCTCGAGCAGGCGCACAGCCGCGGCATCCGGGTCATCACCGACCTGGTCATGAACCACACCTCCGACACCCACGCCTGGTTCACCGAGTCCCGCGCCGACCCGGAGGGCCCGTACGGCGACTTCTACGTGTGGTCCGACGACGACACGCGGTACCCCGAGGCCCGCATCATCTTCGTCGACACCGAGTCCTCCAACTGGACCTACGACCCCGTACGCGGGCAGTTCTACTGGCACCGCTTCTTCTCCCACCAGCCCGATCTCAACTACGACAACCCCGAGGTCCAGGAGGCGATGATCGACGTCCTGAGGTTCTGGCTGGACCTGGGCATCGACGGGTTCCGCCTGGACGCCGTGCCGTACCTGTTCGAGCGCGACGGCACCAACTGCGAGAACCTGCCCGAGACCCACGAGTTCCTGCGCAAGTGCCGCGCCGTGGTCGAGGAAGAGTACCCGGGGCGTGTGCTGCTCGCCGAGGCCAACCAGTGGCCCGACGACGTGGTGGACTACTACGGCGAGCCCGAGGTGGGCGACGAGTGCCACATGGCGTTCCACTTCCCGCTCATGCCGCGGATCTTCATGGCCGTGCGGCGGCAGTCCCGCTTCCCCGTCACCGAGATCCTCGCCCACACCCCCGACATCCCGTCCTCGGCGCAGTGGGCGATCTTCCTGCGTAACCACGACGAGCTCACGCTCGAGATGGTCACCGACGAGGAACGTGACTACATGTACGCGGAATACGCCAAGGACCCGCGGATGAAGGCCAACATCGGCATCCGCCGGCGCCTGGCCCCCCTGCTCGACGGTGACACCAACCAGCTCGAGCTGTTCACGGCGCTGCTGCTCAGCCTGCCCGGCTCGCCGATGCTGTATTACGGCGACGAGATCGGGATGGGCGACAACATCTGGCTCGGCGACCGCGACGCCGTCCGCACGCCCATGCAGTGGAGCCCCGACCGCAACGCCGGGTTCTCCCGCTGCGACCCGGGCCGGTTGTACCTGCCCGCGATCATGGACCCCCTGTATGGCTACCAGGGCGTCAACGTGGAGGCGCAGATGAACTCCACCGCCAGCCTGCTGCACTGGACGCGGCGCATGATCCACGTCCGCAAGAGCCACCCGGCATTCGGGCTGGGCGAGTTCACCGACCTCGGCGGGTCCAACCCGTCGATCCTGTCCTACCTGCGCTCGCTGGATTCCGACGGCACGGGCACCGACGTGATCCTGTGCGTCAACAACCTGTCGCGGTTCCCGCAGGCGGTGCGCCTGGACCTGGCGGAGCACGCTGGTCGTCAGCCCGTCGAGCTCACCGGCGGGGTGCCGTTCCCGGAGATCGACGCCGACCCGTACCAGCTCACGCTGCCCGGGTACGGCTTCTACTGGCTCGAACTGCGCAGCCCGGAGGAGGGACCGAGATGAGTATCTCCCCGGTCGACGACGACACCCTGGCCCGACTGCTCACCGACTGGCTACCCGAGCAGCGGTGGTTCGCCGGCAAGGGGCTGGAACTCACCGGAGTGCGGATCACCCGGCGCGAGGTGTTCCTGGACGATCCGGAGGTGCTGGTCGAGCACCTGCTGGTGGATCTCGAGGTGGACGGTCGGCCCCAGCGCTACCAGGTGCCGATCGCGACCGCGGCCGAGTTGCCGGGTGACCGACGGGCGTTCCCGTTGACCCCGGAGGGCGCCTCCCCCGTGATCTACGACGGACTGCGCGACCCCCGCGGCACCGAGTCCCTGCTCCGCCACCTGGCCGGGCAGGACGAGGTCGGCGGGCTGCGGTTCCGACTGGTCCCCGGCGCCACGCTGCCCGAGCCCACGTGGGGGCGGCTGCTGGAGGGTGAGCAGTCCAACTCGTCGCTGGTGTACGGCGACGACCTCATGGTCAAGGTGTTCCGGCTGGTCCAGCCGGGCGTGAACCCCGACGTGGAGCTGCACGCCGCGCTGGCCGACCGGGAGTGCCCGGCGGTGGCGGCGCTGCGGGGATGGGTGGAACTGAGCGGCGACGGGGACGACGGCGAGGGGGGCGACACCGGAAACGGGCCCACGACCCTGGCGATGGCCCAGGAGTTCATGGCGGGCGCGGCCGACGGGTGGGCGATGGCCACGGCGAGCGTCCGAGACCTGTTCGCCGAGGCCGATCTGCTGGCCGAGGAGGTGGGCACCGACTTCGCCGACGAGGCCGGCCGGCTCGGGGCGGCCGTGGCGCAGGTGCACGAGGACCTGGCGGCCGCGACCGGAGTGGCGACGCGCGACGGTACGGACCTCGTGGCGTCGATGCGGGCGCGGCTGGACGCGGCGGTGGCCGAGGTACCGGCGCTGGCGGAGTTCGCGGACGCCGCGCGGGCGGTGTTCGACGAGGTCGCCGGCTCCGGCCCGGTACGCGTGCACCGCATCCACGGCGACCTGCACCTCGGCCAGACCCTCCGGGCACCGGACCGCTGGATCGTCATCGACTTCGAGGGGGAGCCGGCCGCACCCCTCGCCGAGCGCCGGGTGCCGGACTCGCCTGCCCGCGACGTGGCGGGCATCCTGCGCAGTCTCGACTACGCGGCCCAGCACACGCTCGTCGGCGTGGAGGACCGGCAGCTGCGCTTCCGGGCCCGCGAGTGGCGTGACCGCAACGTCGACGCCTTCTGCTCGGGGTACGCCGAGGTCAGCGACGCCGATCCTCGCGACTCCGGAGCGCTGCTGCGGGCGTACACACTGGACAAGGCCCTGTACGAGGTGGTCTACGAGTCACGTAATCGACCCGGGTGGGTCCCGGTGCCGATGGGTGCGGTCGAGCGGATCCTCGCCGCCGGCTGACCGGCTACGCACCCCGCGAAGCACGCTCCATGCGACGCACCGCGGCCCGGCCGCTGGTACGGGCCCGGCCGGGGTGGTCACTGCTCGTGCGTCACTGCTCGTGCGTCACTTGGTGGAGATCTGCTCCTTGGCCCACTTGTAGTCGGCTTTGCCCGCGGGCGAGCGGCGGATCTCGGGCACGACGACGATCACCTTGGGCACTTTGTAGTTGGCCAGGGACTCACGCAGGAATGCGGAGAGCTCCTCCGGCTCGGCCGACGTGCCCTCGCGGAAGGACACGACTGCGGCGACCTTCTGTCCGAAGCGCGGGTCGGGGGCGCCGGCGACCAGCGCGTCGTGCACGGCCGGGTGGGCCTTGAGCGCCTGCTCGACCTCCTCGGGGAAGACCTTCTCCCCGCCCGTGTTGATGCAGCCCGAGCCGCGGCCCAGGAACACGATGGAGCCGTCCTCGCGGATCCGGCCCATGTCGCCGAGCACCGCGACCCGCTGACCGTCGACCACGGGGAAGGTTTTGGCGGTCTTCTCCGGGTCGTTCCAGTAGCCGAGCGGGACGTGACCGCGGCGCACGATGTAGCCCACCACGTCTGATCCGGGGGCGACCGGCTGGTTGGACTCGTCGATCAGCCCGAGGCGCGGGGTCGGCGCCAGGACCATCTCGCCGTCCTCGTTGAGGTTCAGCTCGCCGTCGTTGCCGGTCTCGGAGGCGCCGAAGTTGTCGCGGATTATGACGTTCGGGAACTCTTCGTGCAGGCGGTCACGCGAGGACTTGGACCAGATGCCGCCGCCGGAGGCGACCATGAACATCGAGCTGAAGTCCTTGGTTTTCTTGGCCTCGAGCAGGGCGTCGGTGATCGGCACGGCCATGCCGTCGCCGACGAACATCAACAGGCCGGCCTTGTGCTCGGCGGTCGCGTCCACGATGACCTCCGCGTCGAAGTCGCGGAACAGGATCAGGTGGCCACCCATGTTGACGAAGGTCAGCAGCGTGAACAGTCCGGCGCCGTGCATGAGCGGGGCTGAGATGACGACGCGGAATCCGCCGTCGGGCGAGACGTTGTCCGCGACCTCCTGCGGGCTGTGCCGCTTGTCTCCGTAGGGGTTACCGCCGGACAGGCAGGCGTAGTAGTAGTCCGACATCGTCCACTGGACGCCCTTGGGGAACCCGGTGGTGCCGCCGGTGTAGACGATCCAGTGGTCGTCACCGCGGGCCGGCTCGAACCCGCGCTCCGCCGATTGCTGGGGCAGCTCGGCGTCGACGTCGACCAGGGTGAGGCCGGCGGCAGCACACGCGTCCGCGAGGACCTGAGGCGTCCCGCCGACGGCGAGGATCGTGCGCGTGCTGGTCAGTTGCGGCACCGCGGCGGCCATCGTCTCGGCGAACTCGGCGTCGACCATCACGGCGACCGACTGCGAGTCGTTGAACAGGTAGACGAGCTCGGCCGGGGTGTAGCGGTAGTTGACGTTGATCCCGGCCACGCGGATCTTCATGGACGCCACGATGGCGGCCATGTGCTCGGCGCTGTTCTTCATGTACAGCGCGACGTGGCTGAGCGGCTCCGCACCGTGGGCCTTCAGGAGGTGACCCATTCGGTTGGCGAGCTCATCGATCTGCCGGTACGTGTAGTCGACACCGTCCATGGTGAGCAGCGGGTTGTCCGGGATCCTGTCGGCCACGGCCTCGAACACGGCGGCTTCGTTCATGTCCGGGTTGGTTCCGGCGAGGGGATCGGTGGACTGATCGGCAACTGCGTCGGTCATCGGGGCAGGTCCTTAAGAGCGGGGGCTGTGTGTCTTCTCTCACATTGTGGCCTGAACTTGTTCTCATGTCCAGACCCGGTACTGAGCAGCGACAATCGGGCATTACTGCAACAGGTTCCACCTCGCGACGAACCTCCGGGCATGGTTACGGGTGACCACCGTCAGTCGAGCGTCTACATTGCGCACATGAGCGGATCACGGCCCCGACATCCCGGCCCGCCGTACGACGGCGGCCTCCGACTGCCACGCTCGACCGGGTCCGGCGACGTCCCCCAGGACGGCCGCCGTTCGTCCGACCGCGAGGCCGACCGGCCGTCCCGACGCGGGCCCGTCCTCCAGGGGCCCGCCGAACAGGGGACGCTCCGCTCGCGGGGCCTCGCCGAGGCCCTGCGCCTGATCGTGCGCCCCGCCCTGGACCGGATGCCCGCGACCGACGCCTCGCTCGGGCGGCTGCGGGCCCTCACCTCGGGAGCGGGCCGCGCCGCCGCGCTGGAGAGCACCAACGACTGGTCGTGGGACGGGCCGGTGCCCGGCCTGTGGGTGGGCCGCAAGCGGTTCTTCGACTCCGACAAGGTGATCTACCACGTCCACGGTGGCGGCTTCGCGTTCGGATCCCCGTGGTCACACAAGGCGCTCGCGTCCCGGATCGCCAGCGAGACCGGCGTCCCGGTCTTCCTACCGGATTACCGGCTCGCGCCCGAACATCCGCACCCGGCGGCCACCGAGGACACCATCGCCGGCTGGGAGTGGCTGATCGAGATGGGGTTCCCGGCCGCGAACATCGTGGTCGCCGGCGACTCGGCCGGAGGCAACCTCGCCCTGCAGCTGGTGGCCCACCTCGAGAGGACGCGGGCGCCGATGCCTGCAGGCGTCGTGCTGCTCTCCCCCTGGGTCGACCTGGACTTCACGGACATGACCGAGCGGGACCGGGCGCGCAAGGACCCGTTCCTCGCCCTGGGGCTCGCCGAACTGTGCCGACGGCAGTACGCGCCCGGGGTGGACCCGGACGATCCGGCCATCTCCCCGATCAACTACGAGCCGTCCCCGGACTGGCCGCCGTTCCTCATCCAGGCTGGCGGCCAGGAGATCTTCCGGGGCGGGATCGAGCGCATGGCAGAGAACTTCGCCGAGCACGGCGTGCGCCACGAGTTCCAGCTGTGGCCGGACCAGTTCCACGTGTTCCAGGTCTTCCACCCGCTCGTCCCGGAGGCGCGGGTCGCGGTCCGCGACATCGGCTCGTTCGTCCGGGGGTGCCTGCGCCGCTGAGCCGGCGGCGCTGGCGCGTGTCAGGGCTGCGCGGTGAGGACGAGTCCCGAGGTGGGCACGCCGGTCCCTGCGGTGACGACGAGCTTCTCGGCGCCGGCGACCTGGTTGACCGACTCCCCGCGGAGTTGACGCACGCCCTCGGCGATGCCGTTCATACCGTGGATGTACGCCTCGCCGAGCTGGCCGCCGTGGGTGTTGAGCGGCAGCCGGCCGCCCACTTCGAGGGCACCCGGCTCGCGGACGAAGTCCTTGGCCTCGCCGCGCCCGCAGAAGCCGAGCTCCTCGAGCTGCATGAGCACGTACGGCGTGAAGTGGTCGTACAGCACCGCCATGTCCATGTCCTCGGGCCGCAGGCCCGACTGGGACCACAGCTGGTCGCCGACGATCCCCATCTCGGGCAGACCCGCGAGCTCGGGGCGGTAATACGAGGTCATGATGTATTGGTCCGGCCCGGAGCCCGAGGCCGCCGCCGCGATCGAGACCGGCTCGTGCGGCAGGTCGCGGGCCCGCTCGGGCGTGGTCACGACGATCGCCTGGCCGCCGTCCGACTCCTGGCAGCAGTCCAGCAGGTGCAGGGGCTCGGCGATGTAGCGCGAGGCCTGGTGCTCCTCCAGCGTGATGGGCTTGCCATAGAAGAACGCCGCCGGGTTGGCCGCGGCGTGCTTGCGGTCCACCACCGCGACCCGGCCGAAATCCTCGCTCGTGGCGCCGTACTCGTGCATGTAGCGCTGCGCGACCATCGCGACGAACCCGGCCGGGGTGGACAGCCCGTGCGGGTAGGAGAACGCGTTGTCCGTGCCCGAGGAGTTCACCTGGTGCACGAGCGCCGAGTTGACCTGGCCGAAGCGCATCCCCGAGCGCTCGTTGAACGCGCGGTAGCAGACCACGACCTCCGCGACGCCGGTCGCCACGGCCATCGCCGCCTGCTGGACCGTTGCGCACGCCGCGCCGCCGCCGTAGTGGATGCGCGAGAAGAAGTTGAGACCGCCGATACCGGCGGCGCGGGCCACGGCGATCTCGGTGTTGGTGTCCATCGTGAACGACACCAGGCCGTCGACGTCCGACGGCTGCAGACCGGCGTCGGCCACCGCCGCGCGGACGGCCTCGGCGGCCAGCCGGAGCTCGGACCGGCCGGAGTCCTTGGAGAAATCGGTCGCGCCGATGCCGACGATCGACGCCTTGTCCGCGAGGGAGCTCACTGCGGGCCTCCGTTCATGTAGAGGGTCGCGGTCGAGGTGACATGCGCGCCCAGCGAGTCCGTGCCGACGATCTTCAGCGTGACCAGCCCGTCGCCATCGATCCCCGTGACCTCACCCGTGAGGGTCAGGGAGTCGTACGCGTACCAGGGCACGCCGAGGCGCAGCTTGATCGAGGTGATGCGCGCGCGCTGGCCCGCCCAGTCCGTCACGTACCGCTGCACGAGGCCGGTGTCGGTGAGGATGTTGACGAAGATGTCCTTCGAGCCCTTGGCGTGGGCCAGGTCGCGGTCGTGGTGCACGTCCTGGAAGTCCCGCGTCGCCAGGGCGGAGGCCACGATGAACGTCGGCGTCCCCTCGATGGTCAGCTCGGGCAGCCGGTCCCCCACCGTGGCGGCGGGCGGTTCGGCGGGGCAGATCACGTCGGTCACCGCACTGTTCTCGCTCATTTGCCGCCACCTTCCTTGACCTCGGGCATCTGACGGTCGATCGGCGCAGTGCCAGCGGGGCGCCACGCGTAGAGGGTCCACGGCTCGGTGCCGAAGGCCGCGTCCTCGGACTCATCTCCCGGCATGTCGAGGAACTCCACCTCGACCTCCATGCCGATGCGGACCTCCGCCGGGTCGACGTCACGCAGCTCGCCGAGCATGCGCACACCCTCCTCCAGCTCGATCAGCGCGATGACGAACGGGAACTTCGTCCGGCCCGGCACCCGCGGCGCGTGGTGGACCACGAAGCTGAACACCGTGCCGCGGCCGGAGGACACGACGTAGTCGGTCTGCTCGGACCTCTCCTTCCACAGCGCCGGCACGGGCGGGTGCTGCAGGGAGCCGTCCTCGCGCTTCTGGATGCGCAGCTCGCGGGCGGCGACGCCGTCCCAGAAGAACCGCGTGTCGTGGGAGACCGACGGGCGCAGGACCTCGCCCACCACCAGGTCGTCGGTGGCCGAGCCGGAGCTGGCGACGATCCGCTCCTCCGACGAAGCCGAGCCGGCCGGCTCCGCGGTCTTGGCCGGCGGCCGGAACTTGAGGATCCGGAAGTCCATCTCGGCCACGACCTCATCGCCGACGCGCCAGTAGTTGCGGGTGGTGAAGAACCAGCCCTCGCCCAGGCCCGTGGTCTTGGGGCCCACCACGTCCACCAGCACGGACTCGATGGTCACCTCCTCGCCCGGGCGGGTGTAGCGGTGGTAGACCGAGTCGCAGTTGGTCGCGACGACCGAGGTGAATCCCTCGGCGTCGAGGATGTCGGTCATGCGGCCGAGCGGGTCGTCGGCCTCGCGGGTCTTGCCGAGTCCGCGCATCGTCCACACCTGCGCCATCGCGGGCGGGGCGACGAGTCCGCCGTGGCCGGCCGCGACGGCCGCCTCCTCGGTCTCGTAGATCGGGTTGGTGTCGCCGATCGCCTCGGTCCAGTTGCGGATCATCGGCAGGTTGATGGGGTCGCGGCCCGCGCGGCGGGCGCTGCCGCCGGAGGCCTTGACCTCGTCGGCCGCGGCGAGGATGCGCGCGGCGCGCTCGTCGGTCACCGTGTCGTCGAACACCGTGTCGTCACTCATGGGTGCCTTCTCGTCGGGGTGGGGTGCGCAGCGGGGCTGCGCTGGCGGACGGGGTCGGTGTCAGCGCGCCGTGCGGGGCATGCCGAGGCCGCCCATGCAGACCAGCTCGCGCATGACCTCGTTGACGCCGCCGCCGAAGGTGATCACGACGTTGCGTTTGTTCATCATGTCGAACCAGCGCTGCAGCGCCGCCGTGTCGGGATCGGTGGGGTCGCCGAAGCGGCCGAGCAGCTCCTCGACGATCCGGCCGACGTGCTGGATCTTCTCCGTGGAGAACACCTTCGACGCGGCGGAGTCGCCCATCGACGGATTGTCCCCAGTCGACGAGACCTGCCAGTTGAGCAGCTCGTTGAGTCGGACGATCGCGAAGATCTCCGCGAGACCGCGCCGTACCTCGGGCCGGTCCAGGTGGCGGACGCCGTCGACGCCGGTGCCGCGGGCCCAGGCGGCGAGCTCGTCGTAGTACCCGCCCGGCCGGCCCGACGGGGCGAGCATGACGCGCTCGTGGTTGAGCTGCGTGGTGAGCATCTTCCAGCCCCCGTCGACCTCGCCCACGACCATGTCCGCCGGGACGCGCACGTCCGAGTAGTAGGTCGCGTTGACGTGGTGGGCGCCGTCGCAGGTGATGATCGGCGTGAACGAAAAGCCGGGGTCGGTGGTGTCCACGATGAAGATCGTCAGCCCGCGGTGCCGGGAATCGGGGGTGCCGGTGCGGGCGGCGAGCCAGATGTAGTCGGCGTGGTGCCCGCCGGTGGTCCACATCTTCTGCCCGTTGATGATCCAGTCGCCGGTCGCCTCGTCCTTGCGCGCCGTGGTGCGCAACGCGGCGAGGTCGGTGCCGGCGTCGGGCTCGGAGTACCCGATCGCGAAGTGGATCGTCCCGTCGAGGATCCCCGGGAGGAACTTCTCCTTCTGCTTCTCGGTGCCGTACTTCTGCAGAGTCGGGCCGACGGTCTGCAGCGTCACCGAGGGCAGCGGCACGTCGGCGCGGGTGGCCTCGTTGGTGAAGATCTGCTGCTCGATGTGGCCGAAGCCCTTGCCGCCGTACTCGGTGGGCCAGCCCACGCCCAGCCAGCCGTCGCGGCCCATCCGCGTGATGATCTCCGCGTAGGTGTCGCCGTGACGCGTGGTCGCGATGTCCGCGGCCTCCTCCGGCGAGATGAGGGTGGAGAAGTACTCGCGCAGCTCGTCCTGCAGCGCGCGCTGCTCGGCGGTGAGGTCGATGAACGCGCCCTCGGCGTCGGCGGCGTCCGCGTCGCCGGAGGCGGGCGCCACCTGCCCCACCGGGTCGGCGGCGATCGCCGCGCCCAGCGCGTCGAGGTGCAGCTGCGCGCCGCCGACGAAGCGGGCGAGGTCCTTGACCGCAGAGGAGTACTTGAACATCGGGTACGTGACGTCCACGCCGACGCCACCGTGGAGGTGGTGCAGGAGCTGGACGGCGCGCGGACCCTCGGTCGCCAGCCAGTACGCGCCGATCGTGGGATCGGTCTCGTAGCGGTCACCGGGCCCGGCCAGCCCCTCGGAGATCCGCCACGCCACCGACTGCGCGATCACGTGCAGCGTCTGCGAGACGATGTAGACGTCCGCCAGTTCCTGCTGCACCGCCTGGAACGAGCCGAGCGGCTTACCGAACTGCACCCGCTCCTTGAGGTAGTCGGCCGTCATGTCGAGCGCGCCGGCCACGAGGCCGTCGCCGTGGGCGATACAGGCGGCCAGGACGAGACGCCGGAACTCCTCGAGGACCGACTCCGATCCCGAGCCGCGGAGCACGTCGTCGTCGTCGACCTGCACGCCGTCCAACCGCATCGCGTACTCGGGCACGCCCAGGGAGCCGAGGGTGGGGGTGAGGGTGACGCCGGGGGCGTCGGGGGCGACGACGACGAGGACGGCACCCTCGGGCGTGGTCGCCGGCACGAGCACGTGACGTGCCTGGGCCGCGTACCGCACCGATGTCGCGGTCCCGGTGAGCTTCCCGCCCTCGAGCCGTACGGTGGGCTCGAGCGGCAGGGGGCTGCCGGGCTCGGCGACGGCGGCGGTGAGGATACGTCCGTCCTCGATGCCGGAGAGCAGTCGCTTCTGCTGGTCCGCGGTGCCGAGGGTGACGATCGGCAGCACGCCCAGGCCCAGCGTCTCCAGGGCGGGGATCACCACGCCCGCACGGCCGACCTCCTCGAGAACCACGGCGATGTCGGCGGGCGTGAGGTCGTCGCCGCCGAGCGCTGCGGGCAGGCCGAGCGAGAGCAACCCGGAGGTGGCGAACGCCGACCAGAGGCGCTCGTCGAAGCCGGCGTCGTCGACACTGCGGCTGGGCAGCGCGGTGAGCAGTTCCTCGGCCGGGGCGGCCGTCGACAGCGCGCCGGCCACCGCCTCGGCGACGGCGGCCTGGGTCTCGGTACGCGTGAAGTCCACGATCAGTCCTGTTCGGATACGGGGGCGGAGAACGGGGCGGGGGTGGCAGGCGGTGGTCAGTCTCGGGGCAGGCCGAGGATGCGCTCGCCGACCACGTTGAGCAGCACCTGCTCGGTGCCGCCCGCGATCGACAGGCAGCGGACCATGAGGAACTTGCGGCCCTGCTCGGTGAACTCGACGCCGCCGGTGCCGGTGAGCTCCAGGCCGAACTCGGCGATGTCCTGGCGATGGCGCACGCCGACGATCTTGCGGACGCTCGACTCGGCGCCCGGCCCGGAACCGGCGAGGCTGCGCAGCGCGGTGCGCAGGTCCAGCAGGTTGCCCACGACGCCGTCGGCGACGTGCTTGCCGAACTCGTCCAGAACCAGCGCGTCGCCTGAGACCCCGGCCGCGTTGATGAGGCCGATGATCTCCTCCGCGGCGTCACCGAGGGAGGAGCCGCCGCCCATGGCCACGCGCTCGTTGGCGAGTGTCGTGCGGGCGATCTTCCAGCCGTCGTTGACCGTCCCGATCTGGAACTCGTCGGGCACGAACAGGTCCTCGAGGTAGACCTCGTTGAACAGGGCCTCGCCGGTGATCTCGCGCAGCGGCCGGGTCCGGATGCCCTCTGAGCGCATGTCCACCAGGAAGTAGGTGATGCCCTTGTGCTTGGGCGCGCCGGAGTCCGTACGGGCCAGGCACATGGCCCAGTCGGCCTCGCGGGCCAGCGACGTCCACACTTTCTGGCCGTTGAGCTTCCAGCCGCCGTCGACCTTCTCGGCGGTGGTGCGCAGAGCGGCGAGGTCGGAGCCGGCGCCGGGCTCGGAGAACAACTGGCACCACCTGATCTTGCCGGCCATGGTGCCCGGCACCAGCAGATCGGCGTGCTCGGGGGCGGCCTGCAGGATGGTCGGCACCGCCCAGCCGCCGATCGTGATGTCGTGGCGGGTGACGCCGGCGGACTCGAGTTCGGAGTCGATGAGCAGCTGCTCGGCCGGGCCCGCGCCCAGGCCCCACGGCTCGGGCAGGTGCGGCATGAACAGGCCGGTGTCGGCCAGGGCCTGCTTGCGCTCGTCGCCCTCCACGGCCGCGACCTTCGCCACCAGGGCGCGGATCTCCTCGCGCTTGGCGTCCAGCCCGTCGATCTCGGACAGGTCGATGTCGAGGTGACGGCGCCTGCCGGCGAGGGTGAGCTCGGCCAGGCTGCGTCGCCAGCGCGCGGAGCCGCCGATGATCTGGCGCAGCGCGCTCGCGCGCCGCATGTAGAAATGGGCCTCGTGCTCGAAGGTGAAGCCGATACCGCCGAGGATCTGGATGCAGTCCTGGGAGTTGCGCACGGCGTTGTCGAAGGCCAGCGCCCCGGCGACCGCGGCGGCGACGGGCAGCTCGGAGTCGGAGGAGGTGAGGTCCTCCGCCGCGACGGCGGCGTCCCACGCCATCGCGCGGACCTGCTCGGTGCGGCAGAGCATGTCGGCGGCGAGATGCTTGATGGACTGGAACGAGCCGATGGTGCGGCCGAACTGCTCGCGGATCTTGGCGTAGTCCACGGCGGTGGCGAGCGTGTAGTCGGCGACGCCCGCCGCCTCCGCCGCGGCCAGCGTGACGAACAGCTGGTGGACGTGCTCGGTGGTGATGCCCTCGAGGATCCGGTCGGCCGGGATCGTCACGCCCTCCAGGCGAACGCGGCCGATCGAGGCCGAGATGTCGTATGGCGTCGACGGGGTGACCGTCACGCCCGCGGTGCCCGCCTCGAGCAGCGCCCAGCGCGTGGCGCCGTCGATCTCGACGGGCAAGAGCAGTCCTCCGTCGGGGGTGCCGCCGTAGGCGATGCCGGGGTCGCCGGTGACCTCACCCGAGCCGTCCAGCGTCGCGGTGTCGATGCCCAGGCACACGCCCACCGGCAGGCCGCCCTCTGCGAGGGTCTCCCCCAGCGCCTGCGCCACGGCCCCGCCCGCACGGGAGACCAGCACCCCGGTCAGGGCTGTGGACAGCACCGGGCCCGGCGCCATGTGGGCGGCTGCGGTCTCGAGCATGCAGGCCAGGTCGACGATCTCCGCGCCGGCACCGCCGTGCTCTTCGGCGATCGCGACACCGAACAGCCCCAGCTCGGCGAGTCGGGGCCACACCGCCTTCCAGGCTTCCGGATCCTCCTCCTGAACGCGTACCGTAGCCACGGGATCGGCGGACTTCGCCCAGGCCTTGATCGAACTCTGGATCTCGGTCTGGTCCGGTGTGGTGGCGATACTCACTGCAGGCTCCTCGACTCGGGCGGGGGACGCGTACCCGGCGCGGGACGCGAGGGCCCGCGCGTACACGCCTACAATAGAACGTGTTCTAGGTAACGTGTTCTAGAATGCACCAGTAGGGTCCGATCGGTACACCCGGGTCCCCGCCCGGTACGCCAACCCGAGACCGCCAGCCCGATCAGCAGTCCCGATCCGACCAGCGCAGAAGGTTCGTTGCCATGACCAAGAGCTCGACCGAGACCGGCTCCGCCGCCGCGTCCGCCGCCGCTACCAGAGCCGACGAGCCCAGTACGTCGTCGCAACGCGAGCGCCGTCGCCGGATCCTGGACGCCACGTTGGCCCTGGCCGCCAAGGGCGGGTACGAGGCCGTGCAGATGCGCGCCGTGGCAGAGAAGGCCGAGGTCGCCGTGGGCACCCTCTACCGGTACTTCCCGTCGAAGGTGCACCTGCTGGTCTCGGCGCTCGCCCGCGAGTTCCGCCGGCTCGATCAGCGCACGGAGCGTTCGGCGCCGCCCGGCGACACCGCGCAGGAGCGGATGAAGGTCGTGGTGGAAATGATCACCAAGTCGATGCAGCGCGACCCGAACCTCACCGAGGCCATGACGCGGGCCTTCATGTTCGCCGACGCCACTGTGGCCAACGAGGTCGAGGAGGTCGGCTTCCTCATGGACCGCATCATCGCCCGCGCGCTGGCACAGGGCGAACCGGACGAACTCCAACTCTCGATCGCGCGCGTGGTCTCGGACGTGTGGATGTCCAACCTTGTCTCGTGGCTCACCCGGCGGTCGTCGGCCGCGGACGTCGCCGCCCGACTGGCGCTGACGATCGACCTGCTGCTGGGCACCGACGATTCGCCCCGCCGCGCGCGCCTGCACACGGCGATCGGAAACGGGAACGGCAACGAGGCCGGTGAAGCCGACTCCGCCACCGGATAGGGCCGCACAGTCTGACAGCGCGTTATGTGGCGGGGCCCGTACGCGTTTCCACGCAGCCGCTCCTGACGATGGCGTCTCGCTCCTGTGCGTGTCTGCCCAGCCGCTCCCCCGCCCGGCGGCCCGCTCCTCAACTTGGAGTCTCGCTCCTGCGCCTGGCGTCGCGCTCCCGCGCGTGTCCACGCAGCCGCTCCCGCTCTTGGCGTCTCGCTCCCGCGCCTGTACGCCTGAACCGCAGCCGCGCCTGACGATGGCGTCTCGCCCACCCTTCGGGGCGAGCGAGACGCCATAGAGACGTGCGGCTGTGCGGGCTGCGGCGAGTGCACTGCGGCGGTCGCGGGAACCGGGAGCCTGGCCGTGCGGGCTGCGGCGGGTGCGCTGCGGGGGTCCCGGGAACGGGGAGCCTGGCCGTGCGGGCTGCGGCGGGTGCGGGGCCCGGGCGCCTCGGGGGCGGGAGCCCGGGCCCGCGGTCAGGGCACGACGACCGGCGGCACCGTCCGGATCGCGCCGGAGACGTCGGCCGCCCACCGCAGCGGGCCGCTGGTCGGGTCCCAGCCGGCGAGCAGGTCCGCCACCTTCGCCGTCATCTCCCGTCCGAGACGTAGGAACGACGTCTCGGGCCGGTCGTCGACCTCGCCGAGGATGAGCCACCACGCCCAGGCGACGGCGCCGGCGTTGGCCATGAAGTCCGGCAGCACCGCGATACCGCGGGTCGTGAGGTCGAGTTCCGCATCGGCGGTCGTGGCGGCGTTCGCGGCCTCCACGACGATCGGCGCCGTGACCTGCGCGCAGTTCTCGGCGGTGATCGCGTACGACACGGCGGCGGGAACCAGGACGTCGACGTCCATGCCGAGGATGCTGTCGCGGTCCAGACGCTGCACCCGGGCGGGTACGGCGGCGCGGTCGATCTCGCCGAAGCGGTCGCGGGTCGCCAGCAGCGCCGGGACGTCGAGGCCGGCGGGGTCGTAGAGTGTGCCGGCGGCGTCGGCGAGCGCGACCACCCGCATCCCGGCCTCGTGCAGATACCAGGCGGCGCCACCGCCCATGGTGCCGACGCCCTGGATCGCGACCGACGTGCGCTCGATGTCCCAGCCGCGCACGTGCGCTGCCGCGAGGCACGCCTGCGCGACGCCGTAGCCACCGATCACGTCGCCCAGGAGCCCACCCGGGACCTCGGCGTTGAGCCCGCGGAAGATCCGATCGGCCGTGGCCGCGGGGTCAGCGGACCGCTCGATCGCCGCGTGGTACGACTGCCTCATGCCGAGGCGGCCGAAGACCTCGTCGATGAGGTGCTGCGGCACGCCCAGGTCCTCGGCGGTCACCCAGTGCCGGTCGAGGAACGGGCGCATCGCCTCGCAGAAGCGGCCGAGCACCTCGACGGCTCGCGGGTCCTTGGGGTCGAAGTCGATTCCGCCCTTGGCCCCACCGACGGGTAAGTCGAAGGCCGCGGTCTTGCGGGTCATTCCGCGCGCCAGGTCCT
The DNA here is from genome assembly GCF_001571065.1 of Dietzia cinnamea NBRC 102147. Lineage (GTDB taxonomy): Bacteria > Actinomycetota > Actinomycetes > Mycobacteriales > Mycobacteriaceae > Dietzia > Dietzia cinnamea. The sequence continues at coordinate 73,995 of NZ_BCSW01000001.1, forward strand.
CTACCTCGCGGAGGGTGCATCCGGCGCGCATGCGGGTGCCGCCGGTGGCCAGGCCGCCGACGAGCGTGTCCACGACGAGATAGCCGCGGGCGCAGGTCTGATCGTCCTCCCAGTGCAGGCGCAAGTAGGGTTCGCGGCGGGTACTCGACGTCTCGGCCGGGGCCGGGGCCGTGGCCGGGGTCAGGGCCGGAGCCGTGGCCGGTGCGGAGACGGCCTGTGCGGCGGGCCCGGTCTGCGGGCCGGCCCCCGTGTGGCCGGTCGTGCCCGGGATCTCGATGGATGTCATGGTGCTCGCCTCCTCGGCGACCTCGTCCGTCGGCGGGTCCGGCGGGGGTGTCCCCAGCATGGGTCCGCGTCCCCGGGCGGGTCCAGCGAGACTTCGTGGACCCGACCGTTCACTTTTCCTGCACGTTCGACCCGGGGGCTCCTACTCTCGGGGCATGGAGCCGTCCCTGCACCGCCTGCGGTTGCTCCACGAACTGGAGCGACGGGGCACCGTCACCGCGGTCGCCGCGGGCCTGGGGTACACCGTCTCGGCCGTGTCGCAGCAGCTGTCGCTGCTCGAGCGCGAGGCGGGGACGCCCCTGTTCGAGAAGCGGGGTCGTGGTCTCGCGTTGACGGAGGCGGGACTCGTGTTGGCGGAGCACGCGCGCACGATCCTGTCCGCGGTGGAGGACGCGGGCCACGCGATGGAGTCGGCGAGGGCGGGCGTCGGGACGACGCTCACGGCCGGGGTATGGGCGTCGGTGGCCACCACGCTGCTGCCGGCCGGGATCGCGATCCTGTCCCGCGACCATCCGGGAATCGTCGTGCGCAGCCGCGAACTGGCCCCGGAGGACACGACGGGCGCGGTCCGCGACGGCTCGCTGGACCTGTCGTTCGTGCTGGACTACTCGAGCTATGCGATGGCGGACGTGCCGGACCTCGTGCGGCTGCCGATCGCGCGGGAGGCCCTGCACGCGGTGGTGCCGCGCGGGTCGATGCCGACCGCGCAGGTGTCGTTGTCCGACCTCGCGGGGGCGCCGTGGGTGGTCGCGCACCCGCGCTCGCACTTCGGCCGGGCGGTGCGGATCGCGTGCGGGGACGCGGGCTTCGAGCCGGAGGTGCGCCACGAGGCGGGCGAGCAGTCCACGGCATTGGCCCTGGTCGCCGCCGGCCTCGGCGTCACGCTCGCCTCCGATCTCGGCCTGACCACGTTCGCGGCCGACGTGGACGTTCTGCCGCTGAGGGACGGGCTCACCAGGACGGTGTCGATCACCCATCGCCGCCGCGACGCCCGGAGGCGCCCGCTCCAGGCGTTCGTCGCGGCGTTCACGGCCGCCGCCCGGGAGGTCGGCCTGGACCCCCCGGGCGGGGCGTGAGACCTCAGGGCCGACGCGCGAGGAAGTCCGGGCGCGGCGGCGTGCCCGCGAACGGCTCGGCGAGCTCGTTCTCGACGCTGTTGAACACGATGAACACGTTGGCGCGCGGCAGCGGGGTGATGTTGCCACCCGAGGCGTGCAGCGCGTTGCAGTCGAACATCGTCATGGAGCCCGCGCCGCCGGTGAGGACGTCGAGTCCGTGCTCGCGGTACATCTCGGTGATGTGCTCCTCGGACGGAACGCCCACCTTCGGCGCGGTCGTCACGAGCGACTCCTTGTAGTAGTCCTCGGGCGTCTCACCGGCGCACTGGACGTAGTACTTGTGCGTGCCCGGCATGATCATCAGCGGACCGTTGTAGGTCTCGTTGGGCGTGAGCGCGATCGAGGCGCTGCAGGCGCGCGGCTTGGGCATGCCGTCCTCGGCGTGCCACGTCTCGAAGTCCGAGTGCCAGTAGAACGCGCCGCCGGCGAAGCCGGGCTTGTAGTTGAGCCGGCTCTGGTGAACGTACACATCGGATCCGAGGATCTGGCGGGCCAGATCGATCGCGCCGGACTGCTCGACGGCCTCCCACACGACCTCACTGAGCTCGTGCACGTCGAAGATCGACCGGACGGCCCGGCCGCCCTCCTCGCGGATGATGCGGGGATCGTCCTTCATCGCGGGGTCGTCCCCGAACCGTCGGAGCTCCTCCCAGCAGGCGTCGATCCGGCTCTGGTCCAGGGCGCCCTCGCGCTGGACGTATCCCTTCTCCTCGAACTCGAGCACCTCGGGATCCTGGCCGCTCCCCCAGATGACGGGGTCCCGGCGCTCGACGATCTCCGGGCGCCCGGCCACGCGGGTCTGGTAGTCATCAACGGCAATGGTCACTACGACTCCTTTCTCTCCTCAGCCTGAAAACCCCGGCTGACTCGGGAAAACGAGGGGTGCCGCCCTCGTGGGGCCGACCGTATCCGTGGCGACGATCTCGGACAACTCTCAGCCGCTGACGTATCCTCGACTCTTGTCCACGGCGGGACCTGGCTCGCCGCCGGCGAGCCACGTGCGCAGGTGATCGCGGAATTGTGCGGAGAGCGTGTCGCGCCAGCCCACGACGTCGCCGGACATGTGCGGGCTGATGTGCACGCCCCCCAACGTCCAGAGCGGGTCGCCCTCGGGGAGAGGTTCGACGACGAGGACGTCCAGATGCGCGGAGAGCCTGCCCGACACGATCTCGGCCGTGAGAGCGTCCTGATCGACCAGCTGTCCGCGACCCACGTTCACCACGTGTGCGCCGTCGGGAAGGGCGGCCAGCTCCGCGGGCCCGAGCATCCCCCGGGTCGCCTCCGTCAGCGGCGCCACCATGACGAGATGGTCCACGTCGCCGAGATGGTCGACCAGGCGGGCCGAGTCCAGGACGCGGCCGAAGTCCTCGTCGTCGTCGCGTGGTCGACGTCCCGCCCCGGCCACGTCGAGCCCGACCGCCCGGAGGAGCCGCGCGGTGGCCCGGCCGATCCCGCCGGTGCCCACGACCAGGGCGCGCCGGCCCGCCACTCGCGTGGTCTCCCGGCGGTGCCACACCCCCGAGCGCTGCAGGGCCTCGGTCTGGTGCAGGAGCTTGTCGTGCGCCAGGACGCAGGCCAGGACGTACTCGGCGATCGGCTCGTCGAACACTCCGCGGGCGTTGGTGACCAGCACGTCCGAGTCGCGGAGTTCGTCGAAGAGCAGCTTGTCGACGCCGGCGGCGGCCACGTGCACCCAGCGCAGCGAGTCGGCGGCGTGCCAGGCGGAGGCCAGCGCCTCCGAGAAGAAGTCCCACAGGAGTAACACCTCGGCGCCCGGGAGCGCGTCGGCGAGGGTGTCGGCCGTGCACTCGCGCACGTCGGCGAGGTCGCGGATCTCCTCGAGGGTGGAGGGCGGGGCGACGCCGTTGGCGGTGAGGACGACGACGGTCGGGCGGGCGGCGCGGTCGGGATCGGGATGCGGCGTCATGGGGACACCGTAACGCGGCCGCGCGGCGGGAATCCGCAATCGTCGGATTGTTGACAATCGACCGGGCGCGGCCACACACTGACCGCATGACCGCGCACCTGTCGCCCCTTCTCAAGCAGGCCACGCCCGTCGTCGTGGACCACGCCCTCGGCTCGTGGATCCACGGCACCGACGGCCGCGACTACCTGGACTTCACCACCGGCATCGGCGTGACCAGCACCGGCCACTGCCACCCCGACGTCGTGGCGGCCGCGCGGGAGCAGTGCGGGAAGATCATCCACGCGCAGTACACGACCGTCATGCACCAGCCGCTGCTCGAGCTCACCGCCAAGCTCGGCGAGCACCTGCCGGCCGGCATCGACTCGGTGTTCTACGCCAACTCGGGTTCCGAGGCCGTCGAGGCCGCCGTGCGGCTGGCGCGGATGGCCACGGGCCGGCCGAACATCGTCACCGTCCAGGGCGGCTTCCACGGCCGCACGGTGGCCGCCGCGAGCCTCACCACCGCCGGGACCCGCTTCTCCGCCGGCTTCTCCCCGCTCATGGGCGGCGTGGTGATGACCCCGTTCCCCCACGCGCTGCGCCACGGCTGGACCACCGACGACGCCGTGGACTTCGCGCTGGCCGAGCTGGACTACCTCATGGCCACCCGCGTCGACGCCCGCGAGATCGCGGCGTTGCTCATCGAACCCGTCCTCGGCGACGGCGGGTACATGGCCACTCCCCCGCGCTACCTCCAGGGTCTGCGTGAGCGCGCCGACGCGGCAGGTGCGCTTCTGGTCCTCGACGAGGTCCAGGCCGGCATCGGGCGCACCGGCCGGTTCTGGGGCCACCAGCACACCGAGGGCCTGGTCCCGGACGTCATCATCACCGCCAAGGGCATCGCGTCGGGCTTCCCCATCTCCGCGATCGCGGCGTCCACCGACCTCATGGCCAAGGCCTGGCCCGGATCCCAGGGCGGCACCTACGGCGGCAACGCCGTGGCGGCCGCGGCCGGGGTCGCCACGCTCGGCGTGGTCGAGCGCGAGAACCTCGTCCAGTGCGCGGCAGACCGCGGATCCCAGCTGCTCGCGGGTCTGCGGCGTAGCCTGGCGGACGTGAGCGAGATCTGCGACATCCGCGGGACCGGGCTCATGCTGGGTGTCGAGTTCGGCGACGCAGGCGCGCCCGCCGGCAGCGCCGGGGCGCTCGAGGCCGCGCGCCTGGCGGCGGCCGTCCAGCAGGCGTGCGTGGACGAGGAGCTGCTCACCCTGACGTGTGGGCCGACCGGGTCGGTGGTGCGCCTCATCCCGGCGCTCGTGGTGACCGAGGCCGAGGTCGACGCCGGCGTCGAGCGCTTCACCCGGGCCGTGCACCGGGTGCGCGACGGGGCGGCGTGACCGCCCGCGTCGACGCGACCGCGCCCGGCCGCGCCGGCGGGTCCGGCGGGTCCACGGTGACGGTTGACGAGCTGGTCGACGCGCTCACCGCCGCGGGTTTGGCCCCGGAGGCCGATCGCCGCCGGGTCGCCGAGTACTCCTACGACGCCTCCAACTACCGGGTCACCCCGGCCGCGGTGCTCTTCCCCCGCTCGGAGGCCGAGGTCGCCACCGCGCTCGCCGTGTGCCACCGCCTCGGCGTACCCGCGACCGCCCGCGGCGGCGGTACCTCGATGGCCGGCAACTCCGTCGGCACCGGGCTGGTGCTGGACCTGTCGCGGCACATGCACCGGGTGCTGGCCGTGGACGAGGCTGCGCGGACGGTCACCGCCGAGGCCGGCACCGTCCTCACCGCCCTGCGCGCCGCGGTTCACGCCGCGACCGACTCGCGACTGACCTTCGCCCCCGATCCCTCGAGCCAGTCGCGGGCGTGCCTGGGCGGGGCGATCGGCAACGACGCGTGCGGGAACCACTCCGTGCGTCACGGCCGGACCGCCGACCACGTCGAGGCGCTGCGCCTGGTCACCGCCGACGGCCTGCGCCTCACCGCCACGCGCCGAGGCGTCGAGGCCACCGACGCCGGGGACGCGGCCGCCGCCGCGCGCGCCGAGTACCTCACGGCCGAGCTGCGCGACCTGGCCGCCGCTCATCTGGCCGCGATCCGCACCGAGCTCGGCCGCATCCCCCGCCAGGTCTCCGGCTACCACCTGCGGCACCTGCTGCCGGAGGAGGGCTTCGACGTGGCCCGCGCGCTGGTCGGCTCCGAGGGCACATGCGCGATCGTCACCGCCGCGACCATGCGCGCCGTGCCCCGGGCCGCGCGCACCGGCCTGCTGGTAGTGGGGTACGCCGACGTCGTGGACGCCGCCCGCGACGTCCCGGCGATCCTGCGCCACCGCCCCACGGCGGTGGAGGGGATCGACGAGGTGATCGTGGCGACCATGCGGCAGCGCCGCGGCGCCGACGCCGTGGCCGATCTGCCCTCCGGGCGCGCGTGGCTGTTCGTGGAACTCGACGACGACGGGAACGACGACGACGAGCTCGACGACGAGGCGGGCGGCGCCGGTGGTGGGCTCGGGGCCCGGATGACGCGCGTGGCCGACGAGCTGGCCCGGGACGGTCACGCCCTCGAGGCCCTCGTCGTGACGGATCCGGTGACCCGCGCCGACCTGTGGCGGGTCCGCGAGGACGGCGCCGGCCTGAGCTCCCGGCTCACCGATCCCGCCACCGGCGCCACCATCGAGTCCTGGCCCGGCTGGGAGGACTCGGCCGTGCCGCCCGAGAGGCTGGCCGACTACCTGGCCGAGTTCCGCGAACTGCTCGCACGGCACGGGCTCGCCGGCGTGATGTACGGCCATTTCGGCGCCGGATGCATGCACATCCGGATCACCTTCGACCTGCGCTCGGACGCCGGGCGGGCGGTCTTCCGCGCCTTCTGCACCGACGCCGCCCACCTCGCCGTGCGCCACGGCGGCTCCCTGTCCGGTGAACACGGGGACGGCCGCGCCCGTTCGGAACTGCTGCCGCTGATGTACTCGCCGGAGATGCTGGGCGCGTTCGAGGGTTTCGCGCGCATCTGGGACCCCGCGGGGCTGCTCGCACCCGGTGGCCTCACCGCCACCCGGCCGATCGACGCCGACCTCGCCCTGGCCGGCGTCGGGCCCGGGATCGGCCGGCGTGACCTGGGACTGCTCACCTCCGCCGACGGTGCTCACCCCGTGCAGGCCTGCATCGGGGTCGGCCGCTGCCGCACGTCGACCGGCGGCGTGATGTGTCCGTCCTTCCGCGCGACCGGCGACGAGAAGGACTCCACCCGCGGTCGGGCCCGCGTCCTGCAGGAGGTCGTGCGTGGCACGATCGGCGTGGACGACCCGGCTGTCGAGGAGTCGCTCGAGCTGTGTCTGGCCTGCAAGGCGTGCTCCTCGGACTGCCCCACCGGCGTCGACATGGCCACGTTCAAGGCCGAGGCGCTGCACCGCCGCTATCGCCGACGCGTCCGGCCGCGCGTCCACTACTCCCTCGGCCTGCTCCCGCTGTGGCTGCGCGGGACCACCCGCGCCGCGGGGCCGCTCAACGCCCTGCTCGCCACCCCGCTCGGGCGGGCCGGCGCCCGGCTCGGCGGAATCACCGGCGAGCGCGCGCTGCCGCGGTTCGCCTCGGCCCGGCAGCTCCGCGACGAGCTCGCCCGGGTCCCGGCCAGCGTGTGGCACGTGCGCGACCTGGCCCGGCGATCGGGCAAGGGATCCGCTGCCGGTACGGGCGCGGTCGCCGGTTCGGGCGGCCGGGCGGTTGCGCGGACCTCGGCCGAGGTCGTGCTGTTCCTCGACTCGTTCACCCGGGGACTGCGCCCGCACGTCGCCGGCGCCGCCGCCCGCGTCCTGGGCGGCTCGCACACCTCCGTCGCCTGCTCGGCCGGCCACTGCTGCGGCCTCACCCACGTCACGACCGGCCGACTGGACGCCGCCCGACGCACCATGCGCGCGACCACGCGTCACCTCGACGCGATCCGCGGGCCGGACGGGGCGGAAGTGCCCGTCGTCGTCGTCGAACCGTCCTGCGCGGCCACGCTGCGCGGCGACCTCCCCCACCTCCTCGCCGACACCCCCGACGCCGACGCGGCCCGGCGCGTCGCGGCGCGGATCCGCTCGTCGGCCGACCACCTCGGCCGCCTCGCCTCCGAGGGCCGGGCGCCCGCCTGGCCCGGCGGCACCGCGCCCGACCGCGTCACCGTGCAGACCCACTGCCACGAATACGCGACGTTCGGCAACCGCGTGCAACGCGCGACGCTCGCCGCCCTCGGCGTGGGCTCGGTCCGCGAAGCCACCGGCTGCTGCGGCGTCGCCGGCGACTTCGGCTTCACCGCCGGCCACGAGGCCGTCACCGCCGCCGTCGCCGAACAGGCCCTCGCACCCGCCCTGCGCGCCGACCCCGACGCGCCTGTCCTCACCGACGGGTTCTCGTGCGCCACCCAGACCGGTGAACTCGGCCGCACCGGGCGACACCTCTTCGAACTCCTCGATCCCGATCCCGCCGATTCCGACCCCTCCAGCCCCGATCCCGACGCCACCATCCCGCCCACCACCAGGAGGCCCTAATGACCCGCTCCGTCACCGACATCATCGCCGGACTCGGCACCGGCGTGTACGTGAACGGGCAGTGGCGCGACGCCGCCTCCGGCGCCACGTTCGACGTGGTCAACCCGGCCACCGGCGAGGCCATCGCCACCCTCGCCGACGGCGGGGCCGACGACGCCACCGCCGCGATCTCCGCTGCCGGGCGGGCGCAGGAGAGCTGGGCCGCCGTCCCCGCGCGCGAGCGCGCCGAGATCCTGCGCCGGGCCTACGAGCTGCTGGTGTACCGCGCCGACGAGATCGCCCTCCTCATGACCACCGAGATGGGCAAGCCGCTGGCCGAGGCGCGCGGCGAGGTCAGCTACGGCGCCGAATTCTTCCGCTGGTTCTCCGAGGAGGCCTCCCGCATCCACGGCGACGCCCGCCGCTCCCCCGACGGCAAGACCCGACTCATGGTGACGCAGGAGCCGGTGGGCCCGTCCATCCTCATCACCCCGTGGAACTTCCCTCTGGCCATGGCCACCCGCAAGATCGGCCCGGCCGTGGCCGCCGGCTGCACCATGGTGTTCAAACCCGCCAACCTCACGCCGCTGACCTCCCTGTACGTGGTGGACGTCCTGCGCGAGGCCGGTCTGCCCGAGGGCGTGCTCAACGTGGTGTGCACGACCGACGCCGGCGGCGTGGTGGAGCCGTGGATCGACTCCGGGATCGCCCGCAAGCTCTCCTTCACCGGCTCCACACCCGTAGGCCGGAAGCTGCTCGAGCAGTGCTCGCGCGGCGTGCTGCGCACCTCCATGGAGCTCGGCGGGAACGCCCCGTTCGTGGTCTGCGAGGACGCGGACATGGACACCGCCGTCGACGCCGCCATGGCCGCCAAGATGCGCAACATGGGCGAGGCGTGCACGTCCGCCAACCGGATCCTCGTGCACCGGTCGGTGCTGGACGAGTTCGGTCGCCGACTGACCGAGCGGATGGCCTCCCTCACCGTGGGCGACGGCACCGCCGAGGGCACCGACGTGGGACCGCTGGTCGAGGAAAAGGCCGTCGACAAGGTCGCCGAGCTGGTCGACGACGCCGTGAGCCGCGGTGCCGCGGTGCTTACCGGCGGCACCCGCGGCGAGGGCCCCGGCTTCTTCTACCCGCCCACCGTCCTCACCGGCGTCACCCCGGACGCCAGGTTGATGTCCACCGAGATCTTCGGCCCCGTCGCCGCGCTCGTGCCGTTCGACACCGATGACGAGGCCGTCGCGCTGGCCAACGACACCGAGTACGGGCTGGTCTCGTACGTCATGACCGAGAATCTCGACCGCGCGATGACGATGTCCGAGCGGCTCCAGGCCGGCATGGTCGGCATCAACGTGGGCGTCGTCTCCAACCCGGCAGCGCCGTTCGGCGGGATCAAGCAGTCCGGGCTCGGCCGCGAGGGCGGGACGACGGGGATCGAGGAATTCCTCGAGACCAAGCTCGTCGCGATCCCCGTGCGCTGACAGGGCGACCGGGGGCGAGAGCGAAGAAAATCCGCTACCCCGGCACCGGATCCGCTACCTCCACAGGGGTAGCGGATCAGGCGTCCGAGTAGCGAATTTCGGGTGTCGCGCGAACACAGGGAGGGTCTAGCCGGTGCGCACCCGGCCGGCCTGGCGGTGGCGCTCGGCCTCGGTCATCCCGCCCCACACGCCGTACAGCTCACGGTTGTACGTGGCGTGGCGGCGGCAGGCGTCGATGACGGGGCATTGCGCGCAGAGCTTCTTGGCCGCGGTCTGCTTGCGGCGCCGCGTCGCCTTGGCCTCATCCTCCCCGTTGTAGAACAGGTCCGGAATGTCCCGACACCGACCGAGATCTGCCCACGCCCACTGCTCGTCGGTCTTGGTCAACACGCTGTGCTGCATCTTTCCCTCCCACCGTCCGTTCCAGCTTCCGTCACATCGGAGGTGATTCGGCACACCCCCACGGGTGGGATGGGTCGGCACCGCTAAAGTTCCTTCATGCGCGTGACGATCACGGCCATCAACGCCTTTCCGCTGGTCATCGCCGGTGTCGAGGTGCGCGTCAGACGGCCGCGCGCCGGGGGTGGTCAGACGGCCTGGCCGGATCCGAGGACCCGCGCGAGACCGTCCCTCATGTGGTCGACCAGCAGCGCGCGGGCCGGGCCCGGGTCGGCCGCGCGTACCGCGTCGGCGATCGCGCGATGCTCGGCGAGCCGCGACGCGGCGTCCGAATAGGTACCCCGCATGGCGTGTAGGCACATGCTCGTCTCGACCAGCACCGTCTCGTGCACGCGCGACAGTCGCGGGCTCCGCGCGGCCTCGACGAGGGCGTGGTGGAAGTCCAGATCCGCCGCGACCATGGCCGCCGATCGCGGCTCGGCGGCGAGGGCGGCCATCGCGTCGACGGCGGCGTCGAGCGCGTCGGCCGTGTCGGCCCCCAGTCCCAGGTCGAGTACGCGGTCGAGGGCGGCCGTCTCCACCGTCGTGCGCAGCAGGTACATGTCCTCGACGGCCTCGGGGGTCAGGTCGGCGACGAACAGCCCGCGGTTGCGGTGGGAGACCAGGAGGCCCTCCTGCGTCAACCGCTGCATGGCCTCGCGCAGGGGGCCGCGGCTCACGCCGAGCGAACGCGCCAACGCGGCCTCGCCGAGCTGGGTGCCCGGGCCGAACGTGCCGTCGGAGATCGCACGACGGAGCGTGCGCGCGATGAGCGACGGAGTCGACTCGCGGACGACGGGGGCCAGGCCCGGGGCGGACTCCGCGGCGGGTGCTGCGGCCGGCCCGGTGGCGGATGCTGCGGCCGGCCCGGTGGCCGACTCCGGGACGGGTGTCGTCATCGGTCATCGCCCCCGGCACCGCCGGCGTGGACCCGGGGCGTCGGCACCACCCTGCCCAGCGCGGCCTCGAGGGCGGCGCCGACGCGGACGACGAGCCGGTCCTCGAAGCGGGCCCCCACCACCTGCAGGCCCACCGGCAGCCCGGCGTCGGTCATCCCGCACGGGACACTCAGCGCCGGCTGCTGGGTCATGTTGAACGGATAGGTGTAGGGCGTCCACGAGGTCCAGTCCGGGCTGTGCCAGCCCGGCGGCACGTCCGACCCCGCGGCGAAGGCCGGGATCGGGGTGGTGGGCGTGATGAGGATGTCGTACCGCTGGTGAAAATCGGCCATCCTCGCCCCCAGCGCCATGCGGACGGCGACCGCGTCGAGATAGTCGGCGGCGGAGTAGTCGTGATACCGGCCCAGGGCCTCGCGCATCGACGGGTCCACGCGCTCGATCGCGTCCGGCCCGTGCGGCGCGAGGACCGCGGCCAGGCCCGCGAACCACAGGACGTGGAACGCGTCGACGGGGTCGGTCACGCCCGGGTCGGCGGTGTCGACGTGCGCCCCGAGCTCGGAGAGGACGCCGACCGCGCGGGTGACCTCGCGCTCGACGTCGGCATCGTTCCGACCGAAGCCCAGCGTGGGACTGTAGGCGACCCGCAGGCCCTCGAGCGGGCGGTCGCCCCGCGTCCCCTCGGTCGCCGCGGCCAGATACCCGCCCGGGCCGGGCGTGGTGGCGCGCGCGGGGACGGCGGACCAGTCCCGCGGGTCGGGACGCAGAAGAGCGTCCATGAACGCGGCGGTGTCGGACACCGTGCGGGTCATCGGCCCGGCGTGCGCGAGCGTGCCGAACGGGCTCGACGGGAACATCGGGATGACCCCGTAGGTGGGCTTGAGCGCGACGATCGCGCAGAACGCGGCGGGGATCCGGACCGAGCCGCCGCCGTCGGTGCCCAGTGCGAGCTGCCCGAGCCCGGCGGCGACCGCCGACGCCGCCCCACCGCTCGAACCGCCCGGGGTCAGGGCCGGGTCATGCGGGTTGCGGGTGATCCCGGTGAGCGTGTTGTCGGTGACGCCCTTCCACGCGAACTCCGGGGTCGTGGTCTTGCCGATCACCACGCATCCGGCCTCGTGGACCGCGGAGGTCACCGGGGCGTCGTCGGGCCAGGACGCCGGATCGGTGGCGCCCGGTTTGTCGGCCAGCAGGTGGGAGCCCCGCAGGGTCGGGACGCCCCGGGTGTAGAAAATGTCCTTGATCGACGTGGGTACCCCGTCGAGCGGACCGAGCGGCGCGCCGCTCCTGTACCGCTCCTCGGAACGACGGGCCTCGGCGAGGGTCGCCTCGCGGTCGACGTGGCAGAAGGCGTTGATCCTCCCGTCCACCCGCTCGATGGCGTCGAGCGCCTCCTCGGCCGACTCCACCGGGGAGTACGCGCCGTCCCGGAAACACTCGGCGAGCTCAAGCGCCGTCAGGGTGACTGTCATGCGGGCACCTTCCACCGAACCGTCTGATTGTCGACAATCGTACAGTGCGGCGGCGCCCGGTCAAGGTCCGGTCGGCCCGCGGGACTCAGCGGTCGAGGACGGCCTTGAGGAACGTGCGGGTCCGCTCCTGCTGCGGGTCCGTGAAGATCGCTTCCGGCGTCCCCTCCTCGACGATCTTGCCCTTGTCGAACACGAGGACGCGGTCGGCGACGTCGCGGGCGAAGCCCATCTCGTGGGTGACGATGAGCATCGTGATGTCGGTGGACTCGGCGATCATCCGGAGGACCCCGAGCACGTCCGCGACCAGCTCCGGGTCGAGGGCCGAGGTGACCTCGTCGAGCAACAGGATGTCCGGGTCCATCGCGAGCGCGCGGGCGATGGCGACCCGCTGCTGCTGGCCGCCCGAGAGCGTGGTGGGGTGGGCGTTCTCCTTGTCCGAGAGCCCCACGGTGGCCAGGAGTTCCCGCGCCCGCGCCTCCGCCTCCTCCTTCGATCTGCCCAGGACGTGGATGGGCGCCTCGGTGATGTTCCTCAGCACCGTCATGTTGGGGAACAGGTTGAACTGCTGGAACACCATGCCGATCTTCGATCGGACGGCGCGCAGATGCTTCTGAGAGGGCTTGACCAGCTTGCCGTCCCTGAGCTGGTGGGTCAGCGGCTCGCCCTCCACCCAGATCACGCCGTCGTCCACCGACTCGATCGTCATCAGCAGCCGCAGGATCGTCGTCTTGCCCGATCCGCTCGGTCCGATCAGTGCCACGCGCTCGCCGCGCCGCACGGTGAAGTCGAGGTGGTCCAGGACGGTGTGGCCGCCGAACTTCTTGACCACCTTCTCGAACACCACCATCGGGGCGTCGTCGGCGCCCGTGGACCCCGGCCCGGCCGATGGCGTGTGACCGGCGGGGGCGGCGTCGCCGGCCGGGGTGGTGTCGTCAGTAGGCAAGGGACTTCTCCAGTCTCCGGATGAGAATCGATGTCGGGTAGCTCGCGAGCAGGAAGATCACGCCGGCGAGCGTGATCGGCTCGAGGTACTGGAAGTTCCGGGCGCCGTACTGCTGCGCTGCCGTGACCATCTCCACCACGGTGATGGCGAAGAGGAACGGGGTGTCCTTGAACAGCGAGATCGCATAGTTGCCGAGCGCCGGGACGGTGTTGCGGATCGCCTGCGGGAGCACGACCGCCCGCCACGTCCGGCCCGCGGGCAGGGACAGCGCCTGCGCGGCCTCCCACTGCCCCCGCGGCACGGCGTCGATGCCCGCGCGGTACACCTCGGCCATGTAGGTCGCGTAATGCACGCCGATCACGCCGATGCCGATCTGCAGCGCGGTGAACTGTGGGAGCAGGAAGTAGGCGAACAGCAGCTGAACCACGAGCGGGGTGAGCCGGATGAACTCGGTCACCATCCGCAGGGGCACCGTGATCACCGCGGGCGCGGCCCGACGGAGCACCGCCACGACCAGTCCCAGTGCGGCGGCGATGAGGAATCCGACCACGGTGGCGAGCAGCGTGATCCTGAAGCCCTCGAGCAGGACGGGCACGGCCTCGGCGGCGCGTTCCCAACTCCAGTCGACACTCATCGTCCGACCCCCACTGCCTCGTCGACCCGTTCGGGACGCAGACTCAGGACCTCACGCATCGACGGCCCGACACCGAGTCGGGACTTCGCGCCGACCTCGAGCATGTTCATGAACAGGGTGAGGACGTAGGCGATGAGGAAGTACAGCACCAGACCGATCCCGAAGGCGAAGACGGTGTCACCGGTGACCCGCCGCAGCTCGCCGATATGGAAGGTCAGGTCCTGGAGCAGGATGAAGCTGGCCAGTGCGCTGCCCTTGAGCAGCTGGATCAGCAGGTTATTGAGCGGCGGGATCATCTGCACCCACGCCTGCGGGAAGACGATCCGGTACAGGCGTTGCCACGACGTGAAGTTCAATGCCAGTGCGGCCTCCCACTGCGGGGCCGGCACGGCGGCCAGCGACCCGCGGACGACCTCGGCCGCGTACGCCCCGTAGTTGAGCCCCAGCGCCAGGATCCCGCAGAACAGCGGGTCGAGCTCGTAGCCGAGCAGCGGCAGGACGAAGAACAGCCAGAACAGCTGCACCAAAAGGGAGGTTCCGCGGAAGAACTCGACGATAGTCCTCGACACCCCGCGGATGAGCATGAAACGGGAGCCCGCCGCCACACCCAGCACGAGCGCCAGCGCGAACGCCAGGGCCGCGCCACCGAGAGTGAGATAGATGGTGGTGACGATCCCTTCCTGGAGACGCGGCCACGCCTCCAGGAAGGAATCGATATTACTGTCCACCGCCGGCTACTCGGCCCCGGCGCACAGGTCGGCGGTCGTCAGTTCGGGATCGGGCAGCTCCTCCTCCGTGAAGCCGAACTCGCCCACGATGGAGAGGTACTTCTCCGGGTCGGAGGTGATCTTCGCCAGTTCCTCGTTGTAGGCGTCCAGCAGGTCCTTGTCGTCGGTGCGGAACACGGTGCCGCCGGCGCCGACCTGCGGCACCCCGTTGATCTCGGCGACGAACGACTGGGTGACCTCGACGGGCGCGTCGGGGTTGTTGTTCTTCATCCAGTTGAGCGAGATCCCGGTCAGCGCGAAGACGTCGGCGCGCCCGGACGTCACCGCGTCCATCCCGTCCTGCGGCGTGGCGACCTGCATCGAGTCGATGCCCAGCTCGGTCGCGTAGTCGGACTCGATCGCGCCCGTCATGGTCGCCAGCCGCGCCCCGCTGTCCGCCACCGACTGCATGTCGGTGAGGTTCATCGGGTTGCCCTCCTCGACCATGAGCGCGGTGGTGTAGTTGAACTCCGGCTCGCTGAACGCGGCCTGCTCGCAGCGCTCCGGCAGGATCGACATCCCCGCGCTGACCACGTCGAAGCGGTTGGCCTGCAGGCCGGGGATCAGGGCGCCGAAGTCGGCGTTCACGCCCTCGACGGTCTCGATGCCCAGGTTGCCGAAGATCTCCCGGTGCAGCGCGACGGTGGCGCCGGTCAGCTCTCCGTTCTCCATGAACGAGTACGGTGCCTCCCCTGCGAAGCCGACGGTCACGCTGCCGCGCTCCTGCAGCGTCTGCAGCAGGCTGGAGTCGTCATCGGTGTTCGTCGAGGTACACCCCGTGAGCGCCAGCCCGGCCACCACGACGGCGGCGACCACGCCCTTCGAACGACGGCGGACGGATGTTCTCAGCGCTGATGGTGCCATGGTCTTCAACCTTCCGATCGCGGTCGGACACCAGGCTCACCCGTGTGCCCGAATCCTCGTGCGCTCTCCGGTGCGTGATCGCCACGCCCGACTGGTGGTTCCTATGGGTTTTCTTAACGTAGCACGCGTCACATCGCCAGTAGAGGGTTTTTCGCTTCGCCACCGCGCCTATCCTGAGCCACATGACGCCACCCGAGACGCTCGACGAGGCCCTCCGACGCGCTGCCGCGGCGCCCACCCTGGTGGTGGCGTGCGACTACGACGGCACGCTCGCGCCGTTCGTCGACGACCCCACCAGCGCTGTGCCCGCGCCCGGTGCCGTGGACGCGCTGGCGCGCCTCGCGGACCTGCCCCGCACGACGGTGGCGCTGCTGTCGGGCCGCAACCGCGCCGCACTGTCCGAGGTGAGCGGCGCGGGCGCGCCGGTGGTGCTGGTGGGGAGCCACGGGTCGGAGTGGGAGGGCGGTTTCGACTCGCCCCTCGACGACGACGAGGTGGCGCTGCTCGAGCGGGTGCGCTCCGAGCTGGAGGACATCGTCTCCCGCACCCCCGGCGCCCACGTCGAGACCAAGCCCACCGCCGCCGTCCTGCACGTCCGGCCGGTGCCGGATCCCGCTGCTCGCGACCGTGCGCAGTCCGAGGCCATGGCCGGGCCGGCCGCTCTCGACGGGGTGTTCGTCACCGAGGGCAAGAACGTGGTCGAGATCGCCGTCCGCGAGGCGAGCAAGGGCGCGGCCATCGAGAAGATGGTCGAGCAGACCGGCGCCGAGGTCGCGCTGTTCATCGGCGACGACGTCACGGACGAGCGCGGTTTCGCACGCCTACGCCCGCAGGACGTGGGCATCAAGGTCGGGGAAGGCGAGACCGCGGCCGCCCACCGCGTGGCCGACATCCCCGCGGTCGTCGAGCTGCTCGGTACCCTCGCCGACCTGCGCAGCTGACATCGCGGCGTGCGCGGCCGCCCTCGCCGCAGGCGTCGACGACGTCCCGTCACGCACCGGCCCACACGCGTCTCGCACCCCCGGATTCACACGCCGCGGCCTCCGCGGTTCTACACTTAACGACAACGGTTCCCATTACTACGAGAGTGGTGCTCGTGTCGTCGACCCCCCGCCAGAAGCGCATCCCCCCACGCCGAGCGCTGGCCGCGCTCGCGGTGACCCTGCTCGGCGCGGGCACGCTCGCCGCCTGCGGCGCCGACGGTCAGGCCGCCACCGACGACGGCGACCGCCCCCAGGTGGTCGCCTCGACGACCGTGTACGCCGACATCGCCGAGCAGGTGGCCGGCGACAACGCGACGGTGGAGTCCGTCATCTCCGACCCGGCGGCCGATCCCCACTCCTACGAGGCCAGCCCGGCGGACGCGGCGTCCGTCGGCACCGCCGACCTGGTGATCTACAACGGCGCCGGATACGACGGATTCGTGGACCTCGCGCTCGAGAACGCCGACGACGTGCCGGTCGTGCGGGCCGTCGACGAGTTCACGCGCGTCACCGGGGGCGTCGTTGCCGGCCACGACCACGCCGGCCACAACCACGCCGGCCACGACCACTCCGACGACGAGCACGCCGGCGAGGAGCACGGCGACGACCACGGAGAAGGGGGCCACGAGCACGGTGGCGCCGACGAGAACGAGCACGTGTGGTTCAGCCTGCCCACCGTCGCGGCCGTCGCCGAGCGCGTCGGCGAGGAACTCGCCGCGATCGACGCCGAGCACGCCGAGGAGTACCGCGCCAACGCCCGCGCCTTCGCCGACGCCCTGGGGCCACTCGAGGCCGAGCTCGAGGAGATCCACGACCGCGGCCACTTCCCGTACGCCCAGACCGAGCGGGTCGGCGCGCACCTGTTCGACGCCGCACACCTGACCGACCTGACGCCGCGCGGGTTCCTCGCCTCCGTCGAGAACGACACCGACCCGTCCGCCGTCGACCTCGCCGCCCTGCTCGATCTGCTCGCCGAGCGACGGGTCGCCTTCCTGGCCTTCAACACCCAGACCGAGACCTCCGTGACCGCCCGCGTCCGCGACGCCGCGGAGGAGGCGGACCTCGTCGTCGTCGACCTCACCGAGACCCTCCCCGAGGGCACCGACTACCTGAGCTGGATAACCGGGATCGTCGACCGGGTGGCCGGCGCGCTCGCCGACGCCGCCCCTGTGGCCGACGTCGGGCACTGATCGGATGGAGACCGACCCGACGGGCACCGACCCCGCCGCCGACCCCGCCGCCGACCCGTCCGCCGACCACGAGCGCGGCGCCCCCGGGCCCGGTCCGGTCGTCTCCTTGCGGGGCGTCACCGTCTCGCGCGGCGGCCGCACCCTCATCCGCGACCTCGACCTCGATGTGCGGCCCGGCGAGTTCGTCGCCGTCCTCGGGCCCAACGGCGCCGGCAAGACCACCCTGCTCAAAGTCCTGCTCGGCGAGCACCGCCCCGACGCCGGAAGCGTCCTCGTCGACGGCCGGCCGCCGGGCGACCGCGCCACCCACCTCGGCTACGTCCCGCAGCAACGCGCGTTCGACCCCGGCATCACCCTGCGCGGCCGCGACCTCGTCGCCCTCGGGATCGACGGCACCCGCTGGGGACCCGGCCGGCCGTCCCGGCGCGCCGACAAGCGCCGCATCGTCGCCGACTCCCTCGCCCGCCTCGAGGCCACGACATTGTCCGACAAGCCGCTCGGGCGGATGTCCGGAGGCGAACAACAGCGTGTGCGCGTCGCCCAGGCCATCGCCGCCGACCCGTGTGTCATGCTCTGCGACGAACCGCTGCTCAGCCTGGACCTCACCGGTCAGCGCACCGTCGCCTCCGTCCTCGATCACCGACGCCGCGAGCACGACACGGCGGTCGTGTTCGTCACCCACGAGATCAACCCGGTCCTGCCGATGGTCGACCGGATCGTCTACCTCGTCGACGGGCGGCACCGCATCGGCACTCCCGACGAGGTGTTCACCAGCGAGGTCCTGTCCGAGCTGTACTCCTCCCCCGTCGAGGTGTTGCGCGTGCGCGGACAGATCATCGTGGTGGGCGACACCCAGCACCTGTGTACCGAGCCCTGGACCACGGGACACCACCACGACCACACCGGGGACGGAGCGCACTGATGGACCGCCTGCTCGAGATCGTCGAGTCCATCGCCGACACCGAGACCACCGCCTACCTGCTGCAGCAGGACTTCGTGATCTTCGGTCTCGCCGCGATCGCGCTGCTCGGCCTGCTCTCCGGCGCGATCGGACCGTTCATCATCATGCGGCAGATGTCGTTCTCCGTCCACGGCGCCAGCGAGCTCGCCTTGACCGGTGCCGCCGCCGCGCTGCTGTTCGGGCTCAACCTCGGCCTGGGGGCCATCGTGGGGTCGGTGATCGCGGCGCTGATGTTCGGGATCATGGGCTCGCGGGCCTCCCAACGAGACTCCTCGATCGGGGTCGTGCTGGCGTTCGGCCTCGGGCTCGCGGTGCTGTTCATCCACCTCTATCCCGGGCGGTCCGGCACCAGTTTCTCCCTGCTCACCGGGCAGATCGTCGGTGTCTCCGAGAACGGCCTCGTGCAGATGGCGGTGGTCGCGGCAATCATCTGCGTGGCGCTCATCGCGCTGTACCGGCCGCTCGTGTTCTCCTCCGCCGACCCCGAGGTGGCCGCGGCGCGCGGTGTGCCCGTGCGGGCGCTCAACATGATCTTCGCCGTGCTCGTGGGGCTCGCGGCGGCGCAGGCCGTACAGGTGGTGGGCGCGCTGCTCGTGCTCTCCCTGCTCATCACCCCCGCCGCCGCGGCGGCCGCCGTCACCTCCAGCCCCGCGAAGGCCATCGGGCTGACGATCCTCTTCGCCGAGCTCGCCGCCGTGGGCGGGATGTTGCTCTCGCTCGCCCCCGGCGTGCCCGTCTCGGTGTTCGTCACCACCGTCTCGTTCGTCATCTACCTGGCATGTCGCGCGGTGGCGGCGGTCCGGCGCTGACCCCCGGTACTAGCGTGTGAGCCGTGAACAGCGACCACAGTGCTCACCCCGATGGTGGCCCCGCGGGCGCCGGCTCTCCGGTTACCGGCCCGGGTGCTCATCCTGATGGTGGCCCCGGTGCTCATCCCGCCGCCGCCGGGCTCGCGGCCATCCGCGCCGACTACCCCACACTGAGCTGGGACCGCGCCGAGCGGGTCGACGAGGGCTGGGACCACGTCGTGGTGATCTGCCACGGCTGCCACGGAGACGACGCCCTCGGGCACCGCGATCTGGTCTTCCGTTTCCCCGACGACGAGCAGGCGCTCACCCAGCTGCCCACCGAGATCGCGGTCCTGGAGCACCTCGCCGGGCGTGTGGAGGCGGCACTCCCCCGCTACTCGCACGCTCCCGAACACGGGCGGTTCGCCGGCTACCCGCTGGTGCGCGGTCAGCGCCTCACCCCGGAACTGCTGCACAGCCTGCCCCACCCTGAGAAGACGGTCATCGCGGGCCAGCTGGGCGCACTCCTGTCCGCGCTGCACATCCAGGACGTCTCGGGCCCGCCGCTCGACCGGGTCCCGTACTCCTACCAACCCGAGAACCTGGACTTCGTGCGCGGCATCGTCGCCCACGACCTGCCGTCGGTGTTCACCCCCGACGAGATGCGCACCGCCCACGAGATCTGCGACGAGGTCGGCGCGTTACAGTCCACCCTGCTGCCGCGGGTGTTCCTCCACAACGACGTCTACTCGCGCCACCTGTACTGGGACCGGGACTCCGCCCCCGGCCAGCTGGGGCTCATCGACTTCACCGACATGTGCCTGGGAGACCCGGCCGTGGACTTCGCCGAACTGTACGAATACGGCCCGCGCTTCGTCGAGGGCGTCCTGGCCCGGTACGTCGGCCGGGTCGACGACACCTTTCTCGACCGGGCGTGGACGTACCAGCGACTCGCCGCGCTCTACATGATCGCGGGCCACCTCTACTACGGGGTCGAGACGTGGGAGTACGCGCGCGCGGCGTTCGACCGCTGCCGGTCACCCCACCGCCCGCGGGCCTGAGCACGAAACAGGGCCCGCGCCACTCGCAGCCGCTCCCCGACATGGCGTCTCGCACCCGAAACTGCCCGGCCCCGTGGGCAGCCGCTCCCCGACATGGCGTCTCGCACCCGAAACTGCCCGGCCAGAACACAGCCGCGCGTCGGCATGGCGTCTCGCCAGCCCCGATGCCCGAGCGAGACGCCATGTCGACGGGCCGCGTGACATCCGCGGACGCGAGACGCCATGCCGACGGGCGGGGTGACATGTACAGGCGCGGCTGCCCGTGAACCGAAGTGGAGGGTCCGAGCGCACCGGTCAGCCGGCGACCGCGAGTCCGGTCAGCCGGCCAGCCGCCGTCAGCCCTTGACGCGCCGCTGCCGCGCGAACTCCGACAGCACCACGCCCGCCGCGACGGAGGCGTTGAGGCTCTCCACCTCCGAGGCGATCGGGATCGACAGGATCGAATCGCAGTTCTCACGCACCAACCGGGACAGACCCTTGCCCTCGGAGCCCACCACGATGACCGTGGGCCCGGTGCCGTCGTAGTCGTCCAGCGAGACGTCACCGCCGGCGTCGAGGCCGACGAGCTGCACCCCGGCCTTGGCCCAGTCGAGCAGCGTCCGGTTGAGGTTGGTCGCCCTGGCGACGGGGAGCCGGGCGGCGGCGCCGGCGGAGGTCCGCCACGCGACGGCCGTGATGGAGGCACTGCGACGCTCGGGGATGAGGACCCCGTGCCCGCCGAAGGCCGCGACCGAGCGGATGACGGCGCCGAGGTTGCGCGTATCCGTGATGTTGTCCAGGGCCACGAGCAGCGCGGGCTCGGAGGAACCCATCGCCATGTCCAGCAGGTCAGCGGGGTCGGTGTACTGGTAAGGCGGCACCTGGAGGCCGACGCCCTGGTGCATGCCGTTCGACACCATGCGGTCGAGGTCGGTGCGCGGCACCTCGAGGATGGAGATGCCCTTGCCGGCGGCGAGGTGGACGGCCTCGGTCAGCCGCTCGTCAGCGTCCGAGCCGATCGCGACGTACAGCGCGGTCGCGGGAACGCCGGCTCGGAGGCATTCCAGCACCGGATTGCGGCCCACCACGTACTCGGGGCCGTCGGCCTGCTTCTGTGCCTGGCGGCGGCGCTGCTGCGCGCCCTCGGCCTTGCGGTTGGCGGCCTTGGCCCGGCGGTGTGCTGGGTGGTAGGTCCGGTCCTCCGCCTTGGGGGTGGCGCCACGCGCCTCCAGTCCTCGGCGCCGTTGGCCGCCCGACCCGACGACCTGGCCCTTCTTGGTGCCGGACTTGCGGATGGCTCCGCGCCGACTCGAGTTACCTGCCATGTCAGTCCTTCCGGTGGGCGAGCGACCACTTCTGGCCGTCCGCGGTGTCGGCCACCTCGATACCCGCCGCGACCAGTCGGTCACGGATGGCGTCGGCGGTGGCGAAATCCTTGTCGGCCCGTGCCTGAGCGCGGGCCTCGAGCTCCGCGCGGACGAGGAGGTCGAGGGCGGTGAGGGCGGCGTCATCGCCGCCCGCGGCGGAGGTCCACTGCGGGTCGAGCGGGTCGACACCGAGTACCGCGGTCATCGCCCGGACGGACGAGGCCGCGGTAAGCGCCGCTTCCGTGTCTCCCGCCGACAGCGCGGTGTTGCCGGCCCGCACCCGACCGTGGATCTCCGCCAGCGCGGCGGGCACCCCCAGATCGTCGTCCATCGCGGCGGCGAACGCCTCCGTCCACTCACCGACGGGCACCCCGGCGTCCGGCCCCGTGCCCGACTTGACGGCCTCGTCCACCCGCTGCACGAACGCCTCGATCCGCCGGTACGCGGCGGCCGCCTCCTGCAGTGCTTCGGGAGAGTATTCCAGCATCGAGCGGTAATGCGCACTTCCGAGGTAGTAGCGGAGTTCCACCGGCCGGACGGCGGTGAGGATGTTCGGCACGCTGAGCACGTTGCCGAGCGACTTGCTCATCTTCTCGCCGGCCATCGTCACCCAGCCGTTGTGCAGCCAGTAGCGGGCGAATCCGTCGCCGGCGGCGTGGGACTGCGCGGCCTCGTTCTCGTGGTGCGGGAACTGCAGGTCGAGCCCGCCGCCGTGGATGTCGAAAGTGCCGCCCAGGTACCAGGTGGCCATGGCCGAGCACTCGAGGTGCCAGCCGGGCCGACCGTCGCCCCAGGGGGTGGGCCAGCTGGGTTCGCCGGGCTTGGCGGCCTTCCACAGGGCGAAGTCGCGGGGGTCCCGCTTGCCGCGAAGGTCGGCGGACTCGCCCTGGTCGACCTCGTCGAGCCGGTGGCCGGACAGGTGCCCGTAGTCGCCCTCGGGCGCGGCCGACCACGCCGCGACGTCGAAGTAGACGCTGCCCTCGGCCGGGTAGGCGTACCCGCGCTCGATGAGGCGTTCCATGTACTCGATCATCTGGGTCATGTGCCCGGTGGCGCGGGGTTCGGTGGACGGCGGTAGCACGCCGAGCGCGTCGTAGGCGCGGGTGAACTCGCGTTCGTGGGTGGCGGCCCACTCCCACCAGGGGCGTCCGTTCTCGGCGGCCTTGGTGAGGATCTTGTCGTCGATGTCGGTGACGTTGCGCACGAACGCGACGTCGTAGCCGGTCGACAGCAGCCAGCGGCGCAGGATGTCGAACGCGACACCGGAGCGGACGTGGCCGATGTGGGGGACGGCCTGGGGGGTGGCTCCACAGAGGTAGACCGACGCGTGCCCTTCCCGGACGGGGGTGAACTCCCGGAGGGAGCGGGTGGCGGTGTCGTAGAGATGGAGCGTCACGGGGCCCGAGTCTACCGGTGCGCCCGCGTCAGGCCCGGTAGACCAGCGCCGTGGCGGCGGCGGAGACCCCCTCGCCGCGTCCCGTGAAGCCCATTCCGTCAGTGGTGGTGGCGGAGACGGAGACGGGTGCGCCGATGATCTCACCGAGCCGTCGTTCGGCCTCGACGCGTCGGGGGCCCATCTTGGGGCGGTTGCCGACCATCTGGACGGCGGCGTTGCCGATGATCCATCCGTGCCGAGCCAGTTCGTCGCACGCCTCGCGCAGCAGTCGTTCGCCGGAGACGTCGTCGTACTCGGGCCGCCCGGTTCCGACGAGAGCACCGAGGTCGCCGAGCCCGGCGGCCGACAGCAGGGCGTCGATCAGGGAGTGGGCCACGACGTCGCCGTCGGAGTGCCCCTCGCAGCCGTGGTCGTCGGGGAAGTGCAGGCAGGCCATCATGCAGGGCTTGCCCGGTTCGACGCGGTGGGCGTCGGTGCCGATCCCGACTCGGGGGATGACGGGTCCGGTCATTTCTCCTCCTGGGGGCCGACGTGGACGAGCGCGCCGGGGGCGGGCGCACCGGGGTCGAGTTCGGCGAGGGCCCGGGCGTGGTCATCGGCGGTGGTGATCTTGAACGCGAGCGGGTCGCCGGGGACCGTGGCGACGCGGTCGCCGGTCCGCTCGACGAGTCCTGCGTCGTCGGTGGTCACGTCCCCGGCGGCGTCGTAGGCGGCGAGCAGGACGTCGGGCGCGAAGCCCTGGGGCGTCTGAACGGCGCGGAGGGCGGCACGGTCGGGAGTGCCGACGACGTAGCCGTCAGCGTCGACCTGCTTGACGGTGTCGACGACCGGGAGGACGGGGACCACCGCGACCGCGCCGCCGCGAACGGCCGTCACCACGCGCCGGATCGCGTCGGGGGGCGTGAGGCAGCGCGCCGCGTCGTGCACGAGCAGGACGTCGTAGACCGCCGCGCGGGGGCGGCGTCGGTGGGCGGTCAGCGCCGCGAGACCGTTGCGCACCGAGTCGGTGCGCTCCGCGCCCCCGGTGGTGACGACGACGAGGTGGTCGTCGTCCCGGAGGTGGGCCAGCTCCGACTCGGCCTGTGCGACGCGGTCCGCGGGGACCACGGCGACGACGTCGTCGACGGCACCGGAGGTCAGCAGGCCGGCGACGGCCCGCTCGAGCATGGTGCGACCGTGTAGCTCGACGAACGCCTTGGGCAGTCCTGCTCCGAGCCGGACGCCGGATCCGGCCGCGGGGACGACGGCGGCCACCCTGCCCGTGCGGGCGGGGTGGCCGTCGATACCGTGTCCGGGCGCGTCCCCGGGCGTGCGCTGACCCGTCATGCCGTCTGGTGGGCGGCGGGTGTCACGCCGGGGCGGCGGAGCCCAGCACCTCGTCGAGGAGGGCGTCCGCACGCTCCTCGTCGGAGCGCTCGGCGAGCGCCAGCTCACCGACGAGCACCTGGCGCGCCTTGGCGAGCATCCGCTTCTCGCCGGCGGACAGGCCGCGGTCGAGGTCGCGGTGCCAGAGGTCACGGACGACCTCGGCCACCTTGTTGACGTCGCCGGAGGCGAGCTTCTCGCCGTTGGCCTTGTAGCGGCGGGACCAGTTGGTGGGCTCCTCCGCGTGCTCGGTGCGCAGGACCTCGAAGACCTTGTCGAGACCCGCCTGGTCCACGACGTCGCGCACGCCCACGTACTCGGCGTTCTCGGCCGGTACCTTCACCGTGAGGTCGCCCTGTGAGACCTTGAGGACGAGGTATTCCTTCTCGGTGCCCTTGACCGTCCGCATCTCGATCGCCTGAATGGTGGCGGCGCCGTGATGCGGGTAGACGACGGTGTCGCCGACCTTGAACTCCATGAGTGGCTTTCCCCTTTCGACTTACCTATCTTAGCACGCCCTCAGTGCAGGCGTTTTCCGTTTGCGCAGGTCAGCAACCTGCCGGGCGTGACGGCACGTTCGCGGGGGCGGGAACGGGATACTCTGCCGCAGGTCCGGACCCGCAGTGGACTACGATGAGACCGGCCTGAGAGACGACCATCCCCGAGGAGCCTGACGTGACTTCACCGAACACCGGCCTGCGCCGCACCGCGCTCGTAGTCCTGGCCGTGGGCGCCGCCCTCGGGGCGTCGGCCTGCAGCGCCGGCCAGGTCTCGCAGACGGCCAACCAGGTCGCCGCGGTCGACGGTGGACGCGGTGAGGCCGGCGACCTCGCGGTCAACGACCTGCAGGTGGTCGTCCCCGAGAACGGCGGGGAGGCCCGCGTCGGTTTCGTCGCCTCCTTCAGCGGCCACGGCCTGGGTGAGCCCGTCTCCCTGGACAGCGTCCAGATCGACGGGACCCCCGTCCAACTCGGTGAGACTCAGCCGCTCGAGCGTGGCTGCTCGATCGTGGTCGACGCCCGCGAGAACGCCGAGCCCGTCCCGGTCGAGGGCGTGTGCGTCGAGCAGACCACCGCCACCCTGCCGTCGGCGGAGGACCTGCACATCGGCACCTCGGTGCCCGCCACCGTCTCCTTCTCGAACGGCGACCGCATCGAGACCAGGGCCGCCGTCGTCGGTGAGATCCTCGAGGCTGGCGAGTACACCCGTCCGGCGGAGTTCGTCGGCGAGTCCGAGGGGCACTGACACGTCCGCCCTCTCCGCCCGCTCGGCTGACGGTTCGTCGGTCGACCCCGAGATGCGCGCCGTGCTGCGCCGTCTCGCCCCGGGCACGGCGCTGCGTGACGCACTCGACCGGATCCGTCGCAGCGGCACCGGTGGCCTCGTGGTGCTCGGCGACGACCCGGTCGTCCGGGCCGTCTGCGACGGCGGCGTGGAACTCGACGTCGAGTTCACCCCGGCCCGCCTGCGAGAACTGAGCAAGATGGACGGCGCGGTCGTGCTCTCCACCGATGGTTCCCGCATCACCCGTGCCAACGTCCATCTCGTGCCGGATCCTTCGCTGCCCGCCGTCGAGACGGGCACCCGACACCGCGCCGCGGAGCGGACGGCCGCGCACACCGGCGTGCCCACCGTCGCCGTTTCGGCGTCGATGACCACGGTCACCGTCTACGCTGGCGGTCTGGCCCGCGTGCTCGCGGACCCGGTCGTGCTGCTCGCGCGCGCCGACCAGACGGTCGCGACCATGGAGCGTCACGGTGCCCACGCCGCCCGCGCCCGCGCCCGACTCGACCGGGCGGAGATGGGCGACTACGCCTCCGTCCGCGACGTGGTGGCCATGGCCCAGCGATTGCTCCGCCTCGAGCGCCTGGGCGCCGAGCTCGCCGAGCTCACCGTGGAGATGGGCGAGTACGGCCGGCAGACCGCTCTCCAGCTGGAGGAGCTGCTCTCCGACACCCCGGATGAACTGCGGGGTCTCGTGGCCGACCACCTGCGGGTCGAGCCCGTCGACGGTGATCGCCGCCCCGTCCCGACCGCCGAGCAGATCGAGGTCGGGCTCGAGCGGCTGGCCGCACTCTCCGACGCCGACCTCCTCCTGCCCGCTCCGGTGGCGCGCTGCCTGGGGCTGCCGGCCGAGCCCGAGGATCTCGACGACCACGTGACCGCCCGGGGGTACCGCATGCTGACGCACATCCCGCGCCTGCGGCCGGTGCAGATCACGGCCCTCGTCGAGCGCTTCGGCTCGGTCCCGGCGCTGCTCTCGGCCGAGCAGTCGGACTTCGCGGACGTCGAGGGCGTCGGCGCGCTGTGGGCGCGGCACGTCCACCAGCGCCTCACGGGCCTGGGCATCGTCTGACCCGGGCGCGGCTCAGGACTCGGGGGCCTCGACGACGTTGAACGTGGCCGCCGGGCTGAAGACGTTCCCGACCAGCGCGTACACCTGGTACGCGCCCACCTCCACGGGCGTGCGGTCTGCCTCGGAGCACGCGCCCTCCGCCGAGCGGCGGCCGGTCCAGTCGATCTGCCGCGGCTCGGGCTCGTCGGGACGCAACTCGACCTCGTCCTCGTCGCGCGGGGTCGTGCAGTCGATGCTCGACCACACCTTGGAGTTGTCGTCCAGGCGGTACACCTCGAACGACAGCGGCGCCTCCGCCAGATCGCGGTCGCAGGTGGTGTCCGAGACGTTGACGATGTTCACGAAGAACCGCACGTCCTGCCCCACCGCCACGTTCGGCTCGGCGGGCCAGACGTCCAGGCGCAGGTCCTCGTCCGCGCACCGGCCCCGCGAGGCACCACCGTCGTCGTCGCGCGACGAGGTCTCGGTGGTCGACGTCTCCGAAGTGGCCACCGGCTCAGTGGAGCCCGCGTCGCCGGTGGCGGTCTCCTGGGTGTCCGTGCCGGTGTCCCGCGAGGCGAGGAAGAGCGCGAGCACCACGACCAGGGCGGCGACGACCGCGACGACCACCGCGGCGACGCGGCGACGCACATAGACTTCACGCGGAAGGGGGCCCTGGGGTTC
Source organism: Dietzia cinnamea NBRC 102147 (assembly GCF_001571065.1). Classification (GTDB taxonomy): domain Bacteria; phylum Actinomycetota; class Actinomycetes; order Mycobacteriales; family Mycobacteriaceae; genus Dietzia; species Dietzia cinnamea. Next base: position 101,421 of record NZ_BCSW01000001.1, read on the forward strand.
GTGCACGTGCCCAACTCTAGAGCCGAGCCCGCGCCCCGTCGGACCTGCGGCGCGGCGTGTCCCCCAGACGGCACCGCCGGTGGGTGGCCGCTAGACCGCGACCATCTCCTCGCCCGGGCCGTGCGGGACGTCCTGGACGTCTCCGATGGCGCTGCGGAGGTACGCGTGACCGTCGGAGAGCTTGTAGGTGACCCCGACGATCGCCAGGCGGCCCTCGTCGATCCGGTCGCTGATGATCTTGGACCGCTGCTTGAGCAGTTCGCCCGTCTCCAGCACGTGGCGCGCCTCGAAGTCGTCTGTCGTGCTCAGTCCCTCGCGACGGCCGTTGAGGATCGACGGCGACACCTTCTCGACCACGTCACGCAGGAAACCGGGCGGGATCTCCCCGGTCGCCAACGCGTCCGTGGTGGCCTTCACCGCGCCACAGCTGTCGTGGCCCAGCACGACGATCAGAGGGGTGTCGAGCACGTACACGGCGTACTCGATGGACCCGAGCACCGCGGTGTCGATGATGTGACCCGCCGTGCGGATGACGAACAGGTCACCGAGACCCTGGTCGAAGATGATCTCGGCCGCCACCCGCGAGTCGGAGCACCCGAACAGCACCGCCTTGGGGTGCTGCGCGGCGACGAGCTTCTCGCGCCGCTCGGTATTCTGACTCGGATGACGCATCTGGCCCTCGACGAACCGGTGGTTGCCGTCGCGCAGCGAGGCCCAGGCACTGATCGGGTTGGTATGAGGCATGTCTCACATTGTGCACGTACCTTCCGGAGGGATCATCGGTGACCTCCCCCGGGGCCCACGGCATCGACACTCCCTCCCTGCTCTCCTGGTTCTCCGGTGCCGGCCGTCCCCTGCCTTGGCGCGAGGACGGCGTGAGCGCCTGGGAGATCCTGTTGTGTGAGGTGATGAGTCAGCAGACGCCCGTCGCCCGGGTCGAGCCGGTCTGGCGCGACTGGCTCGCGCGGTGGCCGGGCCCGGCCGAACTCGCCGCCGCCGCCCCCGCGGACGTGATCCGCATGTGGGGCAAACTCGGCTACCCGCGGCGGGCGTTGCGACTGCGGGAGTGCGCTGCCGTCGTCGTCGAGAAGTTCCACGGCGAGGTCCCCACCGAGGTCGAAGACCTCCTCACGCTCCCCGGTGTCGGCGACTACACCGCGCGCGCCGTCGCCTGCTTCGCCCACGGGCAGGCGGTACCGGTGGTCGACACCAACGTGCGGCGCGTCGTCGCCCGGGCGGTCAACGGGGTCGCCGAGGCCGGGCCGCCGTCGATCCGGCGCGACCTCGCCGCCGTGGAGGCGCTGCTCCCCGACGAATGCCAGGAGGCGGTGACGTTCTCGGTCGCGATGATGGAACTGGGCGCGCTCGTGTGCACCGCGCGGAGCCCCGACTGCGACGCCTGTCCGCTCGCCGCATCGTGCGCGTGGGTCGCCGCCGGCAGACCCGCGTGGGACGGGCCCCGCCGCAAGGCGCAGACGTACGCGGGCACCGACCGGCAGGTGCGCGGCCTACTGCTGGACGTGCTGCGCGACGGCGACGGCACCGCCACCGCCGCGCGTCTGGTCGCCGTGTGGCCGGACACGGTCCAACGCGACCGCGCGCTGGACTCCCTGTTGGCCGACGGACTCGTGGTGCGGACCGGGGAACGGTACTCACTGCCCGCGTAGCCGACTGAGGGTAGGCTCACCTGCATGGCCGTCGTGAAGATCAACGCCCTCAACGTCCCGCCGCAGGCCGGTGCCGAGCTCGAGCGCCGCTTCTCCGAGCGCGCCCACACGGTGGAGAACTCCCCCGGTTTCCTCGGCTTCCAGCTGCTGCGTCCCACCGGCGGGGAGACCCGCTACTTCGTGGTGACCATGTGGGAGGACGACGAATCGTTCGCCGCCTGGCGCGACGGGGACGCCCGCGCCGCCCACGCCGGCCAGCGGGGCGAGCCCGTCGCCGAGGGTGCCAACCTGCTGGAGTTCGACGTCGTGATGGACGTCAAGCCCTCCGCCTCCGCCTGATACCAGCCGCGCCTCCCGCACCGCACGCCGCGCATCCCTCGTATGGACCGGATCGCCGAGCAGCCCTTCGCCCTCGCGTTCAGCACGCTGTTCGTGATCGTCATGCTGCGCGCCAACGCCACCTACTGGCTCGGCCGGGGCGCGCTCCGCGGCGGCCGGCTCAGCGGGCGGTTCGCCCACCGGCTCGAGGGACCGACCATGCAGCGCGCCCAGCGGCTGTCCGCCCGCTACGGCGTACTCGCGGTACCACTGTCCTTCCTCACGGTGGGAGTGCAGACCGCCATCAACTTCAGCGCCGGCTTCACCGTGATGCCACTGCGGAGGTACCTGCCCGCAGTCACCGTCGGGTGCGTGCTGTGGGCCCTGCTGTATTCCACCGTCGGCATGGTCGGCTGGGCAGCGATCGCCCCCCTCTGGCACCGCGTCACCGCCTGACCGGGCCCGCGGATGTGCGGCGGGTGCGGCGGCCGGTGCGGCGGCGGGCTCAGGGCAGCGGTCCGACCACCGGAGCGAGGTCCTCGGCCAAGCGGTCGTCAGCGAGTGCCGCGACGTCCACCGGATCGATCTGACCGTCCTCGGTGAACACGTCCGCGAGTTCCTGCTAGCGGGCGAGCGTGTCCGCGAGCGCCACCGGCTGTCGCGTGCTGCGGCCCTGGGACAACTCCGCCGCCTCCGGGGTCAGGCCCACCGCCTCGCCGTAGAACCGCGCCCACTCCTGCGGGTGCTCGGCGGTCCACGTGCCCGCCTCGGCGAGGCGGACGAGCGGGTCCGCTATCGCCGTCTGGCGGCGGGAGTCGCCGAGCGCGTCATGCGAGGCCAGGCTGAACCAGAAGCCGTTGCCCGCGCCCGCCGCGGACGCGAGCGTCCTCGTCTCGGACGTCGTCTGTGCGATCGCGGTGTAGGGATCCCAGATCGCCCACGCGTCGGCGTCGCCGCGCGCGAAGGCCGAACCCGCCTCGGCGGGCTGGAGGAAGACGAAGGTGGAGAATTCGTTCTCGTACGGGAGGTCCTGCAGCTGTCCGGCCGCGGTGAGGATCCCGCGTTGCTGAGCTTTCAACGTGGGGATCTCCTCGTCGAGCCCTGGGCGCCGTCCTCGAGGCGGGAGACCACGTGCTGGTGATCGCCCGATTGCTGGACGCCTGGTTCCGCGCCACCGGCGTGGACACCCGCAGACGCAGGAAGGCCCCCGCCGTGTGGCGGGGGCCTTCACTATGTCAGGCGCCGGAGGCGATCAGGTGGTGGCCGGAGCAGCGCCGCCGCCGCTGCCCGAGGGGCCTCCGGTGGCGCCGCCACCGAAGCCGGAGCTCGGCGGCAGGGAGTCGCCCGGGCCGGCCTCGCCGGTGGGCGCCACGCTCGCCGAGATCTCCTCGCCCTGGCGGTCCTGCGGGGCGTCCGGGCGGGGAGCACCGGTGAAGGTGAACTTGGCGTCCTCGGTGCGCTCGGACTCGCCGTCCCAGCCCTCGACGTCGACCTTCACCAGCTCGCCGGCCGCGACCTCGCCGAAGAGGATCTTCTCCGAGAGGGTGTCCTCGATCTCGCGCTGGATCGTGCGACGCAACGGCCGCGCGCCCAGGACCGGGTCGAACCCGCGCTTGGCGAGCAGGCTCTTGGCCCGATCGGAGACCTCGATGTCCATGTCCTTGGTCTTCAGGGCGTCCCGGACACGGCCGATCATGAGGTCGACCATCTGGACGATCTGCTCCTGCGTGAGCTGGTGGAACACCACGATCTCGTCGATGCGGTTGAGGAACTCCGGGCGGAAGTGCTTCTTCAGCTCGTCGTTGACCTTCTGCTTCATCCGCTCGTAGGCGTCCTCGGTGTTGTCGGAGGACTGGAAGCCCATCCCGACGGCCTTGGAGATGTCCTTGGTCCCGAGGTTCGAGGTGAAGATCAGCACGGTGTTCTTGAAGTCCACCATGCGTCCCTGACCGTCGGTGAGACGGCCGTCCTCCAGCACCTGGAGGAGGGTGTTGTAGATCTCGGAGTGCGCCTTCTCGATCTCGTCGAACAGGACGACCGAGAACGGCTTGCGCCGCACCTTCTCCGTGAGCTGGCCACCCTCCTCGTAACCGACGTACCCGGGGGGCGCACCGAAGAGCCGCGAGGCGGTGAAGCGGTCGTGGAACTCGCCCATGTCGATCTGGATGAGCGCGTCGTCCTCACCGAACAGGAAGTTCGCGAGCGCCTTGGACAGCTCCGTCTTACCCACGCCGGACGGGCCGGCGAAGATGAACGAGCCCGAGGGACGCTTGGGATCCTTGAGCCCGGCACGCGTCCGGCGGATCGCCCGGGAGACGGCCTTGATGGCGTCCTCCTGGCCGATGATCCGCTTGTGCAGCTCGTCCTCCATGCGGAGCAGACGGGTGGTCTCCTCCTCGGTGAGCTTGAAGACGGGGATGCCGGTCCAGTTGCCCAGGACCTCGGCGATCTGCTCTTCGTCCACCACGGCGGCCACGTCCATGTCACCGGCGCGCCACTGCTTCTCGCGCTCGGCGCGCTCGGCGATGAGCTTCTTCTCCGTGTCGCGCAGGCCGGCGGCCTTCTCGAAGTCCTGCGCGTCGATCGCGGACTCCTTCTCGCGGCGGGTCTCGGCGATCTTCTCGTCGAACTCGCGCAGGTCCGGCGGAGCCGTCATCCGCTTGATGCGCATGCGGGCACCGGCCTCGTCGATGAGGTCGATCGCCTTGTCCGGCAGGAAGCGGTCGTTGATGTACCGGTCCGCGAGCTGGGCGGCGGCGGCCAGCGCCGCGTCGGTGATCGTGACGCGGTGGTGCGCCTCGTAGCGGTCCCGCAGACCCTTGAGGATCTCGATGGACAGCTCGACGCCCGGCTCGGGAACCTGAACGGGCTGGAAGCGCCGCTCGAGGGCCGCGTCCTTCTCGATGTGCTTGCGGTACTCCTCGAGCGTGGTGGCACCGATGGTCTGCAGCTCACCGCGGGCCAGCTTGGGCTTGAGGATCGACGCGGCATCGATCGCGCCCTCCGCGGCTCCCGCGCCGACGAGCGTGTGGATCTCGTCGATGAACAGGATGATGTCGCCGCGCTGGTTGATCTCCTTGAGCACCTTCTTCAGACGCTCCTCGAAGTCACCGCGGTAGCGGGAACCGGCCACGAGTGAGCCCAGGTCCAGCGAGTAGAGCTGCTTGTCCTTGAGGGTCTCGGGGACCTCGTTGTTGACGATGGCCTGCGCGAGGCCCTCGACGACCGCGGTCTTACCGACGCCGGGCTCACCGATGAGCACCGGGTTGTTCTTGGTGCGCCGGGAGAGCACCTGCATGATGCGCTCCACCTCCTTGGCGCGACCGACGACCGGGTCGAGCTTGCCCTCCATGGCGGCCTGGGTGAGGTTGCGGCCGAACTGGTCCAGGACCGTCGACGAGGACGGGGTCCCGGACTCGCGGCCACCGGTGCCCGCGGGTGTCCCGGAGGCCTCGGCCTCCTTACCCTGGTAACCGGAGAGAAGCTGGATGACCTGCTGGCGGACCCGCGTGAGGTCGGCGCCGAGCTTGACCAGCACCTGGGCGGCCACGCCCTCGCCCTCGCGGATCAGGCCGAGCAGGATGTGCTCGGTGCCGATGTAGTTGTGGCCGAGCTGGAGCGCCTCCCGCAGGCTCAGTTCCAGCACCTTCTTGGCGCGCGGCGTGAACGGGATGTGCCCGCTGGGCGCCTGCTGGCCCTGGCCGATGATCTCCTCGACCTGACTCCGCACCGCTTCCAGCGAGATCCCGAGGGACTCGAGGGCCTTGGCGGCCACTCCCTCACCCTCATGGATGAGACCCAGCAGGATGTGCTCGGTGCCGATGTAATTGTGGTTGAGCATCCTGGCCTCTTCCTGGGCCAGGACGACGACGCGACGCGCGCGGTCGGTAAACCGTTCGAACATCGTGCTACCTCACATTCCTCGGTTTTTCACCACTGTAGTGGCCGGTTCTGGCGCTCTGCACCGCAGGAGCAGCACGAGGCCCGTCACCAGTGTTCAACGCGGCAGGTCGGGGATCGATTGCATGATCGTGTACGCCGTCAGCGAACGCCACGCATCGGGCCGGTTCGCCGGCCACTAGGGTCATCTCCATGAGCTACGCGATCGGCGGCGAGGCCCCGTGAGCGCGTTCGATCTCGACCGCATCGGCCGCGGTCTGCCGTTCGCCCGGGCTCTTCCGGCCCTGCGGGACGCCCTCGCCACGGCGGGTACCGCGGTGGTGCAGGCACCGCCCGGCACCGGCAAGACGACCCTCGTCCCGCCCGCGGTCGCCGTCGCCGACGGGGTGTCGGGACGGGTGATCGTCACCCAGCCCCGTCGGGTCGCCGCCCGCTCGGCGGCGCGGCGACTGGCTGCACTCACGGGGACCGGACCCGGGGGCGTGGTGGGCTACACGGTCCGTGGGGACTCGCGCGTCGGCAGGGACACCCTCGTCGAGTTCGTCACTCCGGGGGTACTGGTGCGTCGGTTGATCGCCGATCCCGACCTGCCCGGCGTCGGGGCCGTGGTGCTCGACGAGGTCCACGAACGCGACGTCGAGTCCGACCTGGCCTTCGCACTGCTGTGTGAGGTGCGGCAGCTGCGCGACGACCTGCCGGTGGTGGCGATGTCCGCGACGGTCGAGGCGGGACGCTTCGCCCGGCTGCTCGGCGGCGGGACCGCGGCCGAGGAGCCCGGGGCGGGTTCCGCGGCGCCCGTCGTCGACGTGCCTGCGGAATCGCACCCCCTGGAGATCCGGTACGCCCCACCGCCGACCGCCCGCCTGGACGCCCGCGGGGTCGCCGACGGCTTTCTCGATCACGTGGCGGCGGTGACGGCACACGAGGTGACCGTGAGCGGGGTCGACGCCCTGGTGTTCCTGCCGGGTGTGCGCGAGATCGAGCGCGTGGTGCGGTCGCTCGCCGCGCGGCTGGGGGACGCGGTCGAGGTTCTACCTCTGCACGGCGGGCTGGACGCCGCCGCCCAGGACCGGGCGGTGTCCGGTTCCCGGAGCCGGAGCGGCGAAGGCGACACGGCGCTGCCGCGGATCGTGGTGTCGACCGACCTGGCGGAGTCCTCACTGACTGTGGCCGGGGTGCGGCTGGTGGTGGACGCGTGCCTGAGCCGCGAGCCGCGGCGAGACATCGCACGGGACATGACGGGGCTGGTGACGGTGTCGGCGTCGCGCGACTCGTGCGTGCAGCGCGCGGGCCGCGCCGCCCGCCTCGGCCCCGGGCTCGCGGTGCGCTGCCTGACCGAGCAGGAGTACGCGGGACTGGCCGCCCACCGCACGGCGGCGATCGCGACGTCGGACCTGACGACCTTCGCGCTGGACGTGGCCTGCTGGGGCGCGCCCCGGGCGGAGGGCCTGGCGCTGCCCGATCAGCCGCCGGCCGGGGAGATCACCCGCGCCGAGAGCGTGTTGCGCGGGCTCGGGGCGCTCGACGCCGACGGACGCGCCACGGACCGCGGGCGCGACCTCGCGCGGGTGCCCGCCGATCCCCGTCACGCCCGCGCACTGCTGGACGGCGCGGGACTCGTCGGTGCGGAGGTGGCCGCCGAGGTGGTCGCGCTGCTCGCGTCTGGTCGCCGTTCCCCCGGCGGCGACCTGACGGCGGATCTGCGTGCGCTGCGCGCGGGGCGGGCGCCGGACGCGGCGACGTGGGAGCGCGAGGCCCGGCGACTGGAGCGGATGGTCAGCGGACGATCCGGCGGCGCGGACCCGGCCGGGATGGAGTCGGACGACGCCGTCGGGACGGTCGTGGCGCTCGCCCACCCGGACCGCATCGCGCGCCGACGCGGCGACCAGTACACCTTCACTTCCGGGACCGGCGCGGTGTTGCCGCCGGGTTCCGGGCTGGCGGGCCACGACTGGCTCGCCGTCGCCGAGGTGGGACGTGCGGCCGGGCGCGCGGCCGGCGAGGCCGGCGCGGTGATCCGCGCCGCCGCCCCGATTGACCGGGAGGGCGCTGAGCGTGCGGCCTCGCACCTCCTCGACGACGACGAGACGGCCGTCTTCGACCGGGGTGCGGTCACGGGTCGACGCATCCGCCGGCTCGGGGCGATCGAACTCTCCTCCACTCCGGTGCGGCCCTCCCCCGCGGCCGCCCGGGAGGCGGTGTCGGCGGCGATCCGGGCCCGCGGGTTCGCCGCACTGGATCCCGACGACGACGCCGTCCGCCTGTGGTGCCGCCTCGCGCTGGTACGCCGCGAGCTCGGCGCGCCGTGGCCGGACGTGTCCGCGGCGGGACTCGCCGGCCGGCTGGACGACTGGCTCGCCCCGGAGATCGACGCCCTCGCCCATGGCTCCCGCTTCGCGGGACGGGACCTCGGCCCGGCCCTGCGACGCCTGCTGCCGTGGCCCGAGGCCGGTCGGCTCGACGAGCTCGTGCCCGACCGCCTGGAGGTGCCCTCCTCGTCGTCGTACCGCGTCGACTACCCCGCCGTCGGGACCGACGACCCGCCGGTGCTCGCGGTGAAGCTGCAGGAGTGCTTCGGCTGGACCACCTCGCCGCGCATCTGCGACGGCCGCATCCCGGTGACGGTCCACCTGCTCTCGCCCGCCGGACGGCCGCTCGCGGTGACGCGCGACCTCGGGTTCTTCTGGCGGGAGGCCTACCCAGCGGTCCGGGCCGAGATGCGCGGCCGTTATCCGCGGCACCCGTGGCCGGAGGACCCGATGACGGCCGAGCCGACGCGGCGCACCAACCGGCGCCGCTGACCCCGCGCGAGGTGGCTCTCCAGCGGTTTCCCGGTTAATATGTGATGGGCACCACACACGCGATCCGCGCCGGAAGGGTGATAACAGTGACCGCGTATACGCCCCCCTCCCCACACCGCTCCCCGCTGCCCACCCGGACCCCGTCCCGGACGAAGGTCGTTCCGCACGTGAGGAACCGCGTCGGCGCCCTCATCGCCGTCGCCGGCCTCGCCCTCGCACTGGTCAGCCTCTACCTGCCGTGGTTGCACACGGACGGCGGTGACCAGATCACCGCACTGGGCATCACGGAGATCATCGACGTGCGCAGTGTCGCCCCGGTGCTCTTCCTCGGCCTCGTCGTGCTGTTGTTCCTGGTGGGGGTCACCGCCGTGACGCGGCTCGGGGCTTTCGCCGCCGCGGGCGCCGTCGTCTCGTTGGTGGTGCTCGCCGCTCATCTCGCCTTCGTGTGGACACTCATGTCCTCCACCGGAAACGACGAACCGACCCTGTCCGGCCTCCCGACCGGCGCGTCAGTCACGTTCGGGCCGTGGGTCGCCGCGCTCGGGTTCGTCCTGGTGGCCGCCGGCTCGGCGTGGGCCGCACGCGCGGCTGACTACGTCTTCCCCGACGTCGAAGCCCACGGGGCTCACGGGACGCACGCAGACGAATGAGCAGCCGCCGCGCCGATCAGTCGCGCGGGAGCGGCTTGACCATCGGGAAAAGGATCGTCTCGCGGATGCCCAGCCCGGTCAGGGCCATGAGCAGCCGGTCGATCCCCATGCCGAGCCCGGTCGTCGGCGGCATGCCCTGCTCCATCGCGGCGAGGAAGTCCTCGTCGAGCACCATCGCCTCGTCGTCGCCGGCCGCGGCCAGGCGGGCCTGGTCCTCGAAGCGCTGTCGCTGGATCACCGGATCCACCAGCTCGGAGTAGCCGGTGGCCAACTCGAACCCGCGGACGTAGAGGTCCCACTTCTCCGTGACCCCGCGGTCGGTGCGGTGGTCGCGCGTCAGCGGGGAGGTCTCGACGGGGAAGTCACGGACGAACACGGGCCCCTCGAGCTGGTCAGCACACAGGTGCTCCCACAGTTCCTCGACGAGCTTGCCGTGTAGCCACCCCTTGCCACCGGGGACCTCCAGCCCGACCTTCCCGGCCAGTTCCGTGAGCTCGTCGACGGTCGACTCGACGGTGACGAGGTCCTCGTCGTCGTCACCGACCAGGTCCGGGTGCTTCGCCCGCAGCGCCTCGTTGAGGGACGGGTACATGCGCATCTCGCGCCACTGACCGCCCAGGTCGTACTCCGTGCCGTCGGCGAGCGTGACCGTGGTCGAGCCGAACACCGCGGTCGCGACCTCCTGGATGACCTCGCGGATCATCGTGGCCGAGGTGTCGTAGTCGCCGTACGCCTGATACGTCTCCAACATCGCGAACTCCGGGCTGTGGGAGGAGTCCACGCCCTCGTTGCGGAAGTTGCGGTTGATCTCGAAGACGCGCTCGATCCCGCCCACCACGCAACGCTTGAGGTACAGCTCGGGCGCGATGCGCAGGTACAGGTCCAGGTCCAGCGCGTTGGAGTGGGTGACGAACGGCCGGGCCGCGGCGCCGCCGTGCAGCGTCTGCAGCATCGGCGTCTCCACCTCGAGAAAGCCGCGCTTCTCCAGCGCGTCACGCAGCGCGCGCACGACCTTGATCCGCGTCAGCGCGTTGCGGCGCGCCGTGTCGCGCATGATGAGGTCGGTGTAGCGCTGGCGGACGCGCGTGTCCTCGCTCAGTTCCCTGTGCGCGACCGGAAGCGGGCGCAGCGCCTTGGACGCCAGCACCCACTCGTCGGCCATCACCGACAGCTCCCCGCGCTTGGACCGCACCACACGGCCCGTCACCGAGACGTGGTCGCCGAGGTCGACGTCCTGCTTCCACGCGTCGAGCCGCTCCTGACCCACGTTGGCCAGCGACAGCATGGCCTGCAGCTGCGGGGTCAGCGGCCCGGATCCGCTCTCCGGCACCGTGGTGGACAGGTCCGCCGACGGGTCGACCCCGTCCTGGAGCCGGACGAAGCACAGCTTCCCGGTGTTGCGGATGAACAGCACCCGGCCGGCCACCGACACCACGACGTCGGTCTCCTCCCCCGGCTCCAACGCGGCGAAGCGCGGGTCCGAGGCGATCTCGGCGAGCCCGTGGGTGCGGGGGACCTCGACGGGGTACGCCTGCTCTCCGGAGTCGAGGAGGCGCTGCCGCTTGTCGCGGCGGATACGCAGCTGCTCAGGGGTGTCGTCGGCGGGCTCACCGGTGGCGGCCCCGGGCGCGGCGGGAGTCGAGTCGGTCACGACTGACGAGGATAGTCGTCCCTACGCGGCGGGATCGAACCCGTAGCCACCCACCTCGTCCAACACGTGCAGGTGCAGTCGGTCCGAGAGCTCCTCGATCGCGGCCGCCGCCCGCACACTGTTGCCGTGCTCGTCCAGCCGCGGCGAGAAGGCCGCGACCCCGAGCCGACCGGGTACCACGGCGAACAGGCAGCCCGAGACGCCACTCTTGGCCGGCAGCCCCACCTGGTAGACCCAGTCGCCGGCCGCGTCGTACATCCCGCAGGTGAACATCACGCTGTTGGCGTAGCGCGTCGCCCGGTGCCCCAGGATCTGCTCGTCGCCGTCCAGTGCCCGTCCCCGGTTCGCGAGCACCGCGACCATGTGGGCCAGCTCGCGAGTGTCGACCCGGATCGCGCACTGACGGCTGTAGCCCGCGACCACCTCGTGAGGGTCTTGCACCAGACTGCCCGCCTCCGCCAGCAGATGCGCCAGCGCCTGGTTACGGTTTGCGCTCCGGGACTCGATCTCGAGAATCTCCTCGTCCACCTCGACCTCCCGGCCCACAAGGCGGGAGAACAACCCCCTGATCTGTTCGAAACGGGACTCCTCGTCGTCGTCCTCGTCCCCCACCAGCGCGTGCGCCGCCAGCGCGCCGGCGTTGACCAGGGCGTTGGGCGCGCGGCCCGTGCCCGCCTCCAGCGAGATCTCGTTGAACGCCTCGCCCGACGGTTCCACGCCGATCCGGGCGGCGACCTCGTCGACGCCCTTCTGGTCCAGCGCGAGCGCGTAGACGAACGGTTTGGAGGCGGACTGCAGGTCGAACAGGAACTCGTCGTCACCGGCCGAGATGATCCGGCCGCCCATGTCGCAGACCGCCAGTGCGAGGGCGTCAGGGCTGGGGTGCTCGTAGTCGCCGAGGTGCGGCACCAACTCACCGGAGGTGTCGTCGCGGACCTCGTCCAGGATCTCGGTGAGAAGGTCGGCGGAGATGTCCGTCATGCTGCGACCGTACCGGCGCGCGCCCTCGGGCGCCGCCGGTCAGTGCGCGGAGATGGCGGAGCGCTCGCGCAGCAGGTGTTCGGCGTCCGAGAGCAGGGCGAGCGCCCGGGCGGCGCGCAGCGCGTCGTGGCCGCCGTCCACCGCACGGACCCCGCGAACACCGCGCGAGTGGAGCTCGAGGGCGAACAGTTCCGCGTCCAGGCCGTCGTCGCTGACGAGGACCACCTCGCGACCCTCACCGACGGCCGCGAGGGGCGCCGCCGAGCGGGGGTCGATCAGGTCCACGGCGGGCCGGGCCTCGACGGCGATCGCGCCGGCGAGGACGCCCTGGCGCTCGCGCTGCGCGCGGGAGCGGATGTCCACGACCAGCGCGCCCGCCCGCACGGCGGCAGGGTACTCGACGGCGGTGAGGACCGTGTCGCCGGTGGCGGCGGAACGGGTGGCGGTGGCGGCGCGGGCGGGTGAAGTCATCTGGTGCTCCCGGGAGGGGTGTCGGCGTGGACTGGCTGAGGGGCTGCCGGCCGGGAACACCAGTGCTGAACCCGCACGGATGGCGCCGGACCGGCCGGGGGCATTCGTCGCGCGTTCATGTCGGCAATATTAGACAGACCGGTCTATCTACCGCAAGGGCGGAGGCACGGACGAGGGGCCACTGGCGCCGACAGAGGTAGTTGATGCATCATGTACAGAGATCGAAGGAGTAGCGATGACCCCCTCACCCGCCCGCCAGCCCGCCGTCTTCATCGGCCACGGCGTCCCCCTCAACGCCCTCGAGGTCAACGAGTGGACCCGCCACTGGGCCGCGCTCGGCGACTCGCTCCCCGAGCGCCCCCGGGCGGTGCTGGCCGTCTCGGCGCACTGGTACATCAACGCCACGGCCGTCACCGCGATGAAGTCACCGCGCACCATCCACGACTCCTTCGGCTTCCCCCGCGAGCTCAACGAGTTCGAGTACCCCGCCACGGGCGCGCCCGAGCTCGCGACCGAGGTGGCCGAGGTCGCCAAGCCGACCTGGGTGGGCGCCGACCTGGACTCGTGGGGCCTCGACCACGGGACGTGGTCAGTGCTCGCGCACGTCTTCCCCGATGCCGACGTCCCGGTCGCCCAGCTGTCGGTCGACGCCACCAAGCCCCCGAGCTACCACTTCAACCTGGGCACCAAGCTCGCCGCGCTCCGCGACTCGGGCGTCCTGGTCCTGGCCAGCGGCAACGTGGTGCACAACCTCGGCGCTGTCGATCCGTCCCGCGGCAACGCCGGCACCGACTGGGCGCACCGCTTCGACGACCACGCCCAGGAGCTGCTGACCTCGCGGCCCGAGGACGCCCTGGCGTTACTGGAGCATCCGGACGCGCAGGCGTCCGTGCCGACAGCCGACCACTTCCTGCCCCTGCTGTACACGGCCGGGATGGCGGCCGGGACCGGCGAGACTCTCGACGCTTTCAGTAAGGGCTACGCGTGGGGCTCGGTGTCCATAACCAGCTACCGCTCCGCGGCCTGACGGGGCCGCGGCCGGGTTCGCGCGACCGGGCGGTCAGCAGTTGCGGTCGAACACAAGCCGCAGCCCCTCGAGCGCCAACTCGGGCTCGACGTCGGTGATGGTCCGCGACTCCTCCGCGACGACGTCCGCGCGCAGCCCGGTGAGCACGACCGACGCGTCGGCCAGCTCGTCGACGTCGGTACGAAGACGGTCGACGAGGGCGTCGATCTGGCCGGCGAACCCGATCACGATGCCCGCCTGCAGTGCGGCGACGGTGTTCTTACCCAGCGCGCCCCGCGGCCGCACGACCTCGATCTTGCGCAGAAGGGCCGTGCGGTCGGCGAGGGCGTCGACGGAGATGTCGATGCCCGGCGCGATCGCCCCGCCGAGCAGCTCGCCGTGCGCGGAGACCGCGTCGACGGTGGTCGCCGTGTCGACGTCGACGACGACGACGGGCCCGTCGAACAGGTGGTGGGCGGCCAGCGCGTTGACCACGCGGTCCGAGCCCACCTCCCGCGGGTTGTCGACCTTGAGCGGCACCCCGGTCTTCACCCCGGGCGCGACGACGACGGCCGGCAGCTGCGGCCAGTAGTCGGCGGCCATCCTCCGGAGTTCGCCCGTGACCGACGGGACCACCGACATCGCGGCGATGCCGGTGAGCTGCCGGGCGCAGCCCCCCAGCAGTCCGCGGATCGTCAGGGCGAGCTCGTCGGACGTCACCGCCGGGGAGGTGCGCATGCTCCAGGTGCGCTCGAGCCGGCCGCCGCCTGGTTGGAAGACGCCGAGTCGGATGTGGGTGTTACCGACGTCGACGGTGAGCAGCATGTCCTGTCCGTGCCGGGTCAGACAGCGGCCGGCTCGGGCACGCGCGGGTTCTTCAGGCCCGACCCCTCGGGGACGTCCGCCGGGTCGGTGCCCTCGGTGAGCATGCGGTTCTCGCCGTCGACGAACACGACGCGGGGCTTGTAGGCGCGGGCCTCGGCGTCGTCCATCTGGGCGTAGGCGATGATGATGACCAGGTCGCCGGGGTGGACGAGATGCGCGGCGGCGCCGTTGATGCTGATGACCCCCGAGCCGCGCTCACCGGTGATGGCGTAGGTGGTCAGGCGGCTGCCGTTGTCGATGTCGACGATGTCAATCTGCTGGCCCTCGAGCAGGTCGGCGGCGTCCATGAGGTCGGCGTCGATGGTGCAGGAGCCGACGTAGTGCAGGTCGGCCTGGGTGACGGTGGCACGGTGGATCTTGGAGTGGAGCATGGTGCGCTGCATCTACAGGCCTTCCTTCAGGTCTTCGGCCATCTCGGCCTGCTGGGCGGCGACGGTGGCCTCGGCGGCGGCGAGGAAGCCGGTGCCGATGGCCACGCCGACGTTGTCGATGAGTCTGGTGGTCCCGATACGGGCCGCGACGAGAAGTCGGCCGGGGCCCTCCTCCGGCGGTTCGCCGAGGTCGGCTCCCCGCAGCTCGAGGTAGTCCACGGAGATCTGGGGGCGTTCGCTCAGGACCGCGCGGGCGGCGTCGACGACGGCCTCCCGTCCGCCCTTCGCCGCGAACGTCCCGGCGACCAGGGCGGCGTTGAGAACGGTGGCGAGTTCCCGCTCGTCGGCGGAGAGGTAGCGGTTGCGGGAGCTCATGGCCAGGCCGTCGGACTCGCGGACGGTGGGTACTCCGACGATGCGGACGTCCATGTCGAGGTCCGCGACCATCTGGCGGATGAGCACGAGTTGCTGGTAGTCCTTCTCGCCGAAGAACGCCTGGTGCGGTCGGACGATGTTGAACAGCTTGTTCACCACGGTAAGCATCCCGGCGAAGTGGCCGGGGCGGGCCGCGCCGTCGAGGATCTCACCCGTCGGTCCCGGCTGCAGTGTCGTCCGCGGGCCCTCGGGGTACATGGCGGCGGCGCTGGGCGCGAAGACCAGCTCGACGCCGGCATCGGCGAGGCGGGCCACATCCTCGTCCAGCGTCCGCGGGTAGGCGTCGAGGTCCTCGCCGGGGCCGAACTGCAGCGGGTTGACGAAGATCGACACGACCACGACCGAGCCGGGGGTCCGGCGGGCGGTCTCGACCAGCGCGAGGTGGCCCTCGTGGAGCGCACCCATGGTGGGCACGAACGTGACCTGCCTGCCGACCTTGCGGAGGGACTCGGTGACGGTGCTCAGGGTGGCCGGGTCGTGGTGGACGGTCAGCTCACCGCGGTTGTAGCCGGTGGCGGGACGGCCGGGCACCGCGGTGCGCACCGGGTACGTCGTGGAGGTCATCGAAGCTGCTCCGTGAGGTCGGGGGCCAACAGGTCGGTCACGTCGGGGCCGGCGCCCACGCGGTCGGCGGTGCGCAGGGCGAGCGCCCGGTACCCGGTGGCGATACCGCCGTCGACGTCCTCGAGGGCGTCGAGGTGGCGGGAGACGGTGACGGCGTCGCCGCGCATCACGGGCCCCGTCAGCGCGGAGTCGCCTGACGCCAGGACGTTGTCGAGGGCCGCCCGCAGCAGCGGCTCGAGCGTCCGGCGGGCGAGCGCCTCGGCGTCCGCACCGAGCATGCCGTCGGGATCACCCTCGACGGCCCCGCCGGGCAGGACGGAGAACGAGGCCGCGAGCGCCTCGGCCGCGTCGTTGACGAGAGTGACCAGGTGGTTCGCCCCGTGGGCGAGGGCCGCGTGGTACAGGGCGCGGTGGGATTCGGCGACCGTGACGGGCAGACCGCCGGTCTCCATGACCAGCATCTGGCCCACCACGAGGCCGACCTCGTCCGGCGCGGTCAGGGCCCACGAACAGCCTTCCATGCGGTCGACGTCGGCCGATCCGCCGGTGAAGGTCATGGCCGGGTGGGCCGCCACGACCACGGCGCCGGCGTCGGCGGCCGGGCGCAGGACCTCCGCGCCGACCGCGCCCGCGACGTGGACGACGATGTGGCCGGGCCTGAACGCGTCCGCCTCGGCGAGTTCGGACACGACGCCCGGGAGTGCGGCGTCCGGCACGGCGAGGATGAGGAGTTCGCCGGCCGCCGCGACCGCGGCGGGGTCGGCGATGCGGGCTTCGGGGAGTCGGCGCGCGGCGAGGTCGCGCGACCGTTCGGAGCGGGCGACCAGCGCGGACACAACATGGCCACGGCGCTCGAGGGCGGCTCCGACGGCGGTACCCACCCGGCCGGCGGACACGAGGCCTATGGACAGGCGGGCAGGGGGTGTTCCGGTGACGCCGTGGTCGGACATCTCAGGGGTGCTCCAGTGCTCGATCCGTTCCAGGCCCGCTCATTGTCGGCGGGTCCCGGACATCTCGCAGGCGAGAGTAGTCCTGTGGGCGGGCCGAATCAGTATGGAGTGGCGCACTTCACAGAACCGGAGGAGCGGCTCGCGCGTCAGTCCTCCGCGCGGCGTCGGCGACGGCTCGGCTTGGGCGCCTCGCCCTCCCCCAGGCGTGCCATGAGCTCGGCCACCGACAGCCCGCGACCCTCGCCGTGGCGGCTCGCCGGCGCCGACTCGGAGGCGGGCTGGGACGCGGGCTCGGGAGCCGACGCCGGCGCGGGCTCCGACGAACGCCGCGGCTCGGACGTCGATTCGGCCTTCGGAGCGGGCTCGCGCTTCGGCTCGGTCTGCGGAGCAGGCTTCGACCCGGTCTGCGGAGCAGGCTTCGACCCGGTCTTCGGCGCGGCCGCCGGGCCGCTCGAGCTCGGGTCACGGGACGGCTGCCCGGCCACCGGGCGCACGGCGGGGCGACGCGGCTCACCGGTCGGCGCGTCCGCGGCGGCCCCACGTCCGGCGACCGGGGCGAGCCGCTCGGTGCGCTCGGTGCTCGGCGTGGCATCCGGCCCGACCCCGGCCACCGACGGCTCGGTCGGGGACGGCTCGGTCGGCGACGAAGGACTCCCCGGCTGCGTCGACCGCGTGAACGGCGCGGACTGGCCGGGCCGGTCGGAGGTCGTCTTCTCCCCGGACGATTCCGTGTCAGCGGAGGTCCTTGCGCCGACGCGCGGCGGCGTCATCCCGGGGGTACGACGGCGGGGCGCCACCCGCTCCGACGGGACGGACGGCAGGGACGAGCCTGCGCCGAGCTGTCCGGCCGGGCCGGGGCCGCCCACGGCGAAGCGGTCCTCGGGGAGGCTGACCCCCAGCGCCGACAACTGCTCACGCAGCGCGGCGATCTCCTGACGCAGCGCGAGCACCGAGTCCTCGGTCTCGGCGCGGACGCTGGCGCGCAGCTCCTTCTCCACCACCAGTTCGTGCTCCCGGCGGGCCGAGATCTCACGCTCGAGCTGCAGCTCGTAGACGGTGTGCAGGTCCCGGACCCGGGCGGCCTCCGCCGCGGCCTGCCTGCGGTAGCGCGCCACGAGGAACGCCCCGATGAACGCCGCCCACAGGGCGGACAGCGTCCCGATCCGCATCCACACCGGGTTGTCCGAGAAGACCATGACGACGGTGGCGATGAGCGCCAGGACCAGCAGCACTCCCAGAGCGATGCTCGCCAGTCCGCGATCGTCGCCGCGCGCGGGGCGAGCTGACCGGGGCTTGTCCATCGCGCCGTCGGAACTCATGACCCGCATGATACTCAGAGAATCACGGGTCACACAGGTAACCAGCGCGTGTCCGCTCCAACGGGGCCGACGAAAGTCGGGTCTCCAGGCGGGATCTCACCCGCCGTTCCCGCACGGCCGGCTCAGGCGGGTTCGCCCAGCCCGCCGTTCTCGTCGTCGTCGGGCGGGGTCTCACACGCCGACTCCAGGAACAGCCCGGCCCCCACCAGGGCCGCCCCGGACACCAGGACGGCGAGGGACGAGGGGAGCTCCGCCGCCGCGGCCGCCAGCTCGCCCAGGCGTGGGAGGAAGAACAGGGCCAGCCCCGCCCCGAACCCACCGGTGGCCGCCCCGAGCACCGCCGAGGCCTGCCCCAGCGCCGCGCACCGGGCGATGGTGAGCGGGTGCATCTGACTACGGTCCTGCCCGACGCCGCCGTCCGAGATCGCCGCACGGATGCGGATGGCCAACAGGACGTCGACCGCCGCGACCACCAGCAGCGTCACCCAGCCGAAGCCGATCGGCGGCATGGATCCCAGGAACGCGTCGACGAGGACGTAGGCGGCCACCGCCGCGACGAGCGCCACCAACGCGAGGGTCGACTTGGCCACCCGCGTCATGACGGCGCCACCCGGCCCCGAGGGGCGAGGGTCCCGGGAAGCCGCCGTACCGCGGAGACATCCGCCGGGTCGAGCGCCGCGAGGTGGTCGGTGACGGGCACGCCGGCCAGGCGGGCGTCGGGATCGATCTCCAGCCACGGCACGAGCACGAAGGCGCGCTCGGCCGCACGCGAATGGGGAAGGGTGAGGATCGGATCGTCGGAGACCACGGTCTCGCCGTCGACGTCGGCGGTCACCACGTCCACGTCCAGGGTCCTCGGCCCCCACCGCACCTCGCGGGTGCGGCCGGCCGCGCGCTCGCGGGCGAAGCCCCACTCGAGGACGTCGGCCGGAGTGCCGGGGTGCTCCACGAGGAGAGCGGCGTTGAGGAAGTCGTCCTGCTCGACGCCGCCCCACGGCGGGGTGGCGTAGACCGAGGACGCCGCGCGCAGGATCCCGTCGGCGGCCGCGGCGTCCACGACGCCCCGCAGGAGCTCGAGGGCGTCGCCCTGGTTCCCGCCGATCGACAGCACCGCCCGGCAGCTCACCGCTCGCCCCGCTCGTGGTGGCTCCCGCCGCCGCGGGAGCGCCGTGCCACGACGGCGACGTCGGCGAACTCGGCCGGGATGGGGGCCTGCGGCTTGTGCAGCGTCACCTCCACCGCGTGGGCGTCGGGTGCCATCTCCATGACGCCGTCGGCGATCCGCGAGGCCACCGTCTCGATGAGGTCGCAGGACGGCCCGGCGACGACATCGCGCGCGAACAGCGCGAGTGCGCCGTAGTCGACCGTGTCGGCCAGGTCGTCGGAGGCGGTCGCGGCGGTGAAGTCGGTCCACAGGACCAGATCCACGAGGAAATCCTGGCCGTCCCGCTTCTCGTGGTCGAAGACCCCGTGCGTGCCCCGCACCCGCAGTCCGCGGAGTTCGATGCGGTCGGTCATCAGTGAGCCCCCGCGCGTCCGGCCGCCCACGCGGCGGCGACCCGCACAGCGTCCGCGCTGGGGGCGACGTCGTGGACGCGCACCGCCCACGCACCGGCGGCGGCCGAGAGCGCGGTGATCGCCGCCGTCGCCGGGTCCCGGCCGGTCACCGCGCGGGGCCGCCCGTCGGGCTCCGACAGGAGAGAGCCGAGGAAGCGTTTGCGGGAGGCGGCCACGAGGACCGGGAACCCGAGATCGACGAGCCGGTCGAGCCCGTGCAGCAGAGCCCAGTTGTCCTCCCCGTTCTTGGCGAAGCCCAGCCCGGGGTCGAGGACGACGTCCGCGGCGTCGATCCCCGCCGCCAGGGCGGCGTCGGCCCGGCGGGCCAGGTGGTCGCGCACCGCGCCGGCGACGTCATCGCCGTAGTCGGCGCGGCCACCGGCCCCGGCCCGGTACTCGTCCGGGGAGACCCAGTGCATGAGGATGATCGATCTCCGGTTCTCGGCGACCACCCGGAGCATGTCGGGATCGGCGAGCCCGCCGGAGACGTCGTTGATGATCGCCGCGCCCTCCTCCATCGCTCGGGCGGCGACCCGGGAACGCATGGTGTCCACCGAGACCGGCGCGAAGCCGGCGACCTCGCGGACGAGCGGCACGACGCGCTGTTCCTCGTCGGACTCCTCGACCCGCAGCGCACCGGGCCGGGTGGACTCGCCGCCGATGTCGACGAGGTCCGCGCCCTCGGAGACCATCCGCCGGGCGTGCGAGACCGCGTCGTCGAACGCGAGATGCCGCCCACCGTCGGAGAAGGAGTCCGCCGTGACGTTGAGGACCCCCATCACCGCGCAGTGCGCCGGGCGGGGCAGCCGACCTGGCGTGCTCACGTCCCGCGCAGGAGGCCGAGCGCCTCCGCCCTCGTGGAGGCGTTGGACCGCATGATCCCGCGGACGGCCGACGTCGTGGTGACCGCGCCCGCCTTGCGGATCCCGCGCATGGACATGCACAGGTGCTCACACTCGATCACCACGAGCACGCCGGAGGGGTCGAGCTTGTCGACCAACGCGTCGGCGACCTGGCTGGTGAGGCGCTCTTGGACCTGGGGGCGCTTGGCGTAGAGGTCCACGAGGCGGGCGAGCTTGCTCAGACCCGTCACCGCGCCCGACTGCCCGGGGATGTAGCCGATGTGGGCGACCCCGTGAAACGGGACGAGATGGTGCTCGCACGTCGAGTAGATGGGGATGTCACGCACCAACACGAGCTCGCGGTGGTCCTCGTCGAAGGTGCGGGACAGCACCTCGGAGGGGTCCGTGTACAGGCCGGCGAACACCTCGCGGTAGGCCCTCGCCACCCGGGCGGGCGTGTCCTGCAGGCCCTCGCGGTCCGGGTCCTCGCCGACGGCGATCAGCAGCTCACGGACAGCGGCCTCCGCGCGGGCGGCGTCGAAGACCTCCCCCGTGGGCATCGAGCGCGCGTCGGCGGGGGGTAGGTGGTCAGGGGTCGTCATCAATCCTCTTCTCGCACGAAGCGGCCGCGGCGGTCAGTCCTCACGTTCCCACGGCGGTTGCCAGTCGGGGTCCTTGTCCTCGCGGCGGTGTGAACCACCGCCCGGGACGTCGGAGCCGGGGGCGACGTCCGTCTCCCCGTCTCCCGCCCGGGACCAGGCGCGGTTCGACGGCTCGGCGGGCTGTTCGCGACGGTCGCCGCCCTCGGGGCCGCCCCATCCGTCGGTGGGTCGACCGTTCACGGGCGCGGCGGGCAGACGCGTGGTCTCCGCCCCGCTCGGCCCGCGGTCACCGTGGTGGGAGGGCTGGCGCGGGGGCCAGCCCGGCGCCGACCAGCCCGGGGGCGGCGGCGTCCCGTAGGCGGGGATGCCGGACGGGCCCTGACCGCGGTCGGCGGAACCTGCCGGGCCGCGGGGCACACCGGCGGAGGCGCCGACACCGTTGCGCTCGTCGCCCGGCCGGTCGTGGGCCCGAGAGTCGCCGTCCGACGCGGGGTCACCCGCATCGCGACCGGTCGGCGGGACCGGCATCGCGAACGGGTCGGTCACCGGCGGGGGCCACGGCTCGCCGCGCTCCTTGGCCAGCTCTCCCGGGGTCTTGATGGGCGGCCGCGTCGACGGGATGCGGCCACCGAAGTCGTCGAACTCGGTGATCCGCGGGCGCTTGACCACGTCGGCGAAGAGCCTCTCGAGATCGTCCTGGCGCAGGGTCTCCTTCTCGAGCAGCTCGCCCGCGACCGCGTCGAGGATGTCGCGGTTGGACTCGAGCACCTGCCACGCCTCGGTGTGGGCGGCGTCGATGATCCGGCGGACCTCGTCGTCGATGATCTTGGCGACCTCGGGCGAGTACTCCCCCGCCGCGGAGCCGCCGCGGCCGAGGAACGGGTCCCCGCCCTCGCCGCCGTACTTCACGGCGCCGAGCTTGGCGCTCATGCCGTACTCGGCGACCATCGTGCGGGCGATGCGGGTGGCCTGCTCGATGTCCGAACTGGCTCCCGACGTGGGCTCGCCGAAGACGTACTCCTCGGCGGCGCGACCGCCCATCGCCATGACGATCCTCGCGATCATGTCTGCGCGCGTCATCAACGACTTGTCGTCCTCGGGGACCACGAGAGCGTGACCGCCGGTGCGGCCGCGGGCGAGGATGGTGACCTTGTGGACGGGCTCGAGGTCCTCCATCGCCCACGCGGCCAGGGCGTGTCCCGACTCGTGGTAGGCGGTGACCTTCTTCTCGTGCTCGCTGATCACCCGGTGCTTGCGGCGCGGGCCGCCCACCACGCGGTCCGTGGCCTCCTCGAGGATCTCGATGTCGATCTCGTCGCGGCCCAGACGCGCCGCCAGCAGCGCGCCCTCGTTGAGCACGTTGGCCAGGTCCGCACCCGACATTCCGATGGTGCGCCGGGCCAGGGACGTCATGTCGACGTCCGCGGCCAGCGGCTTGCCGACCGAGTGGACGGCGAGGATCGCCTCACGGCCCTTGAGATCCGGATTGGTCACCGGGACCTGACGGTCGAACCGGCCCGGGCGCAGCAGCGCCGGGTCCAGGACGTCGGGCCGGTTGGTGGCGGCGATGAGGATGACGGTCGAGCGGTCGTCGAACCCGTCCATCTCCACGAGGAGCTGGTTGAGGGTCTGCTCGCGCTCGTCGTGACCGCCGCCGGTGCCCGACCCGCGGTGCCGGCCCACGGCGTCGATCTCGTCGACGAACACGATGCAGGGCGCGTTCTGCTTGGCCTTCTCGAACAGGTCCCGCACACGCGAGGCGCCGACGCCGACGAACATCTCGACGAAGTCCGAACCGGAGATGGAGTAGAACGGCACCCCGGCCTCGCCCGCGACAGCGCGCGCGAGGAGGGTCTTACCGGTGCCGGGCGGGCCGTACAGCAGGACACCGCGCGGGATCTTGGCGCCGAGGCGCTCGTACCGCGCGGGGTTCTGCAGGAAGTCTTTGATCTCGTTGAGTTCCTCGACCGCCTCGTCCTCGCCCGCGACGTCCGCGAACGTGGTCTGGGGCATGTCCTTGGTGAACTCGACGGCGCGCGACTTGCCCACCCCGAACAGTCCGCCCTTGCCACCCTGCATCCGGGACATGAAGAAGAACAGCAGCCCGAACAGGATGAGCATGGGCAGCAGGAACGACAGCATCTGCGACAGGAAGCCCTGCTGGGTGACCGCCGTGTCGTACTTCTCCGGCTCCGCCGCGGCCACCCGGTCGAAGATCTGATCCGCGGCCCGCTCCGGGTACTTGGCGAGGAGCTGGTCCGTCTCCTCCGCACCCTCCTCGGGCGTGATCGGGTTCTCGAGCGTGAGGCGCAGCTGCTGCTCCCGGTCCTCGATCAGCGCTTCCCTGACGTTGCCGGCGTCGACCTGCGCCAACGCCACCGAGGTGTCGACCTCGGCGAAACCGCGGTCGTCGTTCGCGAAGAACGAGAACCCGACGATGGCCAGGATGATCACGCCCGCGATCGCGAGGTTGCGGAAGACGGTGTTGCTCTTGCGTTCCATTCGGTCCTCGTGTGGAAGGACGGCCCAGCCGGTCGGAGGGCCCGGTCGTGCACCCGACGTCGTCGGTATCGCCCCAGGCTACCCGCCGGCACCGACACCCCACCCCGATGATCGCCACGGGCGCACACCCCCGCCGTCGTACGATCGGGGCCGTGACCACCGATCCCTCGTCCGCGACCGCGACCGCGGAGGCCGTGCGCACCGGCGCCACCGGCGCGCTGGAGACCCTCGACGCCGCCTTCGACCGCGTGGACGATCTGAACCCGTCACTCCGCGCCTTCACCACCCTGCTGCGGGCGGACGGTCGGGCGGCCGGCGCCGCCGTCGACGCCAGGACACGGGAGGCCCGCGCACGACTGCCGCTGGCGGGGGTCCCGCTGGCGATCAAGAGCACGGTCACCCTCGACAACCCCGTGGTGGCACCCCTCCTGGCGGCCGGGGCCGTCCCGGTGGGCGTCACCGCCGCCCCGCAGCTGTGCACATGGGGGATGACCGATTCCGACGCCCACGGCATCACCCGCAACCCCCGGGACACGTCGCTGTCCGCCGGGGGATCCTCGGGCGGCTCGGCCGCGGCCGTCGCCTCCGGCATGGTGCCGCTCGCGGTGGGTGACGACGGGATGGGCTCGCTGCGCATCCCCGCCGCGGCCTGCGGGATCGTCACCATCAAGCCCGGGCCCGGGGTCGTACCCACACGCCTGTCCGGGGACAACTGGGGCGGCCTGGCCGAATCCGGTCCGCTGGCCCGGACGGTCGGCGACGTCGCGCTCGCCCTGTCGGTCATGGCGGGCCGCCCGGAGCTGGCCCGCACCGGACCCGTACCCGGCGGGACCCGCGTCGGGCTGTCCGTCGCCAGCCCGATACGGCTGGGCCGTGATCTCGTACGCGTTCACGCACCCTGGGTTCGCGCGGCGCGGGAGGCCGCCTCACTGCTGCGCGCCGAGGACCTCGTCGTCGTCGACACCTCCCTGCCGTCCCCGCGCGACCCGGTCCTCTACCTGGCGCGGTGGACCTCCGCCGTGGCGCGCGCCGCCGAGGAGGAGAACCTCCCCCTCTCGGCGATGGAGCGTCGCACCCGCCACCACGCCCTGCTCGGCCGCACCGTGTTCCGACGCGGCGGCGCCGGCGACGGGGACACCCGCTGGAACCGCGGCGTCCGGGCGCTCCGCGCGGACGTCGAGCGCGCCATGGACAGCGCCGGGGTCGACGTGTGGCTGACCCCGGCGCTGGCCGACGTCCCGCCCGAGGCGACCGACTGGCACCGTCGATCCTGGGGACGTTCCCTGTGGGCGTCCATGCGGTTCTCGCCTTTCACGCCGCTGGCGAACGTCCTGAACTGGCCCGCGCTCTCGGTGCCGTGTGGCAGCACCACCACCCCGGCGGGACGGGCCCTGCCGACGTCGGTCCAGCTCGTGGGGCGGCCGGGCTCCGAGACGACGCTGCTCGCGCTCGCGGCCGTCATCGAGCGGGCGGGAGTCGGCGTACGGACTCCGGGCGAGGCCGGCGCCTCCTGATGCCCCGCCTCCTGACGCTCAGTCCTCCGGCAGGTCGGCGAAGCGCTTCTTGACGTCGCGGTACCACCCCAGCGACTGCCGGGGCCGGCGCCACCTGCCCTTCATGTCCTCCCGCGCCGGCACGTGCGCCTCGTCGCCGGCCCGGACGCGCTCCTTGAGGTGTGCGTCCTGTGCGTTGATCACGTCGTCCGCCGTCTCGCCGCGGTGCGCCAGATCGCAGGGCCCGCCCAGGTCCTTGCAGGTCATGGCCTTCATGTGGAGTCCGTCCTCTCGGGTCGTGGCGGTCGCGGATCGCACCGCCTCACCTCGTTGACGAGCGGCGCGTCCCGGATGTGACCGCGGCGCTCACCCGTCTCGCCGCCGCGCGCTCACCGCTGGTCGCCGCCCCGGCGCCGCCGCAATCCGGCGAGCACTGGTCGCCGCCCCGGCGCCGCCGCAATCCGGCGAGCACGTCGGGGTCCGCGCGGAAGTCGATCCGGCGGACCAGGCCGTCGGTGACCAGGAAGTCGAACGCCACCCGGGCCTCGCCGCGGTCGAACCACGCCGCGCCCGGTCGGTCGTGGACGAAGACGGGCAGCGCCGCGGCGGCCGCGCCGTTGAAGAACTCCGCCACGGCGTCGCCGCCGTCGATGCGCGACGGGGTGCCCACGCGCACGGCGACGGGGTCGCCGGTGACGACGATGTCCGGCGCGAGGAGTTCGAGGAGGCGGGTGAACTCGCCGTGCCTGGCCGCGGCGAGAAAGGCGTCGACGACGAGCCAGTCCGCCTGCTCGCCGGTGTCGCCCGCCCGGGTGATCTTCGCGCGGGCCCTCGACGCCAGTTTGCGCGCCGTGGCCGGGAGGCAGTCGAGGATGTCGGCGACAGTGGCGAAGTCGACCGAGAACAGGTCGTGCAGGACGAAGGCCACCCGCTCCGACGGAGTCAGGCGGTCGAGGACGACGTGCAGCGCCGCACCCATCGAGTCCGCGAGCACCGCCTCCTCGGAGGGGCCCGGCTCGACGGAGGCGCGGTCGATGGACGCGCCGTCGGGGCGCTCCGGGTCGCCGGGCTCGAGCGGTCGCGGCACCGCCGCCTTGAGCCGGTCGAGGCACAATCGCGTGACGACGGTCGTGAGCCAGGCGGGCAGCGAGTCGATGCCCGCCTTGTCCGCGCGCGCGAGGCGCAGCCAGGCCTGCTGGACGATGTCCTCGGCCTCCGCATGATCCCCCAGGAGGCGCCCGGCGATCCGGACGAGACGGGGTCGCTCGCGCTCGAAGCTCGTCACCACGTCCACGCCCGTCACCCTCTCAGCCCACGCACGCTCCCACAATAAGGAAAAACCGTCAAAGCACCGGCCCGGTCGGCGACATCCGGCGATGATGAGACCGGCTACGGAGGCGACGCCGCTCGCCCGTCGCCACCGGCCGGGTCACGCCGGCGCCGCCCACCACAGACCGGCCGCCCCCTGACGGGGAGCCGTCGACAGCAAAGGACGAACAATGGGAAGTCTCGCCACGCTCGCCGCCGGATCCGCCGAGTTCGCACTCGACTCGGGCTCCACTCTCGCCGACATGGGGACGAGCCTGCCGTCGCTGGCGCTGTCCTTCCTCGCCGCGTTGCTCGACGGCATCGCCGTCGACCTGGTGGCCAGCGTCGCCGACTGACGAGCAGGACCGAGGCTTGACTGGACGAGATAAGAAGCGCATCATCTTCAGCGGGGGATGTGTGTGAGTTATCTCACAATCGGTTTCGTCAGGCCGGACGCGGCGTCCGGCTGCCAGCCCCCCACCCTCACAGAAAGGGGCACCACCATGGGCAGCCTCGGAGTATTCGCAGAAGGTTCAGCTGCTTTCGGACTCAACTCGGGATCGACCGTGGCAGATGCCGCGACCAACCTGCCGTCCTTTTTCCTCGGACTCCTCGACTTCCTCGGCATCATGACCTCCGCCGACCTCACGGCGAGTGTCGCCTGACCGGCTCGGCCTGGGGGGAAGCAGGAACGAGAGCGAGATCCGACATCGGAGAAGCCGCCGACCGCGAGGTCGGCGGCTTCTCTCGTCTGCCTGCGAAGTGGGCGGACCGGGACGCGGGGTCGCCTCTCGGCGAGGGGCGCAACGCGGCTCCAGTCGAACGGAACTCCGCGAGGGCTGTGTGAGTGAGCCCGGGGGACACTGCCGCATCCCGATCCGCCCAGTAGAACCACGACGGTGCCAGATCTGTTCCCGCACACCGTCCGAGAGCTCCGCCACACTCCCCGGCGCCGCCTTTCACCGTCGCCGCCGGGTCCGCGTCAGGCGTACTGCTGCACGATCCGGCGCTTGACCAGCTTCCCGGTGGGCGTGCGGGGCAGCTCGTCGACGAGGTCGAGACCGCGGGGGATCTTGAAATCGGAGATCTTCCCCCGCAGGGAGTCGAGGATCTCCTGCGCGAGGCCCGGGTCGTCAGCGCGGTCCGCGGCGGGCACGACCACGGCGTGGACGCGCTCCCCCATCTCCTCGTCCGGCAGTCCGATCACGGCGACGTCCTCGACGGCCGGATGCAGGACGAGCGCGTTCTCGATCTCCTGCGGGTAGATGTTCACCCCGCCGGAGATGATGGTGAACGCTTTGCGGTCCGTGAGGTACAGGAAGCGGTCCTCGTCGAGGTATCCGACGTCGCCGAAGGTCGCCCACGTGGGATGGTCGGGGTGGCGCACGGACGCCGTCTTCTCCGGATCGCCGTGATAGGCGAAGCCGCCCTCGTCGTTCTGCCAGTAGATGGTCCCGATCTCGCCGGCCGGCAGCTCGTTGCCCTCGTCATCGCAGATGTGGGCGATGCCCTTGAGCCCGTCCCGTCCCACCGATCCGGGGCGCTCGAGTGCCTCCTGCGAGTTGATGAACGTGATGCCCATGCCCTCGGTCGCCGAGTAGTACTCGTGGATCACCGGCCCCCACCACTCGATCATGCGGCGCTTGACCTCGGGCGGGCACGGCGCGGCGGCGTGGATGGCGTGGGTCAGGCTCGACAGGTCGTACCTGGCTCGGGTCTCCTCCGGCAGCTTGAGCATGCGCACGAACATCGTCGGCACCCACTGCGAATGCGTCACCTTGTATGCCTCGATGAGCCGCAGCGCCTCCTCCGCGCCGAAGCGGTCCATGAGCACCACGGTCCCGCCGACGGAGTTGACCACGCCGCAGAAGCGCAGTGGGGCCGCGTGGTACAGCGGCGCCGGGCACAGGTAGACGCTGTCGGCGTCGAAGCCGTAGAGGAAGCTGAAGACCGGCGTGTAGTGGTCGGCCACCTCGTCGATCTGCCCCTCCGGCGGGTCCACGCGGACGCCCTTGGGCCGGCCGGTGGTGCCCGACGAGTAGAGGAAGTCGTGACCGCGCGGCTGATCCGCCGGAGGCTCGGTCGACTTGCCTTCGAGCAGCGATCGGTAGTCGTCGAACCCCTCGAGCGCGCCGCCGAACACGACCCGGTGCTCGACGCCCGGGTGGGCCTCCGGGGTGAGGTCGACGTGATCGGCGACCGGCGCGGAGACGAACAGGGCGCGGGCACCGCAGTCGCCGATGATGTACGACGACTCGTCCGGGGTCAGGTGATGGTTGATCGCGGCGATGTACAGGCCGGTCCGCAGGGCCGCCCAGTAGATCTCGAGCATCTCGAGCGTGTTGTCCGAGACCACGGCGATCGTCTCGCCGGGGCGAAGCCCCCAGTCATCGACGAGGACGTGCGCGAGCTGGGCCGAGCGGGCCTCCAGCTCGGCGTACGTGATCTGCTCACCCGTTGCGGGACGGATCACGGCGGGCTTGTCCGGGGTGGTGGCGGCGAAGGTTCCTGGATACATGTCCAGAGCGTATGTGTGATCTACAACACTGTCGGCTCTTTTGGCTCTCTGATCTTTCGCTGCCACCGCGCGCCGCGTTCCGGCGCCGTGCGGACCCACTCGAGGATCAGACGAGCAGCTCCTACCACTCCGGCCAGGGCGACGATCACGAAGACGAGTTCGCCCACGGCCACGGCCAGTCCGCCGATCGCAAAGGTCACCAGCACCGTCACTATCAGGGCGACCTCGACTGCTCGATTGGTCGCGAGCCGTTCGCCGGACCGGAGCCCCTGCTCGAAAGCGTGCTTCTGAGCCGCATCCGCTCGCGCGCGCTCGTCCTCGAGAGTCGCCTGCGCCCGGCTCAGTTCTGCTTCGACGGTTCGACACCGCGCTCTCGACTGTGCCAACCTACGCTTGACCTCCTCGAGCTCGGTCGGCTCCCCGGCCACCCGGGTCCCCGGGCTCTTGATCCCGGTAACCCTGGGGACCGAGCGGGAGCAAAGCTCGCGAAACGCCCACCCGAGCCCTTCTCCGAGCGAGCTCGGAGTGCCCCGCGACCCTCTTGCCGCGCAGTCGATCGCGAGCCGGTCACTCTCGTGCCCGATGGCCGTGAAGACGGGCATCGGCATGTCATGTACCGCCTTGACCACCTCGAGTGAGTGAAACGGCCAGAGATCGGACCACGGCCCCCCACCCCGGACGATGCACACGGCGTCGGCCCGGCTCTCGGGCACCTCATCCCGCAGAACCCGGACCAACTCGTCCGCCACACCGGCCCCCTCTAGCCTGAACGGGACGTGGACCAACTGGGGGCGGGGGAACTTCTCCGCACCCTTCCGCTTCGCGGTGCTCCAGAATGCGGCGCAGAAGTCCTCGTACGCCCGAGAGCTCTTACCGGTCACCACCGCGATACGGGACGGGGGTCGGTCGAGGGTCAGCTTCTGTCTCGTTTCCGAGGGGCTGAGTCGATCCGGGGGGATCCCGAGATCCTCGAGCGTCGACGGAAGACGATTTAACTGCGCCTGGAGGCTGCCGACCGCGTCGAAGTCATTGATGTACACGCCGGTGGCGCTGACCTGGATGGAGGTCCTCCGCACCTCGGCCGTGCCTATCACCACGACGCATCGGCCGTCGGCGAGGCACTCCTCCAGAGGGTGACTCCACCTCGACTCCAGCCCCTGCCGGATTCTCCAGATCTGGTTGGCCGGGATCCAGACGCGGACCACATCTGGACAGTCCGAATCTCTCCCACAGAGATCGAACGAGACATAGTGGGCGTCGACCCGTGCGTTCCGGCATTCGCCCTCGACCTTCACCGGTTCGGCGGCGAGGGCTCGCCCCAGCGTCTCGCACAACTCGCGCGGATCGACCGCTCTGGTCCCGACTCGTGTCACTTCTTCCCTCTCGCCTCGGTTGTCACCGCGAACATAGGCGAGTGGTCCGACAAGCGGGGCGGGCAAGGGAGTCAGCCCAGGACGACCGGGCAGGTCAGGAGTACATGCGCGGGTGCAGCTTGCCGATGTACGGCAGATCGCGGTACCGCTCGGCGAAGTCCAGGCCGTAGCCCACCACGAACTCGTTGGGGATGTCGAAGCCGATCTCGAGGATGTCGAGATCGGCCTTCACCGCGTCGGGCTTGCGCAGCAGGGTGACGATCTCCAGCGAGCGCGGGTTGCGGGTCTTGAGGTTGCGCATCAGCCACGACAGGGTGAGGCCGGAATCGATGATGTCCTCGACGATGATCACATCGCGGTCGGCGATGTCGCGGTCCAGGTCCTTGAGGATCCGCACGACGCCCGAGGAGCTGGTGGACGAGCCGTACGAGCTGACGGCCATGAACTCCATCTCGGACGGGATGGGCAGCGCGCGGGCGAAGTCGGAGACGAAGATCGCGGCGCCCTTGAGGACGGCGATCAGCACGACCTCCTTCTCGACATCCGCGTAGCGCTCGCCGACGGTGGCGGCCATCTCGGCGATCCGCTCCCGGATCGCGTCTTCATCGAGGAGTACGGACTCGATCTCGTCCGCGTACTTGTCCGTGGTCATCTACGTCCCCGCTCCGCTCGCCCGGTCGATCTCCAGGACCACTTTTCCATGCCGACGCCGGGCGACCAACCTGGCCGTCGGGCCCACCCCGCGCGTCCCTGCGGGTCCGGTGCCCCCGACCGCGACGCCGCCCTGTCCGCGCCAGTCCGTGACGAGCGCGGCCACCGCCGTCAGGTGCGCGTACGTCGGGGAGATGACCCCCCGGGACAGCAGCCAGCGGCGCAGGACCCGGGTGAGCACGGCGGTCGACAACCGCTCCAGTCGGCTCACGTCCAGTGCGCCGTCGTCGCCGACGGGAACGGCCCCGGCGAGGCGGTCGAGCTCGTCGTCGTCGACCCTCGCCAGTTCCGCGGTGCGCGCCAGGCCCTCGGCGACCCCACCCCCCAGGACGTCCTCGAGCAGCGGCAGCACCTCGCGGCGCACCCGCACGCGCGTGTACGTCGGGTCGGTGTTGTGCGGGTCGTCCCACCAGGTCAGGCCGAGGCCACGGCAGGCGGCGCGGGTGTCGGCGGCGCGCACGCCGAGCAGGGGGCGGCCCCACGGCGCGTCCCACGCGGCCATTCCGCGCAACGACCGCGCGCCGGAGCCGCGCCCCAGGCCGAGCAGGACGGTCTCGGCCTGGTCGTCGAGGGTGTGGGCGAGCAGGACGGGTCGGTCGCGGCGCGCGGCGTCGAGCGCGGCGTACCGCGCGGTGCGGGCGGCGGCCTCGGGGCCGGAACCGTCGGAGTCGACGACGACGACGAGGACCTCCGCCGCCGTCCCGAGCCCGCGGGCCGCGGCGGCCGCGCGACGGGCGACCTCGTCGGACCCGGGCTGCAGGCCGTGGTCCACCACGAGCGCCGTCACGTCGGCGAACTCGGCGGCGGCCGCGGCGGTCAGGGCCAGCGAGTCGGCGCCCCCGGACAGGGCCACGCACACCTCGTCACCGACCTCGGGGTGGGCGCGTCGGAACGCCCGCACGGCGGCGCGCACCGTCCACGCGGCGCCGGTCCAGGCCCCGCTAGCGGCAGCCACAGGTCCGCAGCTCGGCGGCGATGCGGTCAAGGACCGGGCGCGCGACCGAGGGGTCGGTACCGGAGGACAGCAGGGCGAAGCTCATGGACCGCCCGTCCGCGCTGGTCACCGTGCCCGCCAGCGCGCTGGTGCCGCTGAGGGTCCCGGTCTTGGCCCGCACCCAGCCGGCGCCCGCCTCCGCCGGGCCGGTGAAGCGGTCGGCGAGCGTGCCCGAGCCCGCGGCCACGGGCAGGGTGTCGAGCAGGTCGCGCATCTCGCGGGTCGCGTCGGGGGCGGCCGCCGTGCGCAGGACGTCGGTGAGCGCGGCCGCGGACAGGCGGTTGCCGGAGCTCATCCCGGAGCAGTCGTCCAGGCGCACGCCCGTCATGTCCAGGCCGTGCTCGGCGAGGGTGTCGACCACCGCGGCGGTGCCCTGGGCGAAGCCCGCCGGCCGGTCGGGATCCCGCTCGAGCGCGACCTCGCGGCAGATGGTCTCGGCCAGGACGTTGTCCGAGTACACCAGCATCGAGCGCACCCGCTCGGTCAGCGGCGCCGACGACACCCGGCCCAGCTCCCCGCCCGTCTCCACGGCGGTCTCCGAGACCTTGACCCGCTCCGGGTCCACGCCCAGCTCGCGCGCCAGGGCGCGCCCGGCGGCCAGCGCGGGCTCGGTCGAGCGGGGCGAGTACTCGTCCGCCGGGTCCAGGCGCCCGGCGTCGAGCATCCACGCGTCCACCGGCGCCACGTTGCCGGCCGCGATCTCCGCGGGCACCCAGTTCGGCCCCATCCGCGGTCCGGTGTACGGGCCGGGGGCCACGACGATCCGCGCGGGCGTCATCCCGGCGGCGCGCACCACGTCGGCGGCCTGGACGACGGTCGCCGCGCCCGGGAACAACGGCCCCGGCTTCGCCCCGCCTGACATGGTCGGATCGCCACCCGGGACCACGACGAGGGTGTCCGGCTCGGCGCCCCGCGCCAGGGTGGTGTCGACCCTGGCGTCCGGCGGCAGCTGGAGCATGGCGGCGACCGCGGTGAGCAGCTTGGTGGTGGACGCCGGGACCTTGGCCTCGCGCGGGCGGACCTCCCACAGCACCTGTCCGGTGGCGTCGTCGACGACGCTGGCGGTGAGGTCGCCGACCGCGGGGTCCTGGGCGAGCGGGGTCAGGATCCGCTTGAGCGCGGCCGGGTCGGGCATCGGGGCCGAGCCGTCGGCCGGCAGCAGGCCGGGATTCACGTCGTAGGCGGCGTCAGAGGAGGTGTCCCCGATGAGTCCGCCGCGCTGGTCGACGTCGGTGACCAGGGCCGCCGCCACGAGTCCGGCGACGACGACGGCGACGACGACGAGCACGACACCCGCCCGCCACACGAGCCCGCGCCCGCGCCACACTCCCCGCTCGGTCACTCGACCCACTTCCCGGACGCCCGCACGTCCACCGCACCTGTCCATGTCGCCTGCTGCCGCCCCACGCTAGCGGCCCGCGTGACGGCGCCCACCCCCGACGCCGGTGGCGCCTACTAGAATCACCCCGAATTGCCCGGGAGAGCCGTCTCGGGTTCCGGAGCATGACGATTTGTGAGGTAGCCCGTGTCCGTCGAAGTGACCATCGAGATCCCCAAGGGTTCGCGGAACAAGTACGAGATCCACCACGAGACCGGCAAGATCTACCTCGACCGGTTCCTCTTCACCTCGATGGGCTACCCGGCCGACTACGGCTACATCGACAAGACCCTCGCCGACGACGGCGACCCCTGCGACGCCCTCGTGCTGCTCGACGAGTCCGTGTTCCCGGGCGTGATCATCAAGTCCCGTGTCGTGGGCGTCTACACGATGTCCGACGAGGCCGGCGGTGACGACAAACTGCTGTGCGTGCCCGACCTCGACCCGCGCTGGGATCACATCCAGGACATCGACGACGTCCCCGACTTCGAGCTCAAGGCCATCGAGCACTTCTTCCTCCACTACAAGGACCTCGAGCCGGGCAAGCACGTCACCCCGGGCGAGTGGCGGGACAAGGCGCACGGCGAGAAGCTCGTCGCCGAGGGCCTGGAGAACTTCGTCGAGCACCCCGAGGAGAAGGCCGAGCCCTTCCGGGGCTGAACGAGGCCCGACCTCATCGAGAAGACAGTTCCGCCCGTGTCGCCCGAGTGGCGATGTGCGGAACTGTCTTCTCGTTGGTGGCTGGGTGGCGGACGCGGCGTACTGAGGCCGACCTCGACCGGTCAGCGGCCGGTGAATTCGGCCTCGCGCTTCTCCAGCGTCGCGCTGATCGCCTCCATCATGTCGGCGGAGGCCAGGAAACCCGCGTTCCACGTGGCCACGTAGCGGTTGGACTCGTAGATCGGCCCCTCGATCGCGCGATTGAGCACCTCGCGGGTGCCGCGCACCACGAGCGGCGGGTTGTCGGCGATCTCGGCGGCCGTGGCGTGTGCCGAATCGAGGACTCCGGCGGCGTCGTCGGCGACATGGGTGACGAGGCCGTACCGCAGGGCGGTCTCGGCGTCGATGTCACGGCCGGTGAGCGCCAGCTCGCGGGTCAGGGCCGAGCCGATGATGTAGGGCAGCCGCGCCAGCGAGCCCATGTCCGCGACGATGCCGACCTTGACCTCGCGCACCGAGTACGCCGAGTCCGCGGAGCCATGGCGGACGTCACAGGCCGAGATGAGGTCGATCCCGCCGCCGATGCAGCGACCCTGCACCGCCGCCACCGTCGGCGTCCTGGCGGACGCGACGGCGTCGACGGCCCGGCGCATGTTCTCCACGAAGTCGAGGACGCGCTCGTTGCGGGACGCGTCCGGGGCCTTGTCCTGCGGCAGGAACTCCATGAACTGCGGCATCATCGCCATCAGATCCAGGCCGTAGGTGAAGTTGCGGCCCTGCGCGGCGATGACCGCGGCGCGGACGTCGGGATCCGCGTCGAGCTCGGCCATGACCCGGGGCATCTCCGCCCAGAAGTCCGGGCCCATCGCGTTGTTCCGGCCCGGGCCGATCAGCGTCACCTGGGCGACGTGCGGGTGCCGGGTGGCCTTCTCGACGCGGACGGACGCGTATTCACCAGCGGCGGACGGGGCGGCGGCTGAGGTCTCTGCAATGCTCATGCGCTCAGCCTGCCAGAGCGGTCCCGACAACGGGGAGGGCCCGTCCCCGGTCAGGCGCGGGCGTCGGGCATGACGAACCACAGGATCGCGTAGATGAGCAGCTGCGGGCCCGGGAGCAGCAGCGAGGCCACGAACAGGACGCGCACCAACGCCGGGTCCAGACCGAAGTGGTCGGCCAGGCCACCGCACACGCCACCGATCCAGCGGTCCTCGGATCGGGTCAGGCGCTTCGGCCGAGAGGCGGGTTCGTGAGTCATGGCGATCTCCTCGTCGTCGTCCTGCCCGGACGATCGGGGACGTGTTCCCCGGTGAGCTCCACTCTCCACGACCGCGCCTCGCACCACATCGGGGAAAGACCCGGATCCCACGCCTCGGGGTGGTGCTGCTCGTGTCAGGTGTGGAACTCGCCGCAGTCCACGGTGAGCGTCTGCCCGGTGACTGCCGAGGCTGCGTCGGAGAGCAGGAACAGAACCGGGTCGACGATCTCCGCCTCGTCGGGCAGGCGACGCAGGTCCGTCTTCTCCGCCGTGTGCGCGTAGACGTCCTCGCCCGTCCCGCCGTACTTGGTGGCCAGGCTCTCGAAGTACGCCTTGAGGGTGTCGCCGTAGATGTAACCCGGCGCGACGGTGTTGACGCGGATGCCGCGCGGCCCGAGCTCGGTGGCGAGCGAATGCCCCAGAGCGACCAGGGCGGTCTTGGCGACCTTGTAGCCCGCGTAGCGCTCGCGGGAGTGGTGGATGACGGCCGAGGCCATCATGACGACCGAGCTCGTGGCAGGGCGGGAGGC
Source organism: Dietzia cinnamea NBRC 102147 (assembly GCF_001571065.1). GTDB lineage: Bacteria > Actinomycetota > Actinomycetes > Mycobacteriales > Mycobacteriaceae > Dietzia > Dietzia cinnamea. The sequence continues at coordinate 137,113 of NZ_BCSW01000001.1, forward strand.
GGCGGCGGGGCGGGAGGCGGTGGCGTGGGTGGCGTGGGTGGCGCCGGCGACGTGGGTGGCGTCATCGGCAGCGGCGCCGGCCTCGAGGAGCGGGGTGAACTCCTGCGTCGTACGCAGGGCGCCCAGGACGGACAGGTCGATCCCCGCGGAGATCTGAGCGTGGTCGGTGCGGGCCAGCGGCTTCATGCTGGGCACCGCGAAGGCGCTGTACACGAGCCCGTGGACCGCGTCGGCGTGGCCCTCGACGGTCTCACGCAGGGCACGCACCGAGTCGGGATCGGTGGCGTCGACGGGCGCGGCGATCGCCGTGCCGCCGGCGCGGCGCACGTCGTCATCCCGACGGACCGCGTCCGCGATGTCCTCCACCCGCGACGCCGTCCGCGCCGCGACCACCACCGACGCGCCCTGCGCCGCGGCGCGCAGAGCCAGCGTGTGACCGAAACCCGGACCCGCGCCCACGATCACGACGGTCCTGCCCTGAAGGCTCCCAGAAGTCATGCGCCTCACTTAACCAGCCCGGAGGTGACCGCGGCGGGATGTTCACCTCAGAGCGATACCATCCGCACGTGGCCACCATCCCAGAGCAGTATCTGCGCAGCTCGCACGCTGCGACCCCACGGACACTCCTCGACGTGTTGGGGTCGGCGGTCGAACGGCACCCGGACGCCCCGTGCCTCGACGACGGCACGCGCGTCCTCACCTACGGCGAGGTCTGGCGGCAGATCCAGGTCTCCGCCGCGTGGATGCAGGACCAGGGCGTCGGCGCCGGTGACCGGGTCGGCATCCACATGCCCTCCGGCTCGGCCGAGCTGTACCTGGCGATCCTCAGCACCCTGGCCGCCGGCGCGGCCTACGTCCCCGTCGACGTGGACGACCCGGCCGAGCGGGCCGAGCTGGTCTTCGGCCAGGCGCGGGTCGCCGCCGTGTACACCGCCCACGGCATGCTCGTCACCGACCCCGACCGCCCCGACGATCCCGCACGACACCGCCGGCCGACCGTCGACGACGACTGCTGGATCATCTTCACCTCCGGGACCACCGGCCTGCCCAAGGGCGTGGCCGTCACGCACCGCAGCGCCGCCGCGTTCGTGGACGCCGAGTCACGGATCTTCCTGCGGGACGCGCCCCTCGGCCCGGGCGACCGCGTGCTCGCCGGCCTGTCCGTGGCCTTCGACGCCTCGTGCGAGGAGATGTGGCTGGCCTGGGCCCACGGGGCGTGCCTCGTGTCCGCGCCGCGCTCGATCGTCAAGTCCGGACTCGACCTGGGGCCGTGGCTGCGCGAGCGGCGGATCACTGTGATCTCCACGGTGCCGACGCTGGCCTCGATGTGGCCGGACTCCATGCTCACCGACGTCCGCCTGGTGATCCTGGGCGGCGAGGCGTGCCCGCCGGAGCTCGCCGCGCGGCTCGCCGCCGACGGCCGCGAGGTGTGGAACACCTACGGTCCCACCGAGGCCACCGTCGTGGCGTGCGCCGCCCCGCTGACCGGCGCCGGCGAGGTGTCGATCGGGCTGCCCCTCGACGGCTGGGACCTCGCGGTGGTCGATCCCGCCGGGCAGCCGGTCGGCTACGGCGAGTCCGGCGAACTGGTGATCGGCGGCGTCGGGCTGGCCCGCTACCTCGACCCCGAGAAGGATCTCGAGAAGTACGCGCCCATGGAGACCCTCGGCTGGGACCGCGCCTACCGGTCGGGCGACATGGTGCGGCTCGAGGCCGACGGACTGTACTTCCACGGTCGGGTCGACGACCAGGTCAAGATCGGCGGACGCCGCCTCGAACTGGGCGAGGTCGACACCGCGGTGTCCGCGCTCCCCGGCGTCAGCGCCGGCGCGGCCGCGGTGCAGAAGACCGAGGCCGGACAGCCGGTGCTCGTGGCGTACCTCGTCGCCGACGACCCGGACGGCTTCGATCTGGCGGCGGCCGCCGGGCTGCTGCGCGAACAGCTGCCGGCGGGCGTCGTACCGCGGCTCGCGCTCGTCGACGAACTGCCCACCCGTACCTCCGGGAAGGTCGACCGCGCCGCCCTGCCCTGGCCGCTGGCCCAGACCTCGGCCGCCGAGTCCGAACTCGACGGCACCGAGGCGTGGGTCGCCGAGCTGTGGTCCCACGCCCTCGGGGCCGACGTCTCCGGCGTCGACGAGGACTTCTTCGCCCTCGGCGGCGGTTCGCTGGCCGCCGCGCACGTCGTGGCCCGCGTCCGCGAGCGCTTCCCCGCCGTGACGGTGGGCGACATCTACGACCGCTCCCGCCTGGGCGACTTCGCCGCCTTCCTCGACGAGCTCGAGCCGGAGGCCGAGGTCGCGCCGCGCCACGTCCGGCCCGTCGGGCCCGTCGCTCAGACGGTTCAGGTCCTCTCGACGATCCCGCTGCTCACCGTGACCGGCCTGCGGTGGCTGACATGGCTGGGACTCGCCAACAATGTGGCGGCCGAGCTCGGCGTGGCGTGGGCGCGGCCCGTGTCGTGGTGGGTGCTGGGAGTGCTCGCGGTGCTACTGCTGCTGCCCGTCGGCCGGATGGTCGTCACCGCCGGCCTGTGCCGGCTCCTCACGGCCGGCATCCGTCCGGGGACGTACCCGCGCGCCGGGTCGGTGCACCTCCGTCTGTGGGCGGCCGAGCGGCTCGTGGAGTCCTCCGGTGCCGTCTCCCTGACCGGGGCCGGCTGGCTGACCACGTTCGCCCGGCTCCTGGGCGCGCGGATCGGACGCGACGTCGACATGCACACGCTGCCGCCCGTGACCGGGCTGCTCACGGTGGGCGACGGCGCCTCCGTCGAGCCCGAGGTCGACCTGGCCGGGCACTGGGTGGACGGCGACGTGGTGCACATCGGCAGGATCGAGATCGGCGAGCAGGCCGTGATCGGCGCGCGGTCCATGCTGTTGCCCGGCGCGGTGATCGGCCGCGGTGCGCACGTCGAGATCGGCTCGGCCGTGGTGGGCACGGTCAAAGCCGGCAAGCGCTACGCGGGTTCACCGGCGCTCAAGCGCGGCAAGCGCGGGTCGAGCTGGCCCGCCGAGCCCGCGCCCCACAGCCGCGGCTGGAGCCTCGCGTACCAGCTCTCCGCCCTGGTGCTGGGCGGGATGCCGCTCCTGGCCCTGGCCGCGGGACTGGCGCTCGTGGCGTGGGGCGCAGGCGACGCCGCGGGTGTCGGGGAGCTGGCGGCGCGCGCCGCGCTGTGGTCGGTCCCCGGTGCGCTACTCGCGTTCGCCCTGTTCGCCGCGTTCACGCTGTTGTCGATCCGCCTGCTCTCGATCCGACTGACCCCGGGCTTCCACCCGGTCCACTCGCGCATCGCCTGGCAGGCATGGTGCAGCGAGCGGATCATGGACGCCGCCCGCACCTGGCTCTACCCGCTGTACGCATCGATGCTCACCCCGGTCTGGCTGCGCCTGCTGGGCGCGCGGATCGGCCGCGACGTCGAGGCGTCGACCGTCCTGCTCATCCCCTCGCTCACCACCGTCCGCGACGGCGCGTTCCTCGCCGACGACACCATGGTCGCCCCCTACGAACTGGGCTCGGGGTGGATGCGGCTCGAGCACGCCCAGATCGGCAAACGCGCGTTCCTCGGCAACTCCGGGATCGCCTCCGCAGGCCGCAAGGTCCCGGCGCGCGGCCTGGTCGCCGTCCTGTCGTCCGCCCCGCAGAAGGCCAAGAAGGGCACCTCGTGGCTGGGCTCGCCGCCGCAGAAGCTGCCGCGCGCCACCGCCGACGGCGACGACGACGGGCGCACCTACCGGCCGCCGCGCCGCCTGAAGATCGCGCGTGGGGCGTGGGAGACGCTGCGACTGGTCCCCGTGTGGCTGTCGTTCCTCCTGCTCGTCGGCGTGCTGGTGCTGTTGCAGGCCGCGCATCGCGAGTGGGGCTTCGGCGTGGCCGCCCTGCTCTCCGGCCCGGTCCTCGCCTACGCGGGCCTGGTCGCCCTGGTGGCGGCCGTGCTCGCCAAGTGGGTGCTGGTGGGCCGGATCCGCGCCGGCGAGCAGCCGCTCTGGTCGTCGTTCGTGTGGCGCAACGAGGTGGCGGACATGTTCGTCGAGCTGATGGCCGCGCCATGGGTGGCGCGGCCCGCCTCCGGCACGCCCGTCCTCAACCTCATGCTGCGGCTGTTGGGGTCGCGCGTGGGCCGGGGCGTGTGGTGCGAGTCGTACTGGCTGCCCGAGGCCGACCTCATCTCCCTCGGTCGGGGCGCCACCGTCAACCGCGGCTGTGTGGTCCAGACGCACCTGTTCCACGACCGCATCATGCAGATCGACCGCGTCGATCTCGCCGACGGCGCCACTCTGGGCAGTCACTGCGTCGCGCTTCCCGCGTCGTCGATCGGCGCGGGCTCCACCGTCGGTCCGGCCTCGCTCGTCATGCGCGGCGACCGCATCCCCGCCGGCACGCGGTGGCAGGGCAACCCGATCTCGCCCTGGCGGGGCTAGAGCGGCGGCGCGCGGTCAGGCGCCGGCGATCGCGCGCAGCGCCGCGAGGTGGGACTCGTACGCCTTGCGCCCGTCCCGGCTCAGCGAGAGCCACGTGCGGGGCCGCTTGCCCACATAGCCCTTGCGGACCGTGACGTAGCCGGCCTTCTCCAACACGGCGACCTGTTTGGACAGCGTCGAGTCGGTCACCTCGACCGCATCGCGGATCGTGGCGAACTCCGCGTCGTCGACGCCGGCCAGCGCCGCCACGATCGAGAAGCGGACCGGGGCGTGGATGACCTCGTCGAGACGATGCCGGGCGTGCCCCCCGGGCCGGCCCTGCCCATCCCGGCGGGAGCCCGCCCCCGGGGCGGAGCCCCCCGATGCGGCGGCGGTGCTCGTCGTCGTCACCTTCTCGTCCCTCATCGCGCCGCACCTCGCCGGACGATGAGCGCGGCGGCCACCAGGCCGGGCAGCGCGACCAGAACCACGCCGAGCGCGTACCACCAGGCGGTGAGGCCGATCGTGGTGCGGAGGACGTTCAGGGCGGTGACGACGACGAGGATCATCACGCCCGATCCCGCGATGCCCCACGTGTACGTCCGGCCCGAGCCCCGCGGGCTGGCGTTGATCGCTCGCCGCTGCCAGTAGATCGCCACGAACAGCAGGGCCACGTAGGGGATGAGCGCCCAGTTGGTGAACATGATCGCGATGGTGCCGACGCCCATGAGCACCGCGATCGCCGCGGCGAAGCCAGCGAAGACGCGGACGTCGTGGGCGGTGCTCACCGGCGGGCGCCCCTCCGCCTCGGCGAGCAGTCGGGCGGCCTCGGCGCGGTCGACCGGGTCGGTCGTGGGGTTCTCCGTGTTCATGACGACACCCTTCTCGGCGGACCCCGACGGTGTTTCCCCCGAGGCGATGACTCGACTCTAGGCAACTACTTTCTCGTTTGGCAAGTACTTTTCCGGGATCGGCCCGGGGTCAGGTCGGCGACAGCGGACAGGGCGGGCCCCACGAGGGGTCCTCTAGACTCGCGCAGGTCATGGAATTGAAGGCAGCCAGCAAGGCACTCGCCGCCCGGATCGCACGCGACCACGCCACCTCCGGCGACGATCCGGGCGACCCCTACCTGCCGACGGCCGGAAACCACGGCTACCGCGTCGCGCGCTACGAACTGGACCTCACCTACAAGATGAGCTCCAACAACCTCCGCGGCGAAGCCGTCATCACCGCGACCGCCACCGAGACGCTAGACACGGTCCGGCTCGACCTCTCCGCGCACCTGGACGTGTCCAAGGTGACGATCAACCGGGGCGGAGTCGCCCGTTTCTCCCGGCCCCGCGGCAAGCTCGCCGTCACGCTCGCCGAGCCGCTCGAGCCGGGCACCGAGTTCACGCTGACCATCCGCTACTCCGGCAATCCGCGGCCCATCCGCGGCACGTGGGGCGAGGTCGGTTGGGAGGAACTCACCGACGGGGCGCTCGTGGCCAATCAGCCCAACGGCGCGGCCAGCTGGTTCCCCTGCGACGACCACCCCTCGTCCAAGGCGCCGTTCCGCATCCGCCTGACCACGGACTCCCCGTACCGGGCCGTCGTCACCGGCGCGCTGGTGGGCAAAAAGCGCAGCGGAAGCACGACCACCTGGGATTTCGACCTGCCCTACCCCACGTCCACCTACCTGGTCTCCATCAACCTCGGTCGCTACGAACACCTGAAAGTGGGCGACGGCCCCGTCCCGGTCCACGCCTTCCTGCCCGCCGACCTCAAGCGCGGGTTCCGGCAGGCGTTCGCCCGGCAGACCGAGATGATCGACGTGTTCAGCGGACTGTTCGGCCCGTACCCGTTCGACGAGTACGCGGTCGTGGTCACCGACGACGAGCTCGAGATCCCACTCGAGGCCATGGGGATGTCGACATTCGGCCGGGGCACCGCCGAGTCCGGTGACCGCGACGAGCGGCTGATCGCCCACGAACTGGCCCACCAGTGGTTCGGCAACGCCGTCACCGCCGCGCAGTGGAAGCACATCTGGCTGCACGAGGGCTTCGCGTGCTACGCCGAATGGCTGTGGACCGAGTTCTCCGGCGGTGCCGATGCCGGCAGCCACGCCCTGCGCTACTACTCGAAGCTGCAGGGCTCCCCGCAGGACATCCTGTTGGCGGACCCCGGGCCGAAGGACATGTTCGACGACCGGGTCTACAAGCGCGGTGCACTGACCCTGCACGCCCTGCGCCAGACCGTCGGCGACACCGCGTTCTTCGACCTCCTCCGGGCGTGGGTGGCCACCTATTCCGGAAAAACCGCCACCACGGACGACTTCCTCCGCCTGGCCGCCGACCACTCCCCCGTCGACCTGCAGCCCCTGTGGGACGCCTGGTTGTTCTCCGAGCCACTGCCGCCGACCCTCGGCAGGCCCCATGACCACCCCGGCCGCCGCTGAGGCCGAGCCCGGCGCCGCGCCGGGGGCCGCGGGCGGCATGCGGGCGCTGACCCTCGCGACCGTGTTCGCCGCAACCTCGGGGTACCTGGTGATGCTCATCGCCGGCCGAGCGCTCGGGCCCGCCGACTACCCGCTCTTCGCGACCTACTGGGGCGCGTTCTTCGCCCTCGGCGGCGTGGCGAACGGGCTCATGCAGGAGGCCACGCGGGCCGTCCGGTCGGCGCGGGAGGGAGCCGGCCGCGAGACCAGCGGCGGGGCCGCGGTCACCGGTGGAGGGGCCGCGGTGGCGACCACGCCGCGGGGCGCCGTGCGGCTGCTGCCCGCCGGCCTCGCCCTCGGCCTGATTCTCGCCGCCGCGGTCGCGGTGAGCGCACCCCTGTGGCCATCGCTGGGCCTGCCCACCTTCTCCGGCGCGGGGGTGGCGATCATGGCGTTCGGCATCCTCGGCTTCACGCTCCAGGCCGCCACCGCCGGCGCCCTCTCCGGCACCGAGCGGTGGGGGCTGTACGCGGTCCTGCTCACGGTCGACGCCGCGCTGCGGTTGGCCGTCGCCGGCATCGCATGGTGGCTCGGCGACGCCGGAATCGGGTTCGCGGTGGCCACCGTCGCCGGCGCGGTGACCTGGGCCGTGCTCATCGCCGTCTCCCCGGGCACCCGCACCGCGCTGCGCTCCGCCGTCGACGCCGGACACCGACGCTTCTGGCGCAACACCGCCACCGCGATGCTCGCCTCCGCGGGCACCTCCGCCCTGGTCACCGGCTTCCCGCTGTTCGTCACCGCGACCGTCCGCGACTCCGATCCCGCCCCGCTCGTCGGGGCCGTCATCCTGGCCATCACCCTCACCCGCGCCCCGCTGCTCGTGCCGCTGACCAGCTTCCAGAGCGCGATCATCGTCTACTTCGTCGAGCGCCGCGCCCGGGGACCGCGGTCGCTGGCCGCGCCGCTCCTCCTGGTCACCGCGGTCGGCGTCGTCGGCGCGGGCGCCGCGTGGCTCATCGGCCCGTGGCTGATCCGCGTGTTGTTCGGCGGCGACTTCGAGCTGCCCGGCGCCGTCCTCGCCGCCCTCACCGCCGCCTCCGTCGGTACGGCCGCACTCATGGTCACCGGGAATGCCGCCCTCGCCTTTGACCGCCATCTGCTCTACAACGCCGGCTGGTGGGTCGCGGTGATCGCGGCGGCGGCGCTGCTGGTGGCCGTCCCCGGCCCACTCGACGTGCGCGCGGCGGTCGCGTTGCTCGCCGGGCCAGGCATCGGGGTCGCACTCCACGTGGTGGGCCTGATCGTGGCGGCGCGGCGACACGGAGCGGCCGCATGACCGAGCTGCGTCCCCTGGTCCGCCGCGGCGCCGAGCTTCTCGCCGCGCTCCTGGTGGCCGGGCTCGTCGGGGCCGCGACCTACCTCGCCATCGACTCCCTGCCGTTCGCCGAGCCCAGTTGGCTGCCCGAGACGTTCGGCGGAACGCTCGCCGCGCTGGTCGTCATCGCGGCCGGATGGCTGCTGCTCCGCCGCTCGACCGGCCCCCGGACCCTGTGGGCACTGGGCACGGTCGGCCCCGCGTTCCTCGCGTCCTCCCACCTGAGCCTCCTCCTGAACGGCACCCCCCACTACCTCTTCGGCCTGGGTGGCGATCAGCTCAACCGCGTCGCCTACGTCACCCGCTTCGCCGACTCCCCCGCGATCGCCGACCCCTTCTACGCCGACGCCGCGCCGTTCTATCCGCCGCAGTGGTTCTGGGTGGGCGGGCGCCTCGCGGCCATGGCCGGAGTCGAGGGGTGGACTTTCTACAAGCCGTACGCGATCCTCACCATGGCCATCGCCGGCGCGATCGCGTTCGTGGCCTGGCGCTGGCTCGTCCCCGCCCGGCTGGCCGTCCTGTTCGGCCTCGCCACCTCCGTGATCGGTGGTCACACCAACGCCTACGAGCCGTACTCGTGGATCCTCATCTGCCTGCTCCCGCAGGTCGTGGTGGCGACGTTCCTGCTCTGCGCGCGCGCCGCCGCGGCCCGGGCGGAGACCTCGGCAGACCGCCGGCCCACGTGGCCGCTGGTCATGACCATCGGGGTCTACCTCGGCTGGGCCGCCCTCGGGTACACGCTCATCGCGGGTTTCGCCGCGCTGATGGTGGGCCTCGTCGTCGTCCTCCACGCCTGGTACCACCGCGCCGACCGCGCCGTGGTCGGGGCACTGCTCGGCCGACTCGCGGCGATGGCGGCGATCTCCGCGGCGATCGCGTTGGTGTTCTGGCACCGCTACCTGCTCGCCGTGCTCGGCGGGGCGGAGACCGAACCGTCGGTGGCCAACGATTTCGCGCCCGAGGTGGCGTCGCGGTGGCCGCTGCCGATGTTCGAGCCGTCCGCGGCCGGGTTGTTGTGTCTCGTCGGGGCGGTGTGGCTGGTCGTCACCGTGTGGCCCGGTGGCGCCGGGGCGGCGACCGCGCGTGCGGCGGAGTCGATGCGGGCGCGAGTCGGCGCCGACACCGCGGCCGGCCACGAAGTCGGCGCCGGCACCGACACAGACACCGCGCTCCGTGACACCGGACCGCTCCCCTCCTCCGGGCGCCGGCTCGTGCTGGCGCGGGCGCTCGCACTGACCGTGGTCGCCGCCCTCGGCTGGTACGTCCTGTCCGGCTTGCGTGCGGTCACCGGGAGCACGCTGCTGCCGTTCCGCATGATCCCCGTCGTGACCCTGGCGCTCGCGCTGGCGGGGATCGTCGGCGCGCTCACCCTGGCTCGGTGGGCGATCCGCACCTCCCCCGGGCCGTCCCGCGGGCGGGTGACCGCGGCCGCGGTGGTGGTGGCCGGGCTCGCCGCCGTTCAGCTGGTGCAGCACGTCTCCGACGAGGACGCGCACTTCGCCGCGGTGGCGCGGGAGAACCCCGGGGTGCCGCACGACGTCCTGGGGGCGATCGATGAGATGACCGACGATCGCACGCCGTCCGACCTGGTGGTGTTGACCGCGGACCCGTCGCTCTACGCGTACCGGCCCTTCCACACGTTCCAGGCCCCGGCGCAGGCGTATGCGACCCCGGCGGGCCGGTACGAAGCGCGGCTCGACGAGATCCGCCGCTGGTCCGACACCGACTCGCCGGGCGAGCTGACCGCGGCGATCGACTCGAGCTCGTTCCGCGGACCCGACGTGCTGGTGCTGGACCGGGAGGGCTCCCGGCGGTGGATCTTCCCGGCCATGGTCAACGTGATGCCGCAGAGCCAGAACAATGTGCGGGAGGAGATCGTGTTCGTTCCTCGCCAGTTCGACGACCCCGCGCTGTTCGACGTCCGCGAGGTGGGGTCCCGGATGGTGATCGTCCGGCGCTGACCCGGTTCCTCGGCGCCCGGGCCGCGAAGCCGGGCGAGGCGGCGCAGGCGGAGCCGACCCTCCGACTCGCGGGGTCATGCTGCGGCCTCGGCGCCGTGCAGGTGTTGCGCGATCGCTGTGTCGAGCTCGTGTAGGAGTGCGAACGGCAGGATAGGCGCGTCGAGTGGTGTCAGTGGTGGTGGGCCGGGTTTGGGTGGGGGTGGGTTGGTCGCTCGGGGGGTTGCGGGTGGTGGGGTCCATCTGACGCCTTGGGGTGCGGTGGGGTCTGGGGTGGTGGTCCAGCCGGTGTTGTGGATCATGGCGTGGCAGTCGCCGCTGGCCAGGGCGAGTTCGTCGATGTTGGTCAGGCCGCCGGCGGCCCAGGGTGTGCCGGCGTGGTGGGCTTGGCTGTGGCGGGCGTCTTGGTCGCAGTCGGGGTGGGTGCAGCCGCCGTAGGCGGCGAACAGGGCCAGGCGTTGGTAGCGGGAGGCGGTGCGGCGGCTGCGGTAGAGCTTGAGGTCGACTTCCTGGTCGCACAGGGCGAGGAACCAGTGGGTGCCGGCGGCCATGGCGATGGCCTGGTCGACGGGTACGCGGATGCCGCCGTCGGTGTGGCCGCACCCGGCCAGGGTGGCCAGTTGGTCGAGGTCGATGCGCACGACGATCGCCGCGGCCGCGCCGGTCCTCGTGGCGTCGGTGTTCAGGGCGAGGGTCAGGGCGTGGACGAGGGCGTCGTGCATGCGTTGACCGTCGCTGCGGGTGTCTTTTTCGTCGGGGTCGGGCCACAGGCGTCCGGGTTGGGCCCAGCGGGCGTGGACTTCGCGCATCAGGGCGGCCAGTTGGGGGTCCATGGTCATCGAAGCCCGGGCCATCAGGTCCAGTCCTTGGCCGGAGCAGGTGACCGAGCGGCGCCGGGCCCGTTCGCCGGCGCCGCGTTGGGTGCGGCCCGGATCGATCTGGTCCAACAGGCGGTGGGCGTGTTCCTGCAGGCGGCGGGTCGTGGCCTGTTCGGCGGCCAGGGCGATCAGCTCGGCTTCGAGGCGGCCGCGTTCGTCGTCGTCGACCTCGTCGGGCAGGGCGGCCAGGGTGGCGTTGATGATCTTCAGGTGCCCGGCGGAGATCGTCCCGGCGGCGGAGGCGTGCATGCGGGCGGTGTCGGCGATCGAGGAGTCCTCGAGGCGACCGCGGGCCTCCCCGGGGGCCAGGCCCAGGCCGCCGGTGAGCATCTGCCGTTCGTTGATGTAGCCCACCTGCCTGGCGGTACCGGAGGCGCGGGCAGCGGCCAGCACGCGCGCCTGGGTGGCACGCAACCGGCGGTGGGCCTGCTCCAGCGCGACCACCTCGGCGTGCAGCTCGGCGGCCGGGACCGCGGACCAGTCCCGGGCCAGGTGCGCGTCGAGCGCGCGCAGCACGGAGGTCAGCTCCTCGCCCGGGGCGGCCGCTGCGCTGGCACCTCTCACCGTGTCGCTCATGCGTTCGATTAGATCATCCGGGTACGACACGAACCCGTCACCGCAGGTCAGCGCGGTTGGGCTAGTCGACTCCGCTAACCGCCTCAGCCGGCTCGTCGCCTGGGACCGGGACTGCTTCTCCGCGGGCCGACCTGAACAAGTGGAAGTGCATGGACGCCATCAGTGCGAGCGGGAGCACTGCCGCGAGAGACCACTCCGACGAAGTGGAGATCGCGAACACGGCAGTGGCGATCAGGCCGTAGCCCGTGACCAGCGCAGACAGGACTGTGAGCGGCGATCGCTTCCACCGCCCCACACCTCGCCCGCGCGAGATCAGCCATCCGCCCATCAGCGCGGCGCCGTAAAGGGCGAGCAGACTGCACGTGAGCAGGATGTACTCCTGCGGTAGCTCGCGCGGCGTCGGCCCATTCCCGAGCGGCGAGGCAGCGGACCACGCGAGCCAGGACCCCCACAGTCCTAATAGAAGGGTGACCGCCACGCTGGCGGCCCAGTTCGCTGTTGAAGACCCACCCGTCTGACCGGCTGCCATGACGATTCCTTTCCTCGGCTGTCTAGCCCCGGTGATTCACGGGTATCTGCGGATCGCTGGGCGAAAATAGACCGAAGTGCTTCCTGAACAGGGGAAACTGGGACTTGTCTAAGGTTCCATGTTCTCCAGCAGAAAGCACTCGGTAGGTGAAGCGTACTTCGTGGTCGGCCGGTCTGTCCGTTACTGCTGATGGTGTCGGGGTGATCGCCCACGCCGGGGCCATCGCGCCTCGACTTCTGGCTGATCAGGTCGGTCTGACCGCCGAGCTATCAGGGGCCATGGCTCGCCGACAGTTTATCCCGATCCACGACCGCGGCCGTGTGCTGATCGATACCGCGGTGATGCTCGCCGATGGCGGCGAGTCCATCTCCGACATCGGCGTCCTGCGCCACCAATCCGGGGCCCTGGGCCCGGTCGCCTCGGCCCCGACGGTGTGGCGCACACTCGATGAGGTCACTGCCGGCAAGCGCAAGAAGATCCAGGTGGCGCGAGCTCGCACGCGGCGGCATGTGTGGTCCCACCTGCCCGGCGGAGTACCCGCATCGGCGTGTGCGGGGCGGGATCTGGGATCGACGGTCGTGCTCGATGTGGATGCCACCATCGTGGTCACGCACAGCGAGAAGGAACATGCAGCTCCGACATATAAGCGCACGTTCGGGTACCACCCGATCGGCGTGTGGTGCGACAACACAGAAGAGTTTCTCGCCGCGAGCTTGCGCCCGGGCAACGCCGGGTCCAACACCGCTGCCGACCACATCGACGTCCTGGGCCAGGCAATCGCGCAGATCCCCGCGAGTCATCGGCGTGATCTGCTGATCCGCTCCGACGGCGCCGGCGCCTCCCACGACCTGCTGGAGTGGATCACCGAACAGAACCGCATCCGCGGTCGACAGGTGGAGTACTCGGTCGGATTCTCCATCACCGCCCCGATTCGCCGAGCCATCGCGACCTGCCCCGAAGCCGCGTGGGGACCAGCGCTCAACCCCAACGGGGACATCCGCGACGGGGCCGACATCGCGGAGCTGACCGGGTTCCTCGCTCCCGGGATGCTCACCAAGTGGCCAGACGGGATGCGGGTCATCGTCCGCCGCGAACGACCCCACCCCGGCGCCCAGTTGTCGATGTTCGAGGAGATCGATGGATGGCGCTACCAGGCGTTTGCCACCAACACCACCACCGGGCAACTGCAGTTTCTTGAAGCACGGCATCGGGCGCACGCCCGGGTAGAGGACCGGATCCGTCACGCCAAGGACACCGGTCTTGGCCGTCTGCCCTCACGCGAGTTCGCGCTCAATCAGGCTTGGCTGGTGGCGGTGATGCTCGCCGCAGATCTGGTGGCGTGGACTCGGATGCTGGCCTGTACCGGCGAGGCTGCGGTTCTGGCCTTGTGCGAGCCCAAAGCGCTGCGCTACCGCTTCCTGCACGTCGCAGCCCGGCTGACCCGTAGCGGCCGGCGACGCCGGGTGAAGATCCCCGAAACGTGGCCCTGGGCCACCGCCATCGTCGCCGTGTTCAACAAGATCGCCGCGATCCCCAAACCAGCCTGATCTCACCTGCCCGCCCTCGACATCACCACCCGGAGACCCGCCCACCGGCAGCGCCAGCCGGCACCCCCGCACGCCCTTACGCGAAAACAAGCCCGCCGTCACCCGACAGCAGCAGTCACACCGGCCCGTGAATCAGCGGGGCTAGAACGACGGGCGGGCGCGCTGACCGGTTCCATCCATTTCACGCCCTGCCGCGCGCGATGACTCCCCAGCAGGCGCCGGTCAGGTGCGAGGATCTCTGGCCGTGACCGCTCCCCGCCTCCGCATTCAGTCAAACGCCCCGGCGCCGCGGGTCCGGTGGCAGGAATCTGCGCCGCTGCGGAACCGTTCAGCGCGGCGGGGCGTCGTACCGGGTGTGGGAAGAAGTAGAGCCTTGGGCGCCGCGCTGGTCGCTGTGGGCGTTGGGCTGTCCGGGTGCGCATCGGCAGGCGGTGAAGAAGAACCGACGGCGACGACGACGAGCTCCGCCTCGGCCGAGGAGTCGGGCAACCCGTGGGATCTGCCGATCGAGCAGAGGCCAGCCCTCTTCGACCCGTGTGCGGACGTCCCTGCTGACGCTGTCGAACAGGCCGTAGGAGCCCCCATTCGACTGGAGGAACTTCTCACTAAGAGTGAACCGGGACAATTACAAGCATGCGGCTGGAGTTCCGACGAGGTAGTTCTTGATCTAGTCGCGACTTGGAAGTCACATTCTGACTATCTCGCGGACCCCACAGGCGTCGTTGACGGCGATGGTCATCCCGTCGGCGGCCGAAATGCGCTGCGGCTAGTTGACCAAGAGAACGAGCCCAATACCTGTCGATACTTGTTCTTCACTGGACGAGGCACGGTCGCGCTGACCGTCAGTCTGGCTACAACTTTCAAAACCTTCCGAGGGCATCATTTCGCGGACGCATGCGACGTCCTGCAAGAAACCGCCACCACCTTAGTCGAGTTCTTACCACCTGGAGATTTCCGATGACGGTTAACTTGGGGCCAAGCGTCGCACAGGAATGTGTGAAGCTTTGTGATTCTTTTGTGAAAGCCCTGGCAATTTCCATGGCCGACGAGTGGCAAATGAGCCAGGTTCCCAGCCCCGGCGCTTTCGACACGGCGCGACAGATCGGAACCGTCTACTCGCTCTTCGTTGAAGAGGACTTGCGGACGCTTTTGAACGGCTTCGTAGATCAGGCGCGGGCGATGTCGATGTTGTTCGCCGCTGCGGGAGGTCTGATCGAGGCGCAGGACGAGGCCGTCGCCGCCGCGCTGGGTAAGGCCGCCGAAGAGCCGGTCGGGCTTCAGAGCCTCGGGTTGATGGGATCGCTCGGGTCGACCACCGCGCTGCTCGACGCGGCCGACGGCACCACCACGCTCGGGGGCTACGGCCGCGTCGGCCCCGAGGACGTGTCGACCTCGCCGCTGGAGCGGATGGCCGAAGCCGCGCAAGCCCTGGAGCCCCAGCAGTTCGCGACCATCGCCGCGCGGATGACCCAGGCGGCGACCGTGCTCGACGACGCCGCGACCACCCTGCGGTCCGGACTCGGCAACCTCCTCGGCCACGCCTGGCAGGGCGAGTTCGCCGACCAGGCGACCTTCTCCACCCACCGACTGGCAGACTCCGCGGCGGCCCTCGCCGGCCAGCTCACCGCAGTCGCCGAAAAAGCCGACGGGGCACAGCGCGGGTTCGCCACCACCCGCCAGCGGATCGCGTCGGAGGCCGCCGACGTCGCCCTCGCCGAGAACCGCACCCCGGGATTCGGCCGGCTCGCGGGCCCGGTGGCGCCGTCGGTCAAGGCGGACGTCGAGGCCGCCCGGCACGCCGCCGAGGAGCAGGCGCGGGCGATCGTCAACACCGAATACAGCCCCGCGGTGATGGACGCCAACCTCGACGACCTGGACTTCACCGCGGCGTACCGAGTGGTGTCGACCTCCGCACTGGGCGGTCCCGGCGGGATCGACATGGCGCGGATCTGGAACACCGAGGGCATCACGCGCCCGGCGCAGCCGGCCGCGCCCGACCCGGCCACGCTCGCCGCCCTCACCGGCGCAACCGGCGCCGAGCCGAGCGGCCCGACGGGCGGGGCCGCCGATGGCGCGGGGGCGACGACGAGCCTGCCGGGCCCGGCGCGCGATGCCGCCACCGACCAGGCGTTGCTGGCCGCCCGCTCGGGCGCCGCGGACGGCGGTGGGCCAGCCGCCGCGGTCGCCGGACAGCCCGGCGCGGGTCAGGCAGGCACGGGCGGTGGGATCAACGCGGCCACGACCGCGGCGGCGGCGCCCATGGCCCCGGTGACCGGCACGGCCGGCCAGCCCGCCGGGGGCGCGGGGGCCGGCGGGATCCGGGGCCTGCGCGGCGGGACCGAGAACCGGGGCCGCGATCGCGGGTTCGGCTCCACCGCCGGGCTGGTGGGCGGCGGTGGCGCCGCAGCCGCGGGTGCGGGGGCCTCGCGGATGGGCGGCGCCGGCACGCTGGCGGGATACGCAGCCGGCGGGCCAGCCGGACCCGGGACGGGCGGCCCGACCGCCGGGGTGCCCGGCACCGGTTCCGCCCCCGGAGGGACGGCGGGAACGGGCCCGGGGACGATGGGCTCGTCGTCGTCGACCAGTACGGCCAACGGTCCGCGAGCAGGGGCGATGCCGATGGGCGCGATGATGGGCGCGGCCGGGGCCGGACAGAATTCGGACCGTCGCGGCCACACCCCCGCCGGCTACCTGACCAACGCCACCAACACCACCGCCATCATCGGCGACCCCGTCAAGGTCGCACCGGCGGTGCTGGGGCGGACCGTGGACGAGCCGGCACAGGAGGGTGGCCGGGACGGCGCCGCGCCGTACCGCGGCCGCACCCTCGGACGCGACTACACCGGCGGCGGCGCCAAAGGACCGTAGCGCAGGGACCGTGGCCGGGAGACCGATTCGGCTCAGCTCAGACCGCGCAACGTCGCCGGCGCCGGGAACGGCACCACGATCTCGCGGCCGACCTCCTCGATCGCGTCGGTGAGCGCGGTGGAGAGCACGATGCGGTCCTCGTAGACATGCGCGATGCGGACCACCGTCTCGCGGTCGCCCTCGTCGATGACATACCGGTCCATGAGGAACCGCAGGCCCACTCCCTCGAGGACCTGCTCGGCCTCGTGCCAGTCGTCGACCGGGTCCAGCGGCCGGCCCAGTCTGTCGATCGGCACGACCAGCGGCTCGGCGACCGCCATGTCGATCCAGCCGACCACCTCGCCGTCGTCACGCCGGTGCGGCACCCACGACGCGGGGATCACAACGACCCCACCGCACCCACCACCCCGGTCATGCGGTGACCACCGCCTCCATCGCCAGGAACGCCACCACTGACACGACCGGGGTCGCCCCTGTCGGCTCAGAACTTGCGGAACGTGTGCCCGAGCAGCTTCTTCCCGCCCTCGGCGAGCTTGCCTGCCTTCGCGGCGGTCGGCAGCAGCGACAGTGCGTTGAGCCGCGACGTGACGTGCAGCCGCGCCGCGCGCTCTGCACTCTTCCACCCGCGGGCGGCGAAGGCGTCGGCCTCGCCGCCGAAGAAGCGGGCCTCCTCGTCGAACCGGCGCCCGTCCAACGCGCGCACCGACGAGTCGGACGCGGAGTGACGCCGGTAGAGGAACGCCAGCGTCGGGTCGTAGATCATGTGGCCGCCGCCGGTGATGACGTCCACCAGCAGGGCGAGATCCTGCACCACGTCCAGTCCCTCGCGGAAACCGATCCGCTTGACCCACTCGGAGTTCCACGCCAGGGACGGGAAGTATGTCCAGTTCCCGTGCATGAGCGAGGTCATGAGCTTCTCGCCGTGCAGCACCGTGCGGCCCTGCGTCTTGGGCTGCGTGAACGCCTTGACCGAGTCGGACAGGCCGCGCACGGGCGCACCGTTCTCGTCGATCACGCTGACGCCGACCTCCATCACGGCGGCGTCGGGCACGGCGGCGAACCCGTCGGCCACCACCTGGAGGTAGTTGGGCAGCATGACGTCGTCGGCACCCATGATCACCACGATCGGCGCGGTGACCATCTCCACGCACTTGCGGTAGTTGCCGTTCGCGCCGAGGTTGACCTCGTTCTTCTCGTACGAGACCCGCTCGTCGCGCGCGGTGATCTCGCCCATGTAGCGGGCCGGCTCGGGATCCGGGTAGCCGTCGTCCACCACGACGAGGCGGAAATCCCGGTAGGTCTGGGCGAGGACACTGTCCACGGCCTTCTTGAAGTGGTCGACGTCCCCGTAGTACGGGAGCATCACGTCAATGGCCATCAGGGGAACCGCCGTCCTTCTCATCACCGGGTTGTCCGACTGATCGCATAGTATCGACCCGCGATGACGGGTGACAGAGTGCGGGACAGCGAGCCGGGAGCGGCGGACCGACCGGCGGGCGGCCACGGCCCCGTCGGCAACCGCGATGTGTGGCTCATCGTGCCCTGTTTCAACGAGGGCACCGTGATCGAGGACGTGCTGCGCAGTGCGCGCGAGACGTTCCCCAACATCGTGGCGGTGGACGACGGGTCGGCGGACGACTCGGCCTCGGCGATCCACCGCGCCGGCGCGCACCTGGTGCGGCACCCGGTCAACCTCGGCCAGGGGGCGGCCATCCAGACCGGTGTGGAGTACGCCCGCGCCCAGCCCGGCGCCCGCTACTTCGTCACGTTCGACGCCGACGGTCAGCACCAGGTCAAGGACGTGCAGGCGATGGTCGAGCGGCTGCGCAGCGAGCCGGTGGACATCATCGTGGGCACCCGCTTCGGCCGCCCGCGCGGTGAGGACGACCAGGTGCCGCTCATCAAACGCCTGGTCCTGCGCACGGTGGTGCTGCTCAGCCCCCGCACCCGACGGCTCGGCCTGACCGACGCCCACAACGGGCTGCGCGTGTTCAACCGCCGCGTCGCCGAGGACCTCAACCTGCGCATGAACGGCATGAGCCACGCCAGCGAGTTCGTGGAGCTCATGGACTCGCACGGCTGGCGGGTCGCCGAGCAGCCGGTGGACATCCTCTACACCGAATACTCCATGTCCAAGGGGCAGTCGCTGCTCAACGGCATCAACATCCTCTCCGACGGCTTCGTGGGACGGAGGCTGCCCCGATGATCAAGGTCCTGCTCCTGCTGGCCGGCGCCGCACTGGTGCTGTTCTTCCTCGCCAACCGCCGGAAGGCGCGGGCCAAGGCGGGCGTGAAGATCGGGTTCGTCCTCTTCGTGGTGTTCATGGTGTACGCCGTGATCCGCCCCGACGACCTCACGGTGATCGCCAACGCCCTCGGCGTGCAGCGCGGCACCGACCTGGTGTTGTACGCGCTGGTCATGGGCTTCGCTTTTGTCACCGTCTCCACCTACGTGCGGTTCCGCGAGCAGGAGCTGCGCTACTCGCGCCTGGCGCGCACCCTCGCCCTGCAGAACGCCGTGCGTCCCGACGACACGGTCGACGTCCGCGCGATGAAGCCGGCGGCGGACGACGACCCGCTGCGGCCCTGACCCCGCCCGTGGACGACGCCGTGCGTGGCGAAGCCGCACGCCTGCTGCGGCGCCTCGAGGTGGCGGGCGCTCGCCTCGACCGCGCCCGAGGCGGGCACGCGTCCGACACGGCGGGGGCCGAGAGGGGCGACGACGACGAGGTCCGCGCCCTCCTGAGCCCCGCCGCCGACAGGATCGCGCGACTGACCGAAATCGCGGGCGCCCTGGCGGACGGCACGCTGTCCGAAGCGTCGGCCGGCGAGGCGGCCCGCGCGGTGGCCGCGTCCCAACCGCACCGAGGCATCCGATGACCGGGGCACTGCCCGAGAACCCGCCGCCGGCCCGGGTCGTCGCGCTGCTCGAGCTGGCCGCCGCCCTCCTGGCGACGCGAGACGCCCTCGCGACCGCCCGCGACGCCCTGCTCACCGCACCGACCCGATCCCCCGCGCTCGACGCCCTCGCCGACGCGATCGACGGCGAGGCCCGCGGCCTCGACGAACAGCTTGCCGGCGTCTACCGGCTGGTCGAACTCGCCGAGGACTCCGTCGACGACCTCGACGGCCCGGATCCCCTGCCCGCGCCGCAGCGCGCCCGGCAGCGCGAGCGGCTGGACCGGGCCCGGCACAACGCGCTCGCCGACCTGGCCAGGCTCGCGGGGCCCGCCGGGCCCGCGGAAGATGGGCGCGCCGACCCGAGCGCCGAGGGCAGCGGGGCCACCGGGATAGCGCCCGGCGGCATCGACACGGCCGCGACCGTGGCCGGGTGGGCGACGGCCGAGCCCGAGGAGGTCTACTCGCGGATCGAGCACCTGCCGGTCGCCGACAGGCGCGTGCTCGCCCTCGCCGAGCCCGAGGCCGTCGGCGGGACGTACGGCGTGCCCTGGCCGATGCGGGCCCGCGCCAACGCGGTGGCCGTGCGCAGGGCCCTCCACCGTGAGCAGCTGGCGGGCACCCCGTGGTCCCCGCGCATAGGGAGACTGGAGACCATGGCGCGGCGGGACGCTCGTCGTCGTCGTCGTTCCTTCCCCGCCTTCTCCCCGCGGCGCGGTGGCCGGATGATCGAGGTCGTGGGCGACCTCGGGCCGCGCACCGAGGCGGTCGCGGTGTACGTCCCCGGCACCGGCACCAACCTCGACATGTCGCACGTCAACACCGACGTCGCCGTGGACCTCGTCGACGCCGCCGACGGCCGACTGGCGGTGATCGCGTTCCTCGACGGCGAGTTCCCGCAGGACATCATGGCCGACGCCGGCAACCCGCGGTACGCCGAGACGATGGCGCCGCGGCTGGTCCGGTTCTGCCGCGAGGTCGACCGGGTGATCGAGATCGAGTGCCCCGGCGCCGCTCTGACCGTGGTGGGTCATTCCTACGGCGGGCGGATCGTCGGCACCGCCGAGCGCCTGGGCCTGCGCGCCGACCGGGTCATCTACGCCGAATCCCCCGACCTCGGCGTGGGGGTGACGGGGCCGTCGGACTGGCGCGCCCCCGGCCCGGTGCGCCGCTACACCCTCACCGCACCGGGCGATCCCGTCGAGCTGCTCCAGGTCCGCTTCGGGCTGCGGCGGCAGTGGTCGCACTCCGACCTCGGCGACGGCGGCGCGCGCCTCGACACCGGCTACTTCGCCGACGGCACGCCCGTCTACGGCACCCGCGGGCACGGCGGGGTGTTCGACCGCGACTGCGACGCGTTCCGCGCGATGCTCACCGTGATGCTCGGCGGTCCGGTACCCCTGTGGCGCGAACGCGAGATCCGCGCCCGCCACACCTCCGTCCGACGCGGCGACGACGGCCAACTGCTGCCCGTCCTCCGGCGGCATGTCGCCGGCCTCTGGCTGCACCGCGACCGCGAACCCTACGGCGACGCCGAGGTCACCTGGGAAGCGCCCGAACGACTGACGGTCGTCCCGCCGGCTACGCGCGCGGCGGGGGAAGGTGTTGGCGTTCGCACGGAGGCTGTCTGATACTGGGGCCTATGGCATCGCTCGACACCAGGTTCACCCGCCCGTCCCTCACCGCCGTGGGGATGAGCGCACTGGGGGTCCTGTCCGTCGGCCTCATCACGACCGGCCTCTGGTACGACTCCCACCGCAGCGCCCAGGCCGTCGAGCGCGCCCGCGCCCAGGTGGAGGCCGCCCAGACCGGCGGCCCCACCGCCGAGCCGATCGCGAGCACCACTTCCGAGACGACCACCGAGACCACCTCGGAGGAGACCGGCGAGCCGCCCACCGAGACGGCCTCGGAGGAGGCGACCTCCACGCCCGTCGCGACGCAGGCGCCCTCGACGACCGTGCCGACCGCGGCCCCCGCGCGGCAGGACGCCACCGTCCAGCCGGTCCGTCAGGCACCGGTCGCGCCCGTTGCGCCCGCCGTCCCCGTCGCGCCGGCGGCGCCCGCGCCGGACCCCGGCGGGGGCGCCGGGACCGAGGGCGCCCCGGGGGACGCCCCCGGCGCGGGCCCCGGCACCGGCGAGACAGGCGGCGGAGAGGCCGACCAGGGTGAGGGTGGCGCGCAGGGTGGTCAGGGCGGCCTCGAGGTGCGGCAGCCCGACGGTGCCCGGCCCGCGCCCGGTTTCCCGGACCTGCTGCGGCCGTTCCTCCCCCGCCCGAACGTACTCCCCCAGCCCAACACCGTCGGAGCCGCCGCGCTCGACGCTAACGCGGCCGAGGCTCGGACCACAGAGGAGGCGGGGGCGGCCGAGCCGGCCGACGAGGCCGACGGCGACGAGCGGGGCGAGTAAACCCGCTTGGATCAGTCGCGGAAGTAGTCGACCGTGCGGGCCACGCCCTCACGGATCGTCACCTGAGGGACCCAGCCCAGCACCTCGGCCGCGCGGCCGGCGTCCAGCGCCGAGCGGGCGACATCGCCCAGGCGGGCGGGCGCGTACTCGGGATCGTCGGCCGCGCCCGCGGCCTCGGCGACCAGCGAGTGCAGTCCACGGTCGGTGGTCTCCACCCCGGTGCCGACGTTGAACCGCAGACCGGCGGCGGCCGGCACCTCGGCGGCGCGCACGAAGGCGTCCACCACGTCGTCGACGAACACGTAGTCACGGGTGTTGCCACCGTCGCCGAACACCCGGGTGGGCTGCCCGGCGAGCAGACGCTGCGAGAAGATCGCCACGACGCCGGCCTCGCCGTGCGGGTCCTGACGCGGCCCGTACACGTTCGCCGGCGCCACGCCCGCCCACTCGATGCCGTACAGCCGCGAGAACATCTCCAGGTAGATCTCACCGGCGACCTTGCCCGCCGCGTAGGGGCTCAGCGGATCGACCGGGCGGGTCTCCGCGACCGGAAGCTCGGTGACGGGTCCGTAGATCGACCCGCCGGAGGACGTGAAGACGACCCGCCGCACACCGGCCTTGCGCGCGGCCTCCGCGAGGCGGACAGTGCCGACCACGTTGACCTCGGCGTCGTGCACCGGGTCCTCGACCGACAGGCGCACGTCGATCTGCGCGGCCAGGTGGAAGATCACCTCCGGCCGGGCCTCCGCGACGACGTCCTCGATCGCCGGGTCGGTGAGATCCAACTGGTGGAAGACGAAGCGGTCACCCGCCTCGCGCGCGGCCGCGAGGTTCTCCAACCGCCCCCGCGACAGGTTGTCCACCACCGTCACGTCGTGGCCCTCGCCCAACAGTCTGTCCACCAGGGTTGAGCCGATGAACCCGGCCCCGCCCGTCACCAGTGCACGCATACGTTCCCCTCCCTCGTGCGACGGGCCCCGCCGCCGCTCCCCCCTGTCGGAGGACAGTGTTCACGATACGACCGCGGGGTTCCCCGCGAGCTCACTCCGGCCCGTAGAGTTCCGTCGCCCTGGTGAGCGGGGTCCGCCGCTCCGGCGGGAACGGCGAGTCCTCCAGGATCTGCGCGAGCTCGGCGTCGGTGAACGCGGCGCGCACGGCGTGGATGCGTACCTGAGAATCCGCGTACACGGTGACCAGGCCGGGCGTGGTCGTCAGGTCGAGCAGGTGCTTGTTGGGCCCCTGGAACCCCCAGTAGTTCGGCGGGCTGACGTACACGTAGGTGACGCCCAGGTCGGCGAGCGCCTGATCGACCCGCGGGTCCTCGCCGGCCCGGTCCATCCGGGAGAACAGGTAGGTCGTCAGCGGGGCTGTGGAACCGGGCTGCAGGTAGTGCCGCGCCGTCGAGGGCAGGCCATGGGTGGCGTACATCCACCCGGAGCCCTCGTCGGGGTTCGTGTAGATCAGTCCTGAGTAGGCCTGCGGTTGCTCGGACAACCACTGGAAAGCACGCAGGTCGTGCTGGTCGACCATGCGGCCCCAGCGCTGGCTGGTGCCGGCCGCGGAGGCGTACTCGGGCGAGGCCTGCACGACCCACGAGCCCACGCCGACCAGGGCGGCCAGCGCCACGGCCACCCGCGCCAGCTCCACGCCGCGGCCCTCGGGATCGGTGACGGGGTCCATGAGCCGGCCCAGCCAGCCCGCCAGGCCCTGCACGGTGGCGCCCACGCCCACGCCGACGGCGGCGGCCACCACCACGGCGAGCACCACCCCGATCCGGCGGGGATCGTTGTAGTAGATGCTGCCGATCCCTCGGAGCACGCCGCCGGTCCAGTTGCCGAAGACGCTCATGGCGTTCACGCACACCACGAGCAGACCGCCCCACAGCAGGAGCGGCCACACCACGCGGCGGCGCAGCATGACGAGCAGCCCCAGCACCGCGAGAGACAGGAGCACCCAGCGCACGCCCCAGTCCTCGACGTGCCGGACCTGCAGGGCGACCGCCTTGCCCCACGTCGCGG
Source organism: Dietzia cinnamea NBRC 102147 (assembly GCF_001571065.1). Classification (GTDB taxonomy): domain Bacteria; phylum Actinomycetota; class Actinomycetes; order Mycobacteriales; family Mycobacteriaceae; genus Dietzia; species Dietzia cinnamea. Next base: position 160,979 of record NZ_BCSW01000001.1, read on the forward strand.
CGCGATCGGCGCCGATCTCGAACTCGAACGCCGAGATGTCGTCGGCCTCCTCCGAGACGGTGAGGACCTGCGGCAGCAGCGTCAGCACCCCCGCCAGGCCGATGCCGGCCAGCACCACGAAATCGCGAATCCGTCCCCGCACCGGCCGCCACAGCCCGTCGAAGAGCCACCAGAACAGCACGAACGCCCCGGCGGTGACCATCGCCGAGGGGTGGACGCCGCCGATGCCGACCAGGCCGAGTGCCGCGGCGGGGATGAGCCGCCGGTCCGCCAGCGCCGCCACCACGACCGCGGCGCCGAGACCGGCCATCCCGTTGGCCACGGCGGACGGGGTAGCGGCCACCATCACCTCGACGAACGGCAATCCGGGGAACAGCGGGGTGGCCATCGCGGCGACGGCCGCAGACGTGGCCACGACCGGCCGAGAGAAAGACCGGTGCGTGATGAGCCACGCCAGCGCCGCCACGCCGAGCGGGAAGACCAGCGCGACGCTGCCGATCTGGACGAGGTTGTACGTCTCGACCGCCCCGATGCCGCACAACCCCATTACGAGCGCGGCGATCGCGTGCCACGTGCTCGGGTAGTACAGCGTCGCGCCGTTCTCCGGGTACCGCAGCGCACCGGCCTGATCAGGCGAGGCCAGGCCCACGTCGTGGATGAAGCGGATGTAGTTGACGTGCCAGTGGGCGTCCCACCCCTGGAAGATGTTCGCGGTGCCGCCCGGCATCGCCGACAGCTCCGTGATGATCATCTGCCCGATCAGCCAGGCGCTGACCAGCACCGCCGCACCCGGCAGCAGCCACCACCGCGCGCGCCGACGACCGCCACGCCCCTCCGCCGGCCGGGATCGGCGCGCTCGTCGTCGTCTCGCCATCCACAACACCCCGGTGATGGCCAACCCCACCGCACCCACGACGGCGGCGGTGGCGGCCGTGGCGACCACATATCCACCCAACGACCACGGCACGCCGATCCGGCCGTAGACGTAACCGGCGATCGCGGCGATACCGAAGGAGACGGGGATCGACGTGGCCACCGACAGCCGCAGGGGCAGCTGCGCGGCGGTGCCGACGATCACGCCGGGCACCACCAGGAGCGCGGTGAGGGTCATCATGACCATCGCGATGTCGATGACCTGCCTCCGTTCCCCGCCCTGTCAGCGTCTCGTCCCGGCCCGCGGGCTCGTCTCGTGTCCCGCCTTGCCGACCCGCCCATTATGGGCCACCGCGTCGGGAGACCTCAGCGCGGCACGAGCACCCCGACCGGTCCGCTGCCCAGACACAGCTCGGACAGCCCCGCGAGCGGGGCGACGGTGAGTCCGCTCCCCCCGCCGACGAGACGCGCGTACACCGTGCCCAGGCCCGCTTCGACGGGCACGACCGCGGGCTCGCCGTCGTCGAGGCGCACGGACATGTGACCGTCGGTCTCGGCGAACACGTGCAGCCGCACCACCCAGTCGCGCCCGATCAGCGGCCCGTCCAGCTCGATCCGGGCGCCGTCCGCGTCGATCCGGTGGCCGCAGCCCGGCTCGGGACCCTGCGGGAGCGAGCGGCCGGGCACCACGTCGGCCGGCCGGAGGGTTCCGCCCGCATCGATCACCACCGGCTCACGGGTCCACGCCCCCACCTCCGGCACACCGGACACACCGACGAGCAGCCAGGACAGCCGGTGCGCGGGGGCCGCGACGGGCAGTAGCACCTCGGGCGGGACGTCCTTGTCCAGCAGCGGTTCGGTGCGCTCGTGCAGCGCGGCGAGCAGCGGCTGGAGGTAGTCGCGGGCAGGCTGCTCGGCCCAGGTCTGCCGGTAGGTGACGGTCGAGACCGCGGTCGAGGCGAGCAGCGCCACGAGGCCGAGCGCGCCCGCGACCGGCCACCCGCCGCGCGTCGGTGCGATGTGCGTGCGGTGCGGCCCGCCTCGGGTCGCCGGCCCGGTTCCACGCCGCGGGGCCGCCAGGGCGAGGGCTGCCGCCGCGGCCAGTACGACGGGATATTCGGGGTGGTAGCGCAGCGTCTGGACGATCTCCGCGGCGGTGTCCGGACCGGCGCGGCCGACCGCCACGAGGACCACCGGGACCAGCGGGTACAGCGCCGCGCCCGCCCAGATCGCGCCGGTGCGGCGTCGGGTGGTCAGCGACCACGCCAGCACGGCCACGCACGCGGCCGCTCCGGCGATCACCGCGGCGAGGGGCGGGTCGGCCATCGGCGGACCGGGGTGCCAGCGATCCCACCGCCACGGCCCTCCGCCGAGCGTCGGCGCGACTGCCAGCCGGTAGGCGTGGTCGACCAGAGCCGCGAACCGCAGTGGTGCGCCGTCGCCTCCCGCCCCGTCTGCCGGGCCTACAGAGCCGGTCGCGCCACTCGCCGCGCCACTCGCCGCCCCGTTCGGGTCCGGGTCGAGCGTGCCCCCGCCGAGACGGCCGACGACGACGAGGAAGACCGCCGCCCACACCGCCACGATCACGGCCTGAGCGAGCCAGGCGGCGCGGGTCCGCCGCCACAGTGCGAGCAGGTCGGCGCGCGTTCCGCTCGTCGTCCACCACCCGCCCAGCAGCACGACGGCCGCGACCGCCGGGACGATGAGGGCCTTCTCCACGAACAGCAGCCCCAGCGCGGTGGCCATCGCCGCACCCACCGCGTGCCGCGTCCTGCCCGTGCGCGCGAGGAGGGCCATCGACGCGACGGCCAACGCCATCGCGGCGGTGAGCGGGAGCGCGTTGAGCGCCGCCGCCCACCATGTCGCGGCGGGCAGGCCCAGCGGGATCGCCAGTGCCGCCGTCAGCGGGACGAGCAGGGCCGTCCGCCCCGACAGCAGCACCCACAGCATGCGGGCCAGCGCCGCGCCGGAGACCAGCTGGAGCAGTGCGATCTGCAGCAGCGGCATCCGGAAGTCCAGCGGCGCCAGATGGGCGGACAGCCAGACCAGGGCCATCCCGCCGGGCATGAGGTGACCGTCGTGGTCGGTGAACAGCAGGTCCGGATCCGGCCACGCGTGCCGGGCGGCCAGGCCGTGGAGGATGAGGTCGTCCCAGTAAAACCAGCCCGCCGCCGCGACCCACAGCCGCACCCCCGTGGCCGCCAGCACCACGAACGCGCAGGACACGAGCAATGCGCGGCGGCCGAGCACGGGGCGGGAGGGCGCGGGCGCGGACTCGGTGCACGGACCGGTCTCGGCGGCAGGATCCGTCTCGGCGGGTGCGGGGCTGCGGTCGGGGGTCGCGGGCGGCATCGCGGGCAAGGCTAGCCGGATCCCGGGCCCCGGAGTCTTCGGTGTCCGCGCGCGTCGGCCGGGAAAGTCCGCACACGCCGCCTCGGCCACAGCCGCGCGCGGCCATGGCGTCTCGCCCGTCCCCCTGCGCAGGCCAGACGCCATGGCGAGGAGCGACGATGAATATCCCGCGCATCCACGGGAGCGAGACGCCAGGGAGGAGAGCGGCTGTGGGCCGGGCCGCGTGCATGCGCTCGCGCTGATGCGCAGCCGCGTCTGCTGATGCCCTGCCGCGGGCGGGGATGTCCGAGGCCGTCGCTAGGGTGCCCCGCATGAGTTCCGGAACCCCTCGTGCAGTCGGTGCAGTCGTCCTCGGTGTGGCCATGCTGGCAGGGATCGGCTGGTGCGCGGAGGCCGGGGACGGCGCTCCCGGCACGACCGGAACTCCCCAGAGCTCGCAGGTCGATCCGGGCGGGCCCGTCTCGTCGTCGTCGCCGATCCCACCGGCCCCGCCCGCGCCGGACGCGGGCACAACGGCCGACCCCGCGCCGCCGGCCGACCCCGCGCCGCCAGCGGACCTGTCGGGCGACCCGCAGGTCATCGCCGCGAAGGTGGCGCTACCGCAACTCGAGGTTAAGGGCCGTGCGCCCAGGACGGGCTACGACCGCGACCTGTTCGGCCAGTCCTGGACCGACGACGTGTCCGTCGAATTCGGGCGCAACGGCTGCGACACCCGCAACGACATCCTCAAGCGGGACCTCACGGACCTCACCTTCCGGCCGGGAACCCGCGACTGCGTGGTCCTCACCGGCGTCCTCGAGGGCCCGTACACCGGGGAGCGCATCGAGTTCACGCGCGGACAGGACACCTCCTCGGAGGTGCAGATCGACCACGTGGTGGCGCTGTCGGACGCGTGGCAGAAGGGCGCCCAGCAGCTCACCGAGGAACAGCGGCGCGATTTCGCCAACGACCCACTGAACCTCATGGCCGTGGCGGGGTGGGCCAATCAGCAGAAGGGCGACGGCGACACCGCCACATGGCTACCGCCGCGTCGCGAGTTCCGCTGCTCGTACGTGTCACGGCAGGTGCTGGTCAAGGAGCGCTACGGGCTGTGGGTGACGGCCGCCGAGCGCGACGCGATGGACCGGATCCTGGCAAGCTGCTGACGCCCGGGGGCCCGGCGGGCCGGGCGGGCCGGGCGGGCCGGGCGGACTGTTGAGCGGCGCACCCGGGCTGGTCGACCTGCCCGGGCTGATCGATCCGGCCGCTCAGAAGTCGAAGAAGCCGCCGCCGTCGCCGCCGAACAGACCCCCGTCGAAGAACCCGCCGCCGCCGTCTCCCCCTCCGCCATCGCCGCCGAAGAGCCCGCCGTCGAAGAAACCACCGCCGTCACCACCGGCGTCTCCGCCCTCGCCACCGTCGCCGCCGAACAGGCCGCCGTCGAAGAAGCCCTCGCCGTCGCCGCCGTCAGCGCCGCCCATGTCACCGACGTCGGCGCCGCCCTCGCCGACCCCGGCCGCGAAATCCTCACCGGAGTAGCCGACGCCCGCCATTCCGGCGAACAGCATGTTGAACATCATCATCGAGCCCATCGTCCAGACGCCGGTGGCCAGCGCGGACGCCCACCAGGGCTCCGAGTACCAGCCCGCGGGCACCGGGCGGCCCGCCACGACACCACCCGGGTAGTAGTGCGGGGTTTCGTCGCTCGGGTCGGTGGCGGCCTTCAACTTGCGGCCCTCGACCTCGACCTCGCGGTCCTCGGTCACCCGGCCGGCGCGATCCTGGCCGGGGGTCGGCGGCAGCTCAGGGCCGGGGTCGAGGCCCATCGCCGAACGGGCGGCGCGCACGTAGTACAGGCCCTCCAGCGCGGTGTCCTTGGCCAGCTGGGCCTGCACGGGCGTGCGCGCCTTCTCCAGCTCCGCCACGGCGGCGGTGTAGCGCTCGGAGGCGTCGGCCATCGCCTGCTTCGACGCCTCGTCCGTGCCGTCGAGATTGAAGACCTGCCCGCCGAGCCGCTCGATCCAGCGGGACGCCTCGGCGCGGTAGTCCTCGAGATGACGGTTGTGGTGCGCCTCCAGCTGCGTCTGGCCCTTGTTCTGGCTGCGGGAGATCACAGCGACGGCCACCGCGATCACTGCGGCGATGAGGAGGAATTCCACGACACGACCTTTCTCGGTACTGGTTCCGAGGGTACCGAGAACGCGGGTTCGGGCGCGCCGTCCCGCCGGGGTCAGGGGCGCCGTCAGGGGCGGCCGTCCCCGCCGCTCACCACGCCCGCCTCGCGCAGGCGGGCCACCTCCGCCCGGCCGATCCCGAACCCGGTGAGCACCTCGTCGGTATCCGCCCCGCGAGGGCGTGGGCCGAAACGGACGGACCCGGGCGTCTCGGACATCTTCACCGGAATCCCGACGCTGCGGTACCCCTCCCGCTCGACCACCATCTCGCGGTGCAGGACGTGCGGCATCTCGAGTGCCTCGCCGACCTGGTTGACCGCCCCGGAGGGCACTCCCGCGGCGCGGAGCCGAGCCGCGAGGTCTTCACGGCCGATCGAGCCGACGAGATCCCCGAGGATCACCCGGAGCTCCTCCGCGTGCGCGAGCCGGTCGGAGTTGGTGCGGAAACGGGGGTCGTCGGCGAGGTCGGGCGCGCCCAGCGCAGCCGCGAGGGAACGGAACTGGCGGTCGTTGCCGGCCCCGATGAAGAAGGGACCGTCCACGCACGTGAAGGTCTCGTAGGGGCAGATCGTCGGGTGGGCGACCCCGGTCCTGACAGGCTGTTCGCCGCTCGCGAACCACTTCCCGGCGTGCGGGTGCAGGATCGACACGGCATTGTCGAGCAGCGCGAGATCGATCAACTGCCCGCGCCCGGTCGACTCGCGGGCGTGCAGCGCCAGCAGGATCCCGTTCATCGCGTTGAGGCTGGTGACGATGTCGACCAGCGGGATGCCGATCCGCATCGCCGGGCCCTCGGGTTCTCCGTTGATGCTCATCAGGCCGGACAGCGCCTGCAGGACCGCGTCGTAGCCCGGCGCCCCGCCCAGGGGGCCGTCGACGCCGTACCCGGTGATGCGGCAGTGGATCAGTCGCGGGAACCGCTCGGCGATCACCTCGTCCGCCAGCCCCCACCGTTCGAGGGTCCCGGCCTTGAAGTTCTCGATCACCACGTCCGCGCCCTCGAGCATCCGCCGCAGCAGAGCCTGCCCGTCCTCGGTGCGCAGGTCGATGCTCACGTTGCGCTTGTTGCGGTTGAGCCCGTCGAAGTAGGCACTGTGGTCGGCCCGCACGAACGGCGGCCCCCACCCGCGGGTCTCGTCCCCGTCCGGGGGCTCGACCTTGATGACGTCGGCACCGTGGTCGGCGAGCATCTGCCCAGACAGGGGACCGGCGAGGACGCGGGACAGGTCCACCACCCGGATGTCGGTGAGCGCGCCGGTGCGCGGCATGTCGGTCACGGCTCAGGCTCCCGTCACGCGGTCGAGCCACGCGGCGGCGGGGCTCTCCACCGGGGCGCCCTCGACGATCAGGGGCCACGCACCGTCCATGCCGTCGCGGACCGCCGCGTCGGCGAGCAGCGACTCCCAGTAGGCGGCCGAGCCGAACTCCCCACGCCACTGCAGGGCGGGCAGGGTCACGCGGTGCAGGGTGTGCTCGTGGGTCGTCCCGATCGCGCCGTGGACCTGGTGTGCGTTGCGGACGGCCACGGCGAGCGCCTGCGAGACGACGCTTCGCGCTACGGCCACCCGGAATCCGGACAGCGGACCGGCGAGGTCGGTGGCCAGTGCATCGGCGACGGCCTGATCGGCCGCCGCCCGGGCGAGGACGGTTTCCGCGGCGATGTCGACGACGAGGTTCTGCACCGACTGGAATCGGGCCAGTGGCCGGCCGAACTGGGTCCGCTCGGTGGTGTGCGCGACGGCCGAGTCGAGCATCCCCTCGGCGGCGCCCAGGCACTGCACCGCTCGCGCCAACGCTCCCCGCAGGACTGCGACCTCGACCGGGCCCGGCTCGACGGCGGTCCACTCGACGTCCTCGGGCGGCGTCACGTCGGCCAGCGGGACCGCGGAGACCCCTCGGGCCGCCGCGACGCCGGTCCGGCCGGTCCGCACTTCGGCCACCTCGTACCCGCCGGCCGGGCGGCCGCCCACCTCGTCGTCGTCCCCTCCTGCCGGTCGCACGAACAGGACGGTGTCGGTCGCACCCGCCCAGGGGACCCTCCGTGCGTGTCCGTCGGGGCCGAGCACCGCGAGGGTCGCCGTTCCGGCGGAGGTGTCGTCGAGCGCGGCGGCGCGGCGGAGGGGCCCGACGACGAGGTCGGTCTCGGCGTAGGGAACGGCCACTCCCGCGGCCGCGGACAGGCGGAGAAGGGCAGCCGCCTCGGCCCAACCGGCACCGCTGCCACCTGAGGTCTCGGGGGCGGTGAGCCGGGCGAGGCCGACCTCTGCCAGGGTCCGCCACACGGCCGCGGGGTCCGGCTCGATGCCCGGGCCGGAGTGCTCGGCCAGGACGTCGCCCATCATGGCCAGAAGGTCCTCGTCGACGGCGAGGTCGGCGGTCGCGGCCTGCTGGTCGGATGTGGCGGCCTGCTGGTCGGTGGTGGTCTGCAGATCAGTGGTGGCGTGGCTCATCGCATCCCCAGTCCCCGCGCGATCACGCCGCGCAGAATCTCGTTGGTCCCGCCGCGCAGCGTGAAGCCGGGGCGTTGATGGAGTCCGGCGCGGAGCAGGTCGGCCAGCTCGGACGCCGCCGCGTCGCCGTCGCCCGGCCGGAACTCGTCGCCGAGGCCGGTGGAGACCGCGTCGACGAGGTCCCCCTCCGTGGTGGTGCCGAGCAGCTTGACCAGCGCGGCGGCGGTGTCGGCGGGTTCACCTCGTTGGAGCGCGCCGGCGATGTTCTGGCTCAGCGAGTGCAGGCCGGCCATCCGCGCCACCGACCGACCCAGGTCCGCGCGGGCGGGCAGCGCTCCCTCCGCGACCGCCCCGATCTCGGCGGCGAAGAGGCGGAACGAGGACAGGAACCGCTCGGGGCCGCTGCGTTCGAAGGCGAGCTCGGAATTGACCTGCTCCCACCCGTTACCGAGGGCCCCGAACACCATGGCGTCGGGGACGAACACCTCGTCGAGGATCACCTCGTTGAAGTGGTGGTCGCCCGACAGCGACACGATCGGCCGGATGGTCACCCCCTCGCTGCGCAGATCGACGATGAACTGGCTCAGGCCCGCGTGGCGGATCGTGGTGTCGAGGGGCTCGGTCCGGCAGAGGGCGATGAACGCCTCGGCGTGCTGGGCGCCGGACGTCCACACCTTGGTTCCGGTGATCGACCAGCCGCCGTCGACCTTCACGCCCTTCGTGCGGACGCTGGCGAGGTCGGAGCCCGAGTCCGGCTCGCTCATCCCGATGCCGAAGCAGCACTCGCCCGCCGCGATCCTGGGCAGGTACTCGCGCTTCTGCTCCTCGGTGCCGTAGCGCAGCAGCGATGGGGCGATCTGCCGGTCGGCGACCCACTGCGCTGCCACCGGTGCGCCCACGGAGAGCAGTTCCTCGGTGACGACGAAGCGCTCGAGGAACGTGCGTCCCCGACCGCCGTACTCGGTGGGGATCGTCATCCCGACCCATCCACGCTCGGCCAGTCGCCGGGTGAAGTCCTCGTCCCACTTGGTCAGCCAGGTGTCGATCCACGGGGTCAGTCGCCCCGCCGCGATCTCGTCCGCGAGGAAGGCACGGACCTCCGCCCGCAGGGCGGTCATCTGCTCCGACGCCAGGGTCGTGGGTGGGGCGAGCGCGGACCTCATCGGTGCTCCTCGGGTCGGGGTGCGGTGACCGGGGTTAGCCGGTTCGGGGATTCCCGGCGCCGATAGTGACCAGCGCCACGGGAACAGCATCGCACGGTCGCGAGTCTTACGCAATGACGGAATGGGGTACGTGTCTACGGATCACTGGGCTGTTTTCCGAGAGGCCGGATACTGTTACCTCATGACGGAGAGCGAGACGACGGGCGGCGATTCCGCGAGCGACGTCGGCCGGGCCACCGAACGACCACGCCACCGGATGGTCGACAGGGTCGCCGCGATCATGGAACTCGTCGCGCGTTCCGGCTCGGGGATGACGCTGACCGCGGTGGCCAAGGCCCTCGACGCGCCCATCAGCTCCACCCAGGGACTCCTCAACGGCCTGGTCGCCGTGGGATATCTCGACGAGCGGAACCGGATCTACACGCTCGGCACCGCCCCGTACCTGCTCAACGTGATCGCGGGACGCCCGCCCGTCACCTCGGTGTCCCACGAGCAGCTGGAGGCGCTGCACTCACAGACCGGGCTCACGACGACTCTGTCGACGGATGTCGGCGACGACCTGTTCTACGTGGACTTTGTCTCCTCCGACCCGCACTACGCCTACCTCGCGGAGAACAAACTGCGTCGCTCTCTGCTGCGGACCTCGTCCGGGTGGCTGCTCCTCGCGGACCGCGAGCGGCGGGACGTGTGGGCCTACCTCAACTCTCGGCCCCGCGAGGACGCCGAGTACGTCGACCGGTTCCTCGCCGCCCTCGACGACCTGATCGACACCGGGGTCTGCCGCGCGCCCGGGGTGGCCGTCGACGGCGGGGACGGGGTCTCCGTCGCACTGCGCGAGCGCGGCCGCACCATCGCGACGGTCGGCGTGATCGGCAGCCGAGCCGAGATCCTCGCCCGCAAGGACGAACTCGCGAGCGCGTGCCTCGAGCACGCGACCTCGTGGGGCCTCCGGTAGCCGAGGACCCGCGGCCGCCGCCGGCTACCGCCCCTCGTACCGACCGGCGCGCTTCTCCCCGAACGCCGCGAGCGCTTCGCGGTGATCCTCGGTGTGGTGGGCCAGGGCCTGCATCGACGCGGACAGCTCGAGCAGCGACTCCAGCGACTGGTGCTGGGACTCGCGGAGCAGCCGCTTGGCCATCCGCACCGAGTGCGGCGGGTTCTTGGCAACCCGCGCCGCGAGACCGCGAGCCGCGTCCATCAGGTCGTCGGGGTCGACCACCTGGTTGACCAGGCCCCACTCGGCGGCCTGCTCGGCCCGCACCCGGTCGCCGGTGAGAGCCATCTCCGCCGCGCGCGCCGGACCGATCGCCTTGGTGAGCAGCCAGGCCCCGCCGTCGCCGGGGATGATGCCCAGTTGCACGAAACTCTCCGCGAACCACGCGCTGGTGGACGCCACCCGCAGGTCGCACATCACCGCGAGATCGCACCCCGCCCCGACGGCCGGCCCGTTGACCGCGGCCACCACAGGGACCTCGCAGTGGTACAGGGCGCGGGGGATCCGCTGGATCCCGTGGCGGTAGCCGTCGCGGAGCTGATACGGCGAACCCCCGAACATGCCGGCCCGGTCGGCCATGTCCTTCACGTTGCCGCCCGCCGAGAACGCCGAACCCGCGCCGGTGAGCACCACGGCGCGCACATCATGGTCGGCATTGACCACCGCAACCTGCCCACAGAGGGCGTCGACGATGGCCGGATCCGAGATGGGGTTGCGGGTGTCCGGGAGGTTCAGGGTCCACGTCTCGATGTGGTCGGCTCGCTCGACGAGCAGGGGCGCTGAGGCCATGAGGGGACTTCTTTCGTGGTCGCGGAAACCGGCTCGCTATCTAACTACGTAAACCGTTACCCGACAGTATCGACCCGGCGCGTCACCGTCAACGATCACCGCCGTCTCGGGTCCGCCCGTACGCACGGTTGCGGAACGACAGAACCCCCGGCCGTGAGGACCGGGGGTCTGAGGAACTCTCTGCGGAGCCGCGTGTCGGAATCGAACCGACGACCTTTTCATTACGAGTGAAATGCTCTACCGACTGAGCTAACGCGGCGAGCCCTTGTGGGGCGACGCAACTATATCCGACGGACCCCCTGAGCCGAAAAACGGCCCGCGCCGGGACGCCTCCGCCGTCACTCCCCCGGCGCTCACGCCGGCCCACTCCAGCCTGGCGGGTCAGGAGCCGAGCGCCGCGCGAATCGCACCGACCATCGCCGACACCGCGAACTTCGGCTTGACGTTGACCTTGATCGCGGCCCGGCACTCCTGCACCGCCTCGATCGCCTTGAGGATCGAGGCAGCCGAATAGTGCCCGCCGAGGCGCGCAGCCTCCTCGGCCTTGTCGGGGTGGACCGCGGCGACGTCGCGGGCACCGAGCGCGACGATGAGTGCATCCCGGTAGAAGCCGGCCAGGTCGACCAGGGCGAGGTCCAGCGAGTCACGGGTGGAGCGGGTTCGCCGGGACTTCTGTGCACGTTCGAGTTCCTTGACCGCGCCCGTCGCCCCGCGGCCGGCGGACGCGGTGCCCTTACCTGTGCCGCCGGCGCCGAGGGCGGTACGTAATTCCTCGACCTCTCGCTCGTCCGACTCGGTGTTGCGCGCGAGCGCTTCCTGCTCGGCGGAACTGACGAGCCGGCTCGCGAGCGGGAAGGCCCGCCCGGGGTTGTGCATGACCATCGGCAGCTGGAGGACGACGTCCCGACGTTCGCGGGTCGCCTCATCGGTGGCCAGCCACCGCGCCCGCCCCACGTGCCCGGAGGAAACCGAGGCGGCCCACCGCGCGAGATCCGGCTCGATCGCGTCGCCGTCGGCGAGAAGGACCCGCTCGACCGCCTCGGCGTTCGGCTGGCGCAGCGCGACGTTCCTCGACCGCGAGCGGAGTGTGACCATGATGTCCATCGGATCGGTGGTCGGCGAGCACAGCAGGAACACGGTCCGGCTCGGCGGCTCCTCCACCACCTTGAGCAGCGCGTTGCCGGACTGCTCCGTGAGCCGGTCCGCCTCCTCCACCACGACTATCTGCCACCGACCGGTCCCTGGACGGCTGGCCGCGCGGTGGATGGTCTCCTTGACGTCCTTGAGGAGGATGTTCACGCCCTGCGGGGCGAGCAGGTGGACGTCGGCATGAGTTCCCGCCAGGACGGTATGGCACGCGCGGCACCGACCGCACCCCACCACGTCGGGGTCCTCGCACTGCAGGGACGCCGCGAATGCCATTGCCGCCACACTGCGTCCGCTGCCCGGCGGCCCGGTGAACAACCACGCGTGGACCATGCGCGGGTCGGACTCGTCCCACCCCTGGCCCGGGACGCGGGCACGGGCGGCCGTCGCGGCAGCGGTCAGCTCCGCCACGACGTCGGCCTGTCCGGCCAATCGTTCGAACACCCCGGGCATGGCCCCACCTTATCCCCGCGGACCGACACACCTGAGCCCCCACCGGCACCGGCGCGAACTAGGCTGGGACCGATGGAGCGCTGGGTCAGGTTGTTCAGGTGGCTGTGGGCCACCCCCTGGCCCGTGTATGCGCTCACGATGGTGCAGGCCAACATCATCGGCGCGGTCTTCGTGTTCTCGTTCCTGCGCTTCGTGTTGCCGGTGGACCGGTTCCTGGACCTCGACGAGTTCCGGTTCCTCAACCAGTACCTCTTCATCGGCTACCTGGTGCTGGCCTTCATCGGCGGAGTCATCGCCTCCACACTGCTCCTCTTACCCGTGCTCAGAGTGGACCGGGCGGGCGCGGAGTTCGACGGCGCCATCCGCCGCCGCACCCTGCGTCTGCCGTTCCACCAGGCGATCATCTCGGGCACGATGTGGCTCATCGGGACCCTGCTGTTCGCCGCCGTCAACGTCGGGCACTCCCCCAGGCTCGCCCTCATCGTGTCGGTGACGAGCCTCCTGGGCGGGAGCACGACCGTCCTCATCTCCTATCTCCAGGCCGAGCGGATCATGCGGCCGATCACCGTGCGCGCGCTGGCCAGCGGCGTGCCGGCCAACCGGCACGTCCCCGGCGTCCGGCGCCGGATCTTCCTGGGCTGGGCGCTGACGACGGTCATCCCGATCGCGGGCATCCTGCTCATCCTCACCGGCCACTGGTTCGGACTGTTCGGTGACGACCCCGGGACCATCCTCGTCGCGCTGGCGGTCCTGGCGAGCGTCGCCGTCATCGCCGGCGCCATCGGCATGGGGCTGGTCTCGGACTCGATCGCCGACCCCGTCCGCGAGATGCAAGCGGGTGTCAGCCGCGTCAAGCAGGGCGACCTCGAGACGCGCGTGACAATCTACGACAGCTCGGAGATCGGCCGCCTGGCGCAGGGCTTCAACGAGATGGTGACCGGCTTGCAGGAGCGCGAGGCGATCCAGGACCTGTTCGGCCGCTACGTCGGCGAGGACGTTGCCCGCAACGCCCTCGAGCGCGGCACCGAACTCGGTGGGCAGGAGCGGGAGGTCGCGGTGCTGTTCGTGGACCTCACCGGGTCGACCGAGTTCGCGGCAGCACACGAGCCCGCCGAGGTCGTGTCGGTGCTCAACGAGTTCTTCCGGATCGCGGTCGAGGCCGTCGACTCCAACGGCGGGTACATCAACAAGTTTCAGGGAGACGCACTCCTCGCGGTCTTCGGCGCGCCCCTGGAGGTGGACAACGAGGCCGGCCGCGCCCTGCGCGCCGCCCGCGCACTGCAGAGCCGCCTCGCCGAGCTGTCGCCGCTCTCCGCGGGCATCGGCGTCTCCTACGGGACGGTCATCGCCGGGCACATCGGTCACGCCAAGCGGTTCGAGTACACGGTGATCGGCGACCCGGTCAACGAGGCCGCGCGCCTGACGACGTTGGCCAAGATGGAGCAGGGGCACGTGCTGGCCTCGGCGGCGACGATCCACCACGCGGACGGCCCGGAAGCCGCGCGGTGGGTGCTGGGCCAGAGCGTCGAGTTGCGCGGCCGCGGGATCATGACCCAGCTCGCTCGGCCCCTTCGCCCCACCCTGGCGGATCGGTGGCAGGCGGGCGACGCCGTACGGCGGTCCGCGACCGACGCCGGGTCCGTCGCATCCGCGGCGTCGGACGCACGCCCCGCCGCCGCTCCGGCAGCCGACGCGGTCGTCGACGACGCGACGCTCTGACCGACCCGCAGTCCGTCAGCGACGGGAGGAGGCCGCCTTTTTCGCCGGGGCTCTACGGGCGCCCGACTTCGTGGCGGGGGCCTTCTTGGCCGGCGGCGACTTGGCCCGACGCTCCGAGAGCAACTCGGCGGCCCGCGCATCGGTGAGACTCTCCACGGTGTCACCCTTGCGCAGAGACGCGTTGGTCTCGCCGTCGGTCACATAGGGGCCGAACCGGCCGTCCTTGACCAGCATCTGCTTGCCGGAGACCTCGTCGATCCCCATCTCGCGCAGTGCCTTGGGCGCAGCGGCCTGGCGGCCCCGACGCTTGGGCTCGGAGTAGATCTTCAGCGCCTCCTCGAGCGTCACCGTGAACACCGCGTCCTCGGACTCGAGGGTGCGCGAGTCGGTGCCCTTCTTCAGGTACGGCCCGTACCGGCCGAGCTGTGCGGTGATCTCCTCGCCGCTGGCGGGGTCGACGCCGACGACGCGGGGCAGTGACAGGAGCTTGAGCGCGTCCTCCAGCGTGACCGTCGCCGGGTCCATGGACTGCATGAGCGACCCGGTCCGCGGCTTGGGCCCGGTCGGGTTCTCGGAGTCCTTCTTCGCCTTGCGCGTGACCGCGGCCTTGGCCTTCGTGGCGGCCTTCTTGGCCTCCGCCTTGGCCTCGTCGTCCTTCGCCGCGGCGATCGCGGCGTCGCGCTCGGCGTCGATCCGCTTCTTCTCCGCCTCGGCGTCGGCGAGCACCTTCTTCGCCCACGCGGCCTTCTCGGCGTCGCTCGGCTCGGGCAGCTTCTCTGTGACGTAGGGCCCGTAGCGTCCGTCCTTGACGACGATCTCGTGCCCGGTCTCGGGGTCCACGCCCAGCGGACGCCCGTCCTGCGGGGTGGCGAAGAGCTTCTCGGCCACCTCCAGGGTGAGCTCGTCGGGGCTCATACCCTCGGGCAGGTTGGCGCGCTGCGACTCCTCTTCTCCGGACTCGCCCGTCACCATCCGCTCGAGGTACGGACCGTAGCGACCGACGCGCACGTAGACGGGGCGCCCCTCGGCGTCGTCGAACACGCGGATCGAGTTGATGCTGCGGGCGTCGATGGCCTCGAGGTTCACGTCGACGAGGTTCTTCAGCCCCACCGCGTAGTTCGAGTCCGCGTCGCCCTCACCCCCCTCGCCGTGGCCCCCCGGGCCACCGACGCCGAAGTAGAAGCGGCGCAGCCAGTCGCTCCGGTTCTCCCGACCCTCGGCGATCGCGTCGAGCTCGTCCTCCATGAGGGACGTGAAGTCGTAGTCGACGAGCCGGCCGAAGTTCTGCTCGAGCAACCCGACCACCGCGAACGCCACCCAGCTGGGCACGAGCGCGTTGCCGCGCGAGTAGACGTAGCCGCGGTCCTGGATGGTGCGGATGATGCTGGCGTAGGTCGACGGGCGTCCGATGCCCATCTCCTCCATCGCCTTGACGAGGCTGGCCTCGGTGTAGCGGGCCGGCGGGCTGGTGGTGTGGCCCTCGGGCAGGAGGTCCGAGCCGGTGAGGTGCTGTCCCTCGGACAGCTGCGGCAGGCGCCGTTCGGCGTCGTCGGCCATGGGCTTGTCGGCGGACTCGGCGGCATCGTCGGCGGCCTCGACGTAGGCCTTGAGGAAGCCCGGGAACGTGATGGTGCGGCCGGAGGCGGAGAAGGTGGCGCGGGAGTATCCGGAGGCGTTGGCCCCGGCCTGCCCGCTGATGCGGATGCTCACCGAGGTGCCGCGGGCGTCGGCCATCTGGGAGGCGACGGTGCGCTGCCAGATCAGCTCGTAGAGGCGGTACTCCTCCGCGTCCAGCACGCTGTGCAGCTGGCCGGGGGTGGCGAATGACTCACCGGCGGGGCGGATGGCCTCGTGCGCCTCCTGCGAGTTCTTGACCTTGCGCGTGTACTGCCGCGGCGTGGGCGAGACGTACTCGCTGCCGTAGAGCTCCGTCGCCTGCGCCCGGGCGGCGGCGATGCCACCCTCGGACAGGGTGGTGGAGTCCGTTCGCATGTAGGTGATGTAGCCGTTCTCGTACAGCCGCTGCGCGATGCGCATGGTGCGCTCGGACGTGTACCGGAGCTTGCGGCCGGCCTCCTGTTGGAGGGTCGAGGTCATGAACGGCGCGTAGGGGCGCCGTGTGTAGGGCTTGGACTCGACGGTGTCGACGACGAAGTCGGCACCGTCGAGAGCCCCGGCCAGCGCGCGGGCCGCGGGCTCGTCGAGCACGACGGAGTCCTTGGCTGCGCCGGTGGTCTTCAGCCTGCCGTCCGGGCCGAAGTCACGGCCCTGCGCCACCCGGGCGCCATCGACGGCGGAGAGCTTGGCCGTGAAGCTGCGTGGCTCACCGGCGTCACCTCCGGCCGAGCGCTGCGTCGCCAGGGTTGCGGTGATGTCCCAGTAGTCGGCGGCGACGAACGCCATGCGCTCGCGCTCGCGCTCGACGATGACGCGGGTGGCCACCGACTGCACACGCCCGGCGGACAGCCGCGGCATGACCTTCTTCCACAGCACGGGCGAGACCTCGTATCCGTAGAGACGGTCGAGGATGCGGCGGGTCTCCTGGGCGTCGACGAGGTCGGTGTCCAGCTCGCGGGTGTTCTCGGCGGCGGCGAGGATGGCGGGCTTGGTGATCTCGTGGAACACCATGCGCTTGACGGGGACCTTGGGCTTGAGCACCTCGAGGAGATGCCAGGCGATCGCCTCACCCTCGCGGTCGGGGTCCGTCGCCAGCAGGAGCTGATCCACCCCCGCGAGCTCCTTCTTGAGCTCGGAGACCTTCTTCTTCTTGTCGGCGCTGACCACGTAGATGGGCTCGAAGTCGTCCTCCGGGTTCACGCCCAGCCGCGCCCACGGCTCCTTCTTGTACTTGGCCGGGATGTCCGCGGCGCCCTTGGGCAGGTCGCGGATGTGACCGACGGAAGCCTCGACCACATAGTCGGACCCCAGATAGGGCTGGATCTTGCGCGCCTTGGTGGCGGACTCGACGATCACCAGGCTCCGCTTGCCGCCCGATGCTGTCTTCTTGCTCGCCACTGGAGTGCTCCCAACCTGCGCTGATCCGTCGGCGACGCCCGCCGTCGACTCCGGTCCCGGTTACGGTACGCGTGCCGGAGCCTTTCCATACAGATTCATACCAGGCCGGTCCGTCACGGGAAGAAACGCGATCCACCCCTGCGCGGGCACCGTGAGCACGCCCACCCGGACGCCACCACCCCCCGGGACGGTCCGGCCTATTCCTCTATATGCACCCCGGACGCGAGCGCCCCCTCGTCGTCGTCCCCCCAGGCCACACCGTCGTGAGTGGCAGAGATAGACAGGTCGGTCTATGATTGGGAGGAACACCCACGACCGCGGATTGCAACCTGTTACAGTTCCGGCATTCCGGCCGTGGCCGCGGGCTGCGCCGTAAAAGGCGTACCGTCGATGGCCGTACGGGAGCCACGACGAGTCCCGATCATCACGACTTTCTGGAGGTCAGCAGCGGTGGGCAATGCGTCCAAGACCAAGCTGGACAAGGTGGTCATCCGCATCGCGGGTGACTCGGGTGACGGCATGCAGCTCGCCGGTGACCAGTTCACGTCCGAGGCGGCCGCCTTCGGCAACGACCTCGCGACCCAGCCCAACTACCCGGCCGAGATCCGGGCTCCCCAGGGCACCATCCACGGCGTCTCGAGCTTCCAGATCCAGATCGCGGACTACGACATCCTCACCGCCGGTGACCGTCCCGACGTCCTGGTGGCGATGAACCCGGCCGCACTGAAAGCCAACATCGGCGACCTGCCCTCGGGCGGGATCCTCATCGTCAACTCCGACGAGTTCACCAAGCGGAACCTGACGAAGGTGGGCTACGAGTCCAACCCGCTGGGCTCGCCGGCGTTCGAGGCGTTCCAGGTGCACGAGGTCGCGATGAGCACGCTGACCATTGGTGCCGTGGAGTCGGTCGACATCGGCAAGAAGGACGCCGAGCGCTGCAAGAACATGTTCGCGCTGGGTCTGCTGATGTGGATGTACGGGCGCACGGTCGACTCGATCGAGAAGTTCCTGGCCGACAAGTTCGGCAAGAAGCCGACCATCCTCGAGGCCAACACCCTCGCGCTGCGGGCGGGCTGGAACTACGGCGAGACCACCGAGGCGTTCGCGTCGGAGTACGAGATCGCCCCCGCCAAGCTGCCCGCGGGCCGCTACCGCCAGGTCACCGGCAACACCGCCCTGGCCTACGGCCTGGTCACCGCCGGCACCTCGGCCGACATGCCGGTCTTCCTGGGCACCTACCCCATCACCCCCGCCTCGGACATCCTGCACGAGCTCAGCAAGCTCAAGCAGTTCGACGTGACCACGTTCCAGGCCGAGGACGAGATCGCCGGTATCGCCTCCGCGCTCGGCGCCTCCTACGGTGGCGCGCTGGGCGTGACCTCGACCTCCGGGCCGGGCCTGGCCCTGAAGTCCGAGGCGATCGGCCTGGCCGTCATGACCGAGCTGCCGCTGGTCATCATCGACGTCCAGCGCGGCGGCCCCTCGACCGGCCTGCCCACCAAGACCGAGCAGTCCGACCTGCTGCAGGCGCTGTTCGGCCGCAACGGTGAGTCGCCCGTGGCCGTGGTGGCGCCCCAGTCCCCCGCGGACTGCTTCGACGCCGCCCGCGACGCCGCCCGCATCGCGGTCACCTATCGCACGCCGGTCATCCTGCTCTCGGACGGCGCGATCGCCAACGGGTCCGAGCCGTGGCTGCTGCCCGAGGTCGACGCGCTGCCGAAGATCGAGAAGAACCTGGCCACCGCGCCCGAGGCGGGCGAGGAGGGCGACACGGTCCCCGACTACCTGCCCTACGCGCGCGACCCGGAGACCCTCGCCCGCGACTGGGCCGTGCCCGGCACCGCGGGCCTGGAACACCGCATCGGTGGCCTCGAGAAGGCCAACGGCACCGGCAACATCTCCTACACGCCGGACAACCACGACCTCATGACCCGCACGCGCGCCCTGCGCATCGCGCGCATCGACGTGCCGGATCTGGAGGTCGACGACCCGTCGGGCGAGGCCGATGTCCTCGTGGTGGGCTGGGGCTCGTCCTACGGCCCCATCGGCGAGGCCGTGCGCCGCGCCCGCGCCAACGGCCACCGCGTGGCCCGCGCGCACGTGCGCCACCTCAACCCGCTGCCCCACAACATCGGCGAGGTGCTCGGGCGCTACCGCCGCGTGCTGGTGCCGGAGATGAACCTCGGCCAGCTGTCGATGCTGCTCAAGGCCCGCTTCCCCGCCAACATCCAGCCCATCACCAAGGTGCACGGCATGGCGTTCTCCGCCGAGGAGCTGCAGAACGCCATCGAAGCCGAGTTCGCCGGCCGCCTCACCCACGCCGAGCACGACAAGTACCGTGTCGCGCTCGACGGGGTCGTCACCACGACCGGTAAACCCGCGGCCCGCGCCCGGCAGATCGGCCACACCGCCACCGGCACCACCACCGCCAACCGAACCCGCTGACACAGACGAGCGAGGAGAAGACCCCCATGACAACAACCGAACCCGGACTCGTCGGCACCAAGCTGCCACTCGACGCCCTGTCCTCGGTACCCAAGACCGACGCCCCCCAGAAGCCCAAGGACTACACCTCCGACCAGGAGGTGCGCTGGTGCCCGGGCTGTGGCGACTACGTCATCCTGGCCACCATCCGCGCACTGCTGCCCAAGCTCGGCCTCAAGCGCGAGAACATCACCTTCATCTCCGGCATCGGCTGCTCGAGCCGCTTCCCGTACTACCTCGAGACGTACGGCATGCACTCGATCCACGGCCGCGCCCCGGCCATCGCCACCGGCCTGGCCACCACCCGCCCCGACCAGTCGGTGTGGGTCGTCACCGGCGACGGCGACGCCATGTCCATCGGCGGCAACCACCTCATCCACACCCTGCGCCGCAACGTGAACATGAACATCCTCATGTTCAACAACCGGATCTACGGCCTGACCAAGGGCCAGTACTCCCCCACCTCCGAGACCGGCAAGGTCACCAAGTCCAGCCCCATGGGCTCGTTGGACCACCCGTTCAACACCCTGTCCCTGGCACTGGGCGCCCAGGGCACCTTCGTCGCCCGCGCCCTGGACTCGGACCGCAAGGGCCTGACCGAGGTCCTCGAGGCCGCCGCCCGCCACCGCGGCACCAGCTTCGTGGAGATCATGCAGGACTGCCCGATCTTCAACGACGGCTCCTTCGACCTGCTCCGCAAGGAAGACGCCGCCGACCACCTCATCCCGGTGCGTCACGGCGAGAAGATCATCTTCGGCGACGAGGGCCAGCACTGCGTGGTCCGCCGCGGCTTCTCCCTGGCCGTGGCCGCCACCGCGGACGTCGACGAGGCCGACATCGTCGTCCACGACGCCCACACCGACGACCCGACCTACGCCCACGCCCTGGCCAACCTGTCCAGCCAGGACCTGGAATACACGGTCACCGGCATCATCCGCCAGGTCGCCCGCGACACCTACGACGACCTCGCCCGCGGCCAGGTCGCCACCGCCAAGGAGACCGCCACCAGCGACCTGCAGGCCCTCCTCGACGGCTCCAGCACCTGGACCGTCGAGTAGGACCGAGCACTACCCGCGCCGCGTCCCGGGGACGTCGACAGCGCACGCACCACCGCTCACGGGGGCGGTCACCGGCTCACACGCGCCGCGTGACCGTCCCCGTGACGCGTCCGCGGGTGTCCCACGTCCGTTCGACGACGTCGGCGACTCCGTGCTGGTCCACGCGGACCGCGGTCGTCGACCGGGTGCCGTAGATCCCGCCGATGCGGACGAACCGCGCCGACAGGCGCCATTCGTGCGCCAGCGGTACGCCCGTGCGCGGCATCTTCCACGGTGCCGCGGGGCGGCGGTCGGCCAGCACGTCCATCAGTGCCCCGGACCAGTCCGGGTCCTCCATGACGTCGGTGCCCACGAGCGTCCTCACGTCGCGGACCGCACCCACCACCTTGGGCCAGGGAGTGTCCAGCGAGGCGTTCGACAACCCGTGGACACCGGTGCCGAGGGCAACCGGGCCGCGGGTCGACCGGTTGGACGCCCACCACATCCGGTCGAGGTCCCCGGCGAGGAGGTTGACGCCTCCGTAGCGATCGAGATCGGCGACGACGTGGTGGGCGAACTCCGTGACCGGCACCGGCCCGGTGAGCGCACCGACCGGCAGCTCGCCACGCGACGCCGGCGCGGGGATCGCCGGCCCGGGCTCGCGGACATTGGTGACCGCGGCGAACCGCCCGCCCGTCGCCAGTGCCATCCAGGTTCCACCGGCGGTGGCGTCCCGGCCGGCGACGACGTCCGCGACACCGTCGTGCTCCACCGTCCACTCGTGTAGCGGCTCGGTGGGCCGGGCGAGGTCCTCGTCCCGGTTGGCCACCACGATGAGCGGATAACGGGGGTGGACCCGTCGCGCGACCACGAGCATGCACATACCCCCACGGTACGTCGACCTGCGACGAGGCAGCGCGCGGCGGGGACGCGCCCTGCGTCAGCCGGGCCAGTGCTCCGCGGGCACCCCGGCGGGTGGCGCGCCGATGTTCTGCGCCAGCCGCGCCCGCGCCCTGGCCGTGCCCAGTCGCAGCAGCGGGCCGCCGCCCTTCGACCCGACGTACGTCGTCCGGATGCCGACCCGCTCCAGCGCCGCACGCAGCGCGTCCCGGCGGGGGGCGTGGTGCTCCAGTCCGGCGTCGATGCCCAGCTCGACCACACCGGTATCGGCGACGTGTCCGGCGGTGAGGACCCAGATGCGCAGCGCCCCGGCCGAGGGGGTCCACCCCTCCGGGACCGCGGTGACGGCACCCCGCCGCCAGCGGCGGACCACCGGCGTCAGCACCGACGTCCGAGCCGTGGAAACCGTGCACCGGCCGTCGGGATCCGGTTCGGAGCGCACGGGATCCAGCCCCGCCTGCGTCAGGATCGTCTCGAACGCGTCCGCCCGCCACGCGGCGTCGAGCGCCACCGACACCTGAGCCACTTCACCGGCCAGAGTGGACTGGCCGCGGGCGGCCAGGACGCCCTCGAGGTCCGAGGGGTCGGGGACATGGTCGTCCGCGGCGAAGAACGACAGCTGCGTCACGGCTCCGAGCCTACGGTCGGCCCCCGACACCGCCGACCCCGACACGGGCGCGAGGCCCCCGCCGCGAGCGCGGTGGGGGCCTCGTCGTGTCGGACCTGATCGGTCAGAGGGCGCGGACCTCCTGCGCCTGCGGCCCCTTCTGACCCTCGCCCACCTCGAACTCGACGCGCTGGTTCTCCTCGAGCGACTTGAAGCCGGTGCCCTCGATGGAGGAGTAGTGGACGAAGAGGTCGGCGGAACCGTCCTCGGGAGCGATGAACCCGTAACCCTTCTCCGCGTTGAACCACTTGACGGTGCCCTGTGCCATGTTTACTGCGTTCCTTTTCCGTACTGCCAGGTGCGACTCGCGGGATGGCCGCGCGTGTCGGGCCGACGCCCCCGTTCACCGGCTGCCCGGTGGGCGGTTGTGACGACCGGCTCCAGTAGACCACGACAACAGCGGGAGGAGAACAGATCCTGGCACGTCGGTCCTCGGCCGGCGGCGAATCGACCGGCGGAGCGGATGCCTCTACGGTCGAAGGGTGACGACTTTCGGACGCGAACTCCTGGGCCACCTGCTGGAACAGCTCCCGGCCGGTCCGTCGCCACTGACCCACGCTGCCGACCTGCCCGCCCGCGAGGCGCGGTACACCGACTGGCCCACCTGGGCCCACCCGGGCCTGGTCGACGAACTGCGCGCCCGGGGCGTGGACCGGCCCTGGGCGCACCAGGTCGCCACCGCCGAACACGCGCACGCCGGTCGACACGTCGTGGTGGCGACGGGGACCGCGTCCGGGAAGTCCCTCGGCTACCAACTGCCCGCGCTGAGCGCCCTCGCCGAGGACCGCAACGCCTGCGTGCTCTACCTGGCCCCGACCAAGGCTCTCGGGCAGGACCAGCTGTCGTCTGTGATCTCGCTGGTGGACTCGGTGCCCGGGCTCTCCCACATCGCACCGGCCTCCTACGACGGAGACACCCCGTCCGACGCCCGACCGTTCATCCGGGAGAACTCCCGGTGGATCGTCACCAATCCGGACATGCTCCACCTGTCGATGCTCGGCAGGGCCCGTCAATGGACACGGATCCTGCGGGGACTCCGCTTTGTCGTCGTCGACGAATGCCACTCCTACCGTGGTGTATTCGGCTCCAACGTCGCCCTGGTCCTACGACGGCTCGACAGGCTCGCCCGCGCCATGGGCGCGGCGCCGACCTTCATCCTGGCCTCCGCCACCACCTCCGACGCCGGGGCCGCCGCCACCACGCTGGTCGGCCGCGAGTGCGTGGAGGTGACCGACGACGCCTCGCCCCAGGGCGGCCGCACCGTCGCCCTGTGGGAACCGCCGCTGATGGAGGGGTTGGCCGGCGAGCACGGCGCGCCCGTCCGCCGACCCGCGCCCGTCGAGGCGTCGGCGATCATGGCCTCCCTCGTCGCCGAGGGCGCGCGCACCCTGACGTTCGTCCGGTCCCGCGCCGGCGCCGAATCCACCGCGCTGCGCGCCCGCGAGCGCCTCGCCTCCGAACACGGGGCGCGCGGACTCGAGCTCGCCGGCCGCATCGCCGCCTACCGCGCGGGCTACCTCGCCGACGACCGCCGCGAACTCGAACGCGGCCTCGCCGAGGGCGAGCTGGTGGGCGTGGCCTCGACGTCCGCGCTCGAGCTGGGAGTGGACATCTCCGGCCTCGACGCCGTGGTGAGCGCGGGGTTCCCCGGCACCATCGCCTCGTTCTGGCAGCAGGCCGGGCGCGCCGGGCGCCGCGGCCAGGGCGCGTTGGTCATGCTGGTCGCGCGCGACGACCCGCTGGACACTTACCTCGTCCATCACCCCGAGGCCCTGCTGGGCAGGCCCGTCGAGGCCACCGTCACCGACCCCCGCAACCCCGTCCTGCTGGCCGGGCAGCTGCGGTGCGCCGTGAGCGAGCGGCCGATGTCGCACGACGAGGCGCGGGCCTGGGGCGCGACCGAGGTGCTCGAGGACCTCGCCGCGCGCCTCCTCGTGCGCCGCCGGCCCGCCGGCTGGTACCCGGCCGCCGACGACCACACCCCGCACGCCGAGGTCGACATCCGCGGCACGGGCGGCGCGGAGGTGGTGATCGTGGACGCGGTGGACGGCCGGATGCTCGGCACTATCGACTCCGTCCGCGCCCGCTCGCAGGTCCACCCCGGCGCGCTGTACCTGCACCAGGGCGAGTCGTTCATCGTCGACGAACTCGACCTCGACGAGGGACTGGCGTTGTGTCACCCCGAGGTGCCGGAGTGGACGACCTCCGCGCGAGAGCAGGTGTCGATCGACCTCATGGAGACGCTGGAGACGGTGCCGGCCGGGCCCGTGACCCTGTCGCTGGCGGACGTGGAGGTGACCACTCGGGTCACCGGCTATCAGCGGCGGTTGCGCGGCGGGGAGATCCTCGACGTGCCCCCACTGGACCTGCCGGAGACGACCCTGGCCACGCGTGCGGTGGTCTACACGCTCACCCCGCAGCTCCTGCGCGTGGCCGGGCTCGAGGAGGCGGACTGGCCGGGGGCGCTGCACGCGGCCGAACACGCCGCGATCGGGCTGCTGCCCCTGGTCGCCACATGCGACCGCTGGGACATCGGCGGGGTGTCCACCGCCCTGCACCCCGACACCGGCCTGCCCACGGTCTTTGTCTACGACGGCTACGCCGGCGGGGCGGGCTTCGCCGAGCGGGGCTTCCGGCGCGCGACCCCGTGGCTGCGGGCGACCCTGGACGCGATCCGCGCCTGCGAGTGCGAGTCCGGCTGCCCTTCCTGCATCCAGTCCCCCAAGTGCGGAAACGGTAACGACCCGCTCTCCAAGCCGGGTGCGATCGCGCTGCTCACGGAGGTGGTGGGACAGCTCGCCGTGGTCGCCGGGTAGAGGACCACCGCCAGACCTGTCCGCCCCCCGGCCCGGAACTCGCACCGGCCCGGCCCCACGGCGGCCCCGGGTCTCATTTCGGGCCGGGTCTCACACCGGCCCGGCCCGCGCGATCGCCGACGCCGCTCGCGAGCCGAACACCCCGAGATCCACGTGCACCTCGGCCCGGGCCACCAGGTCGTGGCCGTCGACCGTGCACACCGGCAAGTCCGCGCCGTTCGCGGCAGCGATCCCGGACGCCGCCGTGCACGGGTCGAGGCCCTCGCGGAGCGCGTGCGCGCCGGCCAGTGCGGCCAGGTCCGCGGCGGATCGGGCGGCATGCGTGGCCACTGCCGCCCGTCCCACCAACAGAACGGCCACGGCCAGCGCCAGGACGGCCGCCACCGCGAAGGCGGTCGCCACGGTCATGGCCCCCTCGTCGTCGTCACCCACCCGGCGCCACCCCGTGCGCACGGCTACGACGGCGCGTCGGCAGGCTGCCGCACTACGCCCCGTCACAGCACGACGCCCGGCCACGGCGCCACGCCCGGTCATGGCGCAGCGCCCGGCTCGGCGCGCGCCACGGCCCGACCGCGTAACTCCACGCCGGGCAGGCCCCGCGCCGGCGCCACGACCTCGGCCGTGACGGCTCCCCCGCCGCCGACGACCGAGACGTCGGCACCGGGCGCGGCAACCCGGCCGGCCGCCGTGCCCTCCTCCACCCCGGACATCGCGGCCACCCGCGCCGCCTCGCGGGCGGCGTCGACCATCCTGATCTGCGTCAACGCGGCGCCGGCACCGGCGGCGGCGAGCGCGACCACCACCACGAGGGAGGCGATCCCGAGGGCGGCCTCGACGGTCACCGACCCGTCGTCGCGGGCCGCCGCCGCGCGGAGCCGTCGCGGCACCGTCACACCGAGGTGTTGAGAGCCTGCTCGATGATGCCGCCGAGCGCGTCCGGGATCGAGTCGCCGCTGACGACCGTGTACAGCACGGCCCCGAACGCCGCCGCGGCGATGGTCCCGACGGCATATTCGACGGTGGACATCCCCGCGTCCGCGCTGGTCGTCGCGTGGAATCGGCGATGCAGGGCGGAACGGGCGCGCGCCACCGCCGCCGTCGGGGTGGCGAGAGTCCGGGTGGCGAGGGTGGCGGTCTGATGGGTGTGGTGAGTGGACATGCGGTTTCTCCTTCTTCACTGACCGGGGCGGCGTCTCCGCCCCGGAATCCGAGTGGCCGGCGGCGCTGCTCACGGCATGACCCCCGGCAGCATCCCGTCGGCCAGACCCACCACGACGGGGAGCACGCCAAGGCAGACGAACGCGGGCAGGAAGCACAGGCCGAGGGGCCCGGCCACGAGGACGGAGGCGCGCTCGGCGCGGGCGGTCGCGGCGGCGTCGGCCTCGGAGCGCATCCGTGCGGCGGCGTGCTCCAGCGCGGAGCGGACCGACCCGCCGCCGTCGCCCGCGCGGATCAGCACAGGAGCGACGGGGGCCAGCCGGGCGGCGCCCGGGACGTCCCGCCAGGCCTCGGCCGACGTCGCGCCTAGCCGCATGCGGGCGGCCGCCGCGCGCAGGGGTTCCGCGGCGTCGGGGTCGGAGTGCTCGACGGCGTCGGCGACCGCGGACAGTGCGTCCGGCGTGGGCAGGCCCGCGAGCAGGGCGACCGCGAGCAAGTCCAGCAGGTGGGCGAGCACCTCGGTGTCGGCTGGGGCGTGGCGGCGCCGGGTGAGCGGGGCCACCAGGCGCACCACTGGACCGGCGATGCGGCCCGTCAACGCCGCGGCCGCGGACGTCGCCACGCCGTGCGGGCGCCCCGGCGCCGCGTGCTGCCGAGCAGGCCCCGCGGGATCGGGGAGGACCGCGTCGAGTCTCTCGGCGGCCCGCGGGCGCCACGGCGCGATGCACACCGCGGCGGCGAGTAGGAGAACTGCCGGGCTCACCTGCCCGCCCCGCCCGCGATCCGGTCGGTCCACACCAGACCGGCCGCGAGGAGAACCGCCCCTGCCAGGCACAGGGCGCCGCCGAGTGTCCCGCCCAGCAGGACGCCCAGGGGGTCGGCTCCGAAACCCGCGCCGAGCAGCACGCCCAGGCCGGGCAGGGCGGTGAGGATGACGGCGGTGGCTCGGGGTCCGGCGAGGGTGGCGTGCGTCCGGACGGCGCGCTCGCGGCGGGAGGCCACGTCGGCGCGGAGACCGTCCACGACGTCGGCGAGCTCGACCCCGTGCCGGGTCGCGAGCAGCCAGGCCCCGGCGAGCTCGCCGGGGACACGGTCGCCCCCGAGGTCACGCTTCGAACCATCGGCGGTGGCCGCGGCGGCCGGACCGGTCGTGGTGGTCGCGGCGGGTCGCAGCGCCGCGGTGACGTCGCCGCCCAGGCGGGCGTGCGATCCGGCGGCGGCGAGGATGTTCCCGACCTGCGGGTCGTGGGCAGCGGCCGCGTCAGCGGCCCGGCCGAGGGCGGCCCCCGGCCCGGCGCCCGCCCGGAGGGCGGAGGCGGCGTCGTCCAGCGCGCGCTCCCACGCGCCCAACCGCGTGAGGCGGCCGCGGCGTTCGGTGGCGCGGCCGTGCAGGTCGGCGGCGACACCGCCGAGCACCGCGGCCGCGCAGGCGTGCAGTGGTCCGGCGCCGACCAGGCCGACCAGCCCCGCCGCGACCGGCCACGAGAGGCTCGCCGGAACCTGCATGAGAAGGCCGCCCGCGGCCCGGACGGGCCCGCTGGGCTCACCGCGCGCGCCGATCGCGCCGGCATCGAGCGCCACCAGACGGTCAGCCGCGCGCCCGCCCGGCCACACCAGCAGCGCGACGGCCACCAGCACCAGCGCGGCCGTCATCGGACGCGCTCCGCGAGCATCGCGTCGAGGGCCGCACGACCGGGCACGTCTCCCCCGTCGGCACGCCAGGCCGGGTCCACCACGATCCCCTGTGCCTCGCGGCGCACCACCCCGATCGAGTCGACGCCGCGCATCCCGTCGGGCAGGCGGCGCATGCCCACCACGACCCGCAGCGACGCGGCAACCTGGGCGGACAGCGCGGCGCGATCCAGACCGCCGAGGGCACCGAGCGCCTCCAGTCGCGCGGGCAGCTCGGTCGGCGAGTTGGCGTGGACCGTGCCCGCGCTCCCGTCGTGGCCGGTGTTGAGGGCGGCGAGCAGGTCGGCGACCTCGCCGCCGCGGACCTCGCCCACGGCGATGCGGTCGGGCCGCATGCGCAGCGCCTGCCGGACGAGGTCGGCCATCGTCACCTCGCCGGCGCCCTCGACGTTGCCGTGCCGCACCACGAGCCTGACGACGTGCGGGTGCGCGGGTCGCAGCTCGGGCGAGTCCTCGACACACAGCAGCCGCTCCGAGTCCGGGACCAGCCCCAGCAGCGCGGCGAGCAGTGTGGTCTTGCCGGAACCGGTGCCGCCCACGACGAGGTAGCCGACCCGGGCCGCGACGAGCGCGCGGAGCAGCGGCTCGGCGTCGTCGGGGACGGTGCCCGCGGCCACGAGCCGGTCGAACGTCGACTGCGCCGGCCTCGACACCCGTAGCGACAGGCACGTCCCGTCGACGGCGACCGGAGGAAGGACCGCGTGCAGCCGCCACGCCATACCGTCGCGCGACCGCACCACGCCGTCGGCCCAGGGGCGAGCGTCGTCGAGCCGCTGGCCCGCCCGCCCGGCCAGTCGCACCGCGAGCGCGCGCAGCTCGGCCTCGGTCGGCACCACGACGTCGGTCTCCTCGAGCCCCCGACCGCGATCGACCAGCGCGGGGCCCGGTCCGTCGACCACCACGTCGGTCACCCCGGGACTGGCGAGCAGCGCCTCGAGCGGCCCGGCGCCGGCGAGGTGCTCGCGGACGAGCCGGGCGGTGCGCAGCAGGTCGAGGTGCCCGTGCAGGACCCCGGATTCGGCCCGCACCGCGCGGACCACCTCGTCGGGCTCGGGATCCACGCCCAGGCCGGCGAGGCGCGCGCGGACGCGGTCGACCAGGTCGGCGGGCGGGGCGCCGGGGTCCTCAGCGCTCACCGGCGCCCACCTCCCCGAGCAGGGTGTCGGCGAGTGCGCACAGCCGCCGCATCCCGCCCGCGCGACCGCGACGCAGCGCATCGGCCAGCTCGCCGGCGCCGGCCGCGCGCCGCATGGAGCCGATCTCGGGCAGCACGTGCCACCGCTGAGCCCCCACCGATCCGGCGACGTCGGCCGCATGCAGGGGGTCACCGCGCCCGGTCCGGATCACCAACGCCGCGCCGGGTGACCGCCGAACCGCCCGTCGGGCCGCGACCGCGCCCTGGAGGTCGGCCCTGGTGACGACGACGACGAGGTCAGCCTCGTCGCGCACCGGCCCGCAGTCCTCGGCGCCGCCGGAATCGCTCACCGCGAGTCCGCTGCCCGCCCGGTGGGCCCGCACGGCACCCGGTCCGCCATCGGGGGCGGGGGCGGGGTCGGCGTCCGCCGGACGGCTTCTGGACCTGGCCAGTACCCGCAGTCCCGGCAGCACCTCGGGTGCCGCGCCCCACAGGGCGTCGGGGTCGGGCCCGCCCAGGTCGGCCCGGACATCCTCAACGCGCAGGCCGGAGTGGTCCTCCGTCCCCAGCAGCAGGTCGACGCCGGTGCCGTGCGGGTCCGTCTCCACCAGAAGGGTCCGGTGAGACGGCGCGGCACGGACCGCCATCGCTGCCGCGAGCGTGCTGGCCCCGCAACCGCCCACCGCGCCGACGACCACCACCACCGCTCCCGCCCGGGTCGGCACCGGCGCGAGCAGCACCCCCACGAGATCGCCGGTCCCGGACGGCAGGCGGATCACCTCGTCGTCGTCACCCGGATCGCGGTCCGAGCCGACCCGCACGACCCGTGACCCGCCGGTTCCCACCCTCCCCGCGGCGGCGTCCGACACGGCACCGCCGGCACCGCTGGCACGGTCGCCGTCGCGGTCCACGCGCTCGGCGGCGCGGTCGGTCACCAGGACGTCGGCGGGCCCCGTCCCCGGTTCCATCGCCAGGGCGGCCAGCACCGCGCGCACGTCGGCGTCCAGGTCGGGATCGGTGATCTCCACCGCGACGGTCAGCGCTCTCGTAGTCGTGTCCACGGCGCCCACCCTCGCCCATGCCGGCGACCGTCGACCCCGCGGCGACGCGGGACGGCGGTCGGCCTGTGGAGGGGGACGGGGCTGTGGAGAACGCGCGGGGCGTGGCGCTCGTGGCGCACTCACCCGTGGTGTCGACGCGGTCTTCGGCCCGCTCAGCCGCAGCCGCCCGGCCTTCCCAATCGCAGCCGCACGCGAACATGGCGTCTCGCGCAGCCCGCGGCGGGTGCGAGACGCCATCCCGGGGAGCGGCTGCGAATGCCCGTGGCGCCTTCGGATACCCACAAATGCGAGAAACCGCGGCAGGGGGTGCCGCGGTTTCTCAAAGCCTCAGTTCTCGGGGGGATGAACTGAGCACCTGTAGGGGGATGCCCCGTTAAGGGCACATCCAGTATCACCCATCTGCGTGGGCAACACAAGGACCGTATCGTGGGTGTCGTGTCCGCCCCCCGCCCACCGGGCCCCAGGATCTCGCACTGGCCGCGCCGCGTGGCCGCGTTCTTCGACCTCGACAAGACGATCATCGCGACCTCGTCGGTGTTCGCGTTCAACAAGTCGTTTCTCGACGAGGGCCTGCTCTCCCGCCGGTCGGTCATCGACCTGGCCTACACGCAGCTGGCGTTCAGCCTCTCCGACGCCGACGACGAGCAGATGCAGAAGGTACGCCAGGCCATGGCGACCGCCACCAGGGGCTGGGCGCCCGAGCAGGTCGAGCGGATCGTCACCGAGGCGCTCACCGAGAAAGTCTCGCCCACCGTGTACGCCGAGGCGCAGGAACTGCTCGCCGAACACCGCGCGCTGGGCCACGACCTGGTGATCGTGTCCGCGTCGGGCGAGGAACTGGTCGCGCCGATCGCCCGCATGCTCGGGGTGGACCACTACGCCGGCACCCGCATGAACCGCGACGAGAACGGCCGGTACGGCGGGGAGATCGAGTTCTACTGCCAGGGCCCCGGCAAGGCGGAGGCCATCCGCGGGTTCGCCGACCGGTACGGTTACGACCTCGACGCGAGCTACGCCTACTCCGACTCCTCGACCGACCTGCCGATGCTCGAGCTGGTGGGCCATCCGACGGTGATCAATCCCGACCGCGCGCTGCGCCGCGAAGCGCTCGAGCGGGGTTGGCCGATCCTGACGTTCTCCAACCCCACCCCGCTGCTGCCGACGCTCGAGAGGGCGACGGGGCCGATCGTGGGTGTCGGAGCCATCGTCGTGGCGATGAGCGCGGCGGCCGCCGCGTTCGCGCGTGGTGCGAGGCGGGCGGCGCCGTAGCTGCACGGCCCGGTGCGGTAGATCCGCCGACGCCCCAATCACTCATCGTGGGCCGCGGACGGAGTCAGAAGCGATAGCCGGATCGACCGAGGAGTCGGCGGGTTCTTTGGGGGTTCCCACCATCGCCCCGGCAGGGTGCTCGACGGCATGCTCAAGGCACGGTGGTGAGGACGCCAGGACCGCGACGGAAGAGAAGTCACGGCCCCCCGCCTGATCTACCGTCATCGACGTTCGGAAACCCACGCGACGGATAACGCCCGAGAGGCAACACCAGCCGTGGGTCCGCGCCAGCCGTCACCGACGGTTGTCCCGGGCCGGCGACACGGCGGACCACAGGACGCTTGGTACCCGGATCTCTCGATGAACCGCAGTGAGTTGGCGGGTCGGCTTCGGCCGACCCGCCGTTCGCGTGTCAAGCCAGTGCGCCGTGCGCGCGCCAGACCCGACCCGCCGTTCGCGTGTCAGGCCCCGGCGGCATCGGCGATCGAGGTGGCCTCACGAGCCCCCGCCTCCAGCGCCTTACAGCAGTAGAGGATCCAGGCGGCGACGCCTTCCTCGGTCCCCGCCATGAAGCCGGCGACGGCGGCGCGGTAGGCCTCCGGGTCGCGGTAGAAGGTCACCTCGGGCACGCCCAGGCAGTGCGGGTCGAGGCCGGTGGACACCGCGACCAGCCGGAACGCGGCGCGGGCGACGATCCCGTCGGCCGAACCGAACGGCGCGAGCCCGGAGAGTTCCCCCAGCACGACCGCGGCGAGCACCGGTGCCGGCACGCGCGTGCCGCCGGTGACGAGCCCGGCCAGGCCCTGGAGTCGCTCGGCCACGCCATCTCCGGCGCGGGGGCGGCCCAGCGTCTGCGGGTCGACGTCGGGCCGGGCCGCGGCGAGGAGATGCAGGTGGGCGAGCTCCTGCAGCGGCGAGCGGGTCCACACGGCGACGGCACGATCCAGGGACTCGCCGGTGAGTTCACCGGCGACCCGCAGGGCGCCGGACAGGATCTCGTCGGGCTCGCCGTCGCTGTCCAGACGGACGGACGCGCCCTCGACTCCGGCGGAGGCGCGGGCCCCGCGCAGGACCGATTCGGCGGCGGTGGTGGGCCATCCGCGGCGGTTGGCGGGGTGCCGGTGCACCGCGGCGAGGGCGTCGCGGGCGGTGTCCGCGGCCTCGGCCACGCCCGGCAGGGCGGTCAGCGGGGCGAGCGGGTCGGGAGCTGCGGAGGTCACGGGTCGAGGTTACCCATCGGGTCACAATCGGCCGACACAGGCAATTTTCAGCTGCCTCAACCGGTGTGGAGCTGGTGTAATCACCTCCACCCGGTCGGGGCCCGCGCCGGCACCGCCCGCCCACCCTCGACACCCCGGAGATCCGCGTGAACCTCAAGGACCAGCTCGACGCACTGCTCGACGCGACCGCCTTCGACTCGACGGGGGCCAAGATCGGCGCGGTGCGCCAGGTCTACGTGGACGACGCCAGCGGCAAGATCACATTCGCGGCCGTCTCGACCGGCATCTTCTCCGCCGACGCGATCGTCCCCCTCCACGGGGCGCGGCTCCTCGACGACGAACTCCACGTCGACCACACCCGCGCCGTCATCCGCGACTCCCCGCGCCCCGACAACACCGAGGACGCCCTCACCCCCGAGCAGGAGGCCAAGCTGCTCGAGTACTACGGCATCGAGACGCCCACGCGCCTCCGCGGCACGGCCGCGCAGTCGTCCGGCCCGTCGGCGGGCGCGGCCGGAAAGCCGGCGGAGGACGACGGGAAGACCACGTCGAGGGGCGCCGCGAAGGAGACCGCGGGGGCCGGAGCGGGAAACCCCACCAAGACCGTCGGCGCGGGCGAGGACGCCGCGGCGGACCCGGCGTCGGCGGGCCGGAACGGCAAGGGGGCGACGACGACGAGAACGTCGGACAGCGAGGAGACCACCGACTCCCCCGCGCCCGCGAAGGCCACCGGCCCGGGCCCCGCGACCCCGGGCACGGGCACGGGCCGGTCCGAGGACGCCGGCCCGAAGGGCCCGGAACCGCGTCGCGACTGATGGTGGCGGGCAGGACTCCCCCGTCATACCCCCTCGGGTGGGTTGCCCGACACGACCGGTCGCATGTGACTACGCTCACAGACATCGGTCTGGTCACGTCCGCCGCGGCGACCCCGGCCGTCCGTGAAACCTCATCCCCGAGAGAGAGCCGCTGATGACCGCTCCCGAACACACCCCGTCCTTCGCGCCCGATCCCGACTTCGCCGCGCAGGCCAACGCGCAGGCAGATCTGTACGACAGTGCCGCGGACGACCGTCTGGCGTTCTGGGAGGAGCAGGCCCGTCGTCTCGACTGGGACACCGAATGGTCCGAGGTGCTGGACTGGTCCGACGCCCCCGTCGCCAAATGGTTCGTCGGCGGCAAGCTCAACGTCGCCTACAACTGCGTCGACCGGCACGTCGAGGCCGGCAATGGTGACCGCGTCGCCATCCACTGGATCGGCGAGCCCACGGATGACGCCCGCGACATCACGTACGCCGAGCTCAAGGACGAGGTCAGCCGGACCGCCAACTACCTCAGCTCGCTCGGCCTGGTGGCCGGCGACCGGGTGGCCATCTACATGCCGCTGCTGCCCGAGGTCTACATCGCGATGCTCGCGTGCGCGCGCCTGGGCCTGACCCACTCCGTCGTCTTCGCCGGCTTCTCGCCCGCGGCCCTGCGCTCGCGCGTCGACGACGCCGAGGCCAAGCTCGTCATCACCGCCGACGGCCAGTTCCGCCGCGGCAGGCCCGCCCCGCTCAAGGCCGGCGTCGACGACGCCCTTGCCGGGAATCTCGAGGGCGTGGACGGCCCCGCCCGGTCCGTGGAGAACGTTCTCGTCGTGCGCCGCACCGGCCTCGACGTCGAGTGGACCGAGGGCCGCGACGTCTGGTGGGACGAGGTGATCCCCGAGCAGTCCACCGAGCACACCCCGGAGGCCTTCGACTCCGAGCACCCCCTGTTCCTGCTCTACACCTCCGGCACGACCGGCAAGCCCAAGGGCATCGTCCATACCTCCGGCGGCTACCTCACGCAGGCCGCCTACACGCACCACAACGTCTTCGACCACAAGCCCGGCGAGGACGTCTACTGGTGCACGGCGGACGTCGGATGGGTCACCGGCCACACCTACGGCGTGTACGCCCCCCTGGCCAACGGCGCCGAGTGCATCGTCTACGAGGGCACGCCCAACTCCCCCGACGAGCACCGGCACTTCCAGATCATCGAGAAGTACGGCGTCACCATCTACTATGCGGCTCCGACCCTGATCCGCACGTTCATGAAGTGGGGCAAGGAGATCCCGGCAGCCCACGACCTGTCCTCGATCCGCCTCCTCGGCTCGGTCGGCGAGCCGATCAACCCGGAGGCGTGGCGCTGGTACCGCGAGAACATCGGCGGCGGTAAGGCCCCCATCGTCGACACGTGGTGGCAGACCGAGACCGGTGCGATCATGATCTCGCCGCTGCCGGGCATCACCGAGACCAAGCCGGGTTCGGCCATGCGGCCGCTGCCCGGGATCTCGGCGGCGATCGTCGACGGGGACGCCAAAGAGGTCCCCGCGGACGAGCAGGGCTTCCTGGTCCTCACCGAGCCGTGGCCCGCGATGCTCCGCGGCATCTGGGGCGACATGGAGCGCTACCGCGACACCTACTGGTCTCGCTTCGCCGAGGAGGGGTACTACTTCGCCGGTGACGGCGCCAAGTTGGACTCGGACGGCGCCCTGTGGGTGCTCGGCCGTGTCGACGACGTCATGAACATCTCGGGCCACCGCATCTCGACCTCCGAGGTCGAGTCGGCGCTCGTCGGTCACCGAGCGGTCGCGGAGGCGGCCGTGGTCGGCGCGAACGACGAGACC
Organism: Dietzia cinnamea NBRC 102147; assembly: GCF_001571065.1. Classification (GTDB taxonomy): domain Bacteria; phylum Actinomycetota; class Actinomycetes; order Mycobacteriales; family Mycobacteriaceae; genus Dietzia; species Dietzia cinnamea. Next base: position 196,174 of record NZ_BCSW01000001.1, read on the forward strand.
ACCGGCCAGGCGATCGTCGCCTACGTGATCCTGCGCGGGAACGTGGACGCCGAGGAGGACCGGCAGAAGCTCATCGACGAACTGCGCGCCGAGGTGTCGCGGGAGATCTCACCGATCGCCAAGCCCCGCGACATCACGATCGTGCCGGAACTGCCCAAGACCCGTTCCGGCAAGATCATGCGTCGACTGCTCAAGGACATGGCCGAGGGCCGCGAGGGCGGCGACACCTCGACCCTGGCGGATCCGACGATCATGGACCAGATCCGCGAGAAGGGCACGCGCGGATGACCGGGTAGCGGGTGAAGGTCGCCACGTGACGTGGCACGATGGATGACGGTGCAGCCGTCGCCGGACAATGGAGGAGCAACCGTGAGCCACGCCCAGGGAACGCACAAGCCGACCGAGGCCTCGATCCCCCTGCATGACGCGGACTCGATCGGCCGGGGCGACGCCAGCATCGGCACCCTGGTCAAGAACGCGTCGACCCACGTGTCCACTCTCATGCGGGCCGAGATCGAGTTGGCCAAGACCGAGATCACCGAGCAGGTGAAGAAGGCCGCGACCGGGTCCGGGTTCTTCGTGGCCGCTCTCGTATTCCTCCTGATGTCCTTCTTCCCGTTCGTGTTCATGTGGGCGAAGCTCATCTCGCTGTGGTTCGGAACCAAGAGCTGGGACTGGATGGGTTTCCTCATCGTGTTCGTGGTGCTGGTCCTTCTGGCCGCGGTGTGCGGACTGCTCGGGTACCGCAAGGTCAAGAAGATCCGTAAGCCGCAGCGCACCATCGACTCGGTGTCGGACCTCAAGCTGGCCATGCCCAAGGGGTCCGAGCCGCAGCGGCCCCACACGGTGCGGGTCACCAGCACGCCCGAACCCCCCGTGCGCAACTGAAAACGCCCGCTCACAGGCCGCCCGACCCGTCGATCGTCAGGATCGACGGGTCGTGGCGGCATCGTGACGTCTCGGCCAACGGCATCCGCCTGCACGTGGCCGAGGCGCTCCCCGCAGACGCCGTCGCCGGGGAGTTTCCGCCGCTGGTCCTGCTCGTCCACGGCCTCGGCGGAATCTGGTGGACGATGCGCACGCCCATGCTCGCGCTGGCGGAGGCGGGCTTCCACGCCGTCGCCGTCGACCTGCGCGGCCACGGCGACTCCGACAAACCGCCGCGCGGATACGACGCCTGGACCCTCGCGTCCGACATCACGAATCTCGTGCGGGCGCTCGGCCATTCCTCGGCCGTGATCGTCGGACAGGGCGAGGGCGGCTTCTACGCGTGGACCGCCGCGTACCGCCGGCCCCGCGCGGTGCGGGGCCTAGTCGTCGTCGGGTCCCCCCACCCGCTCGCCACGCGTCGCGCCGCACTGTTCGACCGACACCAACGGCGGGCGCTCGTGCCCCGCCTACTCGCGGACCAGTTTCCGCGCCTGCCCGAGAGGCGCCTCACCCGCGACGGGGCCGCGGACGTCGAGGAGATGCTGCGCAGCCGCTCGGGCCCCGCGTGGCCGGGCACCGACGACTTCCGCGAGACCGTCGACCTGCTCCGGCGGGCGATGCTCATCCCCAAGGTGGCCCACCTGTCGCTGGAGAGCCGCCGCTGGATGGTGCGCAGCCAGCTCCGGCCGGACGGGCGCGATTTCCGCCGCGCGGTCTCCGGCGTTCTGCCGCAGCCCGTGCTCGGCATCAGCGGTGCCGAGGACCGCTTCATCCTGCCGGCGACCGTCCGCGCGTCCTCGGCCTGGGCCGGCGACTTCACCACCGCGCTCGTCCCTGGCGCTGGTCAGTTCCCGGCCATGGAGGCCCCGGCGGAGACGTCCCGCCTCATCGTCGACTTCGCGCGCCGCGTCACCCCGGCCTGACCGGGGCCGCCCCGCGCCGCCCGCGCACAGCAGGCACCGGCCCCCACCGACGGCGGGTACCGGACCCCCGGCGCTGCGGGGCCCCGGTCCGGTCAGCGGACGCCGACGCAGGGGCCGGTCGGCACCGCGCCCGGCGCGTCGACCGCCGCCTGCAGCTGCGGCAGGACCTGCTCGACGGTGAGCGCGTAACCCGTGTCGGCGGCGTCCATCGCGGCACCGAACACCACGCCCACGACCTTCCCGTCGGGTGTGATCAGCGGGCCGCCGGAGTTCCCCTCGCGGACGCTGCCCCGCAGGATGTAGACCTCGCGCTCCACGGTCTGCTGACGGTAGATGTCGGGTCCGCGCAGGGTCACCCGCTCGCGGATCCGGGCCGCGTCCGGCCGGTAGGGACCGTTGCCGGGATAGCCCACGACGATCGCGTCGTCGCCGGTACGGGCGCGGTTCTCGGCGAAGGGCAGGACCGGCGCCTGCAGCCCGGGCACGCGCAGCACTGCCACGTCCACCGAGGAGTCGTAGACCACGACCTCGCCGTCGAGTTCGCCGTCGCCGGCGACCACGGTGACCGAGCCGGTGCCGGCCACCACGTGCGCGTTGGTCATGACCAGGCCCGGGGCGGCCACGAAGCCGGAGCCCTCCAGGGCCCGACTACACGACTCGGCGCGGCCGCGGATCTTCAGCACCGACGGCTTCACCCGCGCCACGACCTCCGATCCCGCCAGCACCGGGTCGGGCGGCGGGACCTCCTGGAGCGGGGTGGTGCCGAACGGGCCGAGGATGTCCGGGAACCCGGTCGTGCCGAGGACCTGGGTGAACGCCGCCGGGATGCGCTGCAGCTGCTCGGGTGCGACGTCGTCGATCTTGGCCAGCACCGTCGAGCCCCGCACCGCCTTGCCGGGCCCGGGGCCCTCCTGGGCGGCGATGGGCACGGCGACCAGCCATGCCACCAGCAGCATGGCGGCGGACTGGAACACCGCGCCCAGGGTGCTGTCGAGAAGCCTCGCGCCGGTGCCGGAGATGTAGCGCCGGGCGGCCCGACCGATCGTCACCCCGGCGACCTGCCCGATGATGACCATCACGGCGATGATCGCCAGTCCGGCCACCAGGCGGCCCAGGGGCTCGTCGACCTCGCGCACCAGGTGTGGAGCCACCAGCAACCCGGAGGTCGCGCCGATCCCCACGCCGAGGAGGGCGAACCCGGAGGCGGCGGCGCCGTTGATCCAGCCGGAGATCGCAGCGGCGGCGGCCAGGGCGAACAGGGCGAGGTCGAGCCACTGCGACCCCGTCACCGAAGCCCCCTCCGCGGATTGTCGGCGGGCAGGTCGAGGGGCTCCTCGCCGTCGGGTGCCGCGTCACCGGCGTCACGGGTGTCCGCGGGCTCGGCGGTGTCGGCTCCGGCGCTCAGTCCGGGCACGCCGGCGACGGTGTGGTCGGCCAGCGGATCAGCGGACTCGCGGCGGGCCTCCTCGGCCGACATGCGGTGCTGTTCGCCGTTGCCGGACGCGGCGAGGGTCTTCTCGAGATCGCGGATGTCGTCGGTGTCCCACTCCAGATCCCAGCCGGCGGAGTGGAACATCGCGGCGAGGATTCCGGCGGTGAAGCCCCACACCACCAGATCGTCGTGCTGGAACGCGGGACCGGTCCAGCCGGTGGTGTGCCGCAGCAGGAAGCGGTTGGCCGGGTCGAGCAGCTCGCCCACCGGGACGGTCATCACGCGCGCGGTCTCGCCCGGGTCCACCACTCCGACCTCCATCGGCTCACGCCAGTACCCCAGCACGGGCGCGACCGAGTAGTTGGACACGGGGATGTACAGCTCGGGCAGCACCGCCAGGACGTCGACGCCGGCCGGGTCCAGGCCGGTCTCCTCCCACGCCTCGCGCAGGGCGGCCTCGACGGGACCGCTGTCCGTGTCGTCGACCCCGCCGCCCGGGAAGGAGATCTGTCCGGAGTGGTTGCGCAGGGTCGGCGCGCGATGGGTGAGCAGGACCCGCGCGTCCTCGGGCGGTAGGGGTCCCGGCGCGTCGGGCGAGCCGGACAGCAGCACCAACACGGCGGCGTCGCGGTGCGGGCGGCCGACCTCGTTGGGCCCGCGATGGGCGGGCGGCTTGCGCTGGGGCAGCAGCCCGTCGAAGCTGCCGTCGGTGCACGCCGACATCAGCGGGTCCATCCACCCCGGATGCGGGACGCCGGTGATGTCACCGGGACGGGGCACGCGACGGCTCGCCGGGTCGTTCGCGGTCTCGCTCACGCGGTCACCCCCAGGTGCTCGGCGACGGCGTCCAGCACGTCCTGTTCGCTGTCCATGGGCTGCACCAGCACGTGGGCGACCGTCCCGTCGGCCCGTACGAAGAGGGTGAGCGGCAGGACGGGCGGCGCGCCGAGCACGGTGGGGAGCTCCTCGTCGTGGTCGGAGACCGACACGAGTTCGTCGATACCGAGCGCGCCGAGGGTGTCGAAGCCCTTGGTCTCGGACGGGTCGGTGTGCGAGATGACCACCCGGACGTCGTCACCGAGCGTGGCGGCCGCGTCCTGGATCGCGGGCAGCTCGCGTCGGCACGGCTCGCACCAGTAGGCCCACATGTTGACGACCATGGGCTTGCCGGCCTGGATCTTGCCGAGCGTGGTGGTGGAGCCGTCGTCCATACACCGCACCATGAGGCCGGCGACGGGGCCGGTCGTGGTGGCGGGCGCGGCGCTGTCGCGGCAGGCCGGCAGGTCGGCGGTGGCGCGGGTCCCGGCGTCCACGACCGTGTGTGGCTCGTCCGCGGGCGGGCCTCCGATCGGCGGCGCCCCGGGGGCACCGGCGGGGGGAACGGTGGGGGCGGCGGTGGGGTCACCGGAACCGTCGCCGGAGTCACCGAAGGTGGTGAGGAGGGCGACGACGACGCCGACCAGCGCCACGAGCGCGACCAGCGACCACCGGGTGGAGGCACTCACGCGTATTCCCCCAGTCCCACCAGCTCGAGGAGGTGATCACGCTCGGGTCCCGCCACGAGGCGGGCGGCCGCGGCCGGATCGAGCGGGCCGGCCTCGCCCGCGGACGGGCAGTCGTCGGCCAGGACACACGCCCCGCAGGCCGCGGTCCGCGCGTGGCACACCCGGCGGCCGTGGAAGATGATCCGGTGACTGGCGTCGGTCCAGGAGGCCCGGGGCAGCATCTGCGACACCTCGCGCTCGATGCGGACCGCGTCGGTGGCATCGGTCCACTTCCAGCGGTTCACAAGCCGGATGAAGTGAGTGTCGACGGGCAGCCCCGGGATGCCGAAAGCGTTGCCCAGCACCACGTTCGCGGTTTTACGCCCGAATCCCGGGAGGGTGACCAGGTCCTCGAGCCGCTGCGGCACCTCGCCGTCGTACCTCTCCACCAGGGCCGCGCCGAGGCCCTGGATGCTGCGCGCCTTGTTGCGGTAGAAGCCCGTCGGGCGGATGAACTCCTCCAGCTCCTCGCGATCCGATCCCGCGTAGTCCGCGGCCGTCTTGTAGCGGGCGAACAGCGCCGGGGTGACCTCGTTGACGCGCTTGTCCGTGCACTGGGCCGACAGGATGGTGGCGACGGAGAGTTCGAGGGGGGTGGTGAAGTCGAGCTCGCAGTAGACGTGCGGGAACGCCTTCTCGAGAGTGCGCAGCATGCGCCTGGCGCGCCGGGTGCGCCCGAGGTCGGTTTCCACCCCCCTCGCGGCCACCCCTCGTCTGCGGCGCTTCACGGCTGGAGCGGGGTCGGGCATGAGTCCACATTACGGCTCCGCGCGCACACGGCGCCGCGCCGCTCCGGACGGGCACGTGTGCACCCACGCGGTCGGCGGTGGATAATCATGGGCATGCAGGGAATCCTCGTCGTCCTCGTGCCGGTGCTCCTCGCCGGGTTCGCGCTTCTCATGGACCGATTCGAGAACGCGATCCTCGACGAACCCGAGCAGATCGACGCCTGAACCATCCCGCTGACCGCGCGTCGACCACATCTCGACGCGTGAACGACTACAGTGGCTTTCGCCACACGCACGCCATGGCGCGGACGAGCATGTCCCCGCCCGAACGGAGGGTCACAGACTGTGACGATTGATCGCCGCACGGACCAGTCTGCCGACGACGTCCTCACCAGTGCCGGAATCTTCCAGGGTGTGGAGCCCGCGGCGGTCTCCGCTCTGCGTGACGATCTGACCCGCGAGGAGTACTCGAAGGGTGACGTGATCATCCGCGAGGGCGAGCAGGGCGACAGCCTGTACATCGTCACCTCCGGGAAGGTGAAGCTGTCCCGCAAGGCGCCCGACGGCCGCGAGAACCTGCTGTCCATCCTCGGCCCGTCGGACATGTTCGGTGAGCTGTCGATCTTCGACCCGGGTCCGCGGACCTCGTCGGCCGTGTGCGTCACCGACGTCACCGTCCAGGCCATGGACCGCTCCGCCCTCAAGCGGTGGATCGCCGAGCGGCCCGAGATCTCCGACCAGCTGCTGCGCGTGTTGGCCCGCCGCCTGCGCCGCACCAACAACAACCTGGCCGACCTCATCTTCACCGACGTCCCCGGTCGCGTGGCCAAGGCCCTGCTCCAGCTGGCGCAGCGCTTCGGCACGCAGGAGGGCGGCAACATCCGCGTGACGCACGACCTCACGCAGGAGGAGATCGCCCAGCTCGTCGGCGCCTCCCGCGAGACGGTGAACAAGGCGCTGGCCGAGTTCGCGCACCGCGGCTGGCTGCGGCTCGAGGGCAAGAGCGTCATCATCTCGGACACCGAGCGCCTGGCCCGCCGCGCCCGCTGACGCTGGTCGGGCCGGCTCAGCCCCACCCGTCGCGGCCCACCCCGGACCCCATCCGAAATCCGCTACCCGGACTCCGGATCCGCTACCCCGACATGGGTAGCGGATCCCGGGTCGGAGTAGCGGATTTTCTCGATCAAGCAGAGTTCGGGCCGAGCCCGAGTCGTTCCTGCCGCCACATCTCCTCACGGACTCGACGGACGATCGCCCGGGGATCCTGCAGGTCCGCCCACGTCCACCGGATCACCACGTATCCGGCGTCCTCCAACTGGGCCTGCCTGCGCCGCTCGGCAGCCCAGTTCCGGCGGATCTCCTCCGGTTCCGTCCCGTACTTGCCGAAGCCGTCCGCCTCGCCGATCAGGCGCCACTGCGGCCAGAAGAAGTCCACCCGGAACCTCTTGCCTCCGCGCACCGCCAGCCGCACCTGCAGCTCGGGCTCCGGCAGCCCCGCCATCACCAGGATGAGCCGGATCAGCGTCTCCAGCACCGACTCGGCCAGCCCGGAGGTCCGCTCGGGCAGGGCCCGCGCCCGGGAGACGCCCGTTCTCCCCTTCGCCGCCTCGGCCTCCACCTGCAGGTCGAACCGGGTGCAGAGGCCTCGGCGGATGGCCTGGTCCGCCGCGCACACCCCGCTCTCCAACCCGGACGTCCGGGCCACGTCGACGATCGTCCGGGCCGGCGAGGTCACCGGTATGCCGTCGAGCATTTGCACCACCCCGTCGAGCGGCAGGTTCGCGACGATGAGCGCGGAGCTGCGACGACTCCCGCCGCCCGCGCGGTGACGAGTGGCGGTGGGACGATCGAGCACCATCCCGTGGAGCGGTAGCCCGTGCAGGGCCAGCGCCGAGGCGTGGGAGAAGACCGTCCCCGGTTCCACCGCTCGCGCTGCGGCCGCCGTGCGTTCGACGAACACCCGGCGACGCCGCTCATAGGCGGGTTCACCGGGCGATCGGCCGTCCGGGCCGGCGTCGTCCGCGGCGTGAGCGTAGACCCCGGTGCGGACACGTCTGAGCTCGCCGTTCGCGATCAGCCGTGCGATGTCGGCGTGGGTCAGGCCGCCCCTCGCCAGATCGGCGTACGTCGACAGGCGGGTGGGGCGGTTCCGGGCGGGTGTCGAGGTGTTCATGCGGACATCGTCCCGCCGGTGTCGCCACGTCCCGGCGGTTCAGGGCCTCGCGGGCCGGCCTCCTGTGGAGACGCCCGGCCCTGTGGACAACGCGGGTCGACACCCCGGCCCATCACCCCGCCCTCCCCGAGATCCGCTACTCCCACTGGGGATCCGCTACTCCTGTGCGGGTAGCGGATCCGGAGGGCGGGTAGCGGATCCGGGAGGGGGTGGGGCAGGCCGGGCCGGCGCCCCGGGCAGGCCGGCCCGGCTCAGGCCTCCGCGTCAGGGCGGTCGAGGCGGTCGAGGTAGCGCAGCGCCACCGTGGTCGACTGCTCGGCCACCTTGAGCAGGAACGGCGACACGTCGCGGTAGATGTGCTGCGTGATCGCCCCGGCGGAGGCGTCGCGGCCCAGCTCGGCCCGCGCGGCGACGATCTGCTCGAGTCGATCGCGCCGGTGCTGCCCGAGAACCTGGGCGGCACGGCCGGTGTTCTCGACGTCGGGCCCGTGGCCGGGGATGCCGATCACACCGTCGGCCCGCGCGGCGAGCAGATCCATGCTGCCCAGGTAGTCGCCGAGATCGCCGTCGGTCGAGTCGAGCACGGTCGAATCCCTGCCGAGGATCGTGTCACCGAGGACCACGCAGTCCGGCCGGGCGGTGAACCCGGCGCCCGCGGGCCGCACCTCGAGGCTGACCGAATCGGCCGTGTGCCCCGGCGTGCCCACCACGGTGATGTCCAGTCCGGCGGCGTGGATCACCTCGTCGTCGTCGCCGTCCGTCACCAACGGTGCGGCGTCGCGACAGAACCGTTCATCGACGGCCCGGACGGGGGCGGTGGTGAAGGCGCGCAGGTGATCGATGCCGTCGGTGTGGTCACCGTGGCGATGGGTGACGACGACGAGCCCGATCTCCCCCACGATCGCCGCGATCCGCTCGGCGTGCGCGCGGTCGTCGGGCCCGGGATCCACCACCACGCAGGTGGGCGACCCGGGGGCCCGCAGGACGACCGTGTTGGTCCCCTCGAAGGTCATCTCGGAGGGGTTGTCGCAGAGGATGACCCCGGACAGGTCCGTGACGGGCCGGAGCGTCTCGTACGCCGGGAAACTGATCGGGGTCAGTCCTGCAGTCATGGCTAGACCTCGACCTCGACGACCAGCTCGACCTCGACGGGCGCGTCGAGCGGCAGCTCGGAGACGCCGACGGCGGAGCGGGCGTGGACGCCGGCGTCGCCGAAGAGCTCACCGAGGACGTCGGACGCACCGTTGACCACCGCGGGCTGCCCGTGGAAGCCGGGCGCCGAGGCGACGAAGCCGACGACCTTGACGATCTTCACCACGGCGTCGATGCCGACGAGCGCGTCGACGGCGGCCAGCGCGTTGAGTGCGCACGTGCGCGCCAGGTCGGCGGCCTGCTCGGGGTCGACCTCGGCCCCCACCTTGCCGGTGGCGGCCAGCGTGCCGTCGACCATGGGCAGCTGGCCCGAGGTGTAGACGAACGTGCCCGCCCGGACGGCGGGGACGTAGTTGGCGACCGGCGGGACGACCGTCGGCAGCTCCACGCCGAGCTGCTCGAGCTTGCGGCTCCAGTAGCCCCCGGACTCGGGCTCGGGCATCAGAGCCGTCGCTTCATGTAGGCGACATGCTGCTCGCCCGTCGGGCCGGGCAGCACGGAGACCAGCTCCCAGCCGTCGCTCCCCCACTGGTCGAGGATCTGCTTGGTGGCGTGCGTCAGCAGCGGCACGGTGACGTATTCGAACCGGTCTGTTCCGGTGGATTCGCTCATGGGCCCCACTCTAGGTAAGTGACGAGCGTCCCGCGCGCGGTGGTGTGAGCGCTTAGTGTGGGGCCATGCCGTCCACTGAGAACCCAGGTACGCGGTCGACACGGGCGACCATCGCCGATGCGCTGTCCACCGGATGGTCGGACAGCTCCGAGCGGGCCGAGTTGCACTACGTGTCCGGGAAGGGCGGGACGGGCAAGACGACGGTCGCCACCTCGCTCGCGCTGGCCCTCGCCTCGACCGGCAAGCGCGTACTGCTGGTGGAGGTCGAGGAGCGCCAGGGGATCGCCCGGACCTTCGACCGCGAACCGCTGCCGTACAGCGAGGAGCTCGTCGCGCGGGTCGACGGAGGCGGCAAGGTGTTCGCGCTGGCCATCGACATCGAGGCGGCGATGCTCGACTACCTCGACACCTTCTACCGCCTCGGCGTGGTGGGCAAGGTGATGAAGTCGGTGGGCGCCATCGAGTTCGCCACCACGATCGCGCCCGGCCTCAAGGACGTGTTGCTCACCGGCAAGATCTACGAGGTCGTCACGCGCGAGCACGCCAAGCGCGAGGTCGTCTACGACGCGGTGGTCGTGGACGCGCCGCCCACCGGCCGGATCGGCAAGTTCCTCGACGTCACCACCGCGATGGCCGACCTCGCCGGCGGGGGCGGGCCCATCCGGCGCCAGGCCGAGGCCGTGTCCGAACTGGTGCACTCGCCGAGGACGGTCGTGCACCTGGTGACGCTGCTGGAGTCCCTGCCCGTGCAGGAGACGCTCGAGGCGATCGATGAGCTCAAGAGCCACGGCCTGCGTGTCGGCCAGGTGATCATCAACCGCGCCGAGACGCGGCACCTGGACGACGAGGCGCTCGGGCGGATCGCCGAGGAGGACATCGACGCCGAGGCGGTGCGCGCCGGCCTCTCCGAGACCGCGGTGGAGGTCGACGACGAGGGCTTCGAGGGGCTGCTGGTGCAGGCCATCGAGCACGCCCGCGTCGCCCGCGGGCAGCTCCGGGCGGGCGAGACGCTGACGTCGGCAGCCTGCCCCACCCTCGTCCTGCCGGCCCTGCCCCACGGGGTGGAGATCGCCGACCTGTACGACCTCGCCTCCGCCCTCGTCGACCAGGGAGTGCACTGACATGACACGTCGTCTCGACATCACGGCCATGCTCACCGACCCCGCCACCCGCGTTGTGGTGTGCACCGGCGCCGGCGGCGTGGGCAAGACCACCACCGCCGCCGCGGTCGCGCTGCGGGCCGCCGAACTCGGCCGCGACACGGTCGTGCTGACGATCGACCCGGCCCGCCGCCTCGCGCAGGCCCTCGGGATCGACGAGCTCTCCAACGAGCCCGCGCCCGTCCGGCTGGGACCGGACACACCCGCCGACGCCGGGTCGCTGCACGCGATGATGCTCGACATGCGGCGCACGTTCGACGAGCTCGTCGTGGCCAACACCTCCGAAGAGAACGCGCGCGCCATCCTCGACAACCGCTTCTACAAGACCATGGTCACCTCGTTCGCGGGGACCCAGGAGTACATGGCCATGGAGAAGCTCGGGCAACTGCTCGACGACTCGGCGTGGGACCTCGTCGTCGTCGACACCCCTCCCTCGCGCAACGCCCTCGACTTCCTCGACGCCCCGCGCCGGCTCGGCGCGTTCCTCGACAGCCGACTCATGCGCCTGCTCTCGACTCCCGGGCGCGGGGTGGGGCGCCTCGTCTCCGGCGCGATGAGCACCGCCATGCGCGGGGTGTCGGCCGTGGTGGGCTCATCGATGCTCAAGGACGCCTCCGAGGTCGTGGTGGCACTGGACTCCACGTTCGGCGGCTTCACCACGCGCGCGGCCCGCACCCAGGCGATCCTGCGTCGCAAGGGCACCGAGTTCCTCGTGGTCTCCTCTGCTGAGCGCCCCGCGCTGCGCGAGGCCGCCTACTTCGCCGAGCGCCTGGCCGAGGAACGCATGCCGCTCGCGGGAGTCGTGGTGAACCGGACCCACCCGCGGCTGACCGACCTGAGCGCGGAGCAGGCCTGCGCGGCCGCCGACCGGCTGAGCGGCCGGAACGCGGAGGCCGAGGCGGTCCTGCGCATCCACGCCGACCGGGCCGGCACCGCCAAGCAGGAGCTGCGGCTGCTCGAGTCGTTCACCGACACACATCCGGACGTGCGGATCGTCGGCGTGCCGTCGCTGCCGTTCGAGATCTCCAGCCTCGAGGCGCTTCGCTCGGTGGGCGACCAGCTCTGCGGCTGAGGCGTCGCCGGGCGGACCGATCGGCTCCGGCCGGGATGTGCGAACGCGGCCCGCAGGCGGATGCCGCGGGCCGCGTCGGGAAGCCGGTCGGGGTCTTACGGGCGACGACGCGAGGGGGCGTCGAAGCCCGGACCGAGCTGACTCAGTAGGCGGCGGAGTGCCGCTCGATCTGCTGGGCGAAGAAATCGGCCCAGGACCGCACCTCGGGATGCTGCTTGAGCAGGGCACGCCGCTGACGCTCGGTCATCCCGCCCCACACGCCGAACTCGACGCGGTTGTCCAGCGCGTCCGCCCGGCACTGCAGGAGTACCGGGCAGTGGCGGCAGATGGAGGCGGCCTTGCGCTGAGCGGCCCCGCGGACGAACAGCTCGTCGGGATCGATGTCCTTGCAGCGGGCCTGGGCGACCCATTCCTGGCGCCCTTCCCCGATGATGACCTCCTCGGAACCGAGGGGATTGCTTGAGCCGGGGCGGACCCCGTTACCGGAGGAGCGGGTGGTCCCGGGGAGGGTAGCCGTCATCGAAAAACCCCTAGTCTGTGTGAAGGCGTGGGCGGGTTCACCGCACACGCCTCCGGCCTTCTGAGCCCGCCCGGCGCGGCGGTCCCACTGTGTACGCGATGCGCCCGCACCGGGGTCGGAGGAGTGCGACCCCATCTCGGTCCGGAACGTCCCGCGTTCCCCCATATTGTTACCGCAGTCACACAACAGAAGTAAAGAGTTGACACCGGAACCCCGCTCACGGGGTGGTCCGGCGATGTCTGTCACGTACTCTGGGCGCGTGTCGGCTATGAGTTCGCTGGGAAAGCTGGTCGCGACCTGTGTGGCGGCCGGGGTGGTGGCGGCGGGCTCGCTGTTCCCCATCGCGGGCGCGGCCGGTCTCGCGTCCAACAAGATGGCCGACTCCCTGGCCGAGACGTCCGCCGATCTCATCAAGGGCGACCTGCCCTCGATCTCGACGGTCACGGACGCCGGTGGACAGGCCATCGCGTGGCTCTACGACCAGCAGCGGGTGCTGGTTCCCAGCGAGCAGATCTCGCCGCAGATGAAGCTCGCGATCATCGCGATCGAGGACCGACGATTCGCGGACCACAACGGCGTCGACTGGCGGGGCACCATCCGGGCGGCCCTGACCAACGCCACCTCCGGAGAGGTCGAGCAGGGCGCGTCGACCATCGACCAGCAGTTGGTCAAGAACTACCAGTTCCTCGTCTCCGCCGAGAACGACGCGGAACGTCGTGCCGCCGTGGAGACCACCCCCGCCCGCAAGATCAAAGAGATCCGGATGGCGCTGACCCTCGACGGGGAGCTGAGCAAGGACGAGATCCTCACCAAGTACCTCAATCTGGTCTCGTTCGGCAACGGCGCGTTCGGCGTCCAGACGGCCGCCCAGACGTACTTCGGCGTCGACGCCGCGGACCTGACGGTCCCGCAGGCGGCGATGCTCGCGGGCATGGTGCAGTCCACCAGCCGGTTCAACCCGTTCACCAATCCCGAGGACACCAAGCAGCGCCGCGACACGGTGATCGACACGATGGTCCAGACCGGTGCGATCACCCCCGCCGAGGGCGAGCAGTACATGGCCGAGCCCCTCGGGGTGCTCGAGCGGCCCAACTCCCTGCCGCGAGGGTGCATCACCGCAGGCGACAGCGGGTTCTTCTGCGACTACGTGCTGCAGTACCTCGACGAGAACGGGCTCAGCCGCGAGATGGTCGAGCAGGGCGGCTACACGATCCGCACCACCCTGGACACGACCGTGCAGGACAACGTCCAGCGCGCCGTCGACACCTACGGCAACCCCACCGCACAGGGTGTGGCCGAGGTGATGAGCGTCGTCCGCCCCGGCAAGGACTCCCACAAGGTCGTCGCGATGGCCTCCAGCCGCCAGTACGGCCTCGAACTGGGCGACAGCCAGACCGTCCAACCGCAGCCGTTCTCGCTGGTCGGCGACGGCGCGGGCTCGGTGTTCAAGGTCTTCACCGTGGCCGCCGCGATGGAGAAGGGCATGGGCACCAACACCTCCCTGCCGGTGCCGCGCCGCGTCCAGGTGGCGGGCCTGGGCTCCGGCGGCGCCGCGGGCTGCCCGGCCGGCCAGTACTGCGTGGAGAACGCCGGCTCGTATCCGGCGTCCCTGCGGGTGCCCGATGCCCTGGCCCAGTCCCCCAACACCACGTTCGTCAACCTCATCAAGGACGTCGGCGTGGCCCCGACCGTCGACATGGCCGTCCGGCTGGGCTTGCGCTCGTACGACCGCAAGGGCACCGCGGCCGGAGGCGACTCGATCAGCGGGTTCATCAAGAAGAACAACCTCGGGTCGTTCACCCTCGGGCCCACCGCCGTCAACGCGCTGGAACTGTCCAACGTCGGTGCCACCCTCGCGTCCGGCGGCGTGTGGTGCCCTCCCAGCCCCATCGAGTCGATCACCGACCGGACCGGAAAGCCCGTCGAGCTGAACGAACCGCAGTGTGAGCAGGTGGTCGAGGAGGGGCTCGCCAACACCCTCGCCGTCGCCATGTCCAAGGACTCCGTCGGCGCCGGCACCGCCGCGGGTGCCGCGGCGGGCGCGGGCTGGAACCGCCCCATGTCCGGCAAGACCGGTACCACCGAGGCCAACCGCTCCTCGGCGTTCCTCGGCTTCACCAACCACTACGCCGCGGCCGTCTACGCCTTCAACGACGGCACCACCACCACCGAGCTGTGCACCAGCCCGCTGCGCCAGTGCTCCTACGGCAACCTCTTCGGCGGCCTCGAGCCGGCGCAGACCTGGTTCTCGGCCTTCTCCCCCATCGCTGACGTCTACGGCCCGGTCCAGTTGCCCGCGCCCGACCCCGCCTACGAGGCCGGGACCAGTGGCGAGAGCACCCCGGACGTGGAGGGCATGAGCCAGTCCGCCGCCACCTCCCTGCTCACCAACGCGGGCTTCACCGTCAACACCCAGTTCGTCTCCGGCACCGGCCGCCCGTACGGCACGGTCATCGGCCTCGACGGCGGCACCGGCATCCCCGGCTCCCAGGTGACCCTGCGCGTGTCCGACGGATCGGGCGGGGGCGGCGGGACCTCCGGCGCCTCGGGACAGGGTGCCACCGGACCCGGCGCCGCGGTCGGCGACCAGCCCCTGGTCCTCAACGTGCCCGGCCTGGCACCCATCACCATCTCGCCGCCGCGGTAGCCGCGCCACACGCGGGGCTCGCGTCCGGCGGCGACGCCGCGCGGCGTCGGTAGTCTGGGAAGATGCGTCGTCCCCCACGGAAGAACCCGGCTTCGCCGACCTACCCCGCCCGTGCGGCCGCCGTCCTCGCCGGCGCCGCCGTGGCCGGGACCGTCTACGCCAGCGGCTGGGAGCGCAACGCCTTCACGCTGCGCCGCCACACCCTGCCCCTGCTCGCCCCGGGCTCCGAGCCACTGTCCATCCTCCACATCTCGGACCTGCACATGATGCCGGGCCAGAGGCGTAAGCAGCAGTTCGTCTCCTCGCTGGCCGAGCTGCGGCCGGACATGGTGGTCAACACCGGCGACAACCTCTCGAGTGACCGCGCCGTGCCCTCGGTGGTCCAGGCCCTCGGCCCGTTGCTCGACCGACCCGGCGCCTTCGTGTTCGGCTCCAACGACTACTTCGCGCCCGTGCCCAAGAACCCCCTGTCCTACATCGGACTCGGCGCCAAGAAGCACTCCGCCGTGCCCCTGCCGTGGCGTGACCTCAAGGCCGCCTTCACCGAGCGCGGCTGGGTCGACGCCACCCACCGCCGCGCCGAGATCGCGGTGGACGGGCGGCGCGTGCTGGTGGCCGGCGTCGACGACCCCCACATCGGCCGCGACCGCTACGACGAGGTCGCCGGACCCGCCGGGCCGGCGTTCGATCTGCGGCTCGGGCTGCTCCACTCGCCCGAGCCGCGCGTACTCGACCGGTTCGACGCCGACGGGTACGACCTGGCCCTGGCGGGGCACACCCACGGCGGTCAGATCCGGCTGCCCACCGGCGCGATCATCACCAACTGCGGCATCGACCGCTCGCGGGCCCAGGGCCTCTCCGCGTGGGGCCGGGACCTGGTCCTGCATGTGTCCGCCGGCCTCGGCACCTCGCCGTATGTGCCGATCCGGACGTTCTGCCGGCCGGAGGCCACGCTGCTCGAACTGGTCGCCGTCCCCGGTGGTGGGGACGGCGGATCCGAGGTTCCGGTGACCCCGCAGCGGGAGAAGGTGCCCCAGCCCGCCTGACCCGGTTTCGCGATTCCGGCCACGGGGCGCTACAGTGATCCTCGTTGTCGACCGGGGTGTGGCGCAGCTTGGTAGCGCGCTTCGTTCGGGACGAAGAGGCCGTGGGTTCAAATCCCGCCACCCCGACAATGGGAGGGCCCGGATCACGTCAGTGGTCCGGGCCCTCCGCTCATTTCCGGCCGCGCGGCGGCGGTCTACCGGTGCACAGAGCGGACGACCCTCCGTATTCTCGTGGCATGACCTCCGAGACCGACGTCCAGAACGCCGCCACTTCCGGGGATTCCGCGCCCGGGAACGGCGCGCCGGTGCACCCCAATTTCGGCCGCATCACCACCACCGGCGCCGGGGATCCGGCCCTCGCCGCCGCACTGCAGAAGGTCCTCGACGGGACCTGGGCGGACGCGCGCGAGTTCACCCGCGGCTCCATGACCCCGGACATGCTCAACCCGATCGGGCTGACCATGGAGGAGCATCGCGACCACGTCCTCGCCCAGCTCCAGCGGCTGGCGGACTCGGGGATGCCCAAGCTCGGCTTCCGCGAGGAGGACGGTGGCACGGGTGACACCGGCGGCGCGCTGACGTCGTTCGAGATGCTCGGCCACCTCGACCTGTCGCTGATGGTCAAGGCCGGCGTCCAGTGGGGCCTGTTCGGCGGCGCGATCGCCAACCTGGGCAACGCCGAGACGCGTAAGAAGTACCTGCCCGACGTCATGTCCCTGGATCTGCTGGGCTGCTTCGCCATGACCGAGATCGGTGGCGGCTCGGACGTGCAGAACCTCGAGACCACGGCGACGTACGACCGGGAGACCGGCGAGTTCGTCATCAACACCCCCACCCCCAGCGCCGAGAAGGCGTACATCGGCAACGCGGCCCGCGACGGCCGGATGGCGGCGGTCTTCGCGCAGCTCATCACCCACGAGGACGGCGAGGAACTGCGCCACGGCGTGCACTGCCTGCTCGTGCCGATCCGGGACGAGTCGGGCAACGACCTGCCGGGCGTGCGGACCACCGACCACGGCCACAAGGGTGGCCTGCTGGGTGTGGACAACGGCCGCATCTGGTTCTCAGGCGTGCGGGTGCCGCGCGAGGCGCTGCTCGACCGCTTCGGCGCCGTCGACGAGAACGGCACGTACTCCTCCCCGATCGAGTCGGTGGGCGCCAGGTTCTTCACCATGCTCGGCACGCTCATCCGCGGCCGGGTGTCCGTGGGCGCGGCCTCCGGCGCGGCGGCCCGCACGGCGCTGGCGATGGCCGTGCGGTACTCGCTGGTCCGCCGCCAGTTCGACCACCCGGAGACCGGCAAGGGCATCCCGCTGCTCGAGTACCGCGAGCATCAGCGTCGGCTGATGCCGCGGGTGGCGCGGGCGTTCGCCTACGCGTGCGCACAGAACGCGATCATCGCCGAACTCGACCGGTTCGAGCGGGACCCGGAGTCGTTCGACGAGTCGCAGCGCCGCGAGATGGAGACCCACGCGGCCGGGATCAAGGCGACGGTCACGGCGTTCGCCAACGACACGATCACCGAGGCCCGCCTGGCCTGCGGCGGCGCCGGCTACATGGCCGAGAACCGCATCACCGAGCTGCGCAAGGACTGCGACGTCTTCTCGACCTTCGAGGGCGACAACGTGGTGCTCACGCAGCTCGTCGGCAAGGAGCTGCTCACCGCCTACGCGTCCGAGTTCGGGAACATGGACCAGCGCGAGACGGTGGCGTTCGCGCTGGGCACCGCCGTGGACGTGGTGCAGGAGAAGGCCCGCGCCTCGACCCTGTGGCAGAAGCTCGTCGACGCGGTGACCGACCGTGAGCACACCGATCTGCTCGACCGCGGCAACCAGCTCGAGCTGCTCGTCGACCGCGAGGAGCACCTGCTGGAGACGGTCGCCCGCCGCCTGCGGAAGGCGCAGGGCCAGGACGGGTCGGCGGCGTTCAAGGTGTTCAACTCGGCGCAGGATCACCTGCTGCAGGCCGGCCGTGCGCACATGGACAGCTGGGTGTTCGCCCGGTTCGCCGAGGCCGTGGACGCCTGCGAGGACCCGGAGGCCAAGGAGGTCCTGGGGATGCTGTGCGACCTGTATGTGCTGGACATCGTCGACGCCGACAAGGGCTGGTTCCTCGAGCACAACCGCCTGACCACGGAGCGCACCAAGGCGGCCACGGCAGCCCGTAACCGCCTGTGCACGAAGCTCGCCGGTCGCGCTCGGACGCTGGTGGACGCGTTCGCGATCCCCAAGTTCGTGTTCGACGTGCCCATGCTCACCGACGGCGGCGTGGACACGCTGACCGATGAGCCGGCGGACGAGCACGAGGTCGCTGGTCTGGCCGACTGACCTCGCGCGACCCCTCTTCTCGTTGCGGCGGGCCCGGGGCCGCCTCGGCGCGGGACCTACCGGCGGGCCCGGGGCCGTCCGGCGAGGCGTACCGCGAGCAGCGAGCACACCGCGACCGCCGCCAACACCGCCGCGCCGGTCCACGCCACCGGCGCGGGCCCGGCCAGCATCAGCGCGTCGAGTGCGGCGGTGGCCTGCCCGGTGGTGGTGGCGGAGGTCGCCGTGACGAGCGCGGACGGTGCGCCCCCGGCGACCCATACCCACCAAGCCGCGCCGGCCGACGCGGCGGCGAGGAGGGCCCCCACGATGCGCCCCGGCCACTCGCCGAGCACCGCGACCAGTGCGCTCCACAGGGCGGAGGAGGCGACGACGACGAGGGCGACCACCGCCACGACCGCGGCCACCCCGGCCGCGGAGAGGCCGTCCGCGGTGGCCACCGCCCACGCGGACAGGCCCGCGGTGAGCAGGGTCAGGGCCAGGACGGACTCGGCGCGCGACGAGCCGGGCCGGCGGACGAGTTGGACGAGCAGGGCGCCGAGCACGGCGGCGGCGGCCACGCCGAGGATCCCGGCGGAGGTTCGCCGCTGGGCGTCGTCGGCGGCTGCGGCGGCGGCCGGCGCGGCCTCGCCCTGTTCGGCGGCCAGCGCGCGCCCGGTCCTGCCGATGGCGTCCTGGGTGCGGCCGGCGGAGTCGGCGACGCTCGCCGCACCGTCGCGCAGGGCGTCGGCGCCGGTGGAGAGTTCCCCCGCCCCGGTGGCGAGTTCGCGGGCACCGCGGGTGGCCTCGTAGACGCCGTCGCGCAGGTCCGCCCCGGGTTGGGAGAGCTGGCGGGCCAGTTCGGCGGCGCCGGAGTCGAGCCGGTCGAGGTTGCTCAGGGTGTTCTGGTCGAGCCCCTGGGCGGAGAGCTGGTCTCGCAGGCCGATGAGGGCGTTGCGGGCCTGGACCACCTCGGGAGCGTCCCCCCGGAGACGGGACAGGGCGTCCTCGATCGCAGTGGAGACCTGCCCCTGGATGACGGCGACCCCGCGGACCGCGCCGACGACCTGCCGGACCCCGCCGGCCACCTCGTCGGCGCCCGTGCCGGCCTGGCCCATCCCGGCCTGCAGCTGCTCCATGCCGGCGGCGAGCTCGGCCGAACCGTCGCGGAGTTGCCCGGCCCCGTCGGCGAGCTCGGCTGAGCCGGAGCGGAGCTGCTCGGTGCCGGCGACGGTGAAGGAGGAGTTGGCCGACGCCTCGGACAGCGCGGAGCGCAGGGGCCCTCCGGCCCCGGGGGCGGCCTCCTCCTGCTGGGGCGTCGGGCCGACCACCGCCCACAGCGCGGCGAGCACCAGGGGTGCGATGACGAGCACCAGGCCCGCGAGCCGGCGGAGCGGACCCGGCCCGCCCGCGGGCGCGGGGGCGGGGGCGGGTGCGGCCTCGGGATCGGCCGCGCCGCTCGGCCCGGGCTCGTGGGCGGACGGGGGGTCGCCGACCGGGGTGAGTACGTCGGTGTCCACTGAGGGGCCGGAGGGGCAATCCGAGGTGGTCATGGCCGGATCGTAATCCGGTGGGGTGCGGGTTCCCGCAGGTCACTCGGCATGCCCCCGTATCGGTGTCCGAGGGGGTTGTTAGACTCTGGCCTGTCCCGCACCCCCGATCCGGGCACTCGTTCGCCCGCATCGCCGCACGCCACCGCACAGCGACCTCTGCCGCGCCGGGCAGGAAGGAGCCATGAGCCCCGTCCTCGCGATCGCCTCGGCCGGCCTGGCTACGCTTCTCGCGTGGCCGCTCACGAGGTGGCTCGGGCGCGGTGCGGGATGGCCGCTCGCAGCGCTCTACCTCCTGGGCGCGTTCGCCCTCCTGTCGCCGCTCTCGCTGGCCCTGTCGGGGATGCCCACCGAGGTGGTGCGGATCCCCTGGGTGCCGGCCCGCCACTGGACCCTGGACCTGTTCGCCGATCCCACCGGACTGCTCTTCGCGATGCTCGCGCTGGTGATCGGCGCTGTGGTGTTGATCTACTCGTCGTCGTACCTGTCCGGCGGTGAGGCGCACGGCGACGGCCGGGCCCGGACGCGCGGCCCACAGCACTACGGCTTCTTCCAGCTCATGACCCTGTTCACGGTCTCGATGCTGGGACTCGTGCTCACCGACTCCATGGTGCTGCTGTACGTGTGCTGGGAGCTCACGTCGCTCGCGTCGTTCGCGCTGATCGCCAACTCGGGCCGCCCCGCGTACGCCTCCGCCTTCCGCACGCTCACCGTGACGGTCGTCGGCGGTCTCGTGCTGCTGGGCGCGCTCGTGGCCATGTGGATCCGCACCGGCACCACCTCGATCTCCGAGGCCCTGTCCCACGACGTCTGGTACACCGATCCCGGGTTCACCGCGGCCGTCGCCGCGGCCGTGGCGACGGCCGCGTTCACCAAGTCCGCGCAGTTCCCGTTCCACTTCTGGCTGCCCGACGCCATGGCCGCCGCGACCCCCGTGAGCGCGTACCTGCACGCGGCCGCGGTCGTGAAGGCCGGCATCTTCCTGTTCATGCGGTTCTCCCCCGCCTTCCACGACGTCCCCGTCTGGAACGCCCTGCTCGTGTCCGTCGGCATGGGCACGGCCGTGATGGCGGCCGTGTTCGCGCTGCAGAAGACCGACCTCAAGCAGCTCATGGCGTACTCCACCGTGAGCCAGCTGGGCTGGATCACCGCGGCGATCGGCGTGGGGACCCAGGAGGCGCTCGCCGCCGCCGCGCTGCACACCGTCGCCCACGCCCTGTTCAAGTCCGGCCTGTTCATGCTGGTCGGCGTGATCGACCACGAGGCCGGCGCGCGCGACATCCGCGACCTGGGCCCTCTGTGGCGGCGCATGCCGTGGGCGTTCGGCGCCACCGTGCTCGGCGCGGCCGCCATGGCCGCCGTCCCGCCGACCCTGGGCTTCGTGTCCAAGGAGTCCATGCTCATCGCGTTCGGCGACGTCGCCGGCGGGCAGCCCGTCGCGGTGACCGCGCTGCTCACCGCCGCGGTGATCGGGGCGATCCTCACCTTCCTCTACTGCGCGCGGATCGTCCTGGGCGGCTTCCTCGGCGCCTACCGCGACCCCTCCCGTCCCGCGAAGGACGTGGACGAGGTCCACGAGGCACCGGTTCGGTTATGGCTTCCCGCGGCCCTGCCCGCGGCGATCGGGCTGCCACTGTCACTGGTGGTGTGGGTCTTCGACGTACCGATGTCCGCGGTGGCGGAGGCCGCGGCCGGGCCGTTCGGCTGGCGGCCACACGAGCCGGGCGTCGGCGTCGTCTATGGCACCCCGCCCGCCGGGACGATCGACGATCTCACCCACGAGGCCCACTTCGTCCTGTGGCACGGGCTCACCCTCGAGGTCGGGCTCACCGCTCTGATCCTCGTGGTCGGCGCTTTGCTGGTGTGGCGCCGCCGCGCGGTCGACCGCCTGCTGGACCGAGAGCTGCTGCCGTTCACCGGCGCCTCCGTGCTGGAGTCCCTGACCTCCGCCGTCACCCGCGCCGGGCGCGCCCTCGTCCGGCCCACCGCGTCGGATTCGCCCGCCCGTCACGCCGGCGCGCTGCTGGCCGTCCTCACCGTCTACGCGGTCGGTATCGGCGGATGGGCACTGGCCACCGGCACGACGATCCCCCCGCGCGTCGGGGGACTCGACAGGTCGATCGACGTCGTCCTGCTCATCGTCGTGATCGTCGGCGTCCTCGGACTGTGCGCCGCCCACTCCCGGCTCGCCGCGGCCGTGCTGCTGTCCGCGGTCGGCATCGCCGTGACCATCCAGATCTTCGGACTCGGGGCACCCGATGTCGGCATGACCCAACTCCTGGTCGAGGCCCTCACCGTCATCATGTTCGTGCTGGTCCTTCGGCGCCTGCCCCGCGATTTCATCGCCGCCTCCCGCCCCCGGAACACCGCTGCCATCATCCTGGCCGTGCTGTCGGGGATCACGGCCACCATCGGCGTCCTCGTCTTCACCGGACGCCGCGAGCGGTCCCCGGTCGGCATGTACCTGCTGGAGAACGGGCCGGAGATCACCGGCGGCAGCAACGTCGTCAACACCATCCTGGTGGAGTTCCGTGCGCTCGACACCTTCGGCGAGGTCGCCGTTCTGGGTGTCGCCGGCATCGCGATCCTCGGGGTCCTCGGCTCGGTGCGGGCCACCGCCCTGGCCATCGACCCGCCGCCCGCCGCCGACCCGCTGCCGGGCACCGTGCAGAGCACCGGGACCGCGGCGGAGGCGCTGGAGGACGCCACCCGCAACACCGTGCCGCTGAAGCTGCTCGCGCGCGCCGTGACGCCGATCCTCGGTGTGGTCTCCGTGATGCTGCTGTGGCGCGGCCACAACGAGCCCGGCGGCGGGTTCATCGCGGCCCTCGTCGCCGCCTGCGCGTTCGCGTTGATCTATCTCGCCCGTGAGTCGGACCGCCCGGTGAGCCGGCCGTCCACCCCGGTCGCGCTCATCGGCGGCGGACTCGTCGTGGCGGGTCTCACCGGCATCGGTGGTTACTTTCTCGGGCAGTTCCTCCAGCCCGCCCACTGGTACGTGGCGGGACAGCACCTGTCGAGCGCCCTCATCTTCGATCTCGGCGTCTTCGCCGGCGTGCTCGGCCTGGTCATGACCGCCTTCAACACGCTCGGCGCGGGACGCGCACCCATCGAGGTGGTCCCCGGCCCGGATGAGCCCGACACCGGTCGGCGTGTGAGCGCGCGCGGTCGCCGGGCCCGGCAGGACGCGAGCCCCGGCCGGGATCGTGACGGGGATCGCGGCGAGGGCCGCGGCGTCGAGGAGGTCGCCCCGTGACGATCGCGATCATGATCGGCGTCCTCACCGCGGGCGGCGTCTACCTGATGATGCAGCGCGGCATGGTCCGCGTGGTCTTCGGGCTGTCGCTCATCAGCCATGCCGTCAACCTCGCGCTCCTCAGCGCCGGGGTCGCCGCGTGGCGCGCCGAGCCGCTGGAGGGCGTCAACGGGCTCGACGTCTCCGCCGACCCGCTCCCCCAGGCCTTCGTCCTCACCGCGATCGTCATCACTCTCGCGGTGACCGTGTTCATGCTCTCCCTCGCCGTGGTGAGTCGCGACGACGACACCCACAACGTCCCGCCGACCGGTGAGGAGCCCGCGCCGTGACCGCCCTGTTGCTGCCGCTGCTGGCCGCCATCCCGGTGATGGCCGCCGCCGTGACCGCGATCCTGCCGTCGCGCACGGTCGGCCGACTCGTGACCCTGACCGTCCCGGCGGCCACCGCGGTGGCGGGTGTCGCGCTCCTCGTGCGACACCGATCCGAGCCCGTCATCGCCGGCTCGGTCGGCGGGTTCGTCCCCGGCGTCGCGATCCCGTTCGTCTCGGACACCTTCACCGCCCTGATGCTGGTCGCCACGGGCGTGGTCGCGCTAGCGTCGTTGATCTTCTGTGACCGCACCGGGGAGTTCGGCCGCAGCCGCTACTTCGCACCGCTCGCGCTGCTGCTCCTCGCGGGGGCCAACGGCGCCCTGCTCACCGGCGACCTGTTCAACCTCTTCGTCTTCGTCGAGGTCATGCTGCTGCCCTCGTACGCCCTCATCGCCATGACGGGCACGTGGCGGCGCCTCGGCGTCGGCCGGTTGTTCGTCGTCATCAACCTCCTCACCTCGACACTGCTTCTCGCCGGCGTCGGCTTCGTCTACGCGTCCGCGGGCACCGTCAACCTCGCCGTACTCGCAGGTGCCGCGCAGGAGGACGGACGCGTCGCCGCCGCGGTGAGTGTCGTGCTGATCGCGCTCTGCATCAAGGCCGGTGCCGTGCCGGTCCACGGCTGGCTGCCGCGCGCCTACCCCGGGACCTCCTCCGGCGTCATGGCGCTGTTCTCGGCACTGCACACCAAGGTCGCCCTCTACGCGGTCATCCGCATCTGGGCGACCGTGTTCGACCTCGACCCCGCGTGGGGGCGGGTCCTGCTGGTGGTCGCGCTCGTGACCACCTTGTGGGGCGCCGTCGCCTCGGCCTCCCCGGTCGGGGTCCGCGAGATCCTCGCGTGGCAGATGGTCTCGGGCGTCGGCGTCATCCTCGCCGCCCTGGCCGTCGCGCAAGCCCCCGGCGGGGCGATCGTCTACATGATCCACCACATGGTGACCATCGGCGCGTTGGTGATGCTGTTCGGCGCCGCCGAGCACGTCTACCGCAGCGGGCAGCTCGGCGGGCTGTCCGGGCTGTGGTACCGCGATCGCCCGCTGGCCGTCCTCATCGTGATCGCGATCGCGGCCCTCGTCGGACTGCCCCCCACCTCGGGACTGATCGGCAAGCTCGAGGTCGTCGACGCCGCCCTCGGGGCGGGCGGCGCGTGGGGGGTCGTCACCGTCGTCGTCGTCCTCGTCGCCTCCCTCATCGGCCTCGTCGCCATGCTCCGGCTGTGGCGCGGCACCATGTGGGGCGGTCCGTCGCTCGGACACACGGGTGACGCCGATCCCTGCGACGAGGACGAGGAGGGCGACGAGGACGGCGATGAAGCCCGCCCGGCTCCCCGCGTGCCCGCGGGACTGCTCGTGCCCGGCGGTGCACTCGCCGCCGTGTCCGTGGTGTTCTTCCTCGGCTACGGAGCGGTCGCGCCCGAGGTGGACCGGGCGGTCACCGGCCTCGTCGACACCGACGCCTACGTCACGGCCGTCCTCGACGGACCGGAGGCCGTGACGGAGTCGACGATCGGGGGCGCCTCGTGATCCGCCGCGTGCTCCGCGCCCCGCTCGTCCTGGGCTGGCTGCTGTGGAACGTCGTCCTGTCGTCGTGGGCGCTGGCCAAGGAGGCCGTCACCCCAGGCCCCATCGGCACCCCGGTGCTGGTGCGGTACCCCATGCGCTGCCGCACCGACGTGGAGATCACCGCGCTGGCCTGGGCCATCACCGTCACGCCGGGAACTCTCGTGACGGTCATCGGCGACGACGAGATGTGGGTCCACGTGGTGCTGGGCGGTCCACGGGAGGAGATGATTGAATTGCTCGGTCAGACGGAGAACCGGGTGCTGTCCGTCCTGCGAGGTGATGACGCGTGAGTCCGCTCCTGACGGTTCTTCTGGGGGCGTCGACCGTGATCGTCGTCGCGAGCATGGTGGTCGCGGCCGTCCGGGCCGTGCGCGGGCCCGGAGACGCCAACCGCGCCGTCATGGCCGATCTGAGCTACTTCTGCGCGGTGGCGCTGTTCGTGCTGTTCGTCATCCGCCAGGGGTCCGCGGTGGCGCTGGACGTCGTCATGCTCGGCTCCCTCATCGGGATCCTCTCGACCGTCGCGCTCGCGCGGTTGCTCTCCCGGGGACAACGGTGATCGCGATGGACACCTCGATGATCACGGACCTGCTGATCGGCGTCCTGGCCCTGCTCGGGTCACTGTGTTTCCTGGTGGCCGCGGTGACCATGTCACGCGCCGGCGACGCGCTGACCCGCATCAACATCCTGTCCGTGGCGACCGGCCTGGGCATGATGCTGTTCATCCTGTCGGCGTACGTGCACGAGCTGACCACCGGGTTCACCTGGATGGCGACCCTCATGGCACTGGTGGCGCTCGGCGCGACGGTGGTCGTCACCACGGTCGCCTCCATCACCCTGGCCCGGGCCGCCTACCGCGCCGACGGCCGGCTCGACCCGCTGACCGCCTACGACGACATCGCCGACGAGGGGTGACATGACCGGGCCAGATGATGCGCGTTCGCCGGGAGCGGTGACCGTCCGCGACCCGGCCGAGGCCGCACGACGGCTCGACGCCCTCATCGGCGCAGGGGATCTGCACGCCGCGGCCGAGATGGTCGAGGCTCTGCCGCCCTCGCTGGTCGTGGATGTCCTCGAGCGCAGTGGCGCCAGGGACCGGGCCGTCGTCTTCCGGCTCCTGCCCAAGGGCACCGCCCTGGTGGTCTTCGAGGCGCTCGACCCGCCGCTGCAGTCCGAGCTGATCCGGGAACTGCACGCGGACCGTGTCAACCAGCTCTTCACCGATCTCGACCCCGACGACCGCGCCGGGCTCGTCGACGAGCTCCCCGCCCACGTGGCCACGCGGCTCCTGCGGGAGCTCGATCGCGACGAGCAGGCCCTCACCGCCGCCGTGCTCGACTACCCCACCGGCTCGGTGGGTCGACGGATGAGCCCGGAGTTCATCTCCACCCATCCCGAGGTCACCGCCGGTGCGACCCTCGAGCGGGTCCGACAGCGGATCGACGAGGCCGAGACCATCTACGCGATCCCTGTCACCGACGACCAACGGCGGCTGGTGGGGATCGTGGGACTGAGAGCGATCATGCGTGCGGAGCCGGGCACGCCGGTGCGTGAACTCATGAACCCGGCGATCACCGCACGCGCCCGCGAATCCGCCGAGGCGGCCGCACGCCGTTCCGCGGACGAGCGCCTCATCGCCCTCCCGGTCGTCGATGACGAGGACCGGCTGGTAGGCATCCTCACCTTCGACGACGCACTGCGGATCCTCGAGGACGCCGAGACCGAGGACACCGCACGTGCCGGTGGCTCCGAACCGCTCCGGCGCCCCTACCTCGCCACGCCCGTGCGGACGCTGGTGCGTTCCCGCGTCGTGTGGCTGCTCGTGCTGGCGTTCGGCGCCGCGCTGACGGTGCAGGTCCTCGAGGTGTTCGAGGCGACCATCGCGCAGGTGGTGGCACTGTCGTTGTTCGTCCCGCTCATCATCGGCACCGGCGGCAACACCGGCAATCAGGCGGCCACCACGGTCACCCGCGCGCTCGCACTCGGCGACGTGCGCCCCCGCGACGCCCTGCGGGTCCTCGGCCAGGAGATCCGGGCCGGGTTCACCCTCGGACTCGTCCTGGGTGCGGTGGGCTTCGCGGTCACCGGGCTCGTCTACGACGCCGACCTCGGCCTGGTCATCGGGCTCACGCTGCTGGCGTTGTGCACGATCGCCGCGACCGTCGGCGGGCTCATGCCGCTGCTCGCCCAGGCCGTCCGCGCGGACCCGGCCGTGTTCTCCAACCCGTTCATCACGACGTTCGTCGACGCGACGGGGCTGGTCGTGTACTTCCTGATCGCCCGAGCGGTGCTCGGCCTGTAGCGGTGAACCGAACGGCTCCCACGGTCGGTGGAGGGAACCGACCGCAACGCCCACCCGGCCGCTAGTGTGACCCTCATCACCCGATCCGGGGTGACGGTCCGCCGCCAGAGGGTGCCCATGCCGCGCGATGTCACCGACCACCTCATGCCCGAGCTCGCCTGCTACGGCCTGGCCGAGCACAGCGCCGCGCCCGCGGACCTCATCGCCGAGGCCGCCCGCGCCGAGGAGCTGGGCCTCGGCGCGATTCTGCTCTCGGAGCGGTTCGCGCTCAAGGACGCTGCGGTGATGGCCGGCGCCGCCGTGGCCGCGACCAGCCGCATCGGCGTGGGCACCGCCGCTACCAACCACAACACCCGCCACCCGCTGGTCACCGCCACGATGGCCGCCACGCTGCACCGCATGTCCGGCGGCCGCTACGCGCTCGGGCTGGGGCGCGGGATCCCGGTGCTGTTCGACATCATGGGCCTGCCGCACGTGACCTCCGCGCAGCTCGAGGACGCGATCGGCCTCTACCGGACGCTGTGGGCGGGCGGCGCGGTGGTCGGCCACGATGGGCCCGCCGGCAGCTACCCGTACCTGGTGCAGGACTCCGCGTTCGCCGAGGACATCCCCGTGCTGCTCATGGCTATGGGCGACAACCAGCTGCGGCTGGCCGGGCGGATCGCCGACGGGGTCGTGCTCCACACCTTCATGTCCGATGCGGCGGTCGAGCGCTGCGTGCGCCTGGTGCGCGAGTCTGCCGAGCGGGCCGGTCGCGATCCCGCCGGCGTCCGCGTCTGGTCCGTGATGGCGACGATCGAGGACTCGCTCGACGAGGCGGCGCGACTGCGCAAGCTCGTCGGGCGGCTGGCCACCTACCTCACCGGCTACGGCGACGTCCTGGTCCGCGTCAACGACTGGGACCCGGCGGGGCTCGAGCGGTTCCGGGCCGACGAACGACTGTCGGCTCACTCCGGTGCGCTCGACGCGACCGACGACCTCGACCTGCTCCGCCACGCGGCGGACGTCCTGCCCGACGAGTGGCTCGCCACCGCCGCGGTGGGCAGCGCCGCACGCTGCGCGGACCGGATCGACGGGCAGCTCGCGCTGGGCGCGGACTCGGTGGTGCTGCACGGCGCCACGCCCGACGAACTCGCCCCGGTGCTCGCCGAGTGGCGGCGTCGGCGGGACCCCGGCCGCTTCGCCCATCTCGACGCCAACCCGGGCCGGATCCGGTCGCGCCGCGACGCCAGCGCAGCGGACACGGCAGCGAACGCACCAGAGGCCGCCGAGCGACCGGACACCGCCCGCCCACGAGAGGACCTGCCGTCATGACCAGCGTCGCGTCGAACCCCCGGGTGGCCTGCACGCCGGAGGAGGTGACGGCGCCGTGGCTGTCGGAGGCGCTCGGCACCGAGGTCCGGTCGGTACGCACAGAACTGGTGGGCACGGGGCAGATCGGGTGCTGCGTGGTGGCGCACGTCGACGGCGACGGGCTGCCACCGACGCTCTTCGTCAAGCTGCCGAATCCCGACGAGGGCATGCGCCCGCTGCTGCACGGCGTGTACCGGAGCGAGGTGCTGTTCTACCGCGACCTCGCGCCGACCGTCGCCGTCCGCGTGCCGCGGGCGCGGTTCGCGGAGCTCGGCGAGCGGGAGGGCGAGTTCACGCTGGTCCTGGACGACGTCTCGCCGCTCGTGCAGGGCGACCAGCTCACCGGCCTGTCCATCGAACAGGCCGTGGACTGCGCGACCAACCTCGCGGGTCTGCACGGGCCGCGGTGGTGCGACCCGGAGTTGCGACGCGTCGAGGGCCTGTCGGTGCCGACGGTCGAGGACAACGTCACGCTGCAGGAGCTCGGCGGGCCGGCGGTGGACGCATTCCTCTCCGAGCTCGGGGGAGGACTCGACGACGACGAGCGCCGCATCATGGCCGGGATCGCCCCGCTGATCGCACAGTGGGCCAGTGGGCGGGCCGAGCGGTTCGCTCTCCTGCACGCGGACTACCGGGCCGACAACATGCTGGTCGACCCGGTCGGGAGCCGTCCCTCGCTGGCGTGCGACTGGCAGACGCTGGCGGTGGGCCTGCCCGGTCGGGACCTGGGCGGCTTCCTCGGCTCGAGCCTCACGGTGGACGACCGGCGGTCCGCGGAGCGGGAGATGGTAGCGGAGTACCACCGTGCGCTGCTCGGTCACGGGGTCACCGGCTACTCGCTGGACGAGTGTTGGGAGGACTACGTCTACGGGCTGCTGCAGACTCCGGTGCTGGGGATCTTCGGGTGGATGTACGGGACGCGCACGCCCCGCGGCGACGAGATGTTCACCGTGCTCATGCGCCGGTCGTGCCGCGCCATCGCCGACCACGACGCGCTGGCGGTGGCCCGGACCGGCTGACTCCGGGCGCCGCCGGGGTGCGAGCCCACCTCGTCGTCGTCCCCGGCCGAAATGACGAGATCCGCTACCCCGCCGCGGGATCCGCTACCCGTGTGAGGGGCGCGGATCCGTAGGCGGAGTAGCGGATCTCGTGGGTGGGAGGGTCAGGCCGAGCCGATCAGACCGACTGGGCCTGCCACATCCAGTGCAGCTGCTCGAGCCGGGCGCTGATGCCGATGAGCAGGTCCTCGGTCACCGGGTCGTCGCCGACCTTGCCGATGTTGGCCCGAAGGCGCTTGATGGCCGCCTCGAGGGCCTCGGTCATGACCAGCACGACCTTGTCGTCCGAGGTGAACTCGGCCGAGACCTCGTCCAGCGCGCTGTTGGCCGCGACCGTCGCGGAGCGGCCGTCCGGGCTGACGCCGACGGCGGTGGCGCGCTCGGCCACCTCGTCGACGAAGGCGCGGGCGTCCGTGACGACCTCGTCGAGGGCGAGGTGGATGCTCCGGAAGCGCGGGCCGACGACGGACCAGTGCGCCTGCTTGGCGACGAGCGACAGGTCGATCAGGTCGACCAGCGACTCCTGCAGGGCGTTCGTCACCGCCTCCTGAGCCTCGGCGGGGACGAACGAGGTGAACAGACCATTCGAATCAGCAGCCATCATGGCTCCCTTCTGACCCGGTTTCTCCGGGTCGTGGAAGTGAATCGGATCGTGCACTGGACGTTCCCCAGTATGCCCGTTCTGTTGACTGCCGTCAGTCCTGCAGCCGGTGGTTGCCGCGCGGGCCGGCCTCGACGCCGGCCTTGACGGCCTGGCACAGGCCCTCGTCGACGGCGGCCCAGTAGGCGTAGACGCGATCGAGCAGCTCGGTCTCGTCCGGGTGGATCGCGGACACGTGGCCGGCGATGTTGGCCGCCAGTCGCTCGCGCTCCTCGTCGTTCATCACCTCGCGGTACAGGATCGTCGCCTGGACCTGGTCCGTGTCATCGGCATGGGGGGTGAGGTCACCGCGGAAGATCTCGGTGCCCTCGGCGTCCCAGGCGCCGAGGTCGTAGGCCTTGGCCGGATCGGCCGCCGGCCCGCCGAGCGAGTTGGGGTGGTACTCGGCCTGCGCGGGGTGCGGGAACTCGAACTGCATGGCGCCCTCCTTGGAGTAGGAGTTCACCTCCGAGAGCGGCCGGTTGACCGGGACCTGCTGGTAGTTGGCACCGATGCGGTAGCGCTGGATGTCCGGGTAGGCGAAGACGCGGCCGAGCAGCATCTTGTCGGGCGAGAAGCCGATGCCCTTGACGATGTTGGTCGGCGCGAACGCGGCCTGCTCGATCTGCGCGTGGTGGTTCTGCGGGTTGCGGTTCAGCGTCATGGTGCCGACCTTCCGCAGCGGGTAGTCGCGCTGCGACCACGTCTTGGTCAGGTCGAACGGGTTGTACCGGTAGGTGGCCGCCTCGGCGACCGGCATGACCTGGACGTGCAGGTCCCAGGACGGGTAGTCACCGTTCTTGATGGCCTCGTAGAGGTCCTCACGGTGGTAGTCGGCGTTCTCGCCGGCCAGCTTGTCGGCCTCCGCCTGGGTGAGGTTCTTGATGCCCTGGTTGGTCTTGAAGTGGAACTTGACCCAGTGGCGCACGCCCTCGGCGTTGATGAACTGGTAGGTGTGCGAGCCGAAGCCGTCCATGTGACGCCAGGTGGCGGGGATGCCGCGGTCGCCCATGAGCCAGGTGACCTGGTGGGTGGACTCGGGGCTCAGGGTCCAGAAGTCCCACTGCATGGCGTGGTTGCGCAGGCCCGAGGCGTTCTTCCGGCGCTGCGAGTGGATGAAGTCAGGGAACTTGATGGCGTCGCGGATGAAGAAGATCGGGGTGTTGTTGCCGACGAGGTCGTAATTGCCCTCCTCGGTGTAGAACTTCAGCGCGAAGCCGCGCGGGTCGCGCCACGTGTCCGGGCTGCCCTTCTCACCGGCGACAGTGGAGAAGCGGGCCAGCATGGGGGTCTTGACGCCCTTCTGGAACAGGCCGGCGCAGGTGATGTCGGAGATGTCCTCGGTGGTCTCGAAGACGCCGAACGCGCCCGAGCCCTTGGCGTGGGGCAGACGCTCCGGGATGTTCTCGCGGTTGAAGTGGGCGAGCTTCTCGATGAGGTAGAAGTCGTGCAGCGCCTGCGGGCCGCTCTTGCCGACCTGGGCGCTGAACTCGTCGCTGGGGACGGGCTGGCCACTGTCGGTGGTGGTGTGCGAGCCGGGCTGGAAGTCGCGAACGCCGCGGTCGGCGGGGTGAACGGTCACGTCGTGATGCTCCTCGGGTGAGTGGTGTGGAGTGGATGTGATCTGGGTCTCAGTCTTAGACGAGCGCGGACTGCTTCGCCCGACATTCGGGACATGTGCCCCAGTAGTTGACCTCTGCTTCGTCGATCCGGAAGCCGTGGTCACTGTCGGCGGAGAGGCAGGGTGCGTGCCCGACCGCGCATTCGACGTCCTCAATGCGCCCGCAGTGCCGGCACACGAGGTGATGGTGGTTGTCCCCCGTGCGTCGCTCGTACCGCGCCGGCGAGCCGGCGGGTTCGATACGGCGCATGAGACCGACCTCGGTGCACACCCGCAGCGCGTCGTAGACGGTCTGCGTGGACACCGCGCCCAGTCGTTCCCGGACGAGGGAGGCGACATCCTCCGCCGCGATATGGGGACGACCGGCGACGACGTCGAGGACCGCAAGACGCGGCGAGGTGACCCTCAACCCGGCTTGCCGGAGCAGTGCTCCCTGTTCCTCTGCTGTCGTCATGGCATCCACCATAGCCCACTTTTTGGAACTAGTCCAGAAAGAGAACGACTCCGTTATAGGAAATACTAGGGGTCGCGCGGCGGCCGCGGCCGACTAGGCTGGCCCGCGACCCGAGAACGCGCAGGAGGAAGCCATGACGGATACCGCCACCGGACCTATCGTGTGCGGCTATGACGGCTCGCAGGACTCCCGTCGAGCCGTGGCCTGGGCCGCCTCGCGGGCCCGCGGGCTGGGCGCCTCTCTCGAGGTGATCTCGGCCGACCGCGCCGTCGGTCGCGTGGTCGCCTTCGACGACACCGCCCGCGCCAACGTCGAGGGCGCCATGCGTGACCAGCTCGCCGATCTCGTCGGCGACGTCCCCACCACGTATCGGGTGATCGCCGACAACCCCGTCGGGGCACTGGTCGAGGCGGGCCGCGACGCGTCGGCGATCGTCGTGGGCAGCCGCGGACTCACCGCGCGCGAGGACTTCGCGATGGGGTCCACCTCGGCCGGGGTCGTCGAGCACGCTCCCTGCCCGGTCATCGTCATCACGCCGCACACGCCCGCGGAGCCCACCGGGGGCCCGGTCGTGTTGGCCGCCGACGGGTCGGAGGCCAGCAGCGCGGCCGTCGCGTACGCGTTCGCCGAGGCCGAGCGCCGCGGGAGCGGATTGCGGGCGATCCACTCGGTCGAGGTGCCCCGACTCCCGGGGGCCTCACTGTTCGACCTCGATCAACTCGCGGAGAGCGTTCTCGCCGAGGACGAGAAGGAGGTCCTCGACTCGCTCGCCCCGCACGAGGCCCGCCACCCCGGTGTGAAGGTCGAGCTCATCCTCGTCGTCGGCGAGCCCGCCGTCACGATCGCTGACGAAGCTGCGGGCGCGCCGTTGCTGGTCACCGGTTCGCGGGGCCACGGCGGCTTCGCCGGCCTGCTGCTGGGATCGGTCAGTCGGCGCCTGCTGCAGACGGCGCCGTGCCCGGTCGCGGTCGTCCGCCCCACCGCCTGACCCTGCGCGCATCCGACCCCACATCCTCCGCGACGTCGGGTCCGGCTGGTCCTGCACGGGATCGCAGCTCAGGCCGGGCCGATGCGCAGCATCCGGGTGAGGGTCGGCTGCCACATGATGCCCGGGGCGTCGCCGCGGGAGGCGATCGTGCCGGTCAGCTCCATCGGCTCGTCGTAGGGGGCGTGGCCGACGAAGGTCCGGGCGACCTCGCGGCCCGTCTCCACGTCCGTCGAGATGACATCGACCGGGCCGACCTTCTGGGCCAGCCCCTGATCGAGCGGCAGCGCCGCCGAGCCGAGCGTGTGGGTTCGCCGCGGACCGTACGCCAGCGCGTGGATGAGCCCGTCACCCGTCGTCAGCTTGGGCAGGGACGCCGTCCCGGCGGTCGAGGAGCCGTACGTGTTGACCAGCACCAGGGCGCCGCCGAACGCGATGATCGAGTTTTCCGAGGTCCGGGTGCTCGGCGTCATCGGTGATCGCCACCAGCGAGTCGCCGGGGCCGAAGTAGGTGGGAGTCGTCCCCGACCCGTGCGCCAACAGGCCCGGTTTCCGCGCCGGGCCCACCTCGTATCCGCCCCGCCAGCGCACGGTCGGCGACCCGTCGGCCGAGGTGTCGATCTCATAGAGCGCGCGGGTGGTGATCACCGACGCGCCTCCCCGCCGGACGGTCAGCCCGTTCGAGATCTTCTCCCCTGCGGGCAGGGCGAGGAAGCGGAGCTCGTCGTCG
This sequence comes from Dietzia cinnamea NBRC 102147, assembly GCF_001571065.1. Taxonomy (GTDB): domain Bacteria; phylum Actinomycetota; class Actinomycetes; order Mycobacteriales; family Mycobacteriaceae; genus Dietzia; species Dietzia cinnamea. The sequence continues at coordinate 230,298 of NZ_BCSW01000001.1, forward strand.
TCGACACCGGCACCGTGGTCCGCGCCGACCGTTGCGTGACCGCCTCCGTCACCGCCACTCCTCGCACCGCCGGGCCGCACGGTGCCCACCACCCCGCCGGACGTCGCGAACCACACGCGCCCGTCGAAGGCGGGCATGAGCCCGGTGATCGCGTCCCCGTCGGGGACGGCCGGCGCGAGGTCGGCCAGAACGTCGACCGTCATGCGCCAGGAGCCGTCGGGAGCACGATGATGCCCGACGGCGAGGAGCCTGCGGTCCCCGTCCGCGACCACCACCCGGTCCTGCGCGTCGAGGTACCCGTAGACCCCGCCGAGCAGCGCGCCCTTGGTCAGCTGCACCTCCGCCAGCACCGCCGCGGTGTCCGGATGGAAGAGCTTGACCGTTGGCGCGAGCGGGGTGGGCGGGGCCGAGGCCGGGCGGGGAGGCCGGCTGAGCGACGGCAGCAGGGGGCATCGCCGCGCTGACGCCTGCGGCGACCACCGCAGAGGAGAGGAGTGCTGCGAGAGTCCGGGTCGACGCGTCCATGCAGTGATTCCGCGACACCCCGCCCGGTGGGCGCGGCCCGGTACGCGCGGTCCCGGCCCGATTTGGACGCAACCGTGGCGGCGAATCGGGCAGTACACCGCCATGGCTACGTCCATTTCCGCCATGAGTACGTCCATCCGAGTGAGAGGGCCTGTGGAGTGGCCGTGAGACGATCTCTCCAGCGCTGGACGATGCAAGCGCGGGCGGTGGGTGGGCGCGAGCCCGGGCAAACTCGGCCACCAGGGCGACACAGGCCACACGGGACACACGGACGACCGGGGGGTCGATGAGGACACGAACCAGCCGACTCGGCGCCGCCCGGATAGTCGGCGAGCTGCTGCTCACGGTGGGCGCGGTGCTACTGCTCTACCTGTTCTACGAGGCGTTCTGGAGCAATCTCGACTCGCGGCGCCTGCAGAACGAGGCGGCCGCCGGGCTCGAGCAGCGATGGTCGAGCGGCCCGGTCTCACAAGCCGCCGCTGACGCCGCGGGGACCGCCGCCGGGTCCGCGGACCCGGCCACCCGCGCGTCCGATGGCGAACCGGTGCCGCCCGCCGTTCCGGCCCTGGGCGAGGCGTTCGCCCGCGTCCACCTGCCGACGCTCGGTGACGACGCGGCCTACGCGGTGGTCGAGGGAACGCGCGCGGAGGACCTGCGCACGGGGCCGGGACATTATCCCGGGACCCAGATGCCGGGCGAGGTGGGCAACTCCGCGCTGGCCGGTCACCGCAACGGGTCCGGCGCCGTGTTCGAGCATCTCGACCGGCTGGGGTCGTGCGACGCCGTCGTCATCGAGACCGCCACGCAGTGGCTGACCTACCGCGTACTTCCGGTGGAGGCCGGCAGCGCCGAACGATTGGCCGCTGCGCAGAACTGCCTCGCGCCGGAGCAGTCGGATCGGATCGCGACCGGCGACTACGCCCACGTCCGGGGCGTGCACGTCACCTCACCGGACGCGGTGGAGGTCATCGCGCCGGTGCCGGGGGCAGCAGGCGGGTCCAGCGCGGCGGGTACGGCGGAGGAGGTCGGCGCGGCGGAGCTCGCCGGAGCCCCCGAACGCCTGCTCACCCTGACCACCTGCCACCCGATGTACTCGAATGCCGAGAGGCTGATCGTGCACGCCGTGCTCACCGAGGCCACGGCCAAGACCGACGGCCGCCCGGCCGCGTTGGAGGACTGACCGATGTACGCCTACCTGTGGCGATCGCTACCCGGCCCGCGGCCGGTGAAGGCATTGATCGCGCTGGCCCTGCTGGCGACGGTGATCCTGCTCCTCATGGAGGTCGTGTTCCCGTGGGTCTCGGCGCAGATGCCCTATACGGACGTCACCGTGTAAGTGCCGCGCGGAGGCCCGGCGCGCGGCATCCAGGGGTCAGAGGTGGACGGTGACGTCCGCGTCCGCGCGGAGCTTCTGCGACAACTCCTCCATCGCCCCGGCCTCCTTCTGGACCCGCACCTGCTCGGAGACCTCGCCGCGGACCTGCTCCAGCGGCGGCAGCCCACCACCACCGGACTCACCGGCACCGCCGCCGGCCATCGCCTGCTGCTGGCCGATCCGCTCGTAGGCGGCCTCGATCTCGGCGTCGGTCACCTCGAACTCCCCGAACTCGGCGGTGATGAGCTTCTCGACGCGCAGCTGCTTGTCGATCTGCTCCATCACCGCGTCGCGGTCCAGACCCTGCTCCCCCATCGCCGCGATGAACTCGTCGGTGCTGACCTGGTTGGTCTCGGCGAACTCCTCGAGCTCCGCCTTGATGTCCTCGTCGGAGACCTCGATGCCCCGCTTCTCCGCCTCCTGCGTGAGCAGCTCGGTGCCGACCAGACCGTCGGTGGTGAGCTTCTTGAGCTGCGCCTCGTCGACGGGCTGGCCCGTCATCTGCGCCTGCATGCTCATCTGTTTGTACTGGTTCTCGAATACCGACAGGAACTCGGCGCGCGAGATTTCGGTGCCGTTCACCTCGGCCACCGGGTCCGGGATGTCCGACGTGTCGGGCCCGGAGGGCGACTGCTCGCCGCCCTGCTCCGGCCCGGCCGCCTGTCCGGACTGCTCGGCCGCTGCGGGCGCGGCCGTGGCGCCGCCCTCGTCGTCGCCCCCGGCGCCGCACCCCGCGACCACCAGTGCGAGTCCCGCGGCGGCGACGGCCGCCCGCCATGTCCTCGAGCGCACTCGATCTCCTCACGTTGTTCGTGTGCGTGAAGACGCCGACGGTACACATCCGAGTTGAGCGGGAGCTGTGCGCGCGGCGGGCGGCGCGGCGCACCCGGGCGCGAACAGCGCGGCGGGCGGCGCGGGCCCCACCCGCGCCGCCC
>NZ_BCSW01000002.1 GCF_001571065.1 Dietzia cinnamea NBRC 102147
GGGGGCCGATGACCGACGAGAGCGCGGGCATCGGCCCCCGCCTGCGCGTGGGATACGTCTCAGGTGTCCAGCCCGACAAGTGGCTCACCCGGTGGCGCGAGCGCAACCCCGGTGTGCCGATCACGGCCCGACGTGTGGGGGACCCGTGGCCGGATCTGGCCCGGTCCGCCGGGGAAGACGGGTTCGACGTGATCTTCCTCCGTGAGGCCGACGATGCGCCGCGGTCGGCGCCCCCGGGACTCCTGCGGATCCCCCTGTACACCGAGACCATGGCCGTGCTCGCCGAGAAGGACCACGAGCTCGGGGCGTTCGACTCGTTGAGCGCTGAGGACCTGGAGGCCGAGCGCTGGCTCGATCCGGTCGACGCGGTCACGGCGACGCCGGAGGAGGTGTCCGCCGCCGTCGACCTGGTCGCGGCCGGGGTCGGGCTGCTCGCCCTGCCGCTGCCGTACGCACGGTCGCTGAGCCGTCGGGACGTGGTGGCCCGTCCGCTCGAGGGCGTCCCGGCCACGCGGATGGGCGTGGCGTGGTCGCCCGCCAGGGAGGGCGACGAGCTGATCGACGAGTTCGTCGGGATCGTGCGGGGCCGCACGGCATCGACGTCGCGGGGTGCGGGGGAGCCGCCGCGTGAGAAGCGCACGGCCCGCGAGAAGACGGCGGCGAAGGCGCGTGCTCGCGCCGAGCGCGGGGCGCGGCCAGCGGAGCGGGGCGTGTCCCCGGCGAGGGGTAAGCGGAGGCGCTGACCGCCGCTGGTCAGCGGTCGGCTGCGCCGACCATCCGGCGGGCGAACTCGACGTGGCGACACACGACGTCGTCAGCGCTCAGCGGGCCGTCGGGTCGGTACCAGTTCGCGATTGAGACGCACAGTGACGCGATCGCCCGCGCCGCGTCCTCGGGGAACTCGCACGCGAAGTCGCCGGACCCGATGCCCGCGCGGATGGCGTCCTCGATCATCTTCTGCTGGGCATCGCGTTGGCCGACGTGGTGGGCGCGTACCTCCGGCTCCATGCTGCGCATCTCGGTGGAGGCGACGAACGCCTGGTCGCGCCGGGCCATGTGGAAGCGGGCGAGACATTCCACCACGTTCTCGAAGCGGGTCACCGGATCGTCGCCGGCATCGTCGGCGGCAGCGGCGGTGTTGGCGAGCATCTCGGTCATCGCGGTGTCGACCAGGGCGGCGAGGATCGCCTGCTTGGAGCGGTAGTGGTGGTACAGGCCGGGCACCGACAGGCCGGCGGCCTCGGCGATCATCCGGATAGAAGCTCCGTGGTAACCGTGGCGCGCGAACACGCCCAGCGCGGCGCGTAGGGGAGGGGAGAGCGCGTCGTCTCCGAATTCGCGCCAATCCGCCGTGGTCGCGATCTCCTCACTCATCCCCATCACCCTATAGCCGTCCTCCGCTTGACACCCAATGTGGCGTAGGCAACACTATGGCACACCGAGCGATCGCTCGGTCGGCTACGTCGGAACCGGCGGTGACGGGAGGAGCGAGATGAGTCAGAGCGACCCGCGACCATGGCGGGAGCTGTACCGTCCAGGGCTCGACGAGAGCGCGGTGGCGCGACGATCGAGCCTGGTCGAGGCGTGGCGCGAGCGCGTCACCGCGGCGCCGGATCGAGTGGCGATCGCCTACTTCGACACCGAGCTGTCCGCGGCCGAGGTCGACCAGATGTCCGACGCGCTCGCCACCGCGCTCCAGGTCCGCGGGGTGGCGCCGGGCGACCGGGTGGGCATCCACCTGCAGAACATCCCCCAGTACGCGCTGGCGATGCTCGCGCTGTGGAAGATCGGCGCCGCGGCCGTGGTGCTCAACCCGATGTACTTCGGACGCGAGCTCCTACTCCCGGTCGCCGACTCCGGCGCCGTCGGGATCATCGCCACCGACAGGGACGTGCCCGCCATCCGGGACGCCGTCAGCGGTACGGACGTGGCCTGGGTCGTCAGCACCAGCGAGCGGGATCTGCAGACGCGGAACGATCCCCGCGCGTTCGGCGACGAGCAGCCGGCGGAGCCCTCCGCGGACGGGGACCTCGTCGAGCTCATCCGCCGGTTCGAGGGTCGCGCGCCGGAGCAGGTCACGGTCACGCCGGACGATCTGGCGCTGCTCACCTACACGTCGGGCACGACCGGGCCGCCGAAGGGGGCCATGAACTCGCACGGCAACGTCGTCGCGGTCGCCCGGAGTCTCGCGGACTTCGTCGATGTGGCGCCGGGGGACGTCGTCCTGGCCATCGCGCCGCTTTTCCACATCACCGGCGCCGTCATCAACGCCACGCTCGCCCTCATCGGCGACGCGACGCTCGTCTTCGCGGGCCGGTTCCGACCCGAGGTCGTACTCGACGCGTTCCGTGAGCACGGCGTCACGTTCACGATCGGCTCGATCACCGCGTACAACGCGCTCATGCGCCTGGAGGACGCGGGCCCGGAACACTTCGCCGCGGTGAAGACCCTCTACAGCGGTGGTGCCCCCATCCCGCCGTCGACGGTCGAGCGGTTCGCCGAGCGGTTCGGGCACTACATCCACAACGGCTACGGCATGACGGAGACGACCTCCGGTGTGATCGCCGTGCCGCCGGGCCTGCGGGCGCCGGTCGACGCCGCCAGCGGCACTCTGTCGATCGGCGTGCCGCTGCCGGGGATCGACGCCGAGGTCGTCGACGCGGACGACGCCCCCGTCGCTCCCGGCGAACAGGGCGAACTCGTGCTGTCCGGGCCGCAGATCGTCTCCGGTTACTGGCGGAACGAGGAGGCCACCGCCGCGACCATGCCCGCCGGGCGGCTGCACACCGGTGACGTCGCCGTCATGGACACGGCCGGCTGGGTCTACCTCGTCGACCGCCTCAAGGACCAGATCAACGCCTCCGGTTACAAGGTGTGGCCGCGCGAGGTCGAGGACGCCCTCTACGAACACGACGCCGTGTTCGAGGCCGCCGTCGTCGGCCTGCCCGACGAGTACCGCGGGGAGAAGGTCGTCGCGTTCGTCTCGCTCAAGGCCGGCCGCACCGCCACGGAGGACGAGCTGATCGCGTTCGCCGCCGACCGGCTCGCCGCCTACAAGCGACCGGCCGAGGTCCACCTCGTCCCCGAACTGCCCAAGACCCAGACCGGCAAGATCCGCCGTCGCGAGCTCCGTGACGCACATGCCCCTGACCAGCGCTGACCGCGCGCCCCGAACCACCCCTCACACCGAAGGACACTGACATGGCCGAGGCCACCCTGAACCCCGGCGACAACGGCGGCACCACCGCCCACGCCGCGCCACCCGCGCAGACGGCACCGGGAAACCGCAACAGCATCCGCTCCCTGGCCGCCAGCACCACCGGGCAGCTGTTCGAGTGGTACGAGTGGACCGCCTACGCGGTCTTCGCGCCCTTCATCGCCGCAGCGATGTTCAACAACGACAACCCGGTGTCCGCGCTGCTGGCGACCCTCGCGGTCTTCGCCGTCGGCTTCCTCATGCGCCCCCTCGGCGGGATCGTCTTCGGCCGCATCGCCGACGTCAAGGGCCGCAAGTTCGTCCTCATCACCACCATGCTCATGATGGCCGGCGCCAGCCTGCTCATCGGCCTGCTCCCGAGCTACGAGACGCTCGGGATCTTCGCCTCGGCGCTGCTGCTCCTGTGCCGCATGATCCAGGGCTTCGCCCACGGTGGCGAGTCGGCCACCGCCTACAGCTACGTCGCCGAGATCGCACCGCCGCACCGTCGCGGCATGTGGGGCAGCCTCGTGTTCGTCGCCATCATGGGCGGCACCGTGATCGCCTACGGCATCGGCGGCGGCATCACCGCCGTGCTCTCCGAGTCCGCCGTCGGCGAGTGGGGCTGGCGCGTGCCGTTCCTGCTCGGCGCCGTGTTCGCACTGTTCGTGCTCTACCTGCGCCGCGGCATGGAGGAGTCCGACGTCTTCGACAAGGCCGCGGCCGAGGCCGAGGCGTCCGGCACCACCGTCACGTTCTCCCGGCGCAAGCTGGCCGGCGCGATCGCCCTCGTGGTGGCCATGGTCTCCGGCATCACGGTCGCGCACTACACGTGGAGCTCGTACGCCTCGACGTTCGCCATCACGCAGCGTGACATGGACTCGGAGGCCGCGTTCTGGGCGATCTTCGGCAGCCAGCTCATCGCCCTGTGCACCCTCCCGCTGTGGGGTCTGCTCTCGGACCACATCGGCCGTCGCCCGGTCATCTTCATCTTCGCCATCGGCACGATCATCACCACGCCGATGCTCATGGGGATGATCGACGACCGCCCGTGGACGCTGTTCGTGGCCTCGCTCATCGCGATGACGTTCGTCGCGGCCGCCGGGTCGATCCTGTCCTCGTTCATGTCCGAGGCGTTCCCCACAAAGATGCGCACCGCCGGGATCGGGTTCGCCTACTCCCTGTCGGTCGCGGTGTTCGGCGGCAGCGCCCCGTACCTCAACGCCCAGTTCATCGAGTGGGACCTGTACTGGATGATCAGCGCATACATCATCTTCCTGTGCGTCTGCACCATGGTCGCGACCGCCTTCATGAAGGAGACCCGGGGTCACGACCTGCACCGGGTCGGCCAGCACTGACACGGCGCCTCCGACCCACGCAGCCCAGGACTGCTCCGAACCGTTCACCCGGCCGCCCATCAACAGCGAGGATCGAACTCCATGACCCCATCATCGTCAGAGGCCACCGGCCTGTCGCTCGACCAGCTGCTCCGCCCCGACATCGTGGGTCCGAAGATCGCCGAGGCCACCGGCGACCGGGCGTGGACCGACTTCGACGCCGAGCTCATCGCCGGCGGCAAGTCGAACCTCACGTTCACGCTCCGCTCGGACGCCGGTGAGCTCATCCTGCGGCGGCCGCCCACGGGGAAGCTCCTGCCGAGCGCCCACGACATGGGCCGCGAGGCGCGCATCCAGCTCGGACTCGCGGACACGGACGTGCCGGTCGCGAAGGTGGTACTCAACGAGACCACCGGTGACGACCTGGGCGTGCCGTACTACGTGATGGAGAAGGTGGTCGGCCACGTCATCCGTGACGTGCTACCGCCGGGCTTCGCCGAGTCCGACGACGACAAGGCGGCCATGGCCGACGCCCAGATCGACGCCCTGGTCGCGCTCCATGCCGTGGACCAGGACGCCGTGGGCCTGTCCGATCTCGGACGCCCGGAGGGTTATCTGGAGCGACAACTCCGACGCTGGCTGGGCCAGTCGGAGAAGTCCAGTGCCTCCGTCCGGGCCGAGCGCCTGCCCGACCTGGCGGCGCGTCTCGGCGAGAGCATGCCCACCTCGCCGTCGTCGCGGATCATCCACGGTGACTACCGCCTGGACAACTACGTCGTCGACCCCGACGACCCCGGGCGCATCAAGGCGATCCTCGACTGGGAGCTGTCCACCCTCGGTGACCCCGTCGCCGACCTGGCGCAGACCGTCCTGTACTGGGGCGATCCCGACGGGCCGACGGTGCCGCTCATCCCCACCATCACCACCGAACCCGGGTGGCCGGGGCCGCAGCGCCTCCTCGACCGGTACTGCGACGCCACCGGCACGGACCCGTCCCACATGCCCTGGTACCTGGCGTTCGCCACGTTCAAGTTCGCCGCCATCGCGCAGGGCGTGGCCACCCGCTCCGAGGCCGGCGACATGGCCGGACAGGACTTCGGAGACATCGGCCCGCAGATCCGCGAGCTGGTCGACCACGGCCACTCGATCCTCGACTCCCGGAAGGGGACCACGTGATGACTGATCCCACCCCCGGCGCCTCCGATCCCGGTGCGCCGGCCCCCGTCGACCCGCGCACGGGACCGCAGTCGGCGGTGCCCGTTCTCGACCGCTTCCGGCTGGACGGCCGCGTCGCCGTGATCACCGGCGCGTCCTCCGGACTCGGGGCGGGATTCGCCCGCGCGCTGTCCTCGGCCGGCGCCACCGTCGTGCTCGCCGCCCGGCGCCGGGACCGGCTCGAGGCGCTCGCAGACGACCTGCGTGCGTCCGGCGGCACCGCGATGACCGTGGCCTGCGACGTCGCGGACCCGGAGGCCTGCGCGGCGATGGTCCGCGCGGTGATGGACGCGCACGGGCGCATCGACATCCTGGTCAACAACGCCGGTCTCGGCACCGCCGTGCCCGCCCTCAAGGAGACGCCCGAGCAGTTCCGCGGCGTGGTGGACGTCAACCTGAACGGCGCCTACTGGGCGGCCAAGGAGTGCGCGGCCGTCATGGGGCCCGGCTCGAGCATCGTCAACGTCGCCAGCGTGCTGGGACTGACCGCCGGCTTCGCGCCCCAGGCCGCGTACTCCGCGACCAAGGCGGCCGTTCTCGGCCTGACCCGAGACCTGGCGCACCAGTGGGGCAGCCGCCGCGGCATCCGCGTCAACGCGCTCGCCCCCGGGTACTTCGCCTCCGAGATGACCGACGAGATCCCCGAGAAGATGCTCGCCGACATCACCGGCAGCACCATCTTCGGGCGGCTCGGACTGCAGCCCGAACTCGACTCAGCGCTGGTCTTCCTCGCCTCCGACGCCTCGTCCTTCATCACCGGCGCGACTCTCGTGGTCGACGGTGGCATGACCCTGCACTGACCGCGTCCGCGCCGACAACCTTTACAGGAGTAGAAACAATGGAATTCGCTCACAGTCAGCGCAGCCTCGAGCTGCAGGAGAACATGTGGGAGTTCATGCGGGAGCATGTCTTCCCGGCCGAGCCCGTGTGGTCCGCGTACCTGCGCGAACACGGCGACAACGCCTACCCGCCGATCATGGAGGACCTCAAGGCCGAGGCCCGCCGCCGCGGCCTGTGGAACCTCTTCCTGCCCGAGTGGTCGGGCATCTCCAACCTCGAGTTCGCCGCCGTTTCGGAGATCACGGGATGGTCGCCCGTCATCGCCCCCGAGGCGATCAACTCGCAGGCCCCCGACACCGGGAACATGGAGACCTTCCACCTGTTCGGCACCGATGAGCAGAAGGCCAGGTACCTCGAGCCGCTCAAGGAGGGGAAGATCCGCTCGGCGTACGCCATGACCGAGCCCGATGTCGCCTCCTCGGACGCCACCAACATCCAGACCGTGATCCGCCGCGAGGGCGACGAGTACGTTATCAACGGCCGCAAGTGGTGGATCACCGGCATCGCCGACACCCGCTGCGAGATCCTCATCGTCATGGGCAAGACCGACCCCGACGCCGAGACCCACCGTCAGCAGTCCATGGTCCTCGTCCCGCGCGACACCCCGGGCCTGCGGATCGAGCGCAATCTGCCCCTCTTCGGCTACCAGGACCAGCACGGGCACTGTGAGCTGGTGTTCGACAACGTGCGGGTGCCCGCTTCGAACCTGCTCGGGGAGGAGGGGGCCGGCTTTGCGATCGCCCAGGCGCGCCTCGGACCGGGCCGCATCCACCATGCCATGCGCGCCATCGGGATGGCCGAGCGGGCGCTCGCGCTGATGGTGGACCGCGCCAAGTCGCGCCACGCGTTCGGCGGGTCGCTGGCGAGCCAGGGCGTGGTGCAGGAGCACATCGCCAACTCGCGGATCGAGATCGACCAGGCGCGCCTGCAGGTCCAGCACTGCGCGTGGATGATCGACACCGTCGGCGCCAAGGAGGCCCGCTTCGAGATCTCGGCCATCAAGGTCATCGCGCCGCAGGTCGCGTGCGCGGTCATCGACCGGGCCATCGAGGTCTTCGGCGGCGCCGGCGTCTCCGACGACACCCCGCTCGCGTACTTCTACGCCTGGGCGCGCGCCCTGCGGATCGTCGACGGCCCGGACGCGGTCCACCGCCGCACGATCGCGCGAGGCGAACTGAAGAAGACCCCGCCGTACATCGGATAACCCTAGGCTGTCCTACCAGTAGCCGGGGCGACCGGCACCGGGGGACGCACGAGAGAGAAGGAAGAACCTACATGGGTGCAGTGATAGTGGAGGCCGTGCGTAGCGCGGTGGGTAAGCGCAACGGCGGCCTGGCCGGGGTGCACCCGGCCGACCTGTCGGGCGTGGTGCTCAACGGGCTCGTCGAGCGCGCGGGGATCGACCCGGCGGTCGTCGAGGACGTCATCTGGGGCTGTGTGACGCAGGCCGGTGAGCAGGCCGGCGACATCGCCCGGACCGCTGCCCTGTCCGCCGGGTGGCCCGAGACGGTCAACGGCGTGACGATCGACCGGCAGTGTGGGTCGTCACAGCAGGCGCTGAGCTTCGCTGTCGCGGTGGTCGAGTCCGGCTACCACGACGTGGTCGTGGCCGGCGGCGTGGAGTCGATGACCCGCGTGCCGATGGGCTCGCACGTGTCGTCCGATTCGTTCCCCTACGGGCAGCAGTTCATGGACCGGTACAACGGCATCGCGCCCAACCAGGGCGTGGGCGCCGAGATGATCGCCGAGCGGTGGGGCTTCTCCCGCACCCAGCTCGACGAGTTCGCCGTGGCCTCGCACGAGAAGGCCGCCGCCGCCCAGGACGCCGGCTTCTTCGCCGGGCACATCGTGCCGGTGACCACCCCGGACGGCGTGTTCGACACCGACCAGGGCATCCGCCGCGGCAGCACCGTCGAGGCACTGTCCGGGCTCAAGACGCCGTTCAAGGAGGATGGCGTCATCCACGCCGGTAACGCCTCGCAGATCTCCGACGGCTCGGCGGCAATCCTGGTGATGAGCGAGGAGGCGGCCGCGAAGTACGGCTGCACCCCGCTGGCGCGCGTGCACACCGCGACCCTCGCCGGCGACGATCCGGTCATCATGCTCACCGCGCCGATCCCCGCCACGGCCAAGGCGCTGACCAAGTCCGGCCTGTCGATCGACGACATCGGGGTGTTCGAGGTCAACGAGGCCTTCGCCTCCGTGCCGATGGCGTGGCTGGCCGACACCGGCGCGGACCCGGCCAAGCTCAACCCGAACGGCGGCGCGATCGCCCTCGGGCACCCGCTCGGCGGCTCCGGCGCGCGTATCTTCGCCGACCTGGTCCACCACATGAAGGACGAGGGCATCAAGTACGGCCTGCAGACGATGTGTGAGGGCGGCGGCCAGGCCAACGCCACCATCATCGAACTGCTCTGACCGGCTCGATCAGCGCTACCCGACCCCCGGCCCCCGCCACGACGGCGGTGGGCCGGGGGTCGCTGCGTGTGCGGGTCATCCGGCGTGCGCGCGGTACCCGGCGGCCGCCGCACCGCCTATTGCCGTTCGCCACCATCCAGAAGACGATTTCGCCTGTGTCGACCGAGTAGATCTGTGCGAAAGGCTCTTCTCGACGCGTGAGTTCAGTCGCCGGTGAGGACGATGGCGCGCCCGAGCACCTCGCCACGGTCGAGCGCCTCGTAGGTCCGCGGCGCCTCGGCCATCGGGACACGCCGCGAGATGACCTGGCCGAGGTCCAGCTTGCCGGCGGCCAGCAGGCGGATGAGGGCGGGGACGTCCTGTCGGGCCCGCGCTCCGTACGAGCCCTTGATCTGGATCTTCCGACGGACGATGCGCGCCAGGTCCGCGTCCAGCGACGTCCCGGCCGACGGGATGCCCACCACGACGACGCGCCCGCCCTCTCTGGCGACCTCGGTGGCTTGGCGGGTCGTGACCGCGGAGCCGAGCGCCTCGAATGCCGCGTCGACGCCCCGTCCGCCCGTGATCTCCATGACGGCGGCCGTCGCGTCGGTCTGCGCCGAGTTGATGGTGTGGGTGGCGCCCATACGGCGGGCGAGCGCGAGCTTGTCGTCGTCGACGTCGATCGCGATGACCGATTCCGCGCCGCTCACCGCGGACAGCTGGACGATGTTCTGGCCGACGCCGCCGACCGCCACCACCGCGACCGACTCCCCGGTGCGGACATCGCCGACGTTGCGGACCGCCCCGTATGCGGTGAACATCGAGCACCCGAGGATCGCCGAGTCGGTCAGGTCCAGTTCCTCGGGGAGGGGGAACACGGCCGTGGCCGGGGTGACGCTGTACTCGGCCAGCCCGCCCATGGAGTACATGGACAGCGGTTCGCCGGAGGCCCGGCGGAGCCGGCTCTCGCCGTCGTACAGGGTGCCCCGCAGCCGGTTGTACTCGAAGAACGTGGAGCAGATGTCCTCCATGCCGCGCGCGCAGTTCTCGCAGTAGCCGCACGGCATGATGAACGAGCCGACCACGCGGTCGCCGGGGCGAACGGTGGTGACGCCGCGGCCGACCTCGGCCACGACGCCCGAGATCTCGTGGCCGAGCACGCCGGGGAGCGGGAATCCGACCTCGCCCTTCATGACGTGGAGGTCGGTGTGGCACACCCCGCAGGCGTGGTTGTGCACGAGGACCTCGCCCTCGCGGGGTTCGGGGATCGGGATGTCCTCGATCACCAGCGGGGATCCGGTCTCGACACACACGGCGGCCTTCATGGCGCCGACTGTACTCAGGCGCCGGCGCCCACCTCAGCAGATCCGATGGCACTCAGGGGCGGATGAAGCTCCCCGCTAACGATGATCATAGTTGGTAGCATCCAGGCGACGCGCTGGAAGCGGCGGAAGGCGGGCGATGAACACGACGGTGGCGGACCCGGAGGTCTCCGGGGACGATTTCGCGGACATCCTCGCGACCACGCGCGACTACATCCGCACGGTGGTGCTGCCGCGTGAGCAGGAGATCGCGGACGCCGACGAGGTCCCGGCGGACATCCGCACGGGGCTGGCCGACCTGGGCCTGTTCGGTTACGCGATACCGCAGCGCTGGGGCGGCCTGGGGTTGGACCTGACCCAGGACGTCGAGTTGGCGATGGAGTTCGGGTACACGACCCTCGCGATGCGGTCCCTGTTCGGTACCAACAACGGGATCGCCGGGCAGGTGCTGGTGAACTTCGGGACGGACGAGCAGAAGGCGAGGTGGCTGGGGCCGATCGCCTCCGGGGAGGTGATCGCGTCGTTCGCCCTCACGGAAGACGGCGCGGGGTCGAGCCCAGCGGGGCTGACCACTAGGGCGGTGCGCGACGGAGCCGACTGGGTGATCGACGGGACCAAGCGTTTCATCACCAACGCGCCGCTCGCCGGCCTGTTCGTCGTGTTCGCCCGGACCCGCCCCGCCGACGCCGACGGCACCGGCATCGCCGTCTTCCTCGTCCCCGCGGACACGCCGGGCGTGACGGTGGGGCCCAAGGACGAGAAGATGGGTCAGGAGGGTGCCTGGACCGCCGAGGTCAGCTTCCAGGCCGTCCGCGTACCTGACGATGCGTTGGTCGGCGGTGACGAGGACACGGGCTACCGGGCCGCGATGACCTCGCTGGCGCGGGGCCGCGTGCACATCGCCGCGTTGGCGGTCGGTGCCGCGCAGCGCGCATTGGACGAGTCGCTCGCGCACGCCTCCACCGCAACCCAGGGCGGGACGGTGATCGGTGAGTTCCAACTGGTACAGGCGATGTTGGCGGATATCCAGGTGGGCGTGATGGCGGGTCGCGCGATGGTCCGCGAGGCCGCCGCGAAGTATCACTGTGGTGAGGACCGCCGGATCGCCCCGTCGGCAGCCAAGCTCTACTGCACCGAGATGGCCGGTCGGGCCGCCGACCTGGCCGTCCAGATCCACGGTGGCAGCGGGTACATCCGCGGCGTCCCCGTCGAGCGGATCTACCGGGACGTCCGGCTGCTGCGCCTGTACGAGGGGACCAGCGAGATCCAGAGGCTCATCATCGGTGGCGGCCTCGTCCGGGCGGCCACGCGGGCGGCGGGTAGCCGGTGACCGCCGCGGGGTCGGTGGGTGGTTCGCCCGACTCGGCGGAGCGGGCCGACAGTCCGGACCGGTTCGGTGTGCCGGCGGCGCGGCTCAACGACGTCGCCGGGCTGATCGAGCACCCGCAGCTCGAGGCCCGGAACCGCTGGCGCGAGGGGGAGACCCCGGCCGGCCCGGTCCGCGGACTGCTGCCGCCGATGACGTTCTCGGACGTCGAACTGCCGATGGGACGCGTGCCGGCGCTGGGCGAACACACCGAGGCGATCCTGGCCGAACTGGCCGGGGCACTGGACGAAGGGGACACATGATGGGACTGCTCGAGGGTCGGACCGCGGTCGTCACGGGGGCCGCGCGCGGGATCGGGCTGGAGATCGCCCGGACGTTCATCGCGAACGGGGCCCGGGTGGTGATCGGAGACATCGACGACGAGGCCGGCACCGCGGCGGTCGCCGACCTGGGGGGCGAGGACAACGCACGGTACGTGCACTGCGACGTGCGGGACGGCGCCGCGGTCGAGGCGATGATCGACGTCGCCGAGGAGGCGTTCGGGCCGCTCGGGGTGTTCGTCAACAACGCCGGGGTCACCCGCGACGCCACGATGCGCAAGATGACCGAGGAGCAGTTCGACGACATCATCGCCATCCACCTCAAGGGAAGCTGGAACGGCACCCGCGCGGCGGCGGGGCGCATGCGCGGCCACGGGGGCGGGGCGATCGTCAACATCTCCTCGATCTCCGGGAAGGTCGGGCTGGTGGGCCAGACCAACTACTCGGCGGCCAAGGCCGGGATCGTCGGACTGACCAAGGCCGCGGCCAAGGAGGTCGCCTTCGCGGGCGTGCGCGTCAACGCCGTCCAGCCCGGGCTCATCCGGACCGCGATGACGCTCGCGATGCCCGAGCACATCTGGGAGGAGAAGATGGCCGAGATCCCCATGGGGAGGGCGGCCGAACCGAGCGAGGTCGCGCAGGTGGTGCTGTTCCTCGCCAGCGACATGTCGAGCTACATGACCGGCACGGTCCTGGAGATCACCGGCGGTCGGCACATCTGACACCGCGCCGCGCCCGTCACCAGGCGAGGTCCCATCGGATCGGCTGCTCCAACGCCGCGCGGAACTTCTTCTTCAGATAGTGGTGGTGGTCCGTGATGTGCTGCGCCATGAGGTCGTGGGCCGCCACGGCGTCGCGGTCGGCGATCGCCCGGTAGATGTCCTCGTGGATCGCGCACGTGTGATCGCGCTGTCGCTTCGGGTAGGCCACCCCCATGGATGCGCCCGCCAGGATCCCGAGCAGCGCGTCGAAGAGATAGCCGAACAGGACGTTGCCCGACCCCCACGCGATGAGGGCGTGGAACCGCTCGGAGTCGTCGGTGAAGTACTCACCCCCCTCGGCCCCCTCGCGCGTGGCCTCGACGTTGAGGCGGAGCTCCTCCAGCGCCTCGCGGCTCATCCGCGCGGCGGCGAGCCTCGCTATCGACGGCTCCATCGCCGCCCTCGCCTCCATGATCGTGGAGAACGGGGCGTTCTCGAACTGCATGAGCAGGCTCAACGCGGCGGCGAGCGTCCCGCCGTCGGGCTGCTGGACGATCGGGCCGCCACCCGGCCCGGGTTTGAGGGTGATCGCCCCCTGGAGCTCCAGGTACCGCAGGGACTCCCGCAGCGTGCCCCGGCCGACGCCGTACTCCTCCAGCATGAGGTGCTCGGGCGGCAGCCGGTCACCGACGGTGTTGCCGCGCCGGGCGATGTCCTCGACGATCCGCTTCGCCACCAGTAGCGCCGTCTTCTGCGGACGCGAGACCCCGCCGGGCCCGCGCTGCGCATCGCCTGTCGTATCCATGTGCACCATCATCCTGCCTTCACGGCATGAGGACCGTGAAGGCCCAGTCCAGGACCTCCGCGTCGCCGTCGGGTCGGTGAGCACGCACCCGGGCGCGCAGGTCGAGTGCGGTGCCGCCGCCCTGGAGCGGCTCGGCGGTTCCCACCTCCAGCTCGCTGGACAGGGTGTCGCCCTCGCGCACGGGACCGGTGTGATCGCAGGACCGCCACCCGAGCACCGTCAGCATCGCCGGGAGGGCGCGCGTGGCCTGGGACAGCGCGAGGCCGATCGTGTGTCCGCCGTAGACGAGCCGCCGGCCGCCGGACACCCGCTCGTCGTGGTGGGTCTCCGCGATGTTGAGCGTGAGCCGGGCGAGTTCGGGCGCGCCGGTGACGACGTCCGCGCTCGAGCCCAGGACGGTGCCGGGCGCGGGGAGCGGATCGCCGGCACCGGGCACCGCGTCCCGATAGGCCGCCACGTCCCACCCGTCGGGCGCGGTCCACGGGCCGGGGTCGGAGGTGCCGATCGTCGACAGGTCGTCGGCGTGGTCGACGCGCTCGGGGTCGACGTCGGGGGACAGGGGGAGCATGGCGCAACGGTGGAAGTCCAGGACGGTCCGGCCGTGCTGGTCGGTGGTGGTCATCCGCAGCGCCGCCAGCCCGGTGGCCGGACGCCCCGGCCGCGGGGTGTTGCGCTTGAGGCCGACCACCTCGGTGCGCGTGGCGAGGGTGTCGCCGAGGTGCGGGTGGCGGTGGAACCTCAGCCCTCGGTAGAACAGGTTGGCCTTGACGCGCTGCGTCACGACGGTCGACTGGCCTATCGCGACGTCGGTGACGAGGCCGGGATGGGCGACGGGGCCGCCGGTGACCGCGGCGCCCAGCTGACGGTCGAGGGGGAGGCGGAGGCGGTCACCGAGGACGGCCTGGTGGGCCGCGGCCACGCCGTCGGTGAGGGTGAGCGCCGGCGCCCGGTCGAAGACCATGCCGCGCTCGAGATCGTCGAAGAACGGCCCGCCCGCGTAATCGATGCGCATGATTATCGACTATAGCGGTGCGGGTGGGGAGGATGGCGGGGGAACGCCGCAGCCGGCGGCGGGCGACGTGCGGCGGGGTGACCGCGGTGACGTGACGACGACGAGGTGGGACAGGTGCCGGAACTGAACGACGAAGAGTCCTACCTCGTTGCCACGGTCCGCCAGTTCATCGACCGTGAGGTCAAGCCGTCGGCGCGCGAGGTGGAGGACGCCGACACCTACCCCGAGCGCTGGATCGAGCAGATGAAGCAGATCGGTATCTACGGGCTCGCGGTGCCGGAGGAGTACGGCGGCATGCCGGTCTCCATGCCGTGCTACGTCCGGGTCACCGAGGAGCTGGCCCGCGGGTGGATGTCGTTGGCCGGGGCGATGGGCGGTCACACCGTGGTGGCCACGCTCCTGGCGCAGTTCGGGACCGAGGAACAGAAGCGGACCCACCTCCCTCGCCTGGCGACCGGCGAGATACGGGCGACGATGGCGCTCACCGAACCGGGCGGAGGATCCGACCTGCAGAACATGTCGACGGTCGCCCGCACCGACGGGAACGAGCTGGTCATCACCGGCGCCAAGACGTTCATCACCAACGCCCGTCGCTCGGGCCTCATCGCGCTGCTGTGCAAGACCGATCCGGAGGCGACCTCGCGCCACCGGGGGATGTCGATCGTGTTGGTGGAGCACGGCCCCGGGTTGACGGTCTCCCGTGACCTGCCCAAGCTCGGCTACAAGGGCGTCGAGACCTGCGAGCTCGCATTCGATGGGTACCGGACACCCGCGGACCGCGTGCTCGGCGGCGAGCCGGGCCGCGGCTTCGCCCAGATGATGAAAGGGCCTCGAGACGGGCCGCATCCAGGTCGCCAGCCGGGCGCTGGGCGTCGCGGCGGCGGCGATGCAGATCGCGCTGGACGCGGTCCGCATCCACGGCGGGTACGGCTACTCGACCGAGTTCGACATCGAGCGGTACTTCCGGGACGCCCCGCTGATGATCGTCGGCGAGGGGACCAACGAGATCCAGCGCAACGTCATCGCCTCGCAGTTGGTGGCGCGGGGTGGCCTGGGATGAGGAGAGGACGGATATGAAGGTATTCGAGGGACTGGACCAGGTCGAGGCGGCCGTCGGCCAGCACATCGGCTACAGCGAGTGGATGGAGATCACGCAGGAGCGCGTCGACGCGTTCGCCGACGCGACCGGGGACCACCAGTGGATCCACGTCGACCCCGCGCGGGCGGCGGAGGGGCCCTACGGCACGACCATCGCCCACGGTTACCTCACCCTGTCGCTGTTGCCGGTGCTCGGTAACCAGGTCATGGACATCCGCGGGTTCTCGATGATGATCAACTACGGGCTCGGCAAGGTGCGGTTCCCCGCGCCCGTCCCGGTGGGATCCCGGATCCGGGCCGGCGTCGAGCTGACCTCACTCGACCGCAAGCCCTCCGGCGCCCAGCTCACCACGCTCGTCACGGTCGAGATCGAGGGCGGCGACCGGCCGGCGGTGGTCGCCGAGGCCATCCGCCTCATGGTCGAGTGACGGACCGCAGGCGGGAGGACGCGCGGTGAACCCGCGGATGACCGAGGCCCTGGCCGACGTCGTGATCTGCGAGCCGGTACGCACGGCGGTCGGGCGCAGGCACGGCGTGTTCGCGCCGCTGCAGGCCGCCGACCTGGCCGCGGCCGCGATCACCGGTCTGCTCGAGCGCACCGGACTCGGCACGGCCGACGTCGACGACGTGATCCTCGGGCAGTGCTACCCCAACGGCGAGGCCCCCGCGATCGGCCGGGTCGCCGCACTCGACGCCGGCCTGGACATCAGCACACCGGGGATCCAGATCGACCGCCGCTGCGGTTCGGGCCTGCAGGCCGTGCTGAACGCGGCGATGCAGGTCGCGGTCGGGGTCAGTGACGTGGTGATCGCCGGTGGTGCCGAGTCGATGTCGAACAGCGAGTTCTACTCGCTCGGGTTGCGTGGGGGCGTCCGCGGCGACCGGGTCGAGTTCATCGACCGCATCGCCCGCGGCCGCGTGACGTCCGGTGGTCGCGATCATCCCGTCCCCGGCGGGATGCTAGAGACCGCCGAGAACCTCCGCGCCGAGTACGCGATCTCCCGGGAGGAGCAGGACGAGCTGGCCGCCGAGAGTCAACGCCGGGCGATCGCGGCGCAGGACGCAGGGGTCTTCGACGAGGAGATCGTGCCGGTGCGGGTCCGGCGGGCGAAGGAGGACCTCGTCGTCGTCGACACCGACGAACACCCCCGGCGAGGCGTCACGGCCGAGTCCCTCGCCGCGCTACGGCCCGTCCGATCGCGCGTCGACCCCGAGGCGACGGTGACGGCCGGCAACGCCTCGGGGGAGAACGACGGCGCCTCGGTGTGCGTGGTCACGACCCGGCGTCGCGCGGCGGAGCTGGGCCTGCGCGCGTTCGTCCGGCCGCTGGGATGGGCGGTCTCCGGCGTGCATCCCGCGCGGATGGGGATCGGCCCGGTCCCGGCCACGGCCGAGCTGCTCGGGAAGCTCGACCTGAGCCTCGCGGACTTCGACCTCATCGAGCTGAACGAGGCGTTCGCCGCCCAGGTGCTCGCGTGCCTGCGGGAGTGGGAGGCCGACCACGGCTTCACCACCGCTGACCGCGCGCGGCTCAACGTGCACGGGTCGGGAATCTCGCTCGGGCACCCCATGGGCGCGACCGGGACGCGGGTCCTCACCACCCTGGCGCGGGAGCTCGACCGGCGAGACGGACGGTTGGCGCT
Organism: Dietzia cinnamea NBRC 102147; assembly: GCF_001571065.1. Taxonomy (GTDB): domain Bacteria; phylum Actinomycetota; class Actinomycetes; order Mycobacteriales; family Mycobacteriaceae; genus Dietzia; species Dietzia cinnamea. The sequence goes on from NZ_BCSW01000002.1 coordinate 17,217, forward strand.
GGAGACGATGGGTCTCGGAGGAGGCCAGGGCCTCGCGGCGGCGTTCGAACGGGTGTGAGGGCCGCGGGCGGGGCCCGGAGTCGGCGGCCCGGAGGCGGCGGACGCGGAAGGCCGCGGAGAATTCACGTCGACTTAACTACAGCGATGTGATTCGGGGCGTAGCGTCGGGGCCAACGGTCGGTGGGGAAGCCGACCGTCGGGAGGCCCAGCCGATGATCGTTTTCCGCGATCGGGAGGGGGCCGGCACCCGGCCCTGTCGTCTCCGGACGACCTGGGCCGACCGGTCCATCCCGACACGACCGCGGGTGCCGCGGTCCAGGAGCGCGCCGTGACCGACACCGTCCGTACCTACGTCCTCGACACCTCGGTTCTGCTGTCCGACCCGTGGGCCGTCACCCGCTTCGCCGAGAACCGGGTGGTCCTACCCATCGCGGTGATCGGGGAGCTCGAGGCCAAGCGCCACCACCCCGAGCTGGGCTACTTCGCCCGCGAGGCACTGCGGCTTCTAGAGGACCTGCGCCTGCGCCACGGCCGCCTCGACGGCGACCTGCCCGTCACCGACACCGGCGGCACCCTCCGGGTCGAGCTCAACCACACCGACCAGTCGGTCCTGCCCGCCGGGTTCCGCGACACCGGCAACGACTCCCGGATCCTCGCCTGTGCGCTCAACCTGCGGGCCGAGGGCGACGACACCGTCCTCGTCTCCAAGGACGTCCCGCTCCGCGTCAAGGCGGGCTCGGTGGGACTGCCCGCGGACGAGTACCACGCGCAGGACGTCGTCCTCACCGGCTACAGCGGCGTCTCGGACCTGCCCGCCACCCAGGAGCTCGTAGACACCCTGTTCTCGACCGGCGGTGTCTCACCGCTCGCCGCCCGCGCGGCCGGCCTCGACGCCGAGACGCCCGTCCACTGCGGGGTGCGGGTACAGACCGACTCGTCCTCCGCGTTGGCCCGTGTCACCGACGACGGCGGCCTCAGGCTGGTCCGCGGCGACGTCGAGGTCTTCGGCCTGCGGGGCCGCTCGGCCGAGCAGCGTATCGCGATCGACTGCCTGCTCGACGAGTCGATCGGCATAGTCTCGCTCGGTGGCCGCGCCGGCACCGGCAAGTCCGCCCTCGCCCTGTGCGCCGGGCTCGAATCCGTGCTCGAGCGACGTCGACATCGCAAGATCGTCGTCTTCCGGCCCCTGTACGCCGTCGGCGGTCAGGAACTCGGCTACCTCCCGGGCAGCGAGTCGGAGAAGATGTCTCCCTGGTCGCAGGCCGTGTTCGACACCCTCGAGGGGCTCGTCAGCGAGAACGTGATCGACGAGGTGATGGATCGCGACATCCTCGAGGTGCTGCCACTGACCCACATCCGGGGCCGCAGCCTCCACGACTCGTTCGTGATCGTCGACGAGGCGCAGTCGCTCGAGCGCAACGTCCTGCTCACCGTGCTGTCCCGACTGGGCACCGGATCGAGGGTCGTGCTCACCCATGACGTGGCGCAGCGCGACAACCTCCGGGTCGGCCGGCACGACGGGATCCAGGCGGTGGTGGAGAAGCTCAAGGGCCACCCGCTGTTCGCCCACATCACGCTCAGCAGGTCCGAGCGCTCGGCCATCGCCGAGCTCGTCACGACCATGCTCGAGGAGTTCCAGCCGGACGCCTCGGTCGGTGCGCTGCGGCGCATCCACGCCGCCTGAGGCGGGCGGTCGGGGACCGGGCCCGCCCCTCGGGGCGAGGAATCCAGCGGAGAGAGGACGGCAGCGGCGCAGGGCCCGGGCGGAGTCGCCGGGGCCCTGCGCCTGTGTCCGGGTGCGGTGGCGGCGGGTCAGCGCTCGCGATCGAGACCCGTCATCCCGAGGACGTCGAGACGACGGTCGAGCTCCTCCTCGGACAGCGGGTCGGGGACGAAGCCCAGCGCGATGACCGCCTCGCGGATGGTCAGCCCCTCGGCGAGGGCGTGCTTGGCGACGCGGGCCGCCTCCTCGTAGCCGATCGCCGAGTTCAGCGGCGTGACGATCGAGGGGGAGGACTCGGCCAGACGGCGCATGCGGTCGACGTCCGGCTCGATGCCGTCGATGCACCGCTCGGCGAACAGGGTCGACGACGTGGACAGGATCCGGACCGACTCCAGCACGTTGCGGGCCATCACGGGGATGGCGGTGTTCAGTTCGAAGGCGCCGCTCGCGCCGGCCCAGGCGACCGCGGCGTCGTTGCCGACGACCTGGGCGGCGACCTGCGCGACCGTCTCGCACAGCACCGGGTTGACCTTGCCGGGCATGATCGACGACCCGGGCTGCAGGTCCGGCAGGTGCACCTCGGAGAGCCCGGTCATGGGGCCGGACCCCATCCAGCGGATGTCATTGGCGATCTTGGTCAGCGAGACCGCGACCGTGCGCAGTGCGCCCGACAGCTCGACGAGCCCGTCACGGGCGGCCTGGGCCTCGAACGGGTCCACGGCCAGGCGGAGCTCCTCGAGACCGGTGAGGGAACGCAGCTCCTCGACGACGGCGGAGCCGAACCCGTCCGGGGCGTTGAGCCCGGTGCCCGCTGCGGTGCCGCCGATCGGCAGCTCGCCCACGCGGGGCAGGGTGCCGCAGACACGCTCGATGCCGGCCCGGATCTGGCGGGCGTAGCCGCCGAACTCCTGACCGAGGGTGACGGGGACGGCGTCCATGAGGTGCGTGCGGCCGGGCTTGACCACGTCGCGCCACTGCTCGGCCTTCGACTCGAACGACTCCGCGAGCACGCCGAGGGCCGGCACGAGGTCGGCGATCACGACCTCCGTCGCAGCGACGTGCGTGGCCGTGGGGAACGTGTCGTTGGACGACTGCGACATGTTCACGTCGTCGTTCGGGTGGACCGTGACGCCCTCGGCCGCGCAGAGCGAGGCGATGACCTCGTTGGTGTTCATGTTGGAGCTCGTGCCCGACCCCGTCTGGAACACGTCGACGGGGAAGTGGTCGTCGACCTCGCCCTCGGCGATACGGCCGGCGGCCGCGACGATCGCGTTGACCTTCTCCCGGTCGAGCAGCCCGAGGCGCCCGTTGACGGTCGCGCAGGCGGACTTGAGCAGCCCGAGCGCGCGGATCTGCGTCCGCTCGAGGCCCCGGCCCGAAACGGGGAAATTCTCCACGGCGCGCTGGGTCTGTGCACGCCAGAGGGCGTCGACCGGGACCCGGACCTCGCCCATCGTGTCGTGTTCGATACGGAATTCAGTCTGATCGGCCATGGGGCCAGACTAGGCGCGCCCGCCGGGCCGTGCAGGAACTACGGCGCGGGCCCGGCGAGCGCGGGTGCCGTCAGCGGGCGTCGGCGGCCTGGCCGTAGTCGACGGCCGAGAACTCGCGGAGCTTCTCCATCTTGTGACGGCCCTCGACGTGGCGGACCGTGCCGGACTTGGACCGCATGACCAGGGACCGGGTGACGGCGCCGTTGGAGCGGTAGCTCACGCCCCGGACCATGTCGCCGTTGGTGATGCCGGTGGCGGCGAAGAAGCAGTTGTCGCCCTTGACGAGGTCGTCGGTGCCGAGGATGGCGTCGACGTCCAGGCCGGCGTCGACGGCCTTCTGCCGCTCCGCGTCGTCCTGCGGCCACAGCTGGCCCTGGATCTCGCCACCCATGCACTTCATGGCGCACGCGGTGATGATGCCCTCCGGCGTACCGCCGATGCCCATGAGCATGTCCACCGAGCTGTCGTCGGAGGCCGCCGCCACGCCGCCCGCGACGTCGCCGTCCATGATGAGACGGACCTTGGCGCCGGCCGCACGGATCTCGGCGATGAGCTCGGCGTGGCGGGGCCGGTCGAGCACGCACACCGTCATGTCGCCGACGTCGATGTTCTTGGCCTCGGCCACCGACCGGATGTTCCACTCGGTGGACCTGGACAGGTCGATCCGGCCGACGGCGTCCGGGCCGACCGCGATTTTGCGCATGTAGAACACCGCCGACGGGTCGAACATCGCGCCGCGCTCGGCGACCGCGATCACGGCGATCGAGTTGGGGCGACCCTCCGCCATGAGGCGGGTGCCGTCGATCGGGTCCACGGCCACGTCGACCGCCGGCCCGTCACCGGTGCCGACCTTCTCGCCGTTGTAGAGCATGGGCGCCTCGTCCTTCTCGCCCTCACCGATCACCACTGTGCCGTCCATGTCGACGGTCGAGATGAGCTCACGCATGGCGTCGACCGCGGCACCGTCGCCACCGTTCTTGTCGCCCCGGCCCACCCAGCGCCCGGCGGCGAGAGCGGCGGCCTCGGTCACACGGACCAGCTCCATGGCGAGGTTACGATCGGGGCGCTTGGCGTCTGACATAGGTGGTCTGGCTCCTCGGAGGCGGGCGCGGGCGCGACGGGGTCACGCGCGTGCGGCGGGTTGTCGGCGCTCATTGTTCCACCTCCGCCACCGGGCCGGGGCCCACGCACCGGAGTCGCCCCGGGTGGGTGGGATACTCACAGGCGTGGCCGAGGCGAAACCGAGAATCCTGCAGGGCAACCGCGACATGTTCTGGTCGGTGGTGGTGCTCATGGTCATCTGCGGACTCTTCGCCGGTGTCGCCGGACTGTGCACCTTCAGCCCGTCGGGCCCCGAGCAGGGGCAGATCCCGCAGTTCGACGCCGACGCGTCTTTGCGCCAGGACGCCCGCAGCCTCGAGTACCCGATCCGCTCGCCCGAGGTCCCCGCGGACTGGACCGCCAACTCCGGCCGCGTCCAGGGCTTCGCCGGCACCACCTCCAGCCACGTCGGCTGGGTGACCGGCGAACGCAGCTACGTCGAGCTCGTCCAGTCCGACGCACCGGAGGACGCGTTCCGCTCGCTGAACGGCGGCCCGCGGCCCGAGCGCACCATGGTGCCGATCGCCGGGCGGGAATGGACCGTCCTCACCGGCGACGACGTCCGCCCCGTGTGGGTGCTAGACCTCGACGACGTCCGCGTGGCCGTGACCGGCTCGGCGCCCACCGATCAGTTCGAGACGCTCGCCGCCGCCGTCCAGGACGCGGAGCCGCTCCCCGCGCAGTGATCGCCCGCGCGGGGAGGTGAGCCTTCCCGCATGACCGGGCGGCGGGCTCAGCCCCGGGCGGCGCCGCCCTCGTCGTCGTCGCCGAGGACCGCGTCGATGCGCGCACGGGCGCCGTCGAGATGCTCGGTGCACCGCGCGGCGAGTTCCTCGCCCCGCTCCCACAGGGCGAGGGAGGCGTCCAGGTCCTGGCCGCCGGCCTCGAGGATGCGGACCACCTCGATGAGCTCGTCGCGGGCCTGCTCGTAGCCCAGTTCGGAGACGGGGGTCTGCTCGTCGGACATCAGGACTGCTCCTCGGGGGTGTCGGACTCGGGGGTGTCGGACTCGGGGGTGTCGGTGGTGTGCGACCCGGTGGTGGTCGGCGCGGGGGCGGCGGTGCGGCCGGCGGCGGGCGTCGACCCGAGCACCGCCGCGGACAGGGCGCCGTCGGAGACCCGGATGCGCAGCTGGGAGCCGGGCGGGGCGTCGGCGATCGACGACACCACCCGGCCGTCGTGCACCCCGGCCACCGACTGGACCACCGCGTAGCCGCGGGCGAGGGTGGCCGCCGGGCCCAGGGTGGTCAGGCGCGCCGACAGGTGGCCGAGCGACGTGGACTCCGAGTCGATGATCCGGGTGATGTCGCGCCGCGCGGCCCGCAGCGCCTCGGCGACGACCTCCGCGCGCGAGTCGACGATCCCGTGGGGGTTCGCCATGCACGGCCGGGACCGCACCGCGGCGAGCTGGTTGCGCTCGCGCTCCACCCAGCCGCGCAGGGCCCGGGCGGTGCGGGCGCGCGCCTCGGCGATGCGGCGCCGCTCCTCGACCACGTCGGGGACGACGCGCTTGGCGGCGTCGGTGGGCGTGGCGGCACGCAGGTCGGCGACGAGGTCCGACAGCGGGGAGTCGGGCTCGTGTCCGATCGCCGAGACGACCGGCGTGCGGCACCGCGAGATCGCGCGGATCAACGCCTCGTCGGAGAAGGGGAGGAGGTCCTCGACGGAGCCGCCGCCGCGGGCGAGGATGATGACGTCGACGACGGGGTCCGCGTCCAGCTCGGCCAGCGCGTCGAGGATCTGGGGCACGGCCGACACGCCCTGCACGGCCGTGTTCCGCACGGCGAAACGCACGTCCGGCCAGCGGCCACGGGCGACCTCGACCACGTCGCGCTCGGCGGCGCTCGCCCGGCCCGTGATCAGACCGACGCACGTCGGCAGGAACGGCAGCGGTCGCTTGAGGCGGGGATCGAACAGACCCTCCGCCGCCAGGGCCTGCTTGAGCCGCTCGATGCGCGCCAGCAGCTCGCCCACGCCGACCGGGCGGATCTCCGAGACCTGGAGCGAGAACGAGCCGCGGCCCGTGTAGAAGCGCGGCGTGCCGCGCACCACGACCCGGCTGCCCTCCGTGACCGGGACGGGTGACTCGGAGATGAGCCGGGGCGGGCACGTCAGCGTCAGCGAATTGTCGACGGACGGGTCACGCAACGTGAGGAAGGCCGTGCGGGTGCCCGGGCGCAGACTCAACTGGGTGATCTGACCCTCGACCCACACCGCGCCCAGGCGGTGGATCCACGCGGCGATCTGGTCCGAGACGACCCGGACCGGCCACGGTGACTCGGGGCTGCTCGGGGTGCCGGGGGAGGAGGCGCTCACGCGTCGCGGGGGGTGACGCGGCCCGTCGGCACGTCCGGATCGTCATCGTCGTCACCGCCGCCGCGGGGCGCCCGCGACGAACCGTACACCCGGTAGGACACGTCGAGGACCTCCTCGGTCTCGTCCTCGTCGAACGTCGCCCACTCCGGCTGATCCGACCGGGCGGGGAAGACCGAGGCGAGCACCCTGTCGCCCTTGACGGCCAGGTCGGTGAGGGTCTGCCCCGCGTGCAGGTACGACTGCACCAGGCCGCCGGCGACCCGCACGGGCACGCCGGGCAGCGTGGACACCGCCTCGATCGCGCGGCCGGGCAGGGCCACGACGCGCTCGGCCGCGGTGGCGGCCAGACCGATCGAGGCACGGGTCAGAAACAATGGTCGGAGCATGCGGACCTCTCTGCCGGGGGGCGTGCGGGAGGCGTAATGGTCGAAATCCAGTATGAACCGTACCCTGGTGACATGACCGAGCAGACCGACATGATCGCCGAACCGGCAACCAAGCGGGTACTACTCGCGGAACCGCGCGGCTACTGTGCCGGCGTCGACCGAGCCGTCGAGACGGTCGAGAAAGCCCTGGAGAAGCACGGGGCGCCGCTGTACATGCGCAAGGAGATCGTCCACAACAAGTACGTGGTGGAGTCCTTCACCAAGCGTGGGGTGATCTTCGTCGACGAGACCGACGAGGTGCCCCAGGGCGCGAATCTCGTGTTCTCCGCCCACGGGGTCTCGCCCGCGGTCCGGGAGAGCGCCAAGCAGCTGGAGCTCACCACCTTCGACGCCACCTGCCCGCTCGTGACCAAGGTGCACACCGAGGTCAAGCGCTTCGCCCGGGAGGGCTACCAGATCCTGCTGGTCGGCCACGAGGGCCACGAGGAGGTCGAGGGCACCGCCGGCGAGGCGCCCGACGTGGTGACCCTGGTCGACGGGCCGGACGCCGTCGACACCCTCGAGGTGCCGACGGACACGGAGAAGCTCATCTGGCTGTCCCAGACCACGTTGAGCGTGGACGAGACCATGGAGACGGTCCGCCGCCTCAAGGAGAAGTACCCCACGCTCATCGACCCGCCGTCCGATGACATCTGCTACGCCACGCAGAACCGCCAGAGCGCGGTCAAGGCGATGGCGCCCCAGTGCGATCTGGTGATCGTGGTGGGTTCGAAGAATTCCTCGAACTCCGTGCGGTTGGTCGAGGTGGCCCTCCAGGCCGGCGCGGATGCCGCCCATCTGGTGGACTACGCCGACGAGATCGACCTGGCGTGGCTCGAGGGGGTCACCACCGTGGGGGTGACGTCCGGCGCGTCCGTTCCGGAGATCCTCGTCCGCGGGGTGCTCGAGCTCCTCGACGAGCACGGGTACAGCGATGTGTCGACCGTCAAGACCGCGCAGGAGACCATCACCTTCGCCCTGCCCCGCGAGCTGCGGATGCCGCAGAAGGCCTGACCCGACCGCCCGCTCCCCGCGGGCCGGAGGGCACTCACCGCCCCGGTACGCCCCGCCTCAGCGGCGGGCGTGTGCCGGGGCGGTGCGCTGGATATAGGGGGCCGCCGGCCGCGCGGGCCGCGGCTCCAGAACGAACGCCCGGATCAGGGCTATCGCGATGACGACGACGGTCGTGGCGACCATCAGGGGGAACCGGGTCGCCAACGGCAGTGCGACCGAGACGATCTGCGTCCGCGAGAACACGTCCGCGCCCGAGCCCGCCCCGGAGATCACGTAGACCAGCGGCACCAGCAGCGTCATGATGATCGGCGGCTGGACCGCGGCCACGAACAGCGAGCGGCGCGAGATCGCGAGCACCGACACCACGCACCCGAGGACGAACGCGACGGTGAACCCGACGCCGAGCTCGCCCGAGACCGAGTCGATGGCCACGCCGGTCAGCGTGATGGCCACCGCCAGCAGGACCGCGGTCCAGGCGGGCAGCCCGCGCATCGAGGAGACCACGGACCTCTCGTCCGCGGGCACCCGGCCACTCCTGCGTCTACTCACGGAAGATGACTCTAACCGCCCAGCCGACGGGCGAGGAAACGGCCGAAACGACGCAGCGGACGGGGCTTGGCCGCCTCCTCTCGCGGGGATGGCCGCGTGCCGGTGACCGCCATCGGGTCGGTGATGCCGGGTTCGGGCGGGAGCTGATCCGATAACGGCGGAGCGGCGAGGCCGGCGTCACCGCCCACCTCGTCGTCGTCACCCGTCGCGGCGACCCCCGCACCACCCGGCGCCGACGCGGCGACGGCCGCCGTGCGCGCTCCGGGCGTCGCCGAACGCGGCGGGGCGATGTCCGGCCGTTCGTCGATCATCCCGGCCATGATCGCGGTGCTGCTCTTACGGAGCGGAGCGAACCGCGAGCTGGACATCTCCCCGAGCCAGGCCGTCAGGCGGCCCTCGTCGGTCGCGGAGGCCAGATCGGAGGCGGTGACGTCGCCGGTGCGCAGATCGATCTGCTCGTTGATATACCGGATGACCACCGCGGCCACGGCGAGGATCGGCACCGCGAGGAACGCGCCGATGATGCCGAAGAGCGTGCTGCCCGCGGCCACACCCAGGAGGATGACGCCCGGATGCAGGTTCATGGCGCGCGACTGCAGGATCGGCTGGAGGACGTTGCCCTCGAGCTGCTGTACGGCGATGATGACCACCAGGACGATGATCGCGGTGGTGAACCCGTTGGCCACCAGCGCGATGAGCACGGCGAGCGCTCCGGCGGTGAACGCACCGACGATGGGGATGAAGCCCGCGATGAAGGTGATGACCGCCAACGCCCACGCCAGCGGTACGCCCAGGATCACGAGCGCGAGGCCGATGAGCACGGCGTCGACGAACGAGACGATCGCCTGGGCGCGGATGAAGCCGCCCAGTGTGTTCCACGCCCGGGTGAGGACCTCGGTGAGGTGGCGGCCGGCGGTGCGGCCGGTGTTGCGACGCACGAACGGCAGGAACCGCGGCCCGTCCTTGATGAAGAAGAACGTGAGCACCAACACCAGGACCAGGGTGACGACGAACGATCCCACCGCGCTGACTCCGGTGAACACGCCGGACGCGATCTGGTCGCCCCGGTCCTGCAGCGTCGAGCTGAGCTGGTCCAGCAGGCGGTCCAGCTGCTCGTCACGGATGTTGAGCGGCGGCCCCCGCAGCCAGTCCTGGACCTCGGTGATCGCCTCGGACGTCTGGTCGGCGAGCTGCACGCTCTGCTCCACGATCGACGGGGCGATCAGTGCGATGACGCCGGTCAGCAGCCCCAGGGAGCCGATGATCGACAGCATGGCGGCCAGGCTTTTGGGCACCTTGTGCCGCACCATCCAGCCCGTCACGGGCCACAGGACGGTGGAGATGATCAGCGCCAACAGGATCGGCAGGATCCCCACCCACAGCGCGCCGCCGATCCGCGAGATGAGCCATCCCGCGACCAGCAGGATGGCCAGGCGCAGGGCCCAGTCGGTGACCCATCGCCCACCCAGGCCGATGAGTACGGACCGGTCGACGTGCTGTTCCTGATCCTCGACGGGGGGATGCGGCTTCGGCTCGTCGCTCATGGGAGTCATCTTGTCAGAGGCCGCGTCGGTGCGCTCCCTGTGACGGCCCGACGGCCGCGGGGGAGGGCCGCAGGCCGCGGTCCGTAGACTGTGGCCTCGTGAGCCTCACCCTCGGAATCGTCGGACTGCCCAACGTCGGTAAGTCGACCCTGTTCAACGCCCTGACGAACAACGACGTCCTCGCGGCGAACTATCCGTTCGCCACCATCGAGCCCAACGTCGGCGTGGTCGACCTGCCCGATCCCCGCCTCAACCGACTCGCCGAGATCTTCGGCTCCGAGCGGATCCTGCCCGCCGTCGTGTCGTTCGTCGACATCGCGGGCATCGTCAAGGGCGCCAGCACCGGCGAGGGCATGGGCAACAAGTTCCTCGCCAACATCCGTGAGGCCGATGCCATCTGCCAGGTCGTGCGCGTCTTCGACGACCCGGACGTCATCCACGTGGACGGCAAGGTCGACCCGATGGCCGACATCGAGGTGATCGCCACCGAGCTGATCCTCGCCGATCTGGAGACCATCGAGAAGGCGCTGCCGCGGATCGAGAAGGACGCCCGCAAGGACAAGTCGCTGGTGGCGCAGCTCGAGGAGATCCGCAAGGCCCAGGCCGTGCTCGAGGACGGGCGCACCCTGTTCAAGGCCCAGGACGAGATCGACCGCGGCCTCCTGCGCGATCTGCACCTCATGACCGCCAAGCCGTTCCTCTACGTCTTCAACGCCGACGAGTCGGTGCTGACGAGCGACGAGCGCAAGGCCGAGCTCAGCGCCGCCGTCGCGCCCGCCGACGCCGTGTTCCTCGACGCCAAGGTCGAGGCCGAGCTGCAGGAGCTCGACGAGGACGACGCCATGGAGCTGCTCGAGTCGATCGGCCAGACCGAGCCCGGCCTGAACGCGCTCGCTCGCGCAGGCTTCCACACCCTCGGGCTGCAGACCTACCTCACCGCCGGCCCCAAGGAGTCGCGCGCCTGGACCATCCGCAAGGGCGACACCGCCCCCAAGGCCGCCGGCGTCATCCACACCGACTTCGAGAAGGGCTTCATCAAGGCCGAGATCGTCTCGTTCGACGACCTCGACGCCGCCGGCTCGATGGCCGCGGCCAAGGCGGCCGGCAAGGTGCGCATGGAGGGCAAGGACTACGTCATGGCGGACGGCGACGTGGTGGAGTTCCGCTTCAACGTCTGAGATCGCGCAACGGTGGCGGGGCCGCGGGTACCGGGAGCACCGGCGGGTCAGGCCCGTCCGCGCTGGTCCACCGGTCGCTCGCGGTAGTCGCGCCAGGCCCGACGCGCATTGTCGCGGGTTCCGGTCGGGTGAGTCTCGTGCCACGCGCGGGTGAACCGGTTGTACTCGAACTGCGAGTCGATCGGCTTCGCGTCCCGTCCGCGGGTCGATCGGTAGTGATCGAGTGCGTCCTGCATCGTGTGCGTTCCGTCGGTTCCGGCGAAGAAGGCGCGCATCTCGGCATCGAAGCTGAAGTGAGCTCCCACCTGCTCAACGAACCACGCCCGGACGACCTGGCTGCACCGCTGGCCCCGCGGTATGACCGTCTGGAGCGTCAACGGGCCGGCGAGCTGAGCTCCCGCGGAGCGCGCGGGCGCCGGTGGCTCGTCGAAGAGGGCGCCGTCCAGCGCCGCCGCGATTCGGCGGGTCAGCAGGTCCTTCCCGCCCGTCGCCCTGACGCCGAGTCTTCTGGCGGCCCCCGGCCTGATATCGAGCAAGAACGGTCAAGCCGAGGGCGCCCCGTTCCACTGATAATCACAGCATGACCGCACGACGCCCGGGACGAGATCGCATCCGCGAGCTGCTCGACGCCGTTCTCGCCGAGCACGAAGGCGGCGCAGTCCTGAACACGCTCGCGGCGGACGCCCACTCGTCGTCGTTCCACTTCAGTCGTCAGGTGAGCCGGGCGGCAGGAGAAGCGCCGGCGGCGATGCGGCGGCGTGTCCTCCTCGAGCGCGCGGCCTGGGAGATCCAAGGAGGACGCAGCGTCACCGATGCGGCGTTCGCAGCGGGATACGACTCGGTCGAGGGATTCTCGCGCGCGTTCTCGCGGGCGTTCGGGTGCCCTCCTGGCGCCATGCCGCCGCGACACGACCGGGGCCACTGGCTGCCTGCACCGAACGGCATCCATTTCCACTCCCCGACGGTGCTCTACGTCGACGCGGGACGGGAGATCTCGGCCGGCGACGTCGTCGCCTTGATGATCCGGCACGACCTCGACGACACCGCCGCGGTGCTCGCCGCCGCCGAGGGGGTTGACGACGACGAGTTCCGGCGCGAGAGGTTGCCGGGACACAGGGTGCTCGAGTGGGCGGGTGACGAGACGACGCTCGCGAACGTCCTGCACCACCTGGCCTCGGACAAGCTGCCCTGGCTCGCGTGCATCGAGGGGGAGGACGAGCCGGACCTCGGCGTGGAGGACGACGTCGCGAGTCTCCGCAGGCGGCACTCCGAGATCGCCGCGCGGTGGCTGGCCATGACACGCGATGTGGAACGCCGTGGCGCGTGGGGCGACCGGGTGGTCGACGCGCTCTGTGACCCACCCGAGTCGTTCCTGCTGTCGCAGATCGTCGCCCACACCCTCACGTTCTCGGCCCACCGCCGCCAGCTCGCGCGCTGGATGCTCGCGCAGGCCGGCGTCGACATCAGGCACCTCGATCCCGACCCGATCATGTGGCACCGCCGCGCCTCAGGAGGACTGTCATGACCCGCTACCGCTACTCCACCGCCACGACCCTCGACGGATTCCTCGCGGACGACGACCACTCGCTGGCCTGGCTGTTCAAGCAGGACATCGACGAGAACGGGCCGGGCAGCACCGACGCGTTCCTCACGGAGGTGGGGGCGCAGGTCATGGGGGCGTCCACGTACGCGTGGGTGCTCGAACACGACCGTGACTGGTTGCCCGAGATCCCCACCTTCGTGTTCACCCACCGGGAGCTGGAGGCGGTGAATGACCACGTCTCCTTTGTCGCGGGCGCCCCGTCTGATCACCGCGAGTCGCTGGAGTCCGCGGCCGGTGGTCGCGATGTGTGGGTGATGGGTGGCGGCGGGCTGGCAGCCGAGTTCGCCGGGGCGGGGATGCTCGACGAGGTGGTGGTCTCGATCGCGCCCGTGACCCTCGGTTCGGGCAAGCCACTCTTCGGCGGCGCGTTCGACCTCGAGCTGAAGGGGTGCGATCGCAACCGCGACTTCGTAGTTGCGCGGTACGGCGTCCGGGGACCTCTGTCAGACTCGTGAAGGCCGGCCCGTACAGCGGGTGGCAGCGCACGCGGTAGAGCGCCGCCAGGGAGGGCGGAGCCGGTCGCGCCGACGGAGAGGGGAGCCAGTGACTGTTCTACGCGAGGTGACCGGTGTGATCGCGGCGGGCCTGTGCGGCGCGCTGCTCGCCGACGCCGTGCCGCACACGGTCAAGGGAATGACCGGCGAGCGGTTCCCGACGCCCTTCGCCACGCCCCCCGGGAGTCGGGTTGTCCCCGCCACTGCACAACGTGGCCTGGGGCGTGCTCAATCTCGCGGCGGGTGGCGCGCTGGCACGCCGCGTGGGATCTCCGAAGGACAGGGCCGCTGCAGCCACCGGCGGCGTCGCCATGGCATTCGTCCTCGCGCACTACTTCGGCGGCCTCGACCTCTCCGGAGATCGGGCGGGGCGCTGACCGGAGTGCCGCGGCGGTCGTTGGTGGCCCGGGGTCGTGGCGGTCGGGGGCATCGCATGCAGGGCGGGGCCGGCGCTCGCAGACCCGGCCCGATCCGTCAGGCGTGAGAGGTGACGAGCTCCTCGCGGACGAGGCGTGTTCCAGCGCTGAGTGCGCTGAGCTTCGCGAGTGCGACGTCCCGCGACAAGGGCGCCATGCCGCAATTGGTGCTCGGCAGGAGCTTGTCCGCGTCCACGAACTCGAGCGCGCTGCGGAGCGTGTCCGCGACCTCCTCAGGAGTCTCGACCTTCTCGCTCGCCACGTCGATCGCCCCGAGCATGACCTTCTTGCCGCGCAGTAGCCCGACCAGGTCGATCGGGACGCGGGAGTTATGGGACTCCAGCGAGATGATGTCGATACCGGACTGCTGCAGGAGGGGGAACGACTCCTCGTAGTGCCGCCACTCCGAGCCGAGCGACGCCTTCCAGTCGGTGTTGGCCTTGATCCCGTAGCCGTAGCAGATGTGGACGGCGGTCTCGGCGCGCAGGCCTTCGACCGCGCGTTCCAGGGCCGCCACGCCCCAGTCCTTGAGCTCGGCGAAGTAGACGTTGAAGGCGGGCTCGTCGAACTGGATGATGTCGACCCCCGCGGCCTCCAGGTCTCGCGCCTCCTGGTTGAGGATCGCCGCGAACTCCCACGCCAGCGCCTCGCGGCTGGAGTAGTGGCGGTCGTACAGCGTGTCGATCATCGTCATGGGCCCGGGGAGAGCCCACTTGATGGGCTTGTCGGTCTGCTGCCGCAGGAACGTCGCGTCGTCCACGAAGACCGGCTTCTCGCGGCTCACGGCGCCCACCACGGTGGGCACGCTGGCGTCGTAGCGGTTCCGGATGCGCACGGTCTCGCGCTGCTCGAAGTCGACCCCGTCGAGATGCTCGATGAAGGTCGTCACGAAGTGTTGCCGGGTCTGTTCGCCGTCGCTGACGATGTCGATGCCGCGATCGCTCTGCTCCTTCACGGCGATACGCAGCGCGTCCTGCTTACCTTCGATCAGCTCGGGGCCCTCCAACCTCCAGGGCGACCAGAGGGTCTCCGGCTGTGCTAGCCACGACGGCTTGGGCAGGCTGCCGACGGTGGTGGTGGGCAGGATCGGGGACATGATCGACTCTCCTCTGGTGCTCATCCGACGAGCACCGGGTAGCGGGCGGCCCACTGTTCGAGCTGCGCTCGGTGCGGCTTCATGAGGGCTTCCTCCGTGAACCTGCCCTGCGCCTTGCCGAGCCGGTTGCGCTCCTCGCGGTCGTACACGATCGGGGTGGGCGAGAAGTCGCCGTGATCCAGGGTCGGGCGGTAGACGTCCGCGGCAGGGGAGTGAGCGTTGTAGATCTCCGGACGGTAGATCTTCTGGAAGGTCTCCATCACGCTGATGGTGCCGATGAGCTGCAGGTCCGTGTAGTCGTGGAGCAGGTCACCGCGGAAGTAGAACGCGAGCGGCGCGACGCCGCCCGGTGGCATGAAGTACCGGACCTCCAGCCCCATCCGGGCGAAGTACTCGTCGGTCAGCGAGAAGTCGTCCTGCTGGTACTCGGTACCGAGGACGCGATGGTGGTGTCCGGTCCGGCGGTAGGTCCGGCTCGTCGACACGCTGATGCAGATAACCGGCTCCGCGGAGAAGCGCTCCCGGTACGCCTCCGAGGCGACGAAGCGCTGAAAGAGTCTGCCGTGCAGGTCGCCGAAGTCGTCGGGCACGGTGAACTCAGCGGTGTTCTCGTTGGCCGCCGGCAGGAGAACGCTGAAGTCGTAGTCCCGGACGTAGGACGAGAAGTTGTTCCCCACGATGCCCGGGTGACGCTCACCGGTGTCCCGGTCGAGGATCTGGACGTCCAGGACCTCGATCAGCGGGAACCGCTGGCTCTCGCCTGCCGAGGTGAACTGCAGATCCGCGGACACGATCTCCAGCTCGACGGTGTAGCGGTCCCGGCTCGGGTCGTGCCGGCCGGCGAGTCCGTT
This sequence comes from Dietzia cinnamea NBRC 102147, assembly GCF_001571065.1. Classification (GTDB taxonomy): domain Bacteria; phylum Actinomycetota; class Actinomycetes; order Mycobacteriales; family Mycobacteriaceae; genus Dietzia; species Dietzia cinnamea. Next base: position 33,020 of record NZ_BCSW01000002.1, read on the forward strand.
GAACCGGTCGTCGATCATGGCGAGGGCGCGGCGGAGGTTCTGCCGGCGGTGCTCGCCCCGTGCCAGGTTGGCGAAGTTCGTGGTGGTGCGGGAATTCTCCGACGGTGAGTAGTCCTCGTCGAAGCGGGTGGTGGTGATGCTGAACGCGAAGTCGTCCGACATGTACATCCAATCCGGGTCTCGATCGGCCGGGCTCGGCCTTGCGGAAAATCTGTGCCCTCATCCTGCAGCCCCAGTTCAGGCATCGGGTAACTACCGTTTGCTATGCGTCTCTATAGTCTGTGCCTATGGGCAGGGCATCCAGGGGCATCACGCTGCAACAGTTGGAGTACTTCATCGAGGTCGCGGCGGAGGGGTCGATCACGGGCGCGGCGGAGCTCCTCTACGTCGCCCAGCCGACCATGTCCGCCGCGATGAAGGACCTCGAGTCCAGGGTCGGGCGCACGCTGCTCTCGCGGTCCGCCCGGGGTGTGACGCTGACCGAGGAGGGTGCGGAGTTCCTCGGCTACGCCAGACAGGTCGTCGAGCAGATGTCCCTGCTCGAGCAGCGGTATCTCGGCCAGCCGCCGTCCCGCCGACTGCTCGGGGTCTCCGCGCAGCACTATTCCTTCGTGGTCGAGGCGTTCATCAGGATGGTGCGGTCCGCTGACGTGGAGCAGTACGAGTTCTCTCTTCGCGAGACGCGGACATGGGACATCATCGAGGACGTCCGGACGCTCCGGAGCGAGGTGGGCATCCTGTACCGCAACGACTTCAACCGGAAGGTCATCGACAAACTCCTGCGCGATTCCGGTCTCGTCTTCCACCCGCTCTTCGCGGCGGTCCCGCACATCTTCATCTCGAGGAAGAACCCGTTGGCCGCCCGCGAGCGGGTCACGCTCGGTGACCTGACCGACCTGCCCCGGCTCACGTTCGACCAGGGGGCGAACAACTCGTTCTACTTCGCCGAAGAGATCCTCTCCACCCTGTCGAGCAAGCGGGAGATCCGGGTCGCCGACCGCGCGACCATCTTCAATCTGATGATCGGACTCGACGGGTACACCATCTCGACCGGCATCATCAGTGACGACCTCGACCCGGAGATCGTGGCGATCCCGCTCGACGTGGACGAGAGCATCGAGATCGGCTGGATCAGCCACTCCGGCATTCCGCTCACCGAGCAGGCGCTGCGCTACCTGGCCGAGGTACGGGCCGTCGTCGCGGACTACGGAATCGACCTACTCGACTCGCCGTGACGCGGGTCGGAGTCTCGGTTTACTGTTCAGCGCTCGTCGCCTACACCACCGCGTGACCGGCCCGCTGGTTCTCCACAGGCGAGCCGAAGCCGGATCCTTCATCCACAGGTGGCCGCGCACGAGCTTCTCAGCACGTCGCTCTCCGCGATGCTGGGCTCATGGGAATCCGTTACTACGCATATGCCTTCGACGCCGACGCCACCCAGGCCGTGCTCGCCGACCCGCGCGCCTACATCAGCGCCGACCCCTTGGCGGATGCCTGGGGTTTTCCGCCCGGGTCCACGGTCGCCGCGACCGACTTTCGACAGGGCCCTCGGGAGGAGGACATGCTCTACCTGGACAAGGCGTGGAGAAATCTGCAGTTGATGACGTCACCGTCTGATCCGACTGACGAACCCCGCCCGGCGTATCGCATGTTCGAGGGCGACGTGACGCCGCTCGCGAACTGGGAAGGGTGGCTGCCGTGGGTTCGGGCGATCCCGCCAGAGGACGTCGCCCCGATCGCCGATGATCTGGACACACTCACCCGTGCGGACTTCGTTCCCTGTCTGCCCCCTCGTGACGGAGATGAGCCGGGCAACGAGTCGGAAGCGGAGTACGTGGACCACTACGTGAACCGGACGAGACGATTCCTCCGCGGACTCGAAGAGTCCGGCCGGGGCTTCGCGTACCTGATCGGGTAGCGGGGAGCACGGCTTCCCCGGGCCGACCGTCGTGCCCGGGGGAGCCGTGCCAGTCTGCGCCGCCACAGCAACTGCGCGGATACGCTGCCCGCCTGATCACAGTCCTCCCCACCTCGAGCTCACCGCATCGCACTGGGGGCCTGACCGGCACGGCCGCCACGGGTGACGTTCTGGCGAGGAGATGAGTCGATTCTCAGGCTCGCGGGGGTGAAGTTGCCGCGGTCGCCGCACTCATGGATGGTGTGGTCATGAGCTTCACCGTGTACCTGTCCGGCGAGATCCACACTGACTGGCGCGACCAGATCCGGAGCGGCGCGACGGCCGCGGGCCTCGATGTCACGTTCACCGAGCCGGTCACCGACCACCCGGCCAGCGACGCTGCGGGCGACCACCTCGGCGAGACCGACAGCCCCTTCTGGCGCGACCACCAGTCGGCGAAGGTCAACGCGATTCGTACGCGTACGTTGATCGAGCAGAGCGACCTGGTGGTGGTGCGGTTCGGGGAGAAGTACAAGCAGTGGAACGCCGCCTTCGACGCCGGCTACTGCGCGGCCCTCGGCAAGCCCTACGTGACGCTCCACGATGCGGAGATCGTCCACCCGCTCAAGGAGGTCGACGCGGAGGCCCAGGCCTGGTGCACGACCACCGACCAGGTGGTGGAGATCCTCCGCTACGTGCTCGAGGCGTGAGTCCGGCGGCACCCACGACGGGTGAGGTGGCGTCGCCGTGGGCGTGAGGGCGCGACCCCGGCGGCCCTCCCCGCTGCGGGGTCGGCGACCGACGAAGCAGGATCTCGCCGCCTTCGCCGATCTGCAGGAGGACGGCGTCGACGACGTCCTGCCGGTCGACCCCGGCGCGCTACGGCTGCTCATCGTGGGCATCAACCCCGGCCTCTGGACCGCGGCCGTCAACGCGCCCTTCGCACGGCCCGGCAACCGCTTCTGGCCGTCTCTCCATCGCGCCGGGCTCACCGACGACTTCGTCGACGCCTCGGCCGGACTCTCCGACGCGGACGAGGGAAAACTCCTCGCGGCCGGCATCGGGATCACCAACCTCGTCGGGCGCGCGACCGCGCGCGCCGACGAGCTCTCCCGCGAGGAGCTGCGGGAAGGTGGAGCGCGTCTCGCGGAGCGCGCGAAGATGCTGCGCCCGGGGGTCGTGGCCATCGTGGGGATCACCGCGTTCCGGACCGCGTTCACCCGCCCCGGCGCGACCGCGGGGAGGCAGGACAGCACGGCACTGCCCGGGTGGCCGGAGGACGTCGAGCTGTGGCTCGTGCCGCAGCCCAGCGGGCTGAACGCCCACGAGACCATTGATTCGCTCGCCGAGCACTGGCGACGGGTGTGGGCTGAGGCACAGGCCCGCGCTCCGCACCCCGGGCAGGCGGAGGACGTCGGTTCACCGGAAAGCTGATCCATCCACCAGCGGTATCCTGGTGTTTCGAGACGGGCCGGGAGGGCGACGATGGCTGTAGTGGTACAGGTGAACTTCTCGATGCGCGGCCCCTGGGGCGCGGAGATGGCGGAGGCGTTCCGAGGGCTGGCGGAGTCGATCAACGCCGAGCCGGGTTTCCTCTGGAAGGTGTGGATCGAGGACGAATCGGCCGGCCGGTCCGGAGGGATCTATCTCTTCGACACCCGCGCGAACGCCGAGGCCTACGTCGCGATGCACACCGAGCGTCTCGCAGGCTTCGGGATCACGGACGTGAGTGCCATCTTCTCGGACGTCAACGAGGACCTGAGCACGCTCAACCGCGCCAGGCTGCCCTGAGCCCGCCGAAATGACGTCACAGCGCGCGGCAGGCGGCCGGCCCCCGCCCGCCCGCCGTCTGACCGCGCCGACCCCCGTCCCGGCCACGACCACGGTCTCGCGACCGGCCGCCACCATTGTCGTCGATGAAGGGCACGCCGGCCGTCGGCTGGACAAGTTCCTGCGATCCCAGCTCAGGGGTGTGCCGGCGGGGCTGCTGTTCAAGCTTCTGCGCCAGGGCCGGCTGCGGGTGAACGGTCACCGAGCCGAGCAGAACTACCGGCTCGCCGAGGGCGATGTGATCGACCTCCCCGCGATGCAAGCCGGGGCCCCCGCCACGACGGTGACGCGGCCACCTACCGCCCTACTCGACCGGATGGCCAAGGCCGTCCTCTACGAGGACTCGAACCTACTGGTGGTGGACAAGCCCGCCGGGGTGGCCGTGCACCGAGGCTCGGATATGCCCGCCGGCGTCATCGAGACGCTGAGATTCCTCTGCCCCGACCTGCCCGGTCTCGAGTTGGGCCACCGGCTCGACCGCGACACCTCCGGGGTCCTGGTCCTTACCAAGACCCCGCCGATGCTGCGTCATCTCCACGAGATGCTGCGCGATCGGGAGAAGGAGATCGAACGGCATTACCTGGCGATCGTCGCGGGGCAGTGGCCTGCGAACCTCAGGGTGCTGGAGGCGCCGCTCCGGAGGCGAGACGCCGATGTGGTGGTGGACCCGCGGGGCCAGCGCGCGGAGACCCACGTCAGGGTCCGAAGGCGCGTGGGGGACTGGGCCACCCTGGTGGACGTGCGGCTTTTCACCGGCCGCAAGCATCAGATCCGCGTCCATCTGCAGCACGCCGGACATCCGATCGCCGGCGACGACCGGTACGGCGACCCCCGGTTCGACAGTGTGGTCGCGTCGCGTGGCGGTTCCGGGCTCCACCTACACGCCGCGAGGATGGTCATCCCGCTGCCCGACGGCCGCGACGTTGTGGTGTCGGCGCCGATGCCGGAACGGTGGCGGCGGGTGCTGGGCACCCCGGCGACGGGCGGTGCCGGGCGGGGGTCTCGTCGCAGCAGGCCGGTACGCAGCGGACGCTGACAGAGACCACCGCGCCCCCGTCGGAACATTTCGGCGGGGGCGCGGTCGGCTGAGGCGGGCGTGTCGGCTCAGTGAGCGGGAACGGCTGCCGACTCCGTCGACCCGGCGCGTGAGTCCAGGTAGCTGGTGATGGCCAGTCGGTTGATCGCCAATCTGCTGACGATGCCCACCATCGCGCCTGCGTCCCTGACGACCGGCACCTTCTTGAGGTGTGCGTCCGAGAGCGCGGCGACGGCGTCGGCGATCGAGGCTCCGGCGTCGATCGTCACGACCTCCCGGGTGGCCAACCGCATGACGTTGAGATCCGCGAGGTCCGCCATCGCGTCGACGAGGTCGTCGTCGGCCCCGATCGCGTAGGAGTAGATCGAGGTCGACGACGGGTGCGCCGCCGACAGGTAGCGCATGACGTCGCCGTCGGAGAGGAATCCGACCAGCGCGCCGTCAGCGTCGAGGACCGGGGCGCCGGAGATGCCGCGGACACCGAACGTGGTGAGGGCGTCGAGGACCGTGTCCGTGGAGGACAGTGCGTACACGTCGGTCTTCATGATCGACTCGACGGAGTCGACGGGGCGCGACCCGGTCTCGGACGCCGACGGGCGGGCGGTGCGCGCCGCCCGGTTCGCGGCGAACGCCAGCGCGATCCCGAGGAGGGAGACGATGACGACGACACCGACGGCGCTGCGGAAGCCCGTGAGCAGGGACTCGAACTCGTCGCCCCCGGAGTCGAGGTTGGCGCCGGAGACGGCGCCGTAGATGCCGGCGGCCAGCGACGTGCCCACGCAGCCCGCGATCTGGAAGCTGGTCGAGACCACGGTCACGCCGTGCGGCGCGGAGTCGCGGTCCAGGCTGGACAGCGCGAAGGTCTGCGACGGCCCGATCACCAGGGCGGTGGCCAGGACGGCCGGGATGTAGAGCAGGCCGAAGAGCAGGATCGACGAGTACCCGGCGGCGATGCCGACGCCGGTGACGAAGACCGCCATCACGAGGAAGCCGAGCGGGATCGACCAGCGGCCACCGTGCCGGTCGAACAGGCGGCCGGCCACCGGCCCGGCGACCACGGTGAGCAGGATGCCCGGCGCGAGGGTGAGCGAGGCACCCAGCGGCGAGATGCCCTGAGCCGCCTGCAGGAACAGCGGGATCACGACGTTCATCGCGAAGACGAACACCAGGCCCAGCATGGTCATCGACACGCCGAGGACGAACGCGCGGTTGGAGAACGGTCGCATGTCGATGAGCGGGTGCGCGATCCGACGCTGACGGACGACGAACACCCACAGAGCGGCGAGGCCGATGACCGCCGAGAGCGCGGCGTAGACCGGAGCACCGCCGAACGCGGCCGAGATGCCATAGAGGATGCCGACCAGGCCGACCGCGACGAGCAGGAACGACGGGATGTCCAGTACGGGGCGGCCCAGGTCAGCCACGGTGCGCAGCGCGATCGCGCCCGCGATCAGGACGAGCAGGGTCAAGGCGCCGAAGACCCACAGCAGGGTGGTCCACGGGGCGAACGTCAGCAGCACGCCGGAGAGCACGATCGCCAGGGAAGGCCCCAGGGTGGTCATCGCGGCCATGATGCCCATGTTCAGCCCGAGCTTCTCGCGGGGCGAGACGGCCAGCGTGATGTTCATGCCGATCGGGGTGAGCAGACCCGTCCCGATGGCCTGGAGCAGGCGGGCGATCAGCAGTACCTCGAAGGACGGGGCGAGGGCACCCATAATCGAGCCGATGACCATGACCGCGACGACCGAGACGAACAACTGCCGGGTCGGGAAGCGGTGGTACAGCACGTTCGAGACAGGGACGAACACGGCGGCGACCAGCAGATACCCGGTGGTGAGCCACTGCACGGTGTTCACGTCGACGCCGAAGTCGTTCATGATCGGCGTGAAGGCGACGTTGAGGAAGGCCTCGTTGAAGGTGGCGAGGAACGCCGCGGCGGCGGCGACCGCGATCATCCAACCGGCACGGCCGGGGACAGGCGCAGGGGCAGTATGGGATGAGGACAAGGAGTCTCCTGACGTCCGGCGGGTGGGGTTGATCGACCGTGCCGTGTCAGAAGGTCCCTGCGTGGACCCTCGCGTGTCGTGTCATCGATGCTTGAGTACGGCTGTGAAGCCGACGAACGAAGCTATCACGATTCCGCGTCGTCGCGTAAGCGCGTCCGGGTAATGGACCGGTTCATGGGGGCCCTGCGGGTCCGCCACCCCGTACCTGGCCGGGACGGGCCTACGGGCTGCCCTGTTAGCCTGACCAGGACATTCGCCGATCCGTCGAGGAGTATCACCGTGGAACTGAGCATGGACAAGGGCAACCGGTTCGTCGAGGAGACGCAGTCCCCGGAGTCGGCGGCGGCATGGAAGCAGCAGCTGGACGAGTTCGCGCCCGGGGCATCCGACTGGGTGGTCGGCGCGGTGTTCGGTGGAACCTACCAGCGGGACGGCCTGGAGCTCCGCGATCGCCAGATGCTCAACATGGCCGCCCTGGCCGCGATGGGCGGGACAGAGCCGCAACTCACCGGCCACATCAAGACGGCCATCGATGTGGCCGGGATGAGCCGGGAGCAGGTGGCGGAGTGCTTCGTGCACCTGATGCCCTACATCGGCGTGCCCAAGACGCTGGCCGCGATGCGCTGCATGAAGGCCGCGCTCGACAGCTGAACATCTTCTCTTGACGTCACTCCTACGTGGCGCCCGCCCACCCCGGCGGCGGGTCGATCTCCTCCGTGCCGCAGCGCCAGCCGGAGTGGAAGTCCTCGAAGGCAGACGGGGGAGCGCCGATCTCCTCGGCACGGTGCCTCATCGCGGCGAACCAGCGGCAGTAGTCGGCATCGTTGAAGTACCGCACCTGGCTCGGGGAGCCGAGGCCGCGCAGGATCTCGTCCGCCACGTCCCGCGCGCTCGTGCGGATCGAGACGGTGAGGTCCCCGACGTGGGGGAAGGCGCCCTCAGTGGCCCGGAACACCGCGTCGTCGTCCCTGGGTGGGAGATCCACCCCGTTCGGGAGGTTGTCGGCGGTGGTGACCTCTAGTCGCCAGTAGCCGACGGGACCGAAGTACGGCAGGGCGCGGATGCCGGCGAACCCCCGGTCATGGAGGTCCTCCACCGCGGCGAGCAGGAGTGGCCACACGTGTCGTGGGGCCGGGTAGTCGGTCGCGTCGGAAACGTCGGTCTCTCGATTCTCCCGGGAAATGGCGCACCGCACCCCGGGGCGGGCCCGGGGTGCGGTGCGGCTGCGGCGTGGAAGTCAGCCAGAGATGCTCGCGAGGGCGGCGTTGAACGTCTCGCTCGGACGCATCGCCTCCTTCAGCTTGTCGATCGCGGGCTGGTAGTAACCGCCCAGGTCGACCGGCTTGCCCTGCACCTCGAGGAGCTCGCCGAGGATGGTGTCCTTCTCAGCGTCGAGCTTGCCCGCCAGCGGCGCGAAGTGGGCCGCCAGGTCTGGGTCGTCGGACTGCGCGGCCAGCTCCTGGGCCCAGTACAGCGAGAGCCAGAACTGGCTGCCCCGGTTGTCGAGCTCACCGGTCTCCCGCGACGGGGACTTCCGGTTCTCCAGCAGTTTGCCGGTAGCGGTGTCCAGCGTCCGGGCCAGGATCGCGGCCTTGGGGTTGTCGTACTTGCGTCCGACGTCCTCGAGGCTGGCGCCGAGCGCGAGGAACTCGCCGAGCGAATCCCAGCGCAGGTGGTTCTCCTCGACGAGCTGCTGCACGTGCTTGGGCGCGGAGCCGCCCGCGCCGGTCTCGTACAGGCCGCCGCCGGCCATCAGCGGCACGATCGACAGCATCTTGGCGCTGGTTCCCAGCTCGAGGATGGGGAACAGGTCGGTGAGGTAGTCACGCAGGATGTTGCCGGTGACCGAGATGGTGTCCAGGCCACGCCAGGCGCGCTCGAGGGTGTACCGCATGGCGCGCACCTGGGACATGATCTGGATGTCCAGGCCCTCGGTGTCGTGCTCGGCGAGGTACTTCTTCACCAGGGTGATGAGGTTGTTCTCGTGCGGCCGGTACGGATCGAGCCAGAAGACGGCCGGCATGCCCGAGGCGCGGGCGCGGTCCACGGCGAGCCGGACCCAGTCGCGGATCGGCGCGTCCTTGACGGTGCACATGCGCCAGATGTCGCCCGCCTCCACGTTCTGGGAGAGCAGGACCTCGCCGGTGGCGGCGTCGACGATGTTGGCCACACCGCCGTGCTGGACCTCGAAGGTCTTGTCGTGGCTGCCGTACTCCTCGGCCTTCTGCGCCATCAGGCCGACGTTGGGCACGGTGCCCATGGTCCGCGGGTCGAACGCCCCGTTGGTCTTGCAGAAGTTGATGATCTCCTGGTAGATCCGCGCGAACGTGGACTCCGGGATGACGGCCTTGGTGTCCTTCTTACGGCCGTCGGCACCGTACATCTTGCCGCCGATACGGATCATCGCGGGCATGGAGGCGTCGACGATGACGTCGGAGGGGGAGTGGAAGTTGGTGATGCCGCGGGCCGAGTCGACCATCGCCAGCTCCGGGCGCGACTCGTGGCAGCGGTGGATGTCCTCGATGACCTCCTCCTTCTTGGAGGTCGGCAGGGACTCGAGCTTGTCGTAGAGATCGCCCATCCCGTTGTTCACGTTGACGCCCAGCTCGTCGAAGAGCTCGCCGTGCTTGGCGAACGCGTCCTTGTAGAACACGCGGACGGCGTGACCGAACACGATCGGGTGGCTGACCTTCATCATGGTGGCCTTGACGTGGAGCGAGAACATGACGCCCGTCTCCTTGGCGTCGTCGAGCTGCTCCTCGTAGAAGTCCAGGAGCGCCTTCTTGCTCATGAACATCGAGTCGACGACCTCGCCGGCCTCGAGCGGCACGGTCTTGAGGACATGGGTCTCGCCGTCCGGGGTCACGATCTCCATGCGGGCGTCGCAGGCGCGGTCCAGGATGATGGACTTCTCGCCGGCGTAGAAGTCGCCGTGGGTCATGTGCGCGACGTGGGTCTGCGACGCCATCGACCACTTGCCCATGGAGTGCGGGTTCGCCCGCGCGTACTCCTTGACCGCCTTCGGCGCGCGCCGGTCGGAGTTGCCCTGGCGCAGCACGGGGTTCACCGCGCTGCCGAGGCAGGAGCCGTATCGCTCGGCGATCTCCTTCTCCTCGGGCGTCTTGGGGTCGTACGGGTAATCGGGGAGGTCGTACCCCTTCTCCCGGAGCTCGGCGATCGCAGCGGTGAGCTGCGGCACCGAGGCGCTGATGTTGGGCAGCTTGATGATGTTGGTGTCGGGCTCCTGGGTCAGCCGACCCAGCTCGGCCAGGTTGTCGGGGACGCGCTGCTCCTCGGTGAGCCGCTCGGGGAACGCGGCGAGGATGCGGGCGGCCACCGAGATGTCACTGGTCTCGACGCCGATACCGGCGGGCGCTGCGAAGGTGCGGAGGACCGGGAGGAACGCCTCGGTCGCGAGCCGCGGTGCCTCATCGGTGAGGGTGTAGATGATCTTCTGGGGACCTTGGGTCATGGATGTCGACTCTTCTCGTTTCGGGCTGATCGTGTTCTTGTGGAACTGCGCCATCTGGCCGCCCACCATCATCCCCCGGGTCGGACCGACGGTGTCGGAGCCCCCGGCGGGACGATGGACGCCCCGTTCCGTGCGTACGGCCCGGGAATCGAGGCGGCCTCCCCTGCAGTGTGGTCCAACTGGCGCTCGCTCGCCGGGTTTCCCGACGTCGCCCACCCCGGTCGGGCCCGTTCTAGGCCGGGTCCGGGGCGCTGTCCACGGCGGTCGCCCGCCGGCCGGCGGACCAGGCGGTCCATAGTCGGTGGTAGATCCCGCCGTGGGCGACGAGGTCGTCGTGGGTGCCGCGCTCGACGATCCGTCCGGAGTCCATCACGAGGATGGTGTCCGCCCGAGAGGCCTGATCGAGCCGGTGGGCGATCACCAGGGCGGACCTGTCGCGGGTGACCTCGTCGGCCGCACGCTCCAGCGCCTCCGCGCCCGCCGAGCCGGCCTCGGCCGTGGCCTCGTCCATGACGATGACGGCCGGATCGAGCAGGAGGACGCGGGCCAGGGCCAGCTGCTGCGCGGCGACCGGATCCAGTTGGAGCCCGCGCGCCCCGACGACCGTGTCGAGCCCCTCCGGCAGCCGCTCGAACCACGCGGTGGCGTTGACCCGGCGCAGCGCGTCGAGCAGCTCGTCGTCAGTGGCCTCCGGTCTGGCCAGGGTGAGGTCCTGGCGCAAGGTCCCCGAGAACACATGGACCTCCTGGCTGACGGTGGCCAGACGGGCGATGCGCTCGCGGTCGGACAGCGACGACACCGGGTGGCCGTCGACGAGCACCTCGCCGGCATCCGGGACCAGGAGGCCCGTCAGTAGAGCGGCAACCGTCGTCTTGCCGGCGCCCGACGCACCGACGATCGCGACGGTCCGACCCGGTTCGATGGAGAAGCTGATGTCGCGCACCGCCCACGAGTCGCCGTAGCTGAAGCTCACATCGCGCAGCTCGACCCGGCCCTGCGGCGGCTCGACACCGCTGTCGGGCACCGGCACGGGCGGGTCCACCACCACGCCGACGATCCGGGACAGCGACGCGTAGCCCGACTGGACCACGTCCAGGATGCGCATGAAGGTCATGAGCGGACCCCGCAGGCGGATGATCATGAGCACCGCCCCGGTCACCGCGCCCACGGTGAGGGAGCCGGTGGCGACGAGGTGGTAGCCCACCGTGAGAGCGATCGCGAGCATGAGGAACTCGCCCACCAGCATCCAGACGTTGAGTACGAGCATCGTCGTGCGCGCTCGGATGCCCTTGCGCACCACGTCCCAGGAGGCGTTGCCGATCCGGGTGTGCATCCGGTCTTCGAGCGAGAAGGCGCGTACGGTCGCCCGGCCACGGATGGCCTCGAGGACCCGTCGCGCCCGCTCGGCCATTGCCGCGCGCTCCGCGGCGTAGCGGTCCGGGGCCTTGGCGAGGTATCGACGCGCGGCGAGGTAGTAGACGGGCGCGACGACGAGGGGGACGACGAGGAACTGCCAGTCCAGGGCGAACAGCGCGATCACTGTCGCCACGACCGTCAGGGCCGAGGTGGACAGCGTCGGGACGGTCTCGGTGACCGCCGAGGACAGTTCGGCCACGTCATCGGTGGACCGGCTGACGAGGTCGCCGGAGCCCGCGTCCTCCACCCGGTGGGTGGGCAGTCCGAGCGCGGTGCCGACCATGTCCTGCCGCAGGTTGGCGATCACCCGCTCGGACAGCCGGGCCACCAGGTAGAAGCCGGATGCGCTGAGCGCCGCGCCGCCGACCGCCGCCGCCAACAGCAGTCCGCCGATCTGCCACAGCGACCCCCCGCGTTCACCGGTGACCAGGTCCACGATCCGACCCATCAGCTGGGGGATGAGCACACCCGCGGTCGCCCCGAGGCTCAGCAGGATCAACGCCAGCGCCAGCCACCGCCCGGCGTGGCGGACCCGGGAGAGCTGCCGGGCCACCTCGCGACGGACCTGGCCCGCGGAGGCGACCGGAAACCTCAGGGCGGTGTCGGTCTTCAGGGGTGGTGTCGAACTCGTCGTCGTCATCCCTCGGCCCCCACGAGCAGACCCTCCGCGGTCTCGCGCAGTCGCCGTGCGGTCAGCCGCGCGTCCGCGACGGCGTTCCACGCCGGGGCCGGGCTGAAGACGATCGTGGTCTTCCCGATCCGCTCAAGGGCGATGTTGTCCGCGAGGTTCTGTTCGGTCACCGAGTCCACAGCGGTGGTGGGGTCCTGCAGTACGAGTACCTCCGGGGCGAGCGCGACGGCACGCGCGAGGGCGACGCGCTGCCGCTGACCGCCCGAGAGCATCCGCCCGCTCTCACCGACCCGCTTGTCGGGGCCGTCGGGGATGTCGTCGCAGCAGGCGACCCGCAGGGCGTGTTCCGCCGCCGCGCGATCGGGGTGGACGTTGTCCGCCACGCTGCCGTCGAACAGGTCGGCGGCGTGGGGCACGACCGCCACCCGCGTGCGGGGCAGTGACTCGAGGAGGCGGATCAGCTCGGCGTCGGTGCCGTCGACGACCGTCAGGCCTGACGGAAGGGCGCGGATGAACCGCTCCGTGGTGGCGGCGTCGGCCTCCGAGATACGCTCGAAATCCGCGCCGAGCACCTCGCGTATCCGTCGGCCGGACGCCTCCGCCGACGCCCAGCGGGAGGCGATGTTGCGGCCGAACATGGTCATGGGGACCACGAGGAACTGGGTGAGGCCGACCACCGTGATCAGCTCGCCGATAGTGACGTGCCCGGCGAGCGCCAACGCGCCCGCCGCGATCCCGAGCGTGGACACGAAGACGGCTCCGGTCGCCTCGGTGGCGCCGTTGAGCCGTGCCTCGGCGGCGTCGGCGTGAACGGTCTTGCGGTAGGCGTCGTCCGACACCTCGTCGTAGCGCCTCCGGACGGTGACGATGGCGCCCAGGCCCTTGAGGATCCGCAGCCCCTGCACCACGTCGGTCGCGGTGGCCGCGGCCTGGGCGATCGCCTGCTGACGCGCCACCGACCGGCGCTGCAGCGGCCGCGCCACCCGAAGCGCCACGATGACCAACACCGGGCCGCCGACCAGGGTGGCCAGGCTCAGCCACGGGTTGATCGTGAACATCATCGCCGCGCCGTATGTGATGGCCGCCGCCTCGGCGACGGGCATCACGGTCATCATGACGATGTCCCCGACGCGCGTGGTGTCCGACGAGGCGATGGACAGCAGGCCGCCCGCGGTGCGTTCCCGGCCCGCGAACCCGCGCGGGTCCTGGATGCGGTCGGTGACCGCGGTGCGCAGGTCGTGGCTGACGAGTTGCTGACTGCGGACCAACATGAAGCGTGCGGTCCAGTTGGCGACCATCGCCACCAGGAACACGCAGGCGAGCACGCCGATCCATAACCAGAGCCGGTTCAGACGGCCGGTGGCGATCGCGTCGTCGACTGCACGGCCCACGACGACGGGGGTGAGCCCGTTGCAGAGAAATCCCACGGCCATGCCGCCGGAGGCGATGAAGCTCCACGGACGCTGGGACAACGCCACTTTGAGGGTCCACCGCGGTGAGTCGACGGCGGGCAGCTTCGACCGGCGGCCCCCGGGCCCGGGAAGCGCCGAGTAGTCGACGATGCTGCCCGTTCCCGGGGACTGCGAGTTGTCGGGCACGAGGGTCGATGGTAGCGGCGGGACGCCGGGTTCCTGTCATCCGCTAGCGGTGGTCAGAGGCGGTTCACCGGGCCGCGTGCCGCCCACTCACGCGCGGCTGCCGTTGCGCGCGGCGCGGCCGCCGACGATCTCCACGGTGTCCACGTCCGCCACCCCCAGCGCCAGGAGCGCCTGCCCCGTGGCATCCAGCTCGTCCTCTATCGTTCGCAGCCAGCCCCGCACCACTTCGTCGGGGAGGCGGTGCCTGGCGGACAGTCCGACGACGAATCCGGGCGACGCGATGGCTGGCAGGACGGCCATCGCGTCGCGGCGCTCGTGCGATGTGCACAGCCAGTCCACGTCGCTGATGAGGATGGGGGCGGCAAGGCCGACGTCGTGTTCGTCGCACGGGAGGATGAGCATCGTGTTCCGGCCGCGGTCGTGGTGACCGATGACGAGGTCGATCACGCCGGCGGCGAGCGGGGCGTCGTCGAGCGGGAGCGTGTTCCAGTTGTCGGGGAGGTCCTCGAATCTCATGCCCCGAGTCTCGGCGCTCCCGAGCGCCGGCGACAGCCCCGCGGCGCGTTCTGTGTAGCCGCCGGAACGCCCTGTGGACAAATGGATCCGCGGGAACCCGGAGGTGGCCGGACGCGTCTGGTCAGGACTCGTGCCGGAACCCCACCTTGATGGTCACCTGCCAGTGGGCGACCGCCCCGCCGTCGAGCTTGCCGCGGACGGACTGGACCTCGAACCACTCGAGGTTCCGCAAGGTCTTCGACGCCTCCGCGACCGCGTTGGCGATGGCCTGGTCCGTTCCGTCCGGCGAGGAGCCGACGATCTCGGTGACGCTGTAGACGTGGTTCATGGTGACCTCCGGAGTGCGCGCGGCGACGTGTGATACGGATCACTCTACGGTGGTCCGCGCGCTCGGCCACCGGCGTAGGGTCGGGAGGTGAAAGTTCCCGTTCCAGAGGAGGATCGAGATGCCCGACGTACGTGCACGAGCAACCACGCTGGCCGAGCTCCACGAATCGGGTGAACTGACGGTCCTGCCGACCGTGTGGGACACCTGGAGCGCCCGGGTCGCCGCCGATGCCGGCTTCAAGGGACTGACGGTGGGCAGCCACCCCGTCGCCGACGCGATCGGCAGCGCGGACGGGGAGAAGATGGACTTCTCCGAGTACCTGCGCGTGGTCAAGCGGATCACGGACGCGGTGTCCGTTCCCGTCAGCGCGGACGTCGAGTCGGGCTACGGTCTCGACCCTGCCGAGTTGATCACCCGCCTGCTCGAGGCCGGGGCCGTCGGCGCGAACATCGAGGACGTCGTGCACCGCGAGGGCAAACGCGTCCGGGACCGTCAGGAGCACGCTGACTACATCGCCGCCGCTCGCCGCGCGGCTGATGACGCCGGGGTTCCCTTCGTCATCAACGGACGCACCGATGCCGTCAAGCTGGGAACGGACGTCTTCCCGGACCCGGTGGCGGAAGCCGAGGCCCGTATCGCGCTCATGGAAGATGCCGGAGCGCGATCGGTGTACCCGGTGGGCGTGACGACCGCCGATCAGCTGACGCGTCTCGTGCAGGCGGTGACGATCCCCCTCAACGCGACCGCCCATCCGGTGAAGGGACACGGCGCCGGCGACCTGGCGGCCCTGAAGAAACTCGGTGTGCGCCGGGTGTCCTTCGGCCCGCTCTGGCAGATGTGGCTCGCCGAGGCCTCCGCCGACCGGTTCGTCGACTGGCTCCCGGAGAACGGCTGACGTCGCCGACCGGGCCGATCAGGCCGCGGGCCCGCTGCCAGGGTGAGACGGTGGAGGCATGGACACCCCTCCCGAACCATCGCTGCCGGACACGAAAGACTGGACGACCGTTCTCGAGTCCGGCTGTGACGACTGTGGATACCGGCCTCACGACCCGGCTTTCACGAGCGACCGACTGGCTTCCGCCCGCGACCGGTGGCTCGCCGTCCTCCGGCGGACCGGGGTCGAGCGGCGACCGTCGCCGCGGGTGTGGTCGCCGCGGGAGTACGCGGGCCACTGCCGTGACCTCATCGAAGTCCTGGGGGACCGCATAGCGGCGATGCTCGACCGAGCCGAGCCGACCTACGACGATTTCGACGGCGAGGCGGCGGTCGTCGAGCACGGGTACTGGCGCAGCGACCCGGACGATCTCGCCCGCCGACTCGACGCCACCACCGCTCGGACGCTGAAGGTTCTCGACCGCGTCGGCCCCGCGGACCGGGACAGGACCGGTCGACGCGGCGACGGCTACGTCTTCACCGTCGCCTCTCTGTGCCAGTACATCGTGCACGACGTCGAACACCATCTGGGTGACGTCGACGGGTGAGAACGCGCGGTCCCTGTTTCCCGCCCCGGGGCCTCGCGGGCGGGCTCGCCGACCGGCCCGTGGTCGGCGCCCACGCCGTCGCCCAGCGGCGTCACGCACCTGACGTTCCAGCGGCGCCGCTGACGGGGGCGTGTGTGAGGGTCCGGCGCGTGGCGAACCGTCGGGGCTCGCCGGTGACTGGGTCGGTGAACCCGAGCTCGCGGGCGAGGAGTTGCAGCGGCAGGTCGGGGTCGTCGGGGGCCTCGGGCAGCAGGTCGGGGTAGCGCCGGTCGCCGAGGATGCCGATCCCCAGCGCGGCGAGGTGCACGCGCAGTTGGTGGAGCCGCCCCGTGCGGGGCCGGAGGAGAGTCTGGACGACGAGCCGCCCTGAGGCGCTGTGTCCGGTCCGGAGCACGTCGACGAGGGTCTCGGAATTGGGCGGTAGCCCGGGGTGGAGGGTGACGCGCAGCTCGCCGCGCCGCGACCGGATGTGCTCGCGGTGGGTCACGGGTGCCGGGCGGCCGGCGAGAAACGGCGCGGCCGGGTCCCACCCGGGCGGGCGCGCGGAGACGGCCTCGTAGACCTTGGTGACCTCTCTCCGCTCGAACATGGACTGGTAGGCGCCGCGGGTGTCGGCGCGGGCGGAGAACATGACCACCCCGGCGGTCTCGCGGTCGAGTCGGTGGATCGGCGTGATGTCGGCGTTGCCCAGGCGGGTGCGTAGCCGGACCAGTGCGGTCTCGCGGAGGAAGTGGCCGGAGGGGGTGGTGGGGAGGAAGTGCGGTTTGTCGACGACGACGAGGTGGTCGTCGCGGTGCAGGATCTCCTCCCGGTAGGGCAGGGTGGGCTCGTCGGGCAGGTCACGGTGGTACCAGACGAACTCGTGCGTGCCCAGCGGTGTGTCGTGGTCGATCGCCCGGCCGTCGGCGCCGACGATCTCGCCGGCGGAGATCCGGCGCCGCAGCTCGCGTGGGTCGAGGTGGTCGAACCTCGCCTCGATGTACTCGGCGATGCCCGCCCACGAGCCGTCGGCGGGGACTCGCAGGCGGGTGGGGCTGACGCCGTCCCGGACCGGTAGAGGCGGCGGTGCGGGCACGGTCACACGTCCTGTCCGGTGACCGTCCGCGCCGGCTGGAAGTCGTTGTCGAGACGGCTCGGGACGTACATGGTGTGCTCGGGCCCGACCCCGGCGCGGCGGACGACCGCGGAGAAGAACACCCGCGCGGCCGGCAGACACCCCACGCACTGCTGTCCGACCGGCGTGTGTTGATCCACGGGAGGATCGTGTCACGGTTGCGACCGGTCCGCAGCGGGCCGCGCGCCGAATAGGGTGGAGGTCGCCCGGCAGGAGCGATGCGGAGGCGAGAACGGTGTGGGGTGGGGAGATGGCGCAGCGCGAGGCCGGGTCGGACCCCGCCACCGAGCCGTCGGTGGGGGATCCGCCGCTGGTCGGCCCGGTGCCCGCGCCCGGCCTCCACGTCATGACGTGGAACATCCGGCGGCCGGTGCCCGCTGCGCTCACCCGGCCGGCGGACCGGTGGCATCACCGGGCGCCGCGCGTGCGGGCGCTTCTCACATCCGAGCGGCCGACCGTTCTGTGCGCGCAGGAGGTGGCCGCCCGACAATTCGCCACCGTGCTCGAGGCCCTCGGCCCGGGCTACGACCACGTCGGTCGTGGCCGCTCGGCGGGCGGCGGGGGAGAGGCGTGTCCGATCTTCTTCGACGCGACCCGTCTCGAGCTGCTGGGCTGGGAACAGTCCGCCCTGTCGGACACGCCTCACCGTGCCGGGTCGGTGTCCTGGGGCAACCTGTTCCCCCGGGTGATGGTCGAGGTGCACCTTCGCGACCGGGTCACCGGTCGCGACCTGCTGGTGGTCAACACACACCTCGACCCGCTGTCCGGCCGGTCCCGGCTGCGCTCCGCCCGTGCCCTCCTGGAGGTGGTGGCCGCACGGGGCCTGCCGGCCGTCGTGACGGGCGACTTCAACGCGGGCCCGTCGAGCCCGGCCGTGCGCACACTCCTCTCGGACGGGGTACTGGTGGACAGTTGGCGGGTCGCCCGCGCCCGGCACAGCGAGCAGTGGGGCACCTACGCCGACTACCGGCGGCCGCGACGGGACGGCGCCCGGATCGACTGGATCCTCGCCACTCCCGATCTCTCGGTCACCGACGCCGCGATCAACCCGCTCCGCCACGAGGGCGGGTGGCCCTCGGACCATCTGCCGGTGCACGTTGTGGTGCACCCGGCCGGTCCGGGCGATGAGGAGCACAGTGGGCCGCGAGACGAGACGCGAGGACAGGGAGGAGCCCGGCGGACGTGATCGACAACTTCCTGCGCCCCGCCGGGAGCGCATTCCAGACGGTGGCGGACGCCCTGCGCCTGCTCGGCGTCCTCAGCGTGGTCTCGGCCCTGCTGTTCCACGGGGTGACGGACGCCGCCATCGTGGCCTTCGCCCTACCCGGACACATGCTGCCCCGGTTCCTCGGCATGCGCGCGTGGGCGGACGTCGCCGTGTCGGCCACGCTGCTCGTGGCGGCGTGGAGCAACGTCGTGGACCTCTACCGAACCGTCTGGTGGTGGGACATCCCGATCCACTTCTTCCTGGCCGCCGCCCTGTCGGTGGTGGCGTACGTGTTCTGCGCACACCGCGGGATCGTGCGGGCGCCGGGTGCCCGCGGGTTCACCGTCACCGGCGCGGTCGTGCTCACCACGGCGTTCGGGCTCGCGCTGGGCGCGATGTGGGAGATGGTGGAGTGGTTCGGCTACGCCTACCTCGCAGACGAGATCTACGTGACCTACGAGGACACCGTCGGGGACTTGGCGGCGGGCGGACTCGGCGCGCTGCTCGCCGGCGTGCTCATGGCCCGTGGCCCAGAGTTGCTGCTCCCCGCGGCCACGCTGCCCGCCCGGCCGGCGCCCGCCTACGGCACAGGTAGGTCTCGGCCCGCCCGTCCCCGGAGCGAGCTGCACCGTTCGCGACGAGAGCCGGCCTCGTCGTCGTCGCCGTACCCACGCAGGCGCGAGGCGCGGCCCACACCACCATCGCGATCCGGAAGAGGGAGACGAGTTCGGTCGAGGAGGGCTCCGCGGCCGGGCCGGCAGGCGGTGGCGCCCGGCGTGGCGGCACCGGGTGACCATGGGCGTTCGGCCCGCCGTGCCGCCCGTGCCAAGGTGGAAGCCATGACCTCCTCGCCGTGCACCCGTTCCGACGGTGACCCCCGCGCCCTGCCGGGGTTCCGGCGCACCTTCGCGCCCGGCCGACTCACGCTCGGCCTCGGGTTCCCGATGCGGAGCCGGACCGACAGCGACGACGTCCACGACCCGGCGGCCCAGGTGCGCCTCGCCCGGGCCGCCGAAGCCGGCGGTTTCGCCGCCCTCTACGTCCGTGACATCCCGCTGCGCGTGCCGTCCTTCGGCGACGTCGGTCAGGTCTACGACCCGTGGATCTACCTCACCCACATCGCCGCCCACACCTCGCGGATCGCGCTGGGCACCGCGGGCATCGTCCTGCCGGTGCGGCACCCACTGCACGTGGCCAAGTCCGCGGCCAGCGTCGACCGGCTGTCGGGCGGACGGTTCCTGCTGGGATTGGCGTCCGGCGACAGGCCCGAGGAGTTCCGCGCGTTCGGCCTCGAGCAGGGCGAGCGCGGTGAGCGGTTCCGCGAGAACCTCCGCGTGATGACGCACGCCCTGACCACCGAGATGCGCGGGATCCGGTGGTCCGGCGGATGGATGCACAGCGCGGACGTGGTGCCCAAGCCCACCGCCGCGTCGGTTCCGGTCATCATGATCGGGTCGTGTCAACAGAGCGTGGCCTACCTCGCCGCGCACGGGGACGGGTGGATGACCTACCCGCGCGACTTCGACGCCCAGCGGCGCACCGCCGCACAGTGGAGGGACGCGGTGGCCGCCGCCGCGGCCGGCGGAGTCGGCGACGTGAACGACGACGCCGACAGGGTCGACGGGGAGGTGTTCAAACCCTTCGCGCAGTCGCTGCAGATCGACCTCTCGCAGGACCCGGACGAGTCAGCCTCCCCGATCACCTTCGGCTTCCGGATCGGCCGGCGCAGGCTGGTCGACCACCTCGAGGACCTGAGGGGGATCGGGGTCAACCACGTGCAACTGGGTCTGGGGGCCTGCCGTCGCCCGGTCGGCGAGGTGATCGCCGAGCTGGCCGAGTACGTGGTGCCCCACTTCCCGGCCCACGCGCACTAGGGTCGCCGGACTCACCGGAGCGGCTCCCGTGCGCGTTCCCGCGGCCGAGCGTCTGGCTGCCCGGCGAGGGCCGCACTTCTGCCAGACTCGATGATCACGGCGACGGATCCCGGTCGATCCGCCGCGAGCGCCGACGAGGAGGCCCCGTGGGGATCTCGATTCTGTGGTTCCGCCGCGACCTGCGACTGTCCGACCATCCGGCGCTGCTCGCGGCAGTGGAGGCGGGGGATGAGGTGCTGCCCGTCTTCGTCCGCGACCCCGGCCTGCTGTCCCGGGCCGGCGCGCGAGCCGACAGACTGGCGGCGTCGGTCGCGGCGCTGTCGGCTGACACCGGGGGAGCGCTGGTCGTGCGAACCGGCGATCCAGCCCACGTCATCCCCGGGCTGGCCGCGCTCACCGGTGCCCGCGAGGTGCACGTCAGCCGTGAGTCCACGCCCTACGGACGGCGCCGGGACGCACGGGTGGGGGCCGCGCTCGAGGCCGACGGCCGCCGGCTGGTCGAGACGGGGTCGCCCTACGCCGTCGGGCCCGGCCGCGTTCTCAACGGCAGCGGCCGTCCGTACCAGGTGTTCACCCCGTTCTCACGCGCGTGGCGCGAACACGGGTGGCCCGCGCCCGGACAGCGGCCCCGGGACGTCCCCTGGGCGGCGGTGCCCTCCGGGGGGCTCCCCGGAGTCGACGGTGACGGCTGGGGACGCGGCACGGCGGGTGGCGTGGTTCGCGGTGCGGCCGGAGACGCGGGGGAGGCCGCGGCCCTCGCCCGGTGGCGAGCCTTTCTCGAGGATGACCTCGAGCACTACGGACAGCAGCGCGATCGCCCCGATCTGGACACCACGAGCCGCCTGTCCGCGCCGCTGAAGTACGGCGAGATCCACCCGCGCACGATCCTCACCGACCTCGCGGCGCACCCCGCCGCCGACGGCGAGGGGGCCCGCCGCTTCGTCACCGAACTCGCGTGGCGGGAGTTCTACGCCGACGTCCTGTGGCACCAGCCCCGGTCCGCCTGGCGAGACCTGCGTGACGCCCTCGCCGGGATGCCGTACGACCGGGGTCCCGAGGTGGACGACCTCGTCGAGGTCTGGCGACGGGGCCGGACGGGCTTCCCGTTCGTCGACGCGGGCATGCGTCAGCTCCTCGCGCAGGGGTGGATGCACAACCGCGTCCGGATGGTCACCGCGAGTTTCCTGATCAAGGACCTGCACGTGTGGTGGCCGGTCGGCGCCCGGCACTTCCTCGACCACCTGCTCGACGGCGACCTCGCCTCCAACAACCACGGATGGCAGTGGGTGGCCGGCACGGGGACGGACGCCTCCCCGTTCTTCCGCGTCTTCAACCCGGTCACCCAGGGGCAGCGCTTCGACCCGGACGGTGACTACATCCGTCGGTGGGTCCCGGAGTTGCGGCATCTACCCGGGGCGGCCGCGCACGAGCCCTGGCGGTGGCCCGACGGCCACGATCACGGGTACCCGGAACGGATCGTGGATCACGCCGAGGAGCGGCTCGAGGCGTTACGCCGGTACGACCTCGTCAGGAACGGCTCCTGATGATCAGGCGGGTTGCGGGCGGCGGTCAGTCTGCCACGTGCAGCAGCTCAGTTTCTCCCAGGGGGGAACAGGCCGACGTGCCACTCGCCGGCGAAAGGGGTGCGGTATCCCGCGTCACGCAGGAGTTCCGCTACGGTCGGCACCGGGTGGTCGAGGTATCCCTCGTAGCCCGGCTGCATGTACTGGTTCAGCTCATGCAGCGGCTGCATCACGCCGAGGCCCGCGGGTGTGGAATCCCCGGCCCGATCGGTGGTCTGTCGGGCCGCGGCGGAGGGGCCGACCGCGCAGCTGGGCCGACAATGCCTAGGCTGTGCGCATGAGCTCCGGAACCGACATGCCTCGCCCAGGACACGCGGCCACCGGCCGCGAGGTCGACATCAAGCCCCGAAGCCGCGACGTCACCGACGGGCTCGAGAAGACCGCCGCCCGCGGGATGCTCCGCGCGGTGGGTATGGGCGACGACGACTGGGTCAAGCCGCAGATCGGTGTGGCCTCCTCATGGAACGAGATCACCCCGTGCAACCTCTCGCTCGACCGGCTGGCCAAGGCCGTCAAGGACGGGACTCACGCCGGAGGCGGTTACCCGCTGGAGTTCGGCACCATCTCGGTGTCCGACGGCATCTCGATGGGCCACGAGGGGATGCACTTCTCGCTGGTCTCGCGTGAGGTGATCGCCGACAGCGTCGAGACCGTCATGAGCGCCGAGCGGCTCGACGGCTCTGTGCTGCTCGCCGGCTGCGACAAGTCCCTGCCCGGCATGCTCATGGCCGCTGCGCGGCTGGATCTGGCGAGCGTGTTTCTCTATGCCGGGTCCACCCTTCCCGGCTTCGCCAAGCTCTCCGACGGAACGGAGAAGCAGGTCACGATCATCGACGCCTTCGAGGCCGTCGGGGCCTGCTCGCGCGGTCTCATGAGCCGGGAGGACGTCGACACGATCGAGCGGTCCATCTGCCCGGGCGAGGGCGCGTGCGGCGGTATGTACACCGCCAACACGATGGCGAGCGCCGCCGAGGCGCTGGGTATGTCCCTGCCGGGCAGCGCGTCGCCGCCGGCCCCGGACCGCCGGCGCGACGACTACGCCAAGGCGAGCGGCGAGGCCGTGGTCGAGCTGCTGCGGAAGGGCATCACCGCGCGCGACATCATGACCAAGGAGGCATTCGAGAACGCGATCGCAGTCGTCATGGCCTTCGGTGGGTCCACCAACGCGGTCCTACACCTGCTCGCGATCGCCAGCGAGGCCGAGGTCGAACTGACCCTCGACGACTTCGCTCGCATCGGCGCCACGGTGCCGCATCTGGCCGACGTCAAGCCGTTCGGTGCCCACGTCATGACCGACGTGGACAAGATCGGTGGCGTCCCCGTGGTCATGCGGGCGCTGCTGGACGCCGGGCTGCTCCACGGTGACTGCCTCACCGTCACCGGCCGCACCGTGGCCGAGAATCTCGCCGACATCGCTCCGCCGGACCCGGACGGCAAGGTGCTCCGAGCTATGTCCGAGCCGATCCACCCGACCGGCGGGATCACGATCCTGCGCGGGTCGCTCGCCCCCGAGGGTGCGGTGGTCAAGTCCGCCGGTTTCGACTCCGACGTCTTCGAGGGCACCGCGCGCGTCTTCGAGCGCGAACGCGCTGCCATGGATGCTCTCGAGGACGGGACCATCACGGCGGGCGATGTCGTCGTGATCCGCTACGAGGGTCCCAAGGGCGGCCCCGGCATGCGTGAGATGCTCGCCATCACCGGTGCGATCAAGGGCGCCGGCCTGGGCAAGGACGTCCTGCTCATGACCGACGGGCGCTTCTCGGGTGGCACCACCGGGCTGTGCGTCGGCCACATCGCCCCGGAGGCCGTGGACGGTGGACCGATCGCGTTCGTGAAGGACGGCGACCGGATCCGACTGGACGTCTCGCAGGGGACCCTCGAGCTGCTGGTGGACGAGTCCGAACTGCGGTCCCGGCGCGAGGGGTGGGAGCCCCTGCCGCCGCGCTACACCCGCGGCGTCCTCGCCAAGTACTCGAAGTTGGTGCAGTCCGCCTCGACGGGCGCCATCTGCCGCTGAGGCCGGCCGCGCGGAACGCCGCGCCGCCCGCTGACGCGCGGGCGGCGGTCAGCCTCGCCTGACCGGGGGAGCGTCTCCGGACAGGGAGGCCGGCGTCATCGAGATCCGCGAGGAGGATCCGGTGATCTGGCCCGGTATCGCCGCGGTCGGTGCGGGTCAGTCGAGGACGGTGCCGTCGTCGAGGTGGGAGAGCGAGCCGCCGTCAGGGCGCTCCCCGGTGGCGAGGTAGACGATGCGGTTGGCGATGCTCACGGTGTGGTCGGCGAAACGCTCGTAGTACCGCGCCAGCAACGCCAGGTCGACCGCGCTGACCGACCCGTGCGGCCAGTCCTCCGACGAGATCTCCTTCATGAGGTCGGCGTGGAGTTGGTCTACGGCGTCGTCGTCGTCGTTGAGAGTCCGCGCCTTGTCGGCGTCGTGGTCGCTGAGCAGGGTCGTGAGCTGTCGGGCCATCACGCCGTCGCGGCGGGCCATCTCGCGGATGAGGGGGACGACGGGCTCGGGAACGACCGGGTGCGGATGCCGACGTCGGGCCACTCGTGCGATGTGGCCGGCGAGCGCGGACATCCGTGTGAAGTGTTCGACGATGTAGATGCCCGAGACCACCTGGCGGAGGTCACCGGCGACAGGCGCCTCGAGTAGGAGGAGCTCGAAGGCGTGCTGCTCGCTCACCTCACGGAGGTCCTCCAGTTCGGCGGCGCCGTCGATCACCTCTGTGGCGGCGACCTCGTCAGCGTCGAGCAGGGCGGCGGTGGCGCGCTCGAGCAACCGGGTGTTCGTCTCACAGAAGCGGATCAGCTGGTCCTCGAACTCGTCGAGCTTGGATCGGAAAACAGTACGCATGACACCACTGTAGTTGCGCGGTCGGGGCTCCGGCTCTCCGTTCTCCCAGTGTTCACCGCGCCGCCCTCCGGAAAGGGGGAGCCCGCCCGGGAATAGTTAGACAGAACTGTCTGTTCTCTCTACCGTGGGGCCAGACGACGAGACGACGCCCCGGGAAAGGAACACCCCCCAATGACCCTCTTCCTCTACGAGATCACCCCCTCGGCGGAGCAGCAGACCGACCCCTCCGCGCTGATCGATTCCATCGCCTCGACCCTCGCGGGCTCCGGCGCCGAGGTCATCGAGACCCAGGTGACCAAGGGCGCCTCCCGCGTCTTCACCATCATCGAGCTCCCCGACGACGAGAACGGTGCCTGCGCCTTCGAGGCACCCGCCCTGGACGCGTCCGCGATCGGTGCGGCCGAGGTCACCGAGCCCGCGCAGGTGCGTCTCGTGGGCACCGACCTCGAGACCATCAAGGCGGCCCGTCCCGAGGCCGGCTACCTGGTCGAGTGGGACATCCCAGCCGAGATCGACATGGACACCTACCTCACGCGCAAGAAGGAGAAGTCCCCGAAGTACGCGGAGATCCCCGAGGTCTCCTTCCTGCGCACCTACGTCCGTGAGGACACGGACAAGTGCCTGTGCTTCTACAACGCCCCGGACACCGACGCCGTCGTCCGCGCGCGTGAGATCGTGTCCACCCCCATCTCGCGTCTGCACGAGCTGGCATGAGCGACTCCGCGACCGACACCATCACCCACGACCTCGGGGCTCCCAGGGCCCGGCTCGCCGCCGGTGAGTTCGGCAGTGTCGACGTGGCGGGTCTCGTCGCGGTGATCGACTCCGTCGCCGCACGCGCCTCCGCGCTGGACCGGAACGAGGCGGATCTGCGTCAGGACATCGCCGCACTCGCCGACCTCGGCCTCTTCGACGTGGACCGCACGCCGGTCTCCGCCGCCGCCGCGGTCATCGAGGCGGTGGCCACGGAGAGCCTGGCCGTCGCGTTCGCAGCGTGGGCGCAGCGGATGACCGCCGCCTACCTGCGGCACTCGGCCGACCGCTCCGACGCGGCGGCCCGGACCTACCGGGCCGTCGCGGACGGCGGCCGCCCCGGCGTCACCGGGATGGCCGCAGCCCAGCGGCAGGTAGTCGGCCTCGGCAACGTCCCGATCTCCGCGACGAAGGTCGACGGTGGTTACCGGATCGACGGACCGATCGCGTGGGCGTCCAACGTGTACCCGGACAGCACGATCGTTCTCGCGGCCAACACCGAGGACGGGCGCAGCCTGGTCGTCACCTTCGACGCCTCCGCGCCCGGCGTGGAGATCCGCAATGCTCCGGACCTCCTGGCACTCAACGCGACCGCCTCCATGATGATCGGTCTGGACAGCGTGATCGTCCCCGACGAGCAGGTGCTCGGCGAGGATCTCGCCGACTTCCTGTCCGGCGTGCGCCCCCAGTTCCTGGTCCTCCAGGCCGCGTTCTGCTCGGGCGTCGCCGCCCGGTCTCTGACCGAGGCCGAGGGGCGGCTCGAAGGACTCGGTGCCTTCTACTCGGACGAGCACGCCGACCTCGCTGCTCGTCATGCGCATATGCACTCCGAACTGCACCGACTCGGTGCGGCACCGCACGAGGCGTCGCTGAAGGATCTTCTGCTCCTGCGACTCGACGGGGCTGAGATCGCGCCGGCGGCGACCCGGCTCGAGGCCGTCCTCTGCGGGGGGATGGGGTACGCCCAGACGGCCCCTGCGAACCGTCGGATGAGGGAGGCGGCGTTCCTTCCCGTGCAGTCGCCCTCCCAGTCTCAGCTGCGGTGGGAGCTCGACCGGCTCGGGGTCGCGCCGTGACGGCCGGAGTGCTCGAGAAGCCCGTGGCCGTCAGCGTCACGGGCCTCCAGCACCGGTTGCCCGGTGGTCGGCCGTTGTTCACCGACCTCGATCTGCAGGTCCGGTCCGGTGAGTCGCTCGTCCTCCTCGGCCCGTCCGGCGTCGGTAAGTCCACTCTCCTCCGGCTCCTGGCGGGGCTGGAGGAACCGGCCGGCGGCGAACTCCGTGTCGGTTCGGGCAGCATCGGCGGCGGTGGCCACTCCTATGCCGTGGTCTTCCAGAAGCCGCTGCTGTACCCGTGGCTCACGGTGCGGGAGAACGTGGCGCTGGGCGGCCGGTTCCGTGCACTGCGGGGCCGCGTCGACGCGCGTCACGTCGATGATCTTCTCGACCACTTCGGTATCGCCGAGCTCGCCGACTCCCGCCCCGATCAGATCTCGGGCGGGCAGGCGCAGCGGGTCGCGGTCGTCCGTGCCGCGGCGACGCGCCCGGAGATCCTCCTGCTCGACGAGCCGTTCAGCGCACTCGACCCGGTCACCCGGGCTGATTCGCAGCGGTGGCTCGTCGGTGTGACGGCCGACCTCGGGGTCACCTCGGTGATGGTGACGCATGACGTGGACGAGGCACTGGTCGTGGGCTCTCGCATCGCGCTGCTCGGCTCATCGGGCCGCGTGCAGCAGGAGTGGACGAACCCCTCTCACGGCACCACCGACTCGGATCCGGCCCTGCGAGAGAGCATTCTCGCCGCCTACCGGACCGCCTGACCGTCGCGGCGATGTCTGATTCTGCCGGGGCCAGGGGCCCCCTTCTCGACCGGCGGGCTCTGCTCAGGGCCGGAGGTGCCCTCGCCGTCGGGGCCGGTGCCCTCGGGGGCGCCGCCTCGCTCGGCTCGCTGGTCACGGCGGCGACGGCGTCGCGGGGCGCGGCCACCGACGACCTCCGGATCGGCTACCTGCCGATCACCGACGCGGCCCCCCTGCTCGTCGCGCACGGTGACGGATACTTCGAGCGGCAGCGGCTCATCGTCGGTCGGCCGGTGCTGTTCCGGTCCTGGTCGTCGCTCATGGAAGCGTTCCTCACCCGCCAGGTGGACCTCATCCACCTGCTCATGCCCTCGGCCGTCCAGCTCCGGTACGTGATCGGCGCGGACGTCAAGGTGGTGAGTTGGAACCACACCGGCGGCGGGGCCATCACGGTGGCCCCGGACGTGACGGAGATCGGCCAACTCGCCGGCACCCAGGTGGCGATCCCCGGTTGGTGGTCGATCCACAACATCTTGCTGCAGCGGGTCCTACGCGCGCACGGTCTCACTCCCGTGGCGCGACGGGCCCCGAGCCGGCCGGAGGACACCGTCGAACTCGTCGTCATGGGGCCGTCCGACATGATCCCGGCGCTCGCCACCGGCTCCATCTCGGCCTTCACCGTCGCCGACCCGTTCAACGCCGGTGCGGTCGCGCAGGGCGTCGGCTCGCTGCACATGCTGCTCGATCAGGTGTGGCGGGATCACGCCTGCTGCGTCACGGTCGTGCACCGGGAGCTGATCGACAACCGACCGGACACCGTCCAGGCTCTCGTCGACGCCGCCGTCGCGGCGCAGCTCGGGATCACCGCGGATCGCTCCGCGGCCGCCGCGATCCTGTCCGGAAAGGGCTATCTGCCGCAGCCGCCCAAAGCGGTCGACGTGGCCATGACCGGCACAGTTCCCGACCCCGACGGCGGACCCGCGCGCAACCGGATCGACTTCCACCCGTATCCGTTCCCCAGTTTCACCGCCGAGCTGGTGAGGCAGATGCGGACGACGGTCGTCGACGGGGAGACCCGCTTCCTCGACGGCCTCGACCCCGCGGGCGTACATGGCGAACTCGTCGACGACGGGTTCGTCCGCACCGCGATCGCCCGCCACGGCGGGCCCGCCGCCCTCGGTCTCCCCGCCTCGCTGACCCGACACGAACGGCTGATCTAGATGACACGCACCGACTCCACGCCGGATCCGGGCACCGACCCGGTGGCGGCCGACCCGATGATCGCCGGGCCCGGAGCCCCCGAGCTCGGCGCCGCCAGCGCCGCCGCGGACCGGGGATCGGACGAGCGCGCGACCCCGAGCGTTCGCCGGGGTCGTCGCGGTGTCGGCGCAGGGGGGCTCGCCGCTCGCTGGGGAGCCGGCCTGGTGGGCCTTCTCCTGGGGCTCGCGGTCTGGGCTCTTCTCACCTCCGGCCTCGTCACCGATGACCCGGTGATCGGAGGCATGTCCCCGGCGGAGACGTGGTCCGGTTTCGGCGACCTGCTCGACCGTGGGGTGTTGCTCTCCGATGCCGCGGTCAGTCTGTACCGCCTGGTAGCCGGGCTCGCGGTGGCCGCTCTGCTCGGTGTCCCACTCGGGCTGTGGCTCGGCCTACGTCGGCGCGCCGAGGCGGTCGCGGGCCCGCTCGTCCAGTTCCTCCGGATGATCTCGCCGTTGTCGTGGGCGCCTGTCGCGATCGCCGTCTTCGGGATCGGCAACGAGCCGGTGATCTTCCTCGTCGCCGCGGCGGCGATCTGGCCGATCATGCTCTCCACCTCGTCCGGCGTCCACGCGATGGACCCGGGTTATCTCGACGTGGCCCGCACGATGGGCGCCAGCGGGTGGGAGCGACTGACGCGGGTCGTCATCCCGGCGGTGAGACCGGCGATCCTCGGCGGTATCCGGCTCGCCCTGGGCACGGCGTGGATCGTGTTGGTGCCCGCGGAGATGCTCGGAGTTCGGTCGGGGCTGGGTTATCAGATCCTCAACGCCCGCGATCAGCTGGCCTACGACCAGGTCATGGCCGTGATCCTGGTCATCGGCGTGCTGGGGTTCGCGCTGGACTCGCTGTCCCGGCTCATCCTGCGGGAGCGCACCGCGCGCTGACGCGCGGCCCCGGCGGTGGCCGGTGCAGGTGCGGGCGCAGGGCTCATACCCGGCGCAACTCCGAGCGCAGGTGGTGCGTGAGGGGTACACCCACGGCGGCCATCGCGAATGTCGTCACCATCCGGTCGCCGACGATCTCGTATCGGCGACTGGTGGTGACGACCTCCTTGGCGGTGGCACTGCCCACGACGCGCGAGTCGAATTCCAACACGACGGTGTCGGCCTCTGCGACGACCGTGCCTTCACACAGCTCGGTCTGCCCGGTGGGCTGGGCGAGGACGAACTCGGCCACGCCGTCGCGGGGCGCTCGGAGGAACCCTGTCTCGGTGTGCATGGGCGAGCCGTTCGGTGCCCACGTCCGCTGGGTGTAGTGCAGGAAGGGTTTCCCGACATCCGTGAACGTGAGCTCCTCGGTGTAGGAGAAGTCGTCGATCGTCGGGTACGTCCCCGCGCCGTTCCCCTTCCAGGAGCCGAGGAGTGCCGCCAGGGGCGTGAGGTTCGGGGCGAGCGTCGATGCGGGATCCATGGCCGAGAGACTAGGCCACGGCCGGGCACGCGGCGGTCTCCGGCGCCGGGTTCGTAGCGATCGCCGGGTTCGCGGCGACAGCTGATCAACCGTCCCAGACCGGGTTACCGTCCTCGTCGAGCCGCAGGCCCTCGCTCGGCGTGTGCTCGGTGATCGAGCCGGAGTGCATCAGGTGCCCCACCGGCAGCTCGTGGACGGTCGCCACCACGTCAGCGACAATTCTCCGGTGGCAGCGCCACCACACCGATTCCGAGCACATCACCGCGACCCGCCGCTCGTGCGCGTCCGCCACGACGCGGGCGAGGGCCTCGCGAAAGGCGGGGTCGCGGGTCCAGGCGCTGTACGCCCGGAACGCCTCCACGCGCCACCATGTGTCGGGCGACCGCCGTCGTTGTTCGGCATCGAGGTGTCGGCGCCCGCCGAGGGCCTCCTCCCAGCGGTAGTCGATGCCGGCCTCCCCGACGATCTCGGGAACGGCGCCCTTGGCCGCCGCCTCGTTGGCACGGCTACCGGGGAACCTCCGGATGTCCACGAGGAGCTCGACCCCGGCGCCGCGGAGCAGGCGGGCTAGTTCGTCGCGGTCGAGTCGGCCGTGTCCGACGGTGAGGAGCATCAGCGATCGGTCTCCCGTCCCGTCCCCTCGGTCGCCCGCGGGTCGCCGCCGCCGGCAACGCCGCCGCCGCGAGGCGCATCGCGGTGTCCGTCACCGGATCCCCGCCGGGGGATCAGGTGCATGACCGCGACGATCACCGCACCCACGGCGAGGCCGAAGACGAGGGCGCACGCCGTGTCGACCAGCCATCCGAGTACGGCGCCCACGCCGGCGACGCCGGCCGCGGGCTCCGCCAGGACGTGCACGAGGTCGTACGGCGCGGTCACACCGAGCTCGCCGAGGCCCACGAGAAGGATGTGTCCGCCGACCCACAGCATCGCGAGCATGCCGACGAACGAGATCACCTCGAGTACGGTCGGCATCGCCTTGACCAGGTTGCGGCCGAACCGTTGGATGCCGGGGGAGTCCTTGGCCGCGAGGTGCAGCCCGATGTCGTCCATCTTCACGATCATCGCGACGACACCGTAGACGAGCGCCGTGATCGCCAGGCCCACCACCACGAGGATGACCCCCCGCGACCAGAACGACTCGGACGCGACCTCGTTGAGGGCGATCACCATGATCTCGGCGCTGAGGATGAAGTCGGTGGTCACCGCGCTGCGCACCATCCGCGCTTCGGCCTCGGGGCCCTTCTCCACGACGGGCGCGGCCTCCTCGTGGTGTCCCGAGACACGTTCCCACACCTTCTCGGCGCCCTCGTAGCAGAGGTAGAGGCCGCCGAGCATGAGGATCGGGGTGAGGAGCCACGGGACGAACTGGCTGAGCAGGAGCGCGAAGACGATGATGATCGCCTTGTTGCCCAGCGATCCGAGCGCGATCTTGCGGATGATGGGCAGTTCGCGCGACGGATCGACGTCGCGCACGTACTGGGGCGTGACGGCGGTGTCGTCGACCACGACTCCGGCGGCCTTGACGCTGGCCCGTCCCGCGGCGGCCGCGACATCGTCGGCGCTGGCGGCGGCCATGCGTGCGAGTACAGCGACGTCGTCGAGCAGGGCGGCGAGTCCACCGGCCATGGAAGACCTCATTTCGGGCGGGCGGGCATGACCCCGCGGACGGGTCCGACCGCGAGGCCGGGTCGTCCCAGGGTAACGCTCAGTCCCGGGGCGTCGAGGACCCAGCGCAGCGTGGGGGTCGCGGGCGTCGTAGCGGTGCCCGCGGTGACCGGTGCCCACGACCGTGCGGCGCGAGGTATCGTCGGGACGATGTCACCGCACGACCGCATCATGTACGACCGCGTCCCGTTCGACCGCTCTCGCCTCCGGGGGGTGGTCGGGGTCGTCGGGGTGCTGGGGACGTTGGTGGCCATCAACCTCACCGCGAATCTGGCGGGGCTGCCGTACCGCGACTGGATCGTTCCGTTGGCCGTGCTCGTGATGGTCGTGGTGGTCAAGGTGCGCGGCATGCAGTGGGCCGAGTTGGGCCTGTCCCTGCGGCACATGCCGCGCGGACTGGCGTACGGCCTCGCCGCGACCGTGGCCGTGGCCGCGGTGGTGACGGCCGGGTGTCTGATCCCGGCGACCAGCCCGTTCTTCCTCTCCGAGCGCTACTCGGACCTGCGGATGGCGGTGTTCTCGGCGCTCGTGCTCATCCCGCTGATGACCGTCCTGCCGGAGGAGTTCGCGTTCCGGGGCGTCCTGCAGGGTGCCCTCGAGCGCACCTTCGGCACCACCGGGGTCTTCGTGATCGGCTCACTGGCGTTCGGTCTGTGGCACGTCACGTCGTCGTTGGGCCTGACGGCCGGCAACGCCGGGCTGGCCGAGGTCCTGGGAACGGGGCCGGTCGGTCAGCTGGCCGGGATAGGCCTGGCGGTGACCGCGACGTCCGTGGCGGGCGCGGGATTCATCTGGATCCGCCGCCGCAGCCGGAGCCTGCTCGCACCGATCGGCCTGCACTGGGCGTTCAACGCCGTCGGCGCGCTGGCGGCGGCGCTCACGTGGCGCGCCCTGGCCGGCTGAGAATCGCCCACGCGGCCACCACGGCGATCGTCGCGCATGTGCCCATCACCGCGAGCATGGGGACGGCCGAGTGCGGTCCGGCGAGCCCGGTCAGTGGCGAGACCACCGCGGCCAGGCTGAACTGGGCGGCGCCGAGCAGTGCCGACCCGGCGCCGGAGTTGCCGCCGGTGGCCTGCATGGCCAGGGCCACCGCGTTGGGCAGGACCGTGCCGATCGACAGAGTGAGCACGATGAACCCGACCGTGACCGGCGCCAGCGAGAGGGTGCCGGCGGGGGAGAGGGTGACGACGACGACGAGGAACACGATCGCCACGACCATGCCCACCACCCCGGTGCCCATGAGCTTCTCCGGTGCGAACCTGCCCACCAGCCGCGCGCCCGCGAGGTTCGACACGAGGATGCCCAGTGCGTTGACGGTGAAGGCGATCGCGTAGGCGGTGGGCGACAGGCCCACCATGTCCTGGTAGATGAACGGGCTGGCCGAGATGTAGGCGAACAGGACGCCGAAGGTGAACACGAACACCGACACACGGGCGGCGAACGGCCCGTGCGTGGCCACGGCCCGCATGCCGGAGAGGGCCGCGCGCACGCCGCCGGCGCGACGGTCCGCGGCCGGCAACGACTCGGGCACGGCCACGGCCACGCCGACGGCCGTGACGG
The DNA here is from genome assembly GCF_001571065.1 of Dietzia cinnamea NBRC 102147. Lineage (GTDB taxonomy): Bacteria > Actinomycetota > Actinomycetes > Mycobacteriales > Mycobacteriaceae > Dietzia > Dietzia cinnamea. Next base: position 66,321 of record NZ_BCSW01000002.1, read on the forward strand.
CGGCCAGTGCGGCGAGCAACCAGAACACGCCCCGCCAGCCGCCGAAGGGCACCACCGCGCCGCCGACGAGCGGGGCGATCACCGGGGCGACGGACTGGATGGCCATGAGCGTCGCGAACGCCTTGGCCACCCCGTCGCCCCGGCCCACGTCGACGATCACGGCCTTGGCCAGCACGACGCCGGCGGCGCCGAAGAAGCCCTGGGCCACCCTCCCGGCCAGCAGCACCCAGATCGCGGGGGCGAGTGCGCAGACGACGGCCGCGAGTGCGGTGCCGATCGCGCCCGCCAGGAGGAGGGTCCGGCGGCCCGTCCGGTCCGAGATCGGGCCGATCACCAGCTGGCCCAGCGCCAGCGACACCATGAACGCCGTGAGTGTGAGTTGCGCGGTCGAGGCGGTGACCCCGAACTCGTCGACGATCAGCGGCAGCGCCGGCAGGTAGGTGTCGGTGGCGAAGGGGCCGATCGCCCCGGTGAACGCCAGCGCGACGAGCATCGTGGCCGGGACGCCGCCGGCGGTCGGGGGAGGTGTCGGGGAGGGGGCGGACGTCACGACTGGACGATATCGGCGCCGTGAGCGCCGGGCCCGCCCGGGTCAGTCGGTCTCGACCTCCGCGACCCCGTCGAGGTAGGTGATGACGCCTCCCTCGAACGTGGAGATCCAGCCGCCGTCCGTGGTCGCCTCGTCCGCCGTGGGGAAGCCGAGATCGCCCGCCGGGCCGCCCGCCTCGCGGTAGGCGGCGAGGATCTCGCCCTGGACGACGAATGGGCGGCCCCGGGGAGTCAGGACGATCGCACCCCGTTCGAAATCGACGACCGAACCACCCTCCACCTCCGTAGCGGGCCCCGTCACCCGGCCGAGCATGCCCTGCTCGCCACCGAGTTCCTCCCAGCGCTGTGCCACCGCCGCCGGGATGTCGACCGGGGAGCCCGCGGACCCGGGTACGGGGGTGGAGCTCGTCGTCGTCGCCGTCTCCGCCGTCGTCACCGCGGTCGGTGACGCCGGCGCGGCGGAGTCCCCACCGGTGGGGCCGTCGGCGGACGAGCAGGCCACCAGGGTGGCGCCGGTGACCGCGGCCAGGGCCAGAGGGGCGAGGATACGCGTGATCCTGTCCATGGCGCCGATCCTAGTCGCCCGTGCCGTAGTGGGACCGTGGCCGAAACCGCAACGCCGAACGGCTTTCCCGGCTGAGGCGCACCGGCGCACACTGAAGGGCACCGCCGGGGCCCCGCGTCTCCGGCACCGCGGAGGGGAACACGATGGCCCAGATGAGCACCTGCCTGTGGTTCGCCACCGAAGCGCAGGAGGCCGCCGAGTTCTCACGCCTCCGGAGTACACGGACGCGGTATCCCTCGAGATCCGGTGCGACACCCAGAAGGAACTGGACCACTACTGGAACCGACTCCTCGCCGGCGGCGGTCGGGAGGTCCAGTGCGGCTGGCTCATCGACCGATACGGGGTCCGTTGGCAGGTCACCCCGCACATGCTCTACGACCTGGCCCGCGGCGACGACCCCGAGGCGGCGCGACGCGCGTTCACCGCGATGATGAGCATGGTCAAGCTCGACGTCGCCACTCTCGAGGCCGCCGCCCGCGGGGACTGAGCTGCGCGGACGACGGCCGGGAGGACGGATCAGAGCCCGGGGCGCTTGCCGATCGTCAGCGTGACCTCACCGGTGTGGGCGAAGAAGTCCTCGCCCTTGTCGTCGACCACGATGAACGCGGGGAAGTCCTCGACCTCGATCTTCCACACCGCCTCCATGCCGAGTTCCTCGTACTCGATGATCTCGACGTGCTTGATGCAGTCCTGCGCCAGGCGAGCGGCCGGGCCGCCGATCGAGCCCAGGTAGAAGCCGCCGTACGTCGCGCACGCGTCGGTGACCTGCTTGGAGCGGTTGCCCTTGGCCAGCATGACCATCGAGCCGCCGGCGGCCTGGAACTGCTCGACGTAGGAGTCCATCCGTCCGGCCGTCGTGGGGCCGAAGGACCCCGACGGCATGCCCTCCGGCGTCTTGGCCGGACCCGCGTAATACACGGGGTGGTCCTTGAGGTACTGCGGCATCTCCTCGCCCGCGTCCAGGCGCTCCTTGATCTTGGAGTGCGCGATGTCGCGCGCCACGACCAGCGGACCGGTCAGCGAGAGCCGCGTCTTGACCGGGTGCTTGCTCAGCTCGGCCAGGATCTCCGGCATCGGCCGGTTGAGATCGATCCTCACCGCCGCGCCCTTGCCCGTGCCGGACACGCCGTCGGTCGCGGCGTCGAGCTCCGCGTCGGTGGTGGCCGGCAGGTACTGCCCCGGGTTGAACTCGAGCTGCTCGAGGAACACGCCCTCCGGGGTGATCTTGGCCTTGGCCTGACGGTCGGCGGAGCAGGACACGGCGATCGCGACGGGCAGCGAGGCCCCGTGTCGGGGCAGCCGGACCACGCGCACGTCGTGGCAGAAGTACTTGCCGCCGAACTGTGCGCCGATGCCGATCTGCTGGGTGAGCTCGAAGACCTTCTCCTCGAGATCCGTGTCGCGGAATCCACGACCGGTCATCGCGCCCTCGCGGGGCAGCTCGTCGAGGTAGTGCGCGGAGGCCAGCTTGGCGGTCTTGAGCGCGAACTCCGCCGACGTGCCGCCCACGACGATCGCGAGGTGATATGGCGGGCACGCGGCGGTGCCGAGGGAGCGGATCTTCTCCTCGATGAACTGCATCATCCGCTCGGGGTTCAGGATCGCCTTGGTCTCCTGGTACAGGAACGACTTGTTGGCCGACCCGCCGCCCTTGGCCATGAAGAGGAACTTGTAAGCGCATCCGGATCCGGGCGTGGTGTTGGCGCCGATCTCGATCTGCGCGGGCAGGTTGGAACCGGTGTTCTTCTCGTCCCACATGGTGAGGGGCGCGTTCTGCGAGTAGCGCAGGTTGAGCCGGGTGAACGCGTCGTAGACGCCGCGGGCGACCGCCTCCTCGTCCGGGCCGGGGGTCAGCACATGCTGGCCGCGTTCACCCTTGACGATGGCCGTGCCGGTGTCCTGGCACATGGGCAGCACGCCGCCGGCGGCGATGTTGGCGTTCTTCAGCAGGTCCAGCGCGACGAACTTGTCGTTGTCACTGGCCTCGGGGTCGTCGAGGATCTTGGCGACCTGCGCGAGATGGTCACTACGGAGGTAGTGGGAGATATCGTGCATCGCCGTCTCGGTGAGCAGGCGGATGGCCTCGGGGTCCACCTTGAGGAACGTCATGCCGTCGGGGCCCTGCACTGTCGAGACGCCCTCGGTGGTGAGAAGGCGGTACTCGGTGGTGTCCTCCCCGACGGGAAGAAGGTCCTCGTAGAGGAAGTCGGCCATCGACGGCTCCTGGGTGTGCAGGTGGATGATCTGCGTCCCAGGATAGTTGCCGGATCATGCTGGTCGGAATCGGGTGTGGATCAAGGGCACGAACCGGTAACCGCCGTGCTCGCTGATCTCGAGGTCGGCGCCCGATCGCCGCACCCGGTGCATCCGGTTCGCCCACGGCGCGACCATGATCCCGTTCTCGCCGAGCTGGCCGACGAGCTCGCGGGGGAGGTCGTCGGCCATCGCGGAGACGAGGATGCGGTCGAACGGCGCGTGCCCGGGGAGGCCGAGTGCCCCCGGTTCGGCGTGGTGGACATGGACCCACGGTTGGTCGATCGCCTCGCGGGAACTTTCCACCAGCTCCGGGACGAGTTCGACGGCGCGGACCTCCGAGTCCGGCCCGCCGAGCTCGCCGAGGATCGCGGAAGTCCATCCGCTACCGGACCCCACGTCGAGCGCCCGCATACCGGGGAACGGCTCGAGGAGGGTCAGCATGTCCGCCACGGTGGACGGTTGCGAGTTGGTCTGCCCGTACCCGATCGGCAGCGGAGCGTCGAGGGCGTGGTCTCCGACGACCTCCGGCGGGAGGAAGCGACGGCGGTCCTGGGCGCGCATCGCCGCCGCGATATCCGGGACGCTCACGGCGACACCCCCGCGGTCGGTCGCTTCGGTCAGGCCTCGCCGAGGACCCGGGTCTCGCCGTCCGGGTCGAGCTCGTCGATCTCGTCGCGGGGCTCTGGCGAGACCCCCTCGTCCTCCGGCTCCGGGCTGTCGACGTCCGGACGCTCGGCCGCGAGCTTGTCGTCGAGGTCGTGGTTCTCCTCGATCGGCTTCCACGTCTCCGGCGGGTCGACGGTCAGGTCCTCGTTGTCCGTGGTGATGACGTCGGCGTCGAGACCCTCGCTACCGTCGAGCGTGTTCTCGTCGTAGTCACCGTCGGTGTCCTGGTCGTACTGTCGTTCGGTCATGACTCTGATTGTCCTGAATCCGGGGCCTTCCCGCATCCGGTCTCCTCGATGCCGCCGGGCGGGACGCACCACGGTCGCAGGGTTCGAGGAAGAGGCGTGGTGCGTGTTAAGTGAGGCAAGCCATACTTTCAACTTGCCTATCGATGATTCGTGCGGTTAAGGTGAGGCTAACCTTCCGAACTATCCCTGGAGTGACATGAAGCGATTCCCCAAGATCGCCGCCGCAACGGCAGCGATCGCGTTGACCGGTGGCGCGCTCACTGCGTGCGGCAGCTCGGACGCACAGTCCGCCGGCGCCGAGGGGGAGGGACCGACCCGGGTGGTGCTCACGAGTCACGCGGCGGCCGACACCCTGGATGCGCTCGACCTGGAGGATCGGGTCATCGGTCTGGTGAAGACCGGAGTCTTCCCGGCGGCGTTGGACGTGTACGCGGGAGACGAGTACACGGACATCGGCAGCCTCAAGGAGCCGAAGATGGACGTCATCGCCGAACTGGGACCCGACCTGATCCTGTTCGGTAACCGCACCCGGGAGATGGAGCCGGAGTTCGCGAAGATCTCCGACCAGGTGATCGCCGGAGATCCGGACACATCCGACACGATCGCGTCGAACCGCGCCAAGGTCGAGGAGATCGCGGCGCTGTTCGGAGCCGAGGACAAGGCTGTCGATGAGCTCGCCGAGATCGACGAGATGGTGGCCGAGACCCGGGCCAAGGCGGAGGGGGCGGGCACGGCCCTCGTCCTGATGACGTCCGGCGGCAAGGTGACCGGGTACGGACCGGGCTCGCGCTTCGATCTGATCTTCAACGAGCTCGGGATGTCGCCTGCAGGTGAACTCGAGGCGGAGGGCAGCCACGGTGCCCCGCTCAGCTGGGAGCAGATCGCCGAGCTGAATCCCGACCACGTCTTCGTCATCGATCGGGACGCGGCGATCGGTGCCGAGGGTGAGGCCGCCGCGGCCCTGCTCGACAACCCGCTCTTCAACCGGACCTCGGCTGCGGTCAACGACAACGTCCACTTCCTGGACGGCCAGAACTGGTACCTCGTCGGGGGCGGGCTCGGCGTCCTCGAGTCGATGATCGACGAGATCGACTCCGCCGTCTCCTGACGGTAGGCAGCCACCGCAGATGACGACGACCCTGGCCGAGCGCCGACCGCAGCGTTACTCGCTGTGGCCGGCGCTCGGCGTCGCCGCGCTCGTGATCTCGCTCGTGGCGAGCGTGTTCGTCGGCGCAGCGGACATCACCGTGTGGGACGCCCTCACGGGTGGACTCACCGAAGCGCACCGTGTGTACCTCGTCGAGGCCCGCCTCCCGCGTACCGCTGCTGCCGCCCTCGCGGGGGCGTCGCTGGCGATCGCGGGTCTGCTCATGCAACTGCTCACCCGAAACCGGTTCGTCGAGCCGTCGACCGCCGGAACCGTCGAGTCCGCCGGGCTCGGCCTGGTGGTGGTGGCGATCATCGCGCCGGGTGCACCGATCGTTGCCAAGATGCTCGTGGCCATGGTGTTCGCCCTCGCCGGGACCGCCCTCTTCCTCGCCTGCATCCGGCGGGTACCGGTGTCGGATTCGTTCGTTGTCCCACTCATCGGCATCATGCTCGGGTCCGTGATCGGTGCCGTCGCGGCTTTCCTGGCCCTGTCCCGCGATCTGCTCCAGATGCTCAACTCGTGGATGCTCGCCGACTTCTCCGCGGTCCTGGCGGGGCGGTACGAATTGCTGTGGCTGGTGGGAGTGCTCGGCGTCCTCGCCTACGTCGCCGCGGACCGATTCACTGTCGCGGGTCTGGGCGAGGACGTTTCGACCGGCCTCGGACTCGACCACAAGACCGTGGTCGGCGCCGGGATGGCCATCGTGGCCGCGGTCGCGGCGGTCGTGGTGGTCACCGTCGGCGCACTTCCGCTGCTCGGGCTCGTCGTGCCCAACGTGGTCTCCCGCCTGGTGGGCGACGACGCCCGCCGTGGCCTGCCGCTCGTCGCGCTTCTCGGTGCGGTCACGGTCCTGGTCTGCGACATGGTGGGTAGGTCGCTCCCCGGGTTGTTCGCCGGTGGTGCCCCCGGCGCCGGCGAGGTACCCGTGGGCACGATAGTCGGGATCCTCGGCGGCGCCGTGTTCCTCGCCATGATGCTGCGGGGGGTGCGCAATGCCTGAGAACGCCATCCTCGTCGCGCCGCCGAACAGTCTGTCCCGGGGACGGACCCGGGCCGAGGCCGACCACCGGCGACGGTGGATCGTGACGCTCGTGTGCGCCGCACTGGCCGTCGTGGCCCTCGTGGCCCTCGTGCTCTCCGGCCTACCGGGCACCGTCGGCTCCAAGGCGTGGACCTACTCTCTCGACCGCCTATCGCGTCACGCCGTGGCGATCGTCCTGGTCTCGGTCGCGGTCGGGGTCTCGACGGTGCTCTTCCAGACCGTCACCGGCAACCGGATCCTCACGCCGGCACTGATGGGATTCGACTCGCTCTACCTGCTCATCCAGACGATGCTTGTGTTCTTCATGATCCCGCGCGACGCGGCGGTGATCGGGGGACTGACGAGCGGTGGTCTGGCGGGGTTCCTCGGCCAGACCGCGATCATGGTGGTCGCGTCGACGTCGTTGTACCTGTGGCTTCTCGGGGGCCGCAAGACCGACATCCACCTCCTGCTTCTGGTGGGCGTGGTGTTCGGGGTCTTCTTCCGCTCGGCGTCCACGTTCTTCCAGCGTCTGCTGGACCCGGCGGCCTACCTTCAGGTCCAGGACGCGATGTTCGCGAGCTTCCGCGGGGTTCAACTCGACGTGCTCGCGGCCTGCGGGGCCATCGTGGTGGCGGGCGTCATCGTCGTGGCGGTCCTCGGTCGCCGGCTCGACGTGATGCTTCTGGGGCGCGACCCCGCCGTCGCGCTCGGCGTGAACCACCGACGGGTCACGATCGTGGTCCTCGTGGTGGTCTCCTTCCTCGTCTCGGCGTCCACCGCCCTGATCGGTCCCGTGATGTTCTTCGGGCTCATCGTCGCCAACGCGGCGTACGCGCTACTCGGCACCACACTGCACCGGTACACCCTGCCGGTGGCCTCTCTGCTGGGTGTGATCGCCCTGGCGGGCGGCGAGATGGCCCTCGGCGCTCTCGGCGTCGAGTCCGCGCTGAGCATCGTCATCGAGTTCGCCGGTGGTCTCCTGTTCCTGTTCCTGCTCCTGACCAACCGCGCACGCTGAAAGCGAGGCACGACATGTCCCTTCTCCCGTTCCGACGCCGCGGCGACCGATCCGGTGACGCCCGGTGGGCGGCCGGGTGCGGCATCGAGGCGCGGTCGGTGTGCTCCTCCTACGGTGACACCCCGGTTCTCCACGACGTCACGGCGTGTTTCGCGCAGGGCGGCGTCACGTCGCTCATCGGTCCCAACGGTGCGGGCAAGTCGACTCTTCTCGGTGTCATGAGCCGCCTCCAGCCAGCGGATTCCGGAACAGTGCTCGTCGACGGGGTCGACGTGTCTGTCAACGGGGGACGTGAGTTGGCTCGCCGCCTCGCCGTGCTCCGTCAGGAGAACGCCGTCTCCATCCGGCTCACGGTGCGTGAACTCGTGGGGTTCGGACGATTCCCCCACAACGGCGGCCGCCCCGGTCCGGACGACGCCGAACACATCGACTACGCACTGGGGGCGATGGAACTCGAGGACCTCGCCGACAGGTATCTCGACGAACTGTCGGGCGGCCAGCGTCAGCGCGCCCACATCGCGATGGTGCTGGCGCAGGACACGGACTACGTCCTGCTGGACGAGCCGCTCAACAACCTCGATCTCCGGCACGCCACCGCGATCATGCGACTGCTGCGTCGCACCGCGGCGGAGCGGGCGAAGACCATCGTGCTCGTCATCCACGACATCAACATCGCCGCCGCGTACTCCGACCGGATCATCGCCATGAAGGACGGCCGGATCGTCTCCCACGGTACCCCGGCCGAGATCATGCGGACAGACGTCCTCAAGGCGGTCTACGACATGGAGATGCAGGTCGCCGAGGTCGCCGGACGTCATGTGGCTCTGTACTTCGACGGAGAAGAAGCCCCGGACGCGCGCGGCGTGGCGATGTCGACGGCCTGAGCCCGGCACGGGTCTCCCGGCGACCAGTAGGTGCGTCAGACCGCCCCGGCTACAGTGTCGTTCTCAGAGGTGGCGGGGATCCCGCCCCCGCCCGGAAAGGAGTCCCCGCATGGCGCCGCTGTCCGTGGTCACGATCGTCCTCGCTGGTGGCGCGGGATCCCGCCTCCGCGCTCTCACCCGGGACAGGGCCAAGCCGGCCGTGCCCTACGGGGGCGGATACCAGCTCATCGACTTCCCGTTGAGCAACGCGGCCAACTCGGGCCTGAGAGATGTCTGGGTGGTCCAACAGTTCCACCCGGTGTCACTGGGTTCTCACCTGCGCAGCGGCCGTCCGTGGGATCTCGATCGTCTGGAGGGGGGACTGCTCGTGCTGCACCCGTCGCAGGGCACCGGCCGCGACGGGTTCCACTCGGGGACGGCCGACGCTCTGTGGAAGCAGGTCGGACCGCTGCGCGAAGCGGCTCCCGAGGTGACCGTCGTGGTCAGCGCCGACGCGGTGTACCGCCTCGACTACGACCGTCTGGTCCGCGACCACCTGGAGTCCTCCGCGGAGGTCACCATGGTCACCACCCGGGTCGATCCCGGGGACGCCGGGCGCTACGGGGTGGTTCGCGTGGCCGACGACGGCACGATCACCGACTACGCGTACAAGCCCGACGACCCGGCCACCGACCTCATCTGCGCGGAGATCTTCGCCTTCGACACCGCCGCCCTGATCCGCTACCTCGAGAAGGCGCACGCGGACGCCGCCGCCGACGGCGATGACGGGGACGGCGCCGACATGGGCGACATCGGCGACAACGTCCTTCCGGCGATGGTCGGGGCCGGGCGGGCCCGGGAGTGGCGCCACGACGAGTACTGGCGCGACGTGGGCACCGTCGAGTCGTACTGGGCGGGGCACATGGATCTGCTCGGCGAGCCTCCCGCGTACGAGCTCGACGTCCCGGGCTGGACGTTGCGGACCGCCTCGACGTTCAGCGGACCGGCCAGGACGGGCCCGGACGCCCGGCTGACGACGTCGCTGGTGGGTCACGGCGCGGTCGTGTGCGGCGTCGTGGAGCATTCGGTCATCGGTTCCGGAGTCGTCGTCGAGGAGGGCGCCCGGGTCCGCGACAGTGTGATCCTGCCCGGCGCCGTGGTGCGTTCCGGGGCGCGGGTGGAGACCGCCGTCGTCGACGCCGGGGTCGAGGTGCCGGCCGATGCGCGCATCGGGGAGCCGCAGCCGGGTGCCGACGAGTCCACTGTCCGGGTGGCGCTGCTGGGCGCCGCGCGGGACGGGGCGCGGCCGCCCGGCTTCACCCTGGAGGCGGGGAGGCTGGATCCCCCCGACGACGACGAGGACTCCAGCGTCTGACATGGGCCGGGCGCCGGGGGGATCGGGCCCGGCCGGTTCGATCCCGCCGGGAACCGCCGGTGCGACGCTACGCTCGTGCCATGCGATTCGGTCTCTTCCTGCCCCAGGGCTGGCGCCTCGATCTGGTAGACGTGCCGGCCGACCGCCACTGGCCCGTGATCTCCGATCTCGCCGCCCGAGCCGACGCCGGCCCGTGGGAGTCGGTCTGGGTCTACGACCATATGCACACCTCGCCCCTGACGTCGTCCGAGGCGACCCATGAGGCGTGGAGCCTGATGTCGGCGCTCGGTGCGGTGACCTCGCGGGTGCGGCTCGGCCAGATGTGCACGTGTCTCGGGTATCGCAACCCGGCCCTGCTCGCGAAGATCGCCGCGACGGTCGACCACATCTCCGGTGGCCGGGTCGAGATGGGGATCGGCGCGGGGTGGTACGAGCACGAGTGGCGCGCGTACGGCTACGGCTTCCCGTCCGCCGGTGAACGACTGGGAATGCTCGACGAGGGCGTGCGCATCATGCGCGAGGCGTGGGCGCAGGGCGTCGTCTCCCTGGAGGGCGAGCACTACCGGGTGGACGGGGCGATCGTGCAGCCGCAGCCGCTGCAGCCGGGCGGCATCCCCGTCTGGGTCGCGGGCGGGGGAGAGCGCAAGACCCTGCGGATCGCCGCCCGGTACGCCGACTACACGAACTTCGACGGCACCCCGGACGGCTTCGCCCACAAGGCGGAGGTCCTGCGAGGCCACTGCGCGGATCTGGGCCGCGACCCGGCGGAGATCACCATGACGGCCAACTACAACGTGGCCATCGGCGAGACGGAGAAGGAGGTCGCCGACCGGCTGGCCTCACTCCGCGACCGCATGGCTCGTCACGTGGGCGCGGACGAGGCGGATCGCCAGCTGGGGGCGTACCGGGGCCTGCCCGGCGTCGGGACGCCGGGGCAGATCGTCGACAAGCTCACCGCGCTGCGGGACCTGGGTATGGACTACGGCATCTTCTACTTCCCGGAGATCGCGACAGACACCTCGGGTCTCGAGCTGTTCGAGCGAGAGGTCGTCCCGGCGTTGAGCTGAGACCCGGTGGTGCCGGGGCCCCGGCGTCGCGCTGACCCCGACCACCGAGAGCAGGTGCCCGCGATGAGGACGGTCGAGTACGAGGAGCTGCCCGCGGAGGCGGTCCTCGACCACGTGACGCCGGGGATGCACGTCATCTCGCCGATACAGAACGCCGCGCCCCCGGCGCTCCTGCGGGCCCTGGACGCCGGGGCGGACGGATTGACGGACGTCACGGTGCACCACATGGACCCGTGGGAGTCGCTGCCCTTCATGGAGGGGGCGTATCCCGGTCGGCTGCGCCACGTCGACTACTTCCTGGGGCCCGGTTCGCGGAAGAACTTCCACGAGGGCCACTGCGACCTCATTCCTGTGGACTTCGCCAAGATCCCGGCCACTCTGCGCGAGTTCAGTCCCCCCGGTCTGGCGATCACCACCGTGTCGGAGATCGACGAACACGGCTTCTTCTCGATGGGCACCAACGCCGACTACGTGGCCTCGTTCATCGGGCAGGTGCCGTTTTTCGTCGAGGTCAACGCCAACATGCCGCGGACCTTCGGCCGCAACCACATCCACATCTCGCAGGTCGTGGGGGTGACCCGCAATGACGTACCGCTGATCACCACCGAGCCATCGGTGCCCGGCGAGATCGAGAACGCGATCGCCGACCGGATCGCCGAGCGCGTCCCCGACGGCGCGTGCCTGCAGCTCGGCGTGGGGAAGTTGCCCAACGCGTTCCTCTCACGGCTGACCGGTCACAAGAACCTCGGCATCCACACCGAGGCGCTCTCCGATGGCGTCATGGACCTCGTCAACGCAGGCGTGATCGACGGTTCCAGGAAGACCGGCCGCCCCTACAAGCACGTCACGACCTTCGCTGTCGGCTCCCAGAAGCTGATGGACTGGCTGCACAACAACCCATCGGTGGCGATGCTGCCGGTGGACATCGTCAACGACCCGCGGGTAATCGGGCAGGAGCACAACCTCTACTCGGTCAACGCGACGAGCGAAGTCGATCTCTACGGGCAGGCCGCCTCCGAGACGATCGCCGGCCGGTACTGGTCGGGCGCGGGCGGGCAGGCGGATTTCGCCCGGGGCTGCACCTTCTCGCCGGGAGGGCACGGCTTCATCGTCACCCCCTCCCAGACCTCCAAGGGGATCAGCCGCATCACCCTCTCCCTCACGCCGGGCAGCCCGGTCACCACCCACAAGAACATCATCGAGAACGTGGTGACCGAGTACGGGATCGCGTCGCTGCGCGGCAAGTCCGTATCCCAGCGAGCCGCCGCGCTCATCGACGTCGCGCACCCGGACCACCGCGAGCGGTTGAGCCGCGAGGCCAGGGAGGCGGGCCTGCTGCCCCGTACCGTGCATTAGTCACCGAGAAGTCGCGGCGCGGAACAATGAGCCGATGAACGTCATCCTGACCGGGATGGGGCTGTCCGCCGCCGCCCGCACCGTCGCCAACACGGGGCCCGCAGGTGCCGCCGCGCCCGTCCCGTCCTCGGTCGAGGACGTGTCGGCGCTCGGTCTGAGTCTGGTGGCGATCTCCGCGCCGATCATGGTCCTGGTGGCACTGCTCGTGATCTTCTCCGCCATCGGGTACGCATGGTGGGCGTTGGCCCGGCTCCGGCGCCGGAGCCGGGGCGGCGGCACGTGAGTGATCCGGTGGCGCCGCGTTGTGACCGGAGTTACGGTCCGGACGTCAGTGACCCCAACTACGGAGGCACCCATGGATCCCGTCATCTGGATCATCATCGCGGTCATCGCGGTGATCCTGATCGTCGTGCTCGTCGCGGTAGCAGTCAAGAGCAGGAACAAAAAGAAGCTCGCCGAGGCGGCCGAGCTCCGGCGGGACGCACGCGAGCGGGAGGCGCAGCTGGAGCAGAAGCGCTCGGTCGTCGAGGAGCACGAGCATCGCGCGGGCGCGGCCGAGCAAGAGGCCAAGGCGAAGGCCGCCGAGGCCGATCGTCTGCGTGCCGAAGCGAACGACCACCGGTCCACCCTCGACGATCAGCGACGCGATGTTCGTTCGATGGAGAACCGGGCCGACCAGCTGGACCCCAAGAACCGAGCTGACGACGTGGTCGGTGGTAGCCGCCACGACGACCGCCACCGCGATGACGGACGGGGCCTCGGCGACCGTGGCCGCGACGACCGGGCCCTGGATGATCGTGGCGTCGACGACCGCGGTCGCGGCGGTGGCGCCGGTGGCGCAGTAGTCAGTCCGGGCGCCGCCGGGGTCGCGTCCAACCGTGCCGATGATCGCCACCAGGACGCCGGGTGGACGGACCGCCAGGTCGGCGGTGACGATCTCCGCCACGGTGATACACGTCAGGACTACGCACAGCAGGGCCGGGCCCAGCACGGCCCCGAGAAATCGGGAAGCACACAGCAGGACTATGCCCGGCAGGGCATGGACCGTGACACCCAGGCCCGCGGTGGTCTGGACCACGACCGCACCGATCTCGCCGGCCACGACGCGACGGCGGGCGGCGGTGTGCGTCGGGACGCCGGGGCGACCGGCGGTGGACGACACGCGATGGCCGACGATCGTGAAGGCCCGGGCCACGACGGCCGTGGCGCCGACCGGGCGGCCCACCCCGACCGCACGGGCCATCCGGACGAGAAACCCGGCATCGTGGACAAGCTCCTCGGCCGGAGCGACCGCGACGACCCGCGTCGCTAGGCGCAGGCGACCGATAAGCGAAAAGGCCCCGTGGGATTCGATCCCACGGGGCCGACGCTTGTGTGTGTGGGGGTCAGGCGTTGCTTCGCGCGGTGACCGCGGCCCCGACCTTCTCGCCGAAGAGCGGGCCGTAGAGCGCGCCGGCGATCAGGGCGCCGATGATCGGCGCCACCCAGAACAGCCAGAGCTGGCCGGGCGCTCCGTCACCGTGGAAGAACGCGACGGCGGTGGAGCGGGCCGGGTTCACCGAGGTGTTGGTGACGGGGATCGAGATGAGGTGGATCAGCGTCAGCGTGAGGCCGATCGCGGCGGGGGCGAACCCGGCGGGGGCGCGGTGGTCGGTGGCGCCGAGGATCACCCACACGAACACCGCGGTGAGCACGATCTCGATGACAAGTGCCGAGAGGAGGCCGTAGCCGTCGGGGGAGTTCGCCCCGTAGCCGTTCGCCGCCATGTTGCCGGCCGCGGACCAGCCGTCCTTCCCGCTGGCGACGAGGAAGATCACGGCGCCGGCGACGAGGCCGCCCACGACCTGGCTCACGATGTACAGCGGCGCCTTGGCCCACGGCAGGCGTCCAGCCGTGCAGGCACCGACCGTGACGGCCGGGTTGAAGTGCCCGCCGGAGATATGGCCGAGTGCGTAGGCGCCGGTGAGGACGGTGAGGCCGAAGGCCAGGGAGACGCCGAGGTAGCCGATGCCCACCTGGAAGCTGGTGTCATCGACCGAGGCGATCTGCTTGGCGGCGAACACCGCGCTGCCGCAGCCTCCCAGGACGAGCCAGAAGGTGCCGAGGACCTCGGCGGCGACGACGGACGTCGTGGACGGCGTTCTCGTGGATGAGTCGGACACTTCAGGTGACCTCCGATCAGAGCACTCCCGGGTCGGAAGAGCGACGGCACGGGAACACGACCCCGCGTCCGGGAATGCTAGTCCGGCCGACGGGGCCTGTCCACGCCATCTCCAGCGGGTCAGGAGAGGATCTCGGGCACGGCTTCGCCGGCGGTGGCCCGGACGTGGACGGTCACCGCGGGCGCCAGGCCTGAGGGGCCGGGATTGACCTCCACGACGGGTATGCCGGCCTCGGCGGCGAGGTCGGGGAGCGAGGCCGCAGGGTGGACCAGCCCGGAGGTGCCGACGACGAGGACCGCGGCAGCCCTGTCGATCGCGGCTACCGACTCCTCCCAGGGGCCCGGGGGGAGCATCTCCCCGAACCACACGATCCCAGGTCTGGCCCGGCCGCCGCAGGCGATGCAGTGCGGGGGTGCGAGACGGCCGACGGCCGCCACGGGTGGCGGGCCCACGTCCATCGGCGTTCCGCAGGTGTCGCACCGGTGCGAGAAGAGGCTGCCGTGCACGTGGTGCACGACCGGGGAGCCTGCGCGTTCGTGCAGGTCGTCGACGTTCTGAGTGACGACGATGACGTCGCGGCGCTCCGCGGCGCGGGCCACCGCGAGATGGCCGGCGTTCGGCTGGGCGTGGGAGATCAGGTTCTCCCGCCAGCGGTACCAGGCCCACACCGTGTCGCGGTCGCGCGCCCACGCCTCCGAGGTGGCCAGCGCGGCGGGGTCGTAGCGTTCCCACAGTCCGGTCTGCGCGTCACGGAACGTGGGCACATCGCTCTCGGCGCTCATCCCGGCGCCGGAGAGGACGACGAGAGACCCGTCACCGGCGAGGGCGAATCGGGCCTCCCTGAGGTCGTGCGCAGTGATCACCTGACGTGCGCGGTCCCCACAGTGGGGAAGGCGACGCAGTTGGAGGTCCCGCCGTTCTCGAGGTTTGTGGTGACCCCGCCCTGCAGGAGCATGAGCACCTGCCCGGGGCCGGTGTCTGCGACCCCGTTGATGGTGGCCGGGCCGCCCTCGTTGAGGCCGTTGTATCCCAGGACGGTCGTGCCGCGACGGCCGTTGTTGATGTTGAACCAGTCGACGGTCATGGGCTGGGCCTGCTGGGCGGCGACCCCTTCGGTGCCCAGCGCGGTGAAGATGAAACCGAGATGACCGGGCGCTATGCCGGGCAGCGGGAGGTCGGCGGGGCCGGGCACCGCGGTCGCGGCGCCCACGGCGGTCTGCTCCCCGCCGATGCAATGCTGCATGATGGTCGGGTAGGCGAACTGCGCGAGGACCGGCCCGTTTTCCGGCAGCGGCGTGCCGGGTTCGCCGGTGCCGCGGAAGAAACCGACGAGACGGGCGATGGTGCCGCGGGTCTCCTCGGGGATCCACTGCTGCGCGGCGAGGTCCTCGATCGCCTGGAGGACGGGCTCGGTCGGGCGCCCGAGCTCGTCGAGCGACTGGGCGCCGGCGGTGGCGGGGGCGGCTAGCCCCAGCACGACGGCGGCGGCGGCTCCGAGGCCGAGGGTCTGAAGCGAGGTCCTGAGCGAGTGGCGGGTCACTGGCGAGTCCATTCTTCGGCAGGGGCGGGCGGACCGGTCGGCGGCCGACCGGGCGACCGCTCGATGTTCTCACAGTGCCCCCGTATCGGGGACACGCGGAGCCGGATTGGCGAGCTTGCTGGGTCTGATGTTACAGATGTTGTGCGTGATGTAAATAACATCGCGCGCGCACGGACGGCACCGGCGGAGGTCGGGATAGCGGCGCCGCGCCGATCAACGGGTAAAGTGGTCACGCAACGCGCGCTCGACCGGACGCGCTTGTGGATCACGCGGGAGACCCCGCCGATTCCCGCGCCACGCGCCCCGGCGGCGACCCCAGCCGCCTCGGCGCCGAAAGCCTCCGAGGGAGAACCCAGCGTATGGCCCAGACCGAGTTCCGTAACGTCGCGATCGTCGCGCACGTCGACCACGGCAAGACGACCCTCGTCGACGCGATGCTGCGCCAGTCGGGCGCATTCGACGAACGCGCCGAGCTCGTGGACCGCGTGATGGACTCGGGGGACCTGGAGCGCGAGAAGGGCATCACGATCCTCGCGAAGAACACCGCAGTCCGCCGCCCGGGCGCGGGTTCCGGCGGTGCCGATCTCGTCCTCAACATCATCGACACCCCCGGCCACGCCGACTTCGGCGGTGAGGTCGAGCGCGGCCTGTCGATGGTCGACGGCGTCGTGCTGCTCATCGACTCGTCCGAGGGTCCGCTGCCCCAGACCCGTTTCGTCCTGCGTAAGGCGCTCGCCGCGTCGCTGCCGGTGATCATCGTGGTCAACAAGACCGACCGCCCGGACGCCCGCATCGACGAGGTGGTGGAGGAGGCCCAGGACCTCCTGCTGGACCTCGCCTCGGACCTCGAGGACCCCGATGCCCAGGCCGCCGCCGAGCGCGCCCTCGAACTCCCCGTCGTGTTCGCCTCCGGTCGCGCCGGCAAGGCCTCCACGACCCAGCCGGCCAACGGCCAGGAGCCGGACGCCGAGAACCTCGACGATTTCTTCTCGCTCCTCTACGACGTCATCCCCGCCCCCCGTGGCGACGCCGACGCCCCGCTGCAGGCGCACGTGACGAACCTCGACGCGTCCAACTTCCTCGGCCGCATCGGCCTGGTCCGCATCCACAACGGCCGCCTCCGCAAAGGGCAGCAGGTCGCGTGGATCCACCATCTGCCGAACGACGAGACGGAGACCAAGTCGGTCCGGATCTCCGAGCTCCTCGCGACCGAGGGCGTCGAGCGCGTCCCCACCGAGGAAGCCGTGGCCGGCGACATCGTCGCGGTGGCCGGTATCAGCGACATCATGATCGGCGACACCCTCGCGGACCCGGAGAACCCGGTCGCGCTGCCCGCCATCACCGTGGACGAGCCCGCGATCTCCATGACCATCGGCGTCAACACGTCCCCGCTCGCCGGACGCAACGGCGGCACCAAGCTCACCGCACGGATGGTCAAGGCGCGCCTCGACCAGGAGCTCGTGGGCAACGTCTCCCTCAAGGTGCTCGACACCGAGCGTCCCGACGACTGGGAGGTGCAGGGCCGCGGTGAGATGGCGCTGTCCATCCTGGTCGAGACGATGCGCCGGGAGGGCTTCGAGCTCACCGTGGGTAAGCCCCAGGTGGTCACCAAGCGCATCGACGGCAAGGTCCACGAGCCGATGGAGCACATGACCATCGACGTGCCCGAGGAGTACCTCGGCGCGGTCACCCAGCTCATGGCCGCACGCAAGGGTCGCATGGAGCAGATGAGCAACCACGGCACCGGGTGGGTCCGGATGGAGTTCCTCGTCCCGGCCCGCGGCCTGATCGGCTTCCGCACGACCTTCATGACCGAGACGCGCGGCTCCGGCATCGCCAACTCCGTGTCCGCCGGCTACGAGCCGTGGGTCGGGGAGATCCGTTCGCGGCACACCGGCTCCCTCGTGGCCGACCGCGCGGGCAAGGCCACCGCGTTCGCGCTGCTCGGCCTGGCCGATCGCGGCGACTTCTTCATCGAGCCCGGCTCCGAGGTGTACGAGGGCGTCGTCGTGGGGGAGAACCCGCGCTCCGAGGACATGGACGTCAACATCACCAAGGAGAAGAAGCTCACCAACATGCGCTCGGCCACCTCCGACGCCACCGAGACGCTGCAGAAGCACCGCAACCTCTCGCTCGAGGAGGCCATGGAGTTCTGCGCCGGCGACGAGTGCGTCGAGGTCGGCCCCGACGCGATCCGCGTGCGCAAGGTCGCGCTCACCGCGACCGAGCGCGCCAAGGCCCGCAGCAAGGCCAAGTCCCGCGAGCAGCAGTCCGTCAGCTGACGCAGGTGAGGCCGTGAGGACGACGGGGGTGTACGCGCGCCGGCGGGCATCCGCCGTACTGGGCGCCGCGCTCGCCCTCGTCGTCGCCTCCGGCTGCGTCGCCGACCCCCCACCCCCAACGGTCGTGGGCGACGACCGCACCGACGGCACGGCCGTCAGTCTCACGGACGGCGGCATCCTCCTCGCGCTCGACCGTGTCGAGGCGGGGTTCAACCCACACCTCCTCGCCGACCAGGGTGCGGACACCGACCTCGTCGCCTCGCTGCTGCTCCCCAGCGCGTTCGTCCCCGGCGTCGACGGCGAGCCCGTCCTCAACCGCGACCTGCTGCTGTCCGCGGCACCGCTGCCGGACGCCCCAGAGACCATCCGCTACACCATCGATCAGCAGGCCCAGTGGTCCGACGGCGTCCCGGTGGCGGCCGAGGACTTCGAGTACCTGTGGCGGCAGATGACCGGTCAGCCCGGCGTAGTCGACCCCGCCGGTTACGAGCAGATCGTCGACGTGCGCTCCGGCGCCGGCGGCAAGGTCGTCGACGTCGTCTTCGAGTCCGTACCCGCGCACTGGCGGTCACTCTTCCAGCACATGCTGCCCGCGCACATCCTCAAGGGTGCCCCCGACGGTTTCCAGGGCTCGATGGAGGCGCTGCCGGTGATGAGCGCGGGGCCGTTCATGATCCGTGCGGCCGACATCGGCCGTGGCGAGATCGAGTTCGTCCGCAACGACCGCTACTGGGCCGGGGCCCCGGAGATCGAGCAGATCGTCGTCCGCCGCGCCACCGGCCCCGGCCAGCTCGGGGCGGCCCTGCGTGACGGTCCGGGGTCGATGGCCCTGGTCTCCGCGACGCCGGTGGCCAGGGACGTCTCCGAGACCGTCCCCGGGGTGACGGGCACGCCGTTGGCCGGCACCGCCCAGCTGGAGCTGGCGTTCAACACCGTCGCCCCGACCGTGTCCGAGCCCGCGGTCCGTCGCGCCGTCGCCGCCGCTCTCGACCCGCAGGTGATCGGGCGGGTCGTCACGGGGGAGGCGCGGCCCGAGGTGACATCCCATCCTTTCCCGGCCGGGTCCGCCGTGACCACGACCGCCGATCCCGCGCTGACCGAACGCGCGCTGACGGGAGCCGGTTTCGCCCTGACCGGTCCGCGCTGGCAGCGCGACGAGGTCCCGCTCTCCCTCACGCTCGGCGTCGAGGCCACCGACGACCGCGCCGTGACCGCCGCGTACTCCGTCGCCGACCAGCTGCGCGGCGCCGGGATCGGCGCCCGGGTGTGGGAACTCGGGTCGACGGCTCTGTACGCCGACGCGTTGCCGCACGGTCTGGTCGACGCCGTCGTCGGCTGGCAGAGCACCGACGGGCAGCCGGAGCTCGCCGCCGTCTCCCGCTTCGCCTGCGCCCCGGCCGCTCCCCGACCGGGATCGGGGGCGTCCGCGTCCGCGTCCACGTCCGGCTCGGCCACGTCGGAGGAGGCGACCACGACACCGGCCCGGCCCCGCACGACCGTGCCGAGCCTGTCCCCGCCCGAGCCGGACACCGGCCGGAGCCGCCAGCGCCGCACCACCGACACGACCGTGAGCGCCGGCGCGACCAGTACCGCCCCGACCTCCCCGCCCCGGACGATCGGCCGGGACGCCACCGCCCGCGCCTCCGACGTCTCCGGGATCTGCGATCCCGTGCTCGACCGCGCGTTGGGCGTGTCCGGCGGGGACGCATCGGCACCGACGGCCACACCCGATCTGGTCGCCGCGGGAGAACGCGTCGCCGACCTGGCGCTGCGTGTGCCGCTCGTGCGCCCCACCCTGCTGCTGGCCACCGACGGGGTCGACGTGAGCGGGTCAGGCACCGATCCCGACGGCGGGGCACAGGCCACGCGTCCGGTCACCGACGTCTTCGACACCGCACGCACCTGGAGGAGGACCGGATGACCCCGACGCCCGCGACCCCGGCCGCGGACGGGCTGCGCGCCCTGTTCGTGCACGCTCATCCCGACGACGAGGCGATCACCACCGGTGGCACGATCGCCGCGCTGGTCGCGGCCGGCGCCGAGGTCCGCGTGATCACCTGCACCCTCGGCGAGGAGGGGGAGGTCCTCGGAGATGCGTTGTCCGGGCTCGTCGCCGACCGCGCCGACCAGCTGGGCGGGTACCGGATCGGAGAACTCGGGATCGCGCTGCGCGCCCTCGGCGTGGACCGGACCCGATTCCTCGGCGGGGCCGGCCGTTGGCGGGACTCGGGGATGTCCGGCACGCCGTCGGCCCACCATCCGCGCGCGTTCGTCCGGTCCGGTGACGAGGCCGTCGCCGAGATGGTGGCGGTCCTCGACGACGTCCGGCCCCACCTCGTCGTGACCTACGACCCCCGTGGCGGGTACGGACACCCGGACCACATCCGCGCCCACGAGGTGGTGCACGCCGCGATCGAGGAGTCCGCCCACCGGCCCGACCGGGTGGCGTGGACCGTCACCGCGCGCTCCGAGCTCGACCGCACGCACCCCGAGCCGCCCGCCCACCTCCGTCACGCCGAACCGGAGGAACTGCCCTCCGTGCCGGACTCGCGCCTCACCCACCGCGTCCCGCTGGACGACGCGGACTACGCCGCCAAGCTGGAGGCCCTCACCGGGCACGCCACCCAGCTCGAGCTCGTGCCCGGGCCCGAGGGGGAGCCGTGGTTCCTCGCCCTGACCAACGGCGTCCTGCAGCCCGTCCCGCAGGTGGAGTGGTACATCGCCCACGACCGGTCCGGCGACGACGGGCCCTACGTCACATGCCAGCCCGGCTCGGCCCGTCTGTTCGACGGCCTCCGCGGGGACGCGTCGTGACCGCCGCGGCCGGTGCGGCCGGTGCGGCCGCCGTGCCCACGGTTACCGACCCGGTCCGCCCGGCCCGGCCCGCCTCGGCGGTCGAGTTCGGGGTCGCCCTGGTGCTGCTGGCGATCGGCGCGGCGGCCAGCTGCGTGCTGGCCTCGGCATGGCTGACGATGTACCTGGGCCCCGTGCCGATGCCCGTCAGCGTGCTGGCGGCGGGCGCCTGGTCGCTGTTCCTGGTGCGCGTCGCCTCGACGTGGTCGGACCGGAGGATCGTCGCGGCGTTCCCCGCCCTGGTGTGGATCCTCACGCTCGTCGCACTCGAACTGGGCCCGGGCGGCGACATGCCGGTGCCCGTCGGCCTGCGCGGTCTGGCGCTGCTGGTCTTCGGCGGCCTCATCCCGCTGTGGGTGGCCACCCTGCGGGTCTCACCCGCGCCGGACCCCCAACGACGGTGACACGCGGCCGCCCGGGTCGGCGTCGTGGTGCCAGACGTCGGTGATGCCCGGCGTCAGCGCCTCGGCCAGCGCCCACGCCTCGTCGGCATCGATGTCCATCACGGAGTAGACGCCGTTGCCGGCCGGGGTCGCCGCCGCCACCGTCGCCACGCCCGCCGAACGCTGGAAGACCGACTGGGTGACGGTCCATCCGATGATCCCGTCGGCCTCGAGGATTGTCCGCTTGGCGGTCCACGACCCGTGCGAGGTGACGAGCATCCCCGGCAGGAGTGCGTGCCCGAGCATGCGGATGCGGTCCGCCGCGAGCAGCAGGAAGAGCACGAGCGCGGCCGGGATTCCCCACTCCACCCAGATGTCGGCGGACGGGCCGGAGTCGATCCGCACGAGCACGATCAATCCCGCGACGATCCAGAAGGGCAGCAGGCCGCGCGTGATGCGACGCCGCGCCGCCTTCCACGGGTGACGACGCAGCGGGACGGTCACCGGCGTCGAATCCCCGAGGATGCGGATCGCCACGCGGCGCACGTCCTTGATCGGTGCCTGCGGCAGCAGCGTGGACGCCGTGGCACCCTTCTTGGTGCCCGTCATGATCGGCTCGAGGCGGCCGCCCCCGAGCATCCGCAGGTACACCGGCAGGCGCATCTCCACGCCGCGCAGGCGGGCCTTGTCCAGCGCCTGGTGCTTACGGCGCAGGACACCGTTCTGCACGTAGAGCAGCTGGCCGTGGTCGGTGAGCGCGTACTTGCCGTAGCGGATCGCGTAGGTGATGACCGCCAGCACCCCGGCGACCGCCCAGATGGCGACGCCCTTGCCCACGAACGCCCACGGCTGCCCCAGCGAGTCCAGCCAGGCGATGGTGCCCTCGACCACCGCGAGGTCCATGATCCGGTCGTGCATGTCGCCCATCTGCCACGTGATGAGCCACAGGGAGAACAGGACGCCGAACCCGATGAAGGAGAACGGGGCGAACCGGGCCCACGTGACCTTCCACTGCGCGATGTCCTCGCCGTACTTCGACCCCCACTGGACCTCGTCCTCCTCGGAGAGGGAGGGATCCAGCGCCCGCCGGTGCTTGAGCAGCTCGTCGCGCAGCGGCTCCACGAGCGCCGTGTCGATCGCGTCGAGGCGGAACCGCTCGGCGTCCGACTTACCCGAGTCCGCGCGGCCCGTGCCCACCTCCACGATCGAGACCCTCAGGACCCGGTGGAACAGGTCGGACTCGGTGTCCACGCTGCGGATCCGCTGCCGGGCCACCGTGACGACCTGGCGGCTGAAGAAGCCCTTGCGCAGGATGATGTGCGTGCGGCCGACCTGGTAGCTGGTCGAGAGCCACCGCAGCACGCCACCGAGGATCACCATCGAGACGATGACGATCTCGAACCAGTAGTTGCTCCGGTTGGAACCCAGCCAGAGGGAGACGAGGAACAGCGGCAGGAGGCGGGTGAGCATCCCGAGCGGATAGACGAGCAGCATCCGCCACGACAGGCGCTCCCACGGCGCCTCCGGGTCGACCTTCTCCGCCGCCGCGGGTTCGTCGGCCGCCAGGACCTCCTCCGCCGGTCCCGCCTCCGGGGCGGTGGCGGTGTCGACGGGGGAGCGGCCCTCGTCGTCGTCGCCGTCAGGTCGTCCCCCCGCGCCGGGCGCGGTCACGTCCCGTCCCCCGCGTCCAGGTTGGCGATCGCGATGAGGTGCTGCGCCAACGCCTCGGCGTCCGCGAGGTTCAGGCCGCGGATCTGCACCGTCCCCTGCGCGGAGGCGGTGGTAGCGTTGACCGTCGCGAGGCCGAACCAGCGCTCGAACAGCGTCCGCGTGGTGTACACGCTCTGCAGTCGCGCCAACGGGGCGATGCGGAACTGGGTGGTCCACCACCCCTGGCGCGAGCACACCGCCGTGTCCGACACGTCCCACCGGGCGACCAGGTAGCGCCACCACGGCGCCACGACGATGCCCATGAACGCCAACGGCACCGTCACGCCCAGGGCGACCCAGTTCCAGAAGCCCATGACGTTGTCACCCCAGTAGAACCAGGCGACCTGCAGGCCCGCGAGGACGGCCCACGACCAGATCCCCTCGATCACGAACAGCAACGCGGTCCGCTTCTCGATACGGTGCCGCGGCGCGGTCACCAGCACCCGGTTGGAGGTGAGCAGGGCGTCACCGGCGTCCGGAACGACGTCGGGGGAGCCGCCGTCGTCGGCCGGACGGGGCTCGCGGAGAGCGTGGGCGCCCCCCTGGCCGGGCGCCGCGGAGGAGACCAGGGGGTCCCCGTTCGTGCGGAGGGGCACTGCGTGATCGGGCATGGCGACAACAGTAACGCCAGCCTGGCGCCGGTAAGCCCGTGACCACCGTTGGAGCACCGCTCCGCTCTCGCCGCCGCCGCGGTGGGGCATCATCGCGGGTATGGATCCCGCCGTGCCGCCCGCCGATCCCCAGCCCACGCCGTCGGCCATGCGCCGCGCCCTGCGCCGCGCCGCCGACGGCCTCACGCTCGACGTGACCGAGGCCGCGGTGCTGCTGGCCGCGCGGGGCGGGGACCTGGACCGCCTGATGGCCCTGGCCGCCGCGCGTCGGGACGCGCGTCTGGTCGACGAGGGACGCCCCGGCGTGGTGACCTACTCGCGCAAGGTCTTCGTCCCGCTCACCCGCCTGTGCCGGGACCGGTGTCACTACTGCACGTTCGTCACCGTGCCGGGCAAGCTCCGCGCGGCCGGACAGGGCATGTTCCTCGACCCCGATGAGGTCGTGGAGCTGTGCCGCCGCGGCGCGGAGGCCGGTTGCAAGGAGGCGCTGTTCACCCTGGGGGACCGGCCCGAGGAGCGGTGGCCCGAGGCGCGCGAGTGGCTCGAATCGCGCGGCTTCTCCTCCACGCTGGACTACGTGCGCGCCATGGCGATCCGCGTGCTCGAGGAGACCGGCCTGCTGCCGCACCTCAACCCCGGCGTCATGAGCTGGGCGGAGCTGTCGCGGCTCAAGCCCGTCGCGCCGTCGATGGGCATGATGCTCGAGACCACGGCGACCCGCCTGTTCACCACCCCGGGCGCCGCCCACCACGGCAGCCCCGACAAGGACCCGGCCGTGCGGCTGCGGACCCTCACCGATGCCGGCCGCCTCGCGGTGCCGTTCACCACGGGGATCCTCGTGGGGATCGGGGAGAACCGCACCGAGCGCGCCGAGAGCCTGCTGACGCTGGCCGGGCTCGCGCGCGAGTTCGGCCACCTGCAGGAGGTGATCGTCCAGAACTTCCGCGCCAAGCCCGACACCGCGATGCGCTCGGCCGACGACGCCGACCGGGACGAGTTCCTCGCCGCGATCGCCGTGGCGCGACTCGTGCTGGGGCCGCGCGTGGCCGTGCAGGCACCGCCCAACCTCGTCGACCGGGGTGACGTGCTGGCGCTGGTGGACGCCGGGGTGGACGACCTGGGGGGCATTTCGCCCCTGACCCCTGACCACGTCAACCCCGAGCGGCCGTGGCCGCACCTGGACGAGCTCACCGCGGACCTCGCCGCGCGCGGGTGGACGCTCACCGAGCGCCTCACCGCCCATCCGCGCTACGTGGGCGGGGGAGACGCCTGGATCGACCCGCGGGTGGCGGGCCACGTCCGCGCCCTGGCCGACCCGGCCAGCGGGTTGGCCGTGTCGGGCGACGACGACGAGGTGGTGCAGCCGCAGGGACGGCCCTGGCAGGAGCCCGACGACGACTGGGACTCGAGCGGACGGACCGATCTGCACACGGCGATCGACTCCGAGGGCCGCAATACGGACACCCGGTCGGACATCGGCGAGGCCTTCGGCAACTGGGACGTCATCCGGGCCCGCGCGGCGGAGCTCGGGGCCGCGGCGCTGGTCCCCGAGCGGGCCGACGCCGAGGTCGTGGCCGCGCTGCGCGCCGCCGAGGCGGACCCCGCCGGCCTCACCGATGAGCAGTACCTCGCGCTGGCCACCGCCACCGGGGACGGCCTGGCGGCCGTCGCGGGGCTCGCCGACCGGATCCGCGCCGACGTGGTGGGGGACACCGTCACCTACGTGGTCAACCGGAACATCAACTTCTCCAATATCTGCTACACCGGCTGCCGGTTCTGCGCGTTCGCCCAGCGCAAGGGTGATGCCGACGCGTTCTCGTTGTCCGCCGCCGAGGTCGCCGACCGGGCGTACGAGGCGTACGTCACCGGGGCGTCCGAGGTGTGCATGCAGGGTGGGATCGACCCGGACCTGCCCGTGTCCGGCTACGCCGACCTCGTGCGCGCGGTCAAGGAGCGGGTGCCGTCGATGCACGTCCACGCCTTCAGCCCCATGGAGATCTCCAACGGCGCGTCGCGCTCCGGGGTCGGCGTACGCGAATGGCTCACCGAGCTGCGGGCCGCCGGTCTCGACACCATCCCGGGCACCGCCGCGGAGATCCTCGACGACGAGGTCCGCTGGGTCCTCACCAAGGGCAAGCTGCCCGCCGCCGAGTGGATCGACATCGTCACCACCGCTCACGAGGTGGGCCTGCGCTCGAGCTCGACCATGATGTACGGCCACGTCGACACGCCCCGCCACTGGGTGGCGCACCTGCGGACCCTGCGTGGGATCCAGGAACGCACCGGCGGGTTCACGGAGTTCGTGCCGCTGCCCTTCGTGCACCGCAGCGCCCCGTTGTACCTCGCCGGGGCCGCCCGTCCCGGGCCGACGCGCGAGGAGAACGTGGCGGTGCACGCGTTGGCGCGGATCATGCTGCACGGGGCCATCGACCACGTGCAGACCAGCTGGGTCAAGCTCGGCGTGGCGGGCACGCGGACGATGCTGCGGTCGGGCGCCGACGACCTGGGCGGCACCCTCATGGAGGAGACCATCTCGCGGATGGCGGGGGCGGAGAACGGCTCGGCCAAGTCGCCGGCGGAGATCGAGGAGATCGCCACCGGGATCGGTCGCCCGGCCCGCCGGCGTGACACCCTGTACGGGCCCGCGCCGCGCCCCGTTCACGTGGCGGTCGTCACATAGCCGGAACCGCGCGTGGGGCGGCTTCGGCATCGGAGTGTGTCGTGGCATACGATGCTGGCCATACCGCTACGAGGAAGGTGGCTGACGTGACCTACACGATCGCAGAGCCGTGCGTCGACGTGATGGACAAGTCCTGCGTCGAGGAGTGTCCGGTCGACTGCATCTACGAGGGGGGACGGATGCTGTACATCCACCCCGACGAGTGTGTCGACTGCGGCGCGTGTGAGCCGGTCTGTCCCGTGGAGGCCATCTTCTACGAGGACGACGTCCCGGACGAGTGGACCGAGTACAACGCCGCGAACGCCGACTTCTTTGTCGAGCTGGGTTCGCCGGGCGGGGCGGCCAAGGTCGGCAAGGTCGACTACGACGTGCCGTTCATCAAGGCACTCCCGCCCATGAACCAGGAGTGAACCCGGTGGTGTCGCGCCCGGAGCGTCGACCGCCCGGGCGTGCGCTCCCGGTGTTCCCCTGGGACACCCTCGCCGAGGCGCGCTCCCGCGCGGCGGCTCACCCCGACGGGCTCGTCGACCTCACGGTCGGCACTCCCGTCGACCCGGTCGCCCCGGTCATCCGCGAGGCGCTCGCCGTCGACGCGGCCGAACCCGGTTATCCCACGACCGTCGGCACACCCGCACTGCGGCAGGCCGCCGTGGGCGCCCTCGCACGGCGCTACGGCGTCACCGGCCTGACGACCGACGCCGTCCTGCCCGCGATCGGCACCAAGGAGCTCATCGCCGGGCTTCCCTCACAACTCGGCCTGGGCCCGGGCCACACGGTCGTCGTGCCGGAGGTCGCCTACCCGACCTACGAGGTGGGGGCCCTGCTCACCGGGGCCACGGTCGTGCGCGCGGACTCGCTCACGCAACTCGGACCGTCGTCGCCGACGCTCCTGTACCTCAACTCGCCGTCCAACCCGAGCGGCAAGGTCCTCGGCGTGGACCATCTGCGCAAGGTCGTGGGCTGGGCACGCGACCGCGGTGTGATCGTCGCCTCCGACGAGTGCTACCTCGGCCTGGTGTGGGAGGGGGAGGCCCCCTCGATCCTCGACCCGCGCGTGTGCGACGGCG
This sequence comes from Dietzia cinnamea NBRC 102147, assembly GCF_001571065.1. Lineage (GTDB taxonomy): Bacteria > Actinomycetota > Actinomycetes > Mycobacteriales > Mycobacteriaceae > Dietzia > Dietzia cinnamea. The sequence goes on from NZ_BCSW01000002.1 coordinate 93,746, forward strand.
ACCACACCGGGCTGCTGGCGCTGCACTCGCTGTCCAAGACCTCCAACCTGGCGTCCTACCGGGCCGGGTTCGTCGCCGGCGACCCCGCCCTGGTGGCGGAGCTGCTCGCGGTGCGCAAGCACTCCGGGCTGATGATGCCGCTGCCGGTGCAGTCCGCGATGGCGGTCGCCCTGACAGACGACACCCACGAGGACGAACAGCGCGAGCGGTACCGGGCCCGCCGGGCGCGTCTGCGGCCGGCGGTGGAGGCCGCGGGCTTCCGGATCGACCACTCCGAGGCCGGGCTCTACCTGTGGGCGACCCGCGACGAGCGCTGCCGGGACACGGTGGACTGGTTCGCTGAGCGCGGCGTGCTCGTGGCGCCGGGCGAATTCTACGGCCCCGCCGGTGCGCGGCACGTGCGCATCGCACTCACCGCCACAGACGCGACTGTCGACGAGGCCGTGCGCCGGCTGGCCTGACCGCCCGGCCCGGGCCCCCGCGTCCTGCACAGCACATCGAGAAGACGGCTCCGCACACATCGCCCGAGTGGGGTGTGCGGAGCCGTCCTGTCGTTGCGGGACGCGTCTCTAGTCGTTGGCGTGCAGATCCGCGTTGAGCTCGACGCCCTCGCGCTTCCACGGAACGGCCTCGACCGCACCGGAGACGGAGTTGCGGCGGAACAGCAGGTTGTCCATCCCGGACAGCTGACCGGCCTTGACCGGCTCGCGCTCCGCCCAGGCCCCGGCGCGGACGTCTACCTTGGTGCCGGCGGTGACGTAGAGACCGGCCTCGACCACGCAGTCGTCACCGAGCGAGATGCCGACGCCCGAGTTGGCGCCGAGGAGGCAGCGCTCGCCGATCGAGATGGTCTCCTTGCCGCCCCCGGAAAGGGTGCCCATGATGGAGGCCCCGCCGCCCACGTCGGAGTCCGCTCCGACGACGACGCCCGCGGAGATGCGGCCCTCGACCATCGACGCGCCCAACGTCCCGGCGTTGAAGTTGACGAAGCCCTCGTGCATGACGGTGGTGCCCTCGGCCAGGTGCGCGCCGAGGCGGACGCGATCGGCGTCGGCGATCCGAACGCCCGACGGGACCACGTAGTCCACCATGCGCGGGAACTTGTCCACTCCGTACACGGTCACCGGGCCGCGGGCGCGGAGCCTGGCCCGGACCGACTCGAAGCCCGGGACGGCGCAGGGGCCGAAGTTCGTCCACACGACGTTGGTGAGCTTTCCGAACAGGCCGTCCATGTTCGCGAAGTGCGGTCGGATGAGGCGATGGCTGATCAGGTGGAGGCGTAGGTAGGCGTCGTAGGCGTCTGCCGGTGGTTCGGTGAGGTCGGAGATCTCGACCCGCACGGCCACCCGCTCGACCCCGCGGTCCTCGTCCGGCCCGGTCAGGGACGCGAGCTCGGCGGGCACCTCGTCGCCGGACAGGACGGCGTGACCGCTCGAGGAGGCGGCGCCCAGCTCCGGTTCGGGGTACCACACGTCGAGGACGGTGTGGTCGGACGTCAGGGTGGCGATTCCGGTGGCCACGGCTCCATGTGCACTCATGGCCCCGATGCTAGCGGTCCGCCCGGACGCACACCGGTCACGGTCGAGTCGCACACCGGGCCAGGGCAACTAGGGTGGAGACCGTGACCGCCGCCCTCGATCTGACCGCCGACCCGGTCGACCTCACCCGTGCCCTGGTCGACATCCCCAGCCCCTCGCGGCAGGAGGACGCGATCGCCACGGCCGTACACGCCGCGCTCGAGTCGACCGTCGCGGCCTTCACCGGCCCGGCCGCGGGGCGGACGGAGGTGATCCGCGACGGCAACCGGGTCCTCGCCCGGACCCGACGCGGGCTGCCGGGCCGGGCCGTGCTGGCCGGGCACCTCGACACGGTGCCGCTCGCCGACAACGTCCCCTGCCGGGTCACCAGCGAGGCCGACGAGCAGATCCTGCACGGCTGCGGGACGGTCGACATGAAATCCGGGGACGCGGTGTTCCTCCACCTCTTCGCTCTCCTGGCGGACAGCGAGGACCTGGTCCACGACCTCACCCTCGTGCTCTACGACTGCGAGGAGATCGAGGCGACGGCCAACGGCCTCGGTCACCTGGAGCGCAGCCACCGCGACTGGCTGGTCGGTGACGTCGCGATCCTCGGTGAGCCCACCGGCGGACTGATCGAGGCCGGGTGTCAGGGGACCCTGCGGATCCGGGTCCACGCCCGCGGTGTGCGCGCACACTCGGCGCGCAGCTGGCTCGGCGACAACGCGGTGCACCGCCTCGCGCCGGTGCTCGGGGCGCTCGCGGCCTACGAGGCCCGGTCGGTGGACATCGACGGCTGCGTCTATCGCGAGGGGTTGCAGGCGGTGCGGATGTCGGCGGGAGTCGCCGGCAACACCGTGCCGGACGAGGCGTGGCTCGACGTCAACTTCCGTTCGGCCCCGGACCGGGACACGGACGCCGCCCTCGCGCACGCGCTCGACGCCCTCGGACTCGCCGGGCTCCCCCGGGTGGAGACCGGCGAGGTCCCGCCGACCGAACCGGGGCTGTACTGGGAGTTGACCGACCTGTCCCCGGGCGCGCTGCCCGGGCTGAGCGCCCCCGCGGCGGCGGACCTCGTCCGCGCGGCCGGCGGGCGGGTCCGCGCCAAGTACGGCTGGACCGACGTGTCCCGGTTCGCCGCACTGGGGATCCCCGCGGTCAACCTCGGACCCGGCGACCCCGGACTGGCGCACAAGCGCGATGAGCACTGTCCCGCCGTCCAGATCACCGAGGTGACCCGGACTCTGCGCGACTACCTCACCACCCCGGGCTGAGACGGCGCCGGGCCCCGCCCGAGCCAGGGTCCCGCGCCGCCGCCCGACTCACCAGAGCACAGAAGGAGACACGGCCCATGGCCCCCAACGACCCGGTCCACATGCGTGGACCCGTCCTCGTCCGTCGAGAGAAGGACGGCGAGCGCACGACCACAGACCAGCGACTGTTGGACAAGAACCAGGACACCGACTGGCTGCACACCGACCCGTGGCGGGTCCTGCGCATCCAGAGCGAGTTCGTCAACGGCTTCGGCGCCCTGGCGGAGTTGAGGGACGCGGTCAGCGTGTTCGGTTCGGCCCGCACCCGGCCCGGTGACCCCGCCTACGAGCAGGCGGTGGAACTGGGCCGCGCATTGTCCGAGGCGGGCTACGCGGTGGTGACCGGCGGCGGCCCGGGCCAGATGGAGGCGGCCAACAAGGGCGCGTGGGAGGCCGACGGTCAGTCGGTCGGACTGGGTATCGAGCTCCCCCACGAGCAGGGCATGAACCGGTGGGTCGACCTCGGTCTGCACTTCCGGTACTTCTTCATCCGCAAGACGATGTTCGTCAAGTACACGCAGGCGTTCGTGTGTACGCCGGGCGGATTCGGCACCCTCGACGAGTTCTTCGAGGCCATCACCCTGGTCCAGACGGACAAGATCACCCGGTTTCCGATCGTGTTGTTGGGCGTGGACTTCTGGTCCCCTCTCGTGGACTGGATCCGCGGCACGCTGGCCGAACAGGGCATGATCTCGGCGTCCGACCTCGAGCTGTTCCTCGTGACCGACTCGGTGCCCGAGGCGGTGGAGTTCATCCGCGAGGCGCACCACCGCGCCGCACTGACGTCCGAGCAGCGGGAGGACCTCATCGGCGAGGAGCACCGCGGGGTCGAGCGCTGATGGCGCCGGTCCCGAACCGTCGGGTGTGCGTCTACTGCGCGTCCTCGACCTACGACCCGCGCCTGCTCGAGATCGCGACCGAGGTGGGCGACGCGATCGCCCGCCGGGGCTGGTCGCTGGTCTCGGGCGGTGGCAACGTCTCCATGATGGGCGCGCTGGCCGAGGCGGCCCGCGGGGGCGGCGCCCGGACGGTCGGGGTGATCCCCGAGGGGCTGCGGGTGCGGGAGGTCGCCGACACGGCGGCCGACGAGCTCGTCGTCGTCACCACCATGCGTGAACGCAAGCGGGAGATGGAGGAGCGCTCGGACGCGTTCCTCACGTTGCCCGGGGGGATCGGGACCATGGAGGAGATGTTCGAGATGTGGACCTCGGCCTCGCTGGGGTTCCACCACAAGCCGGTCGTGCTCTACGACCCCATCGGGTTCTACCGCCCGCTCCTCGACTGGGTCGACGGGCTGGCGGAGGCCGGGCTGGTCAAGCCGGCGGCGCTGGACCGCCTGGTGGTGCGCGACGATCTCGACGCTGCCCTCGACGCCTGTGGAGGGCGCAGGTGACCACGCCCGGCGACTCGCCCGCCACCCAGCCCGCCAACCAGCCCGCCACCCAGCCGGGCCCCGCTCCCCGGCCGGTCGTGGCACCCACTCTGTGCGGTCGGCCGGTGCCGGTGGACCGCCCCCTGGTCATGGCGATCGTCAACCGCACCCCCGACTCGTTCTACGACCGCGGCGCGACGTTCACCGATCCCGCGGCGATGCGCCGCGTCGACGAGGTCGTGGCGGCGGGGGCCGACGTCCTCGACATCGGCGGCGTCAAGGCCGGGCCGGGGGACCTCGTCGACGTCGACGAGGAGACCCGCCGGGTCGTACCGTTCGTCGAGGCGGTGCGCGGGCGGCACCCGGACGTGCTCATCTCGGTGGACACATGGCGCGGTGAGGTGGCGCGGCGCGCGCTCGCGGCCGGGGCGGACGTGGTCAACGACACGTGGGCGGGCCACGACCCCGGGGTGCTCACCGCGGCCGGGGAGGCCGGCGCGGGCTTCGTGTGCTCGCACACCGGAGGCGCGGTGCCGCGGACGCGCCCGTTCCGGGTGGGGTACGCCGACGTGGTCCGTGACGTCGTCGAGGAGCTCACGTCCGCGGCCGAGCGGGCGCTGGCCGCGGGGGTGCCGGCCGACGGCGTCCTCATCGACCCGACCCACGATTTCGGCAAGAACACCTTCCACGGGCTCGAACTGCTCAGGCGGATGGACGAGATCGTGGCGGTGGGATACCCGGTGCTCATGGCCCTGAGCAACAAGGACTTCATCGGCGAGACCCTGGACGCCGGGGTGGACGACCGCGCGGAGGGCACGCTGGCGGCCACGTCGGTCGCCGCCTACCTCGGCGCACGGGTGTTCCGCACGCACGACGTGCCGGGCACGCTGCGCGCCCTGGAGATGGTCGCGTCGATCGTGGGCACCCGCCGACCTGCGCGGACTGTACGCGGTCTGGCCTGACCCGTGTGGGAGACTGGGCGCGGCGGTCGTCACTACAGGAGGGGAGCGCGATGCTCACCATCGTCGTCTACGTGGTCGTGACGCTGATCGTGGCCTCGGGCCTGTTCGCGCTGTCGCTGCTGGTGTTCGGGCGTTCGGAGTTGCTGCCCGCAGTGGAGGCGGGCCACACCGTCACCCGCCTGCCGCAGGGCCCGCTGTCCGGGGATGATATCCGGGCGGTACGCCTCGGGGTGTCCGCGCGCGGGTACACGATGGCCGAGGTCGACTGGACCCTGGAGCAGGCCGCGCTGGAGATCGACAGGTTGCGGGCGCGGCTCGGGGAGACCGCCGTCGGTGACGGCGCGCCCGTCGGGGCGGACGGCGGCGCGGTCGGCGGGGTGCGTGGTGCGGACGGTCGGTCTGCTACGACGTCCGAGTCGGGCCGGACGCGCTAGAATCTGTTGTATCCACTGGAGCAGTACCGATCGTGGGCACGGGCGCCCGGCAGGGCGCGCCCCGCGGACTAGGACGAAGGGAATCGACCTGATGGCGGCTATGAAGCCCAGGACCGGTGACGGACCGATGGAAGCGGCCAAGGAGGGCCGCGGGATCGTCATGCGCGTCCCTCTCGAGGGCGGCGGTCGACTGGTCGTCGAGCTGACCCCCGATGAGGCCAAGTCGCTCGGCGAGGAGCTGACGCAGGCCACCTCTTGATCGATCGTCCCACCGATGCCGGCGCATCCGACCCTTGTGGCGGATGCGCCGACTCATGTCACCGGAAGGTACCGCCGATGTCCGATGTCCCCAGCCGCCCCCTGCCCGCGGTCCGTGTCGCGTCCGGTGAGGTCCCCGCGGCAGCGCGGCCCGTCGTGGTGCGTCGTCCGGAGGCCGGCCGGGTGACGCGCGGCCTGGCCCGTGAGGTCAGTGTGACCGTCCGTGACGGGCGTGCCGTGCTGGAGGTGGAGGTCGACGGGTCGACGCCGCGTTCGGGCTGGTCGGGCGCCGTGGACCACGGGTTGGGGCATCGCCGCGCGGGCGCGGCGCTGGCGCGTCACCTCCGCGAGGCCGGGTCCGTCGAACCGGTGGCGGTCTCGGTGCCCGGCGAGGTCCCGACAGACCGGGTGGCGGACGTGGTCCTGGGCTACCTGTTGGGGGCGCGCGGCCAGGACGTGTTCGCGGCCGACCCCGCGCCGGTGGCGCCGGAACTCGTGGTGGTGGTCACCGCGGGACCGGGAGGGGGCGACGACGACGAGGAGCGCGTCTGCCGTGAGGTGGCGACGGCGGTGGAGGCCGCGCGGGCGACGGCCGCGGCCCGCGATCTCGCCGGCGCCCCCTCGGACCGGAAGACGCCGGAGTGGCTGGTGGGGCGGATGGCCGGGGCGCTGCGCGCCGCTGGGATGCGCGCGGACGTCCTCTCGGGTGGGGATCTCGTCTCCGGCGGGTTCGGCGGCGTGCTCGCGGTGGGCGGTGGCTCGGCGAACCCGCCGGCCGTTCTGGTGGCCCGTCGCCCCGGCCCGGGCCCGCGGGTGCTGCTGGTGGGCAAAGGCATCACGTTCGACACGGGCGGGATCTCGGTGAAACCGGCCGACGGCATGCACCTCATGCGGACCGACATGGCGGGCTCGGCGGCCGTCGTGGCGGCGGCGGAGGCGTTCTGCGCGGACACCGCGCCCGCGTACACGGGAGTGGATCTCACGGTGGTGGTGCCGTCGGCGGAGAACATGCTCTCCGGTTCCGCCTACCGTCCGGGCGACGTCGTCACCCATGTGGGCGGGACGACCTCCGAGGTCACCAACACCGACGCGGAGGGCCGGATGGTCCTGGCCGACGCATTGGCTCACGGCATCGCCGAGTGCGACCCGGAGGTGGTGATCGACGTCGCGACGCTCACCGGCGCGATGAAGGTGGCGTTGGGGATGCGGACGGGTGCGGTCATGGCCACCGACGACGATCTCGCCGACCGGGTCGCCGCCGCGGGGGCGAGGGCGGGGGAGCGGTGGTGGCGGCTCCCGCTCCCCGACGATCTGCGTCCGGCGGTCCGCTCCGACGTCGCCGACCGCCGCCAGGCACCGAAGGGACCGGGCGCCATCACCGCGGCGCTCTTCCTCGAGGGCTTCGTCGACGGCCGCCCGTGGGCGCACCTCGACATCGCCGGGCCGGCCCGCTCTCCCGAGGAGATCGACGAGGTCGGGCCCATCGCGACGGGATTCGCCACCCGCACGCTGCTCGGGTTGCTCCGCGACCTCGCGGATCGACCGCGGGCGTGACCCCCGGACCCGCCCTCCGACGGATCGTGCCCCTGTTGCGCTGCCCGTTCTGCGGGGAGGCGATGCGGGCGACCGACCAGGGCGTCACGTGCGGTTCCGGGCATCCGTTCGACCGGGCCCGCCAGGGGTATCTCAGCCTCTTCGGCCCCCGGGGTCGGCGCTTCCCCGGGGACACCGCCGATCAGGTCGCGGCCCGCGACCGGGTGCTGTCCTCGGGGCTCTTCGACGGGGTCCTCGACGCGCTGGCGGCGGTGGCCCGTGACGCCCTCGGGGCGGGAATCCCGGACCGCGACGGCATGGGGGCGGGGACCCCGGCCCGTGACGCCCTCGGTGCCGGGGCCCCGACCGGGCCCGCCGCGCGCCGCGTCGTCCTCGAGGCGGGCGCGGGAACCGGCCACTACCTCGCCGGGGTGCTCGACGCCGTCGGCCGACACGGCGACGGCGCCGACGTGGTGGGGATCGGCACGGAGATCTCGGCGGCGGCAGCCCGGCGGCTGGCCCGCGCGCACCCGGCGGTGGCCGCGGTGGTGGCGGACACGTGGGACGGCCTCCCACTCGCGGACGGCTGCGTCGACCTCGTGCAGGTGGTCTTCGCACCCCGCAATCCGTCGGAGTTCGCGCGTGTGCTGCGCCCGGGCGGGACGCTGGTCGTCGCGGTGCCCGGGGAGGGGCACCTCGAGCCGCTGCGGTCGGCCGGGGGACTGCTCGAGCCGGCGCCGGACAAGGCCGCGAGACTCGACTCCGAACTGGCGGCAGCCTTCGAGCCGGGCCCGGTCCGCGTCGTCGACCAGCGCACCGAGGTGCCCGCGGCGGTCGCCGTCGACCTCGCGCTCATGGGGCCCAGCGGGGTGCACCTCGACCGGTCACGGCTGGAGGCCGCCCTCGGCGCCGACGACCGGCCGGTCCGGCTGCACGTCGAGGTGCGCTCCTACCGCGTGCCGCTGGGCGACCGCCGCTACTGACGATCCGGGCGTGCGGGCGTGCGGGCGCACCGGGCGGCCGCCGTCGGCACGGCGCTACAGCAGCGAGGAGTACATCCGGTGGGTCTGCTCGGCGATCGCCTGCCACGAGAACCGGGACACGGCCCGCTCCTTGCCGGCCCGGCCCATCCGCGCCGCCCGCTCGGGATCCGCGATCAGCTCGTTGACCGCCTCCGCGAGCCCCCGCTCGAACGCCCCGGTCGCCGACTCGTCGTAGTGGACGAGGACGCCCGTCTCGCCGTCGACGACGACCTCCGGTATCCCACCGACGTCGGAGGCCACCACGGCGGTGTCACACGCCATGGCCTCGAGGTTGACGATGCCCAGCGGCTCGTACACCGACGGGCACGCGAACACCGTCGCGGCGGACAGGATCTCGATGACCTCCTCGCGCGGCAGCATGTCGCGCAGCCAGAAGACCCCGTCCCGTGCCGCCCTGAGCTCGGCGACCAGTGACTCCATCTCGGCCGCGATCTCCGGGGTGTCCGGCGCGCCCGCGCACAACACCAACTGGGCGTCCGGGTGGAAGTCGCGGGCGGCCCGCACGAGATGCGGCACGCCCTTCTGCCGGGTGATCCGCCCGACGAACGCCACGATCGGACGGTCCGGGTCGACCCCGTGGCGCCGCAGTACCGAGTCCTCCCCGGAGAACGTCTCGACCGGCGCCCACACCGCGGTGTCGATGCCGTTGAGGATCACGTGGATGCGGCCCGGCTCGACCTCGGGGTAGACACGCAGGATCTCGTCCTTCATCCGGGCGCTCACCGCGACCACGGCGTCGGCGTTCGCGAACGCGTTGCGCTCCGACCACGACGAGACCCGGTAGCCGCCTCCCAGTTGCTCGGCCTTCCACGGCCGGCTCGGTTCGAGCGAGTGCGCCGACACCACGTGGGGGACGCCGTAGAGCTGACCGGCCAGATGCCCTGCGAGCCCCGTGTACCAGGTGTGGGAGTGGACGATGTCCGCCCCCTCGGCCGCGACGGACATCCGCAGGCCGGCGGACAGGGTCTGGATCGCGGGATTGGCGTCGGGCCCCAGCTCCGGGTCGGGGCGGAACGCGCGGGCGGTGTCGCGGTCCGCGCCCATGCACAGCACGTCCACGTCGCACAGCGGCCGCAGGTTGGCCACCAGTTCGGTCACGTGTACCCCGGCCCCGCCGTAGACCTCCGGCGGGTACTCCCTCGTCATCATCGCTACTCGCACACCGGCCAAGGTAGTCGCTCGGGCCCCCGCCCGAGGCGTGCCCGGTGAACGCCGCCCGTCGCCGGGGTGACGACCGGGCGCGCGACGGGGGTCAAAGCGCCCGTTGCCCCGTGGCGGGTCGCGCGGAGTCGATACGGTGGGGTCGTGAGGAACCAGCCGCATGTCCTAGCAATCGTCCTCGCCGGCGGCGAGGGCAAGCGACTCTTCCCGCTCACGGCGGACCGCGCGAAACCCGCCGTGCCGTTCGGCGGGTCCTACCGGCTCATCGACTTCGTGCTGAGCAACCTCGTCAACGCCGGGTTCATGCGCATCTGCGTCCTCACCCAATACAAGTCGCACTCCCTGGACCGCCACATCGCGCAGGTGTGGCACATGCGGGGCATGGGCGGCGAGTACGTGGCCCCCGTGCCGGCCCAGCAGCGGCTCGGGCCCCGCTGGTACACGGGTTCGGCCGACGCGATCCTGCAGTCGCTCAACCTCGTCCACGACGAGAAGCCCGACCACATCGTCGTCTTCGGCGCCGACCACGTGTACCGCATGGACCCGCGCCAGATGCTCGACCACCACATCACCACCGGCGCCGCGGTGACGGTCGCCGGGATCCGTGTCCCCCGCGACGAGGCGTTCGCCTTCGGCTGCATCGACGCCGGCGAGGACGACATCATCCGCGGCTGGGTGGAGAAGCCCTCCGACCCGCCCGGCACCCCCGACGACCCGGACGCGACCTTCGCGTCGATGGGTAACTACATCTTCACCACGGACGCGCTCATCGAGACCCTGAGGGCGGACGCCGAGAAGCCCGACTCCTCCCACGACATGGGCGGCGACATCATCCCCGCCCTGGTGGAGCAGGAGCGCGCCTACGTCTACGACTTCGCCCGCAACGACGTGCCCGGCGAGACCGAGCGCGACCGCGGCTACTGGCGCGACGTCGGCACCATCGACGCGTTCTACGACGCCCATATGGACCTCGTCTCGGTCCACCCGGTGTTCAACCTCTACAACGACCGGTGGCCCATCCGCACCCAGCAGGACAACCTGCCGCCCGCGAAGTTCGTCAACGGCGGGATGTCGCAGGAGTCGATGGTCGGGGCGGGCACGATCATCTCCGCGGCCACCGTGCGCAACTCGGTCGTGTCCAACAACGTGGTCGTCGAGGACGGCGCCGTGGTCGAGGGCAGCGTCCTCATGCCGGGGGTGCGCATCGGCCGCGGCGCGGTCGTGCGCAAGGCGATCGTCGACAAGAACTGCCACATCGGCGACGGGGACCTCATCGGCGTCGACCACGAACGCGACCGGAAGCGGTTCCCCATCAGCGCGGGCGGGGTCGTCAGCGTCGCCAAGAACACCGTCACGTCCCTGCCGGGCTGATCGCCGGGCGCGCCGGGCGGCGTGACGGGTCAGAGCGTGACGGGTCAGAGCGTGACGACGGTGAGCCCGGCGCCCACCGGCAGGAGCGTCACGTGGGCGTGCTCCGGGAGGTCCGTGTCCTCCGGCAGGGGCGCGTGCTCGCCGATGAGCACGAGCGCCCCGCCGGAGCGCAGCAGCTGGTGCGACCGCGAGATCAGGCGCGTCACCGAGTGGGCGGGGACGTCCGCGACCACCAGGTCGTATGCGCCGTCGGTGAGCTTGTCCGCGACCTCCAGCGGGCGGGCCGCGATGTAGCGCGCCGCCGAGGAGGGATGACCCGCCCCGCGGACCGCGGCCCGCGCGGCGTCGAGGTGGTGCGGATCCTCGGTGATGCACGTGACCACGGCCCCGGACCCCTGTCCCGCCGCCGCGAGGATCGCGAGTGCGGGGACACCCGGCGCCGGCGTGATGCACACCGCGGCGCGGGTGCCGTTCAGCCGGGCGATCATCCGGATGGCCTCCGCGGTCGGGGCGTCCGGTGAGGGCGCACCCAGTTCGTCGGCCTCGGCGCGGGCCGGGGCGTAGAGGGAGTCGTCGACGAGGGCCGCGCTCCGGTGCGCCAGCCCGTCGGCTCCGGAGCGGTCGGTGGCGGGGAGATCAGAGGAATCGGACACCCGAGCAGCGTATCGCCGCGGACCGGCGCAGCGGCGACCAACGCGCGGTGACCGGATCGGTACAAAACTCTCAGTGCGATCTCAGTACGCGTATACCGTGAGGACAGACCGGTAGGGGACAGTGGTCAGACGTCGCGCCACGAGGGCGCGAACCACCACCGCGCGGGGACACGCCCCGCGCCGGAAGGCGGCGGCAGCGCATGTACTCACGAACCGTGCACGGGACGACGATCGCCCCGGTGGCCCCCGACGAGTCGGCAGGCACCGCACGATTCGACTCGACCGGCGACGCGGCGGACATGCCCACCTGGTCCCAACTGGTCGCCCAGCACGGTGACCGGGTCTACCGCCTCGCGTTCCGACTCTGCGGCAACGCCCATGACGCGGAGGACATCACGCAGGAGGCGTTCATCCGCGTCTTCCGGTCCCTCGACCGCTACAAGCCCGGGACCTTCGAGGGGTGGATGCACCGGATCGTCACCAACCTCTTCCTCGACATGGCCCGGCGACGCTCGCGCATTCGCTTCGAGACCCTGCCCGAGGACGCCGAACGCGTCCCCGGGCGCGAGCGGAGCCCGGAGCAGGTCCTGGCCGACGAGACGTTCGACCCGGTGCTGCAGGCGGCGCTCGACAACCTGACCCCGGAGTTCCGGGCGGCCGTCGTCCTCAGCGACATCGAGGACCTCAGCTACGAGGAGGTCGGCCGCATCCTCGGGGTGAAGATGGGTACCGTCCGCAGCCGTATCCACCGCGGCCGCGCCGCCCTGCGCGCCGAGCTCGAGGCCGCCGGGGTCACCGGAGCGCACCAGCGGTCCAGCTGAGCCGCCGCGTCCGACGGCGGGAACAGCGGAGCCGTTTCGGACGTTGACCCATCGAGATCGGGCGGGACACCGCCCCGCAGGCCGACGGTCGGGAGGGCGTGGCGTGGATCGACATCGTCACGGGCGCGGCTCCGCGCCCGAGTTCAGGTTGTCGCAGACGTCCGCGCGGGAAGTGGTCGGCCGGACCGGGCCGCCGCGGACGCGGGAGCACTTCCTGTCCACCGACCACCTCTCCATCGAGGCCGCGGCAGCGTACGTCGACGGCCGGCTGCCCGAGGCCGGCCAGTCCCGCGCGGACGCGCACCTCGCCCGCTGCGCCAACTGCCGCCGCGAGGTCGAGGGGCAGCGCGAGGCGCGCCACGCGCTGCGGGGCTCGGGACCCATCCACATGCCCCGCGAGCTACTCGAGCGACTACGCAACCTGGACGATCTGACCGTGGCCGCTCACGGGCCAGCCGACGACCGGGACGGGACGCCCGCCCCCGCGGAGGCGTCCGCGACCGCGTGGGCGAGGCTGCTTCGCCGGCTGCGGCGACGCGGCCGTTAGGGTGGGCCGGGTGGAGGACCAGAGTGGCGTGCGCGGGGCGACGGGGCGCGACGAGGAGCCGGACCGCCCCCTGCGCGAGCCGGCACCCATCCACCGACCGGCCGTCGATCCGGACGTCGTCGCCCTGTTCTCCCGCCCCGAGGGCGTCTCCGGTGGATTCGACCCCACCTCCGCCACCGGCGCCGTGGGCAGCGCCGACCCGGGCGTCGTCCGTGACGCCGATCCCGCACTGGCGCAGGCGTTCGGCCCCGGCCCGGAGAGCCCCCGGGGTATCGAACGTCATCCGGAGTGGCAGGACGAGGCCGCCACGCCCCCGGCGCGCACACCCGACCCCTGGCGTGACCCGCAGGCCCCGGTCGGTCTCGGCGCTCCCGCCGTGGCGGCCACTCCCGAGCCGCGCCCCGTCGACCTGTCCGGTGCGGACGAGGCCCCACCGGCCCGGCTCTCGCTCTCCGAGGCGCTGTTCGAGCGCCGACTGAGCAGGCGGGCGCTGGCCGGGGCGATCGCGGCCGTCGCCGTCGTCGCCCTCGCCGGCGGTGCCATCGGCGCCGTCGTCGCCGATTCCGCCCGCGTCCTCACCACCTCGACCGTCCGCATCGCCGACGCGCCGGACAACGTCCTGCGCCCCGACAATCCGGTCGGCGAGGTCGCACGGCGGGTCCAACCCGCCGTCGTCAACATCCAGGTCTCCACCCCGTCGGCCCGCGGGGAGGGCTCCGGCATCGTCATCGACCCCCAGGGATACATCGTCACCAACAACCACGTCGTCACCATGGACGGTGCCGCCGACCGCGCCGACATCGACGTCATCTTCCCCGACGGCTCCCGCGCCGCGGCGGAGATGGTCGGCCGCGACCCCGCCACGGACCTGGCGGTCCTCAAGGTCGAGGACGTCCAGAACCTCACCGTCGCCACCCTCGGAAACTCCGACGACGTCCAGGTCGGCGAGCAGGTCATCGCGATCGGATCCCCGCTCGGACTGGCGCGGACGGTCACCGAGGGGATCGTCTCCGCGACCCGGCGGCCGATCGCGCTGGGGGAGTCGACCTCCGACGGCGACGTGGTGATCGACGCCATCCAGACCGACGCCGCCATCAACCCCGGCAACTCCGGCGGGCCGCTCATTGACGGCACCGGGGCGGTCATCGGGATCAACACCTCGATCTTCACGCAGTCCGGCGGATCCATCGGCCTCGGCTTCGCGATCCCCGTCAACGACGTCCGCGACATCGCCACCTCACTCATGACCGAGGGGTCGGTCCGACACGCGACGATCGGGGTCAACGCCCGTAAGGCGGACAACGGCGCGGTCGAGGGCGCGGAGATCGTCAACGTGCGCGAGGGATCGCCCGCCCAGTCCGGCGGACTACGCGAGGGCGACGTCGTCACCCGCGTCGGGGAGCGACGGGTGCGCTCGTCCGACGAACTCGTGGTGGCGGTCCGCCGCGCCGGTGCGGACGTCGACGTCCCGGTCGAGGTCATCCGCGGCGGATCACGCGTCGAGCTGACCGTCCGTCCCACGCTCGGCTGAGCCCGGGGGTCACCCGCGCAGGTCACGCTCCCGCTCGCGCGCGCCACGACGTATCCTGACTGCGATGTTCACAAACGTGGGGTGGTCCGAGCTCCTGGTCCTCGGGGTGATCGCACTGGTCGTCCTGGGGCCCGAGCGTCTGCCCGAGGCCGCCCGCTGGCTGGCGTCCGCGATCCGCAAGGTCCGCGAGTTCGCCAGCAACGCGCAGCAACAGCTCAAGGACGACTACGGGACCGACTTCGAGGAGTTCCGCGAGCCGCTCAAGCAGCTCAACGACCTGCGCGGCATGAGCCCCCGCGCCATGGTCACCAAGCACCTGCTGGACGGCGACGACTCCCTGTTCACCGGGGACTTCGGCGCCGCCGCTCCCGCTGGAGGTGCCGCCGTCGCGGGAGGCGCCGGCGCGGCCGGCTCCGCGGGCGGCGGGACCGCGGCCGAGCCGCGCCGCTCGACCCGCCCGCCGGCCACCACCCCGCCCGCGGCCGGCCGGGACGCGGACGCCCCCGGCGACACGGCGCCGGCGTCCGGTCCGGTCTGGGACCTCGACGCCACCTGAGGTCGGACGTCGGGTGGGCTATCGCCCGCCCGGAGGCGGTAGGCGACCCCGCCCGGGGGCTGTAGGCGACCCCGCCCGGGGGCTGTAGGCGACCCCGCCCGGGGGCGGCGGGGCGTGACGCCCCGCCGGCCATCCGAGATGCCGGTCCGTCAGAGGTGACGTGTGGTGTCGATCCCCAGGTTCATCCCCGCCAGGCCCCGGGGTCGCACGGCCAGGCCGTCAGCGATCTCGCGGTACGCGCGCCCCGACGGTGACTCGGGCTCGGCCAGGACGATCGGCGTGCCCTCGTCCCCGTGCTCGCGCACGGCCTGCTCGAGCGGCACCTGACCGAGGAGCTTGACGGGTGCGCCGACCGAGCGGGACAGGTTGGCCGCGACCTCCGCGCCGCCGCCGGTACCGAACACGTCCATGCGGGTGCCGTCGGGCAGCTCCAGCCACGACATGTTCTCGATGACACCGGCGATCCGCTGACGGGTCTGCAGCGCGATCGACCCCGCGCGCTCGGCGACCTCGGCGGCCGCCTGCTGCGGAGTGGTGACCACGAGGATCTCCGCCGACGGGATGAGCTGGGCGATCGAGATGGCCACGTCGCCGGTGCCCGGGGGCAGGTCCATCAGCAGGACGTCGAGGTCGCCCCAGTACACGTCGGCGAGGAACTGCTGCAGGGCCCGGTGGAGCATCGGACCACGCCAGACGACCGGGGTGTTGCCCTTCGTGAACTGCGCGATCGAGATGACCTTCACGTCGTGCGCCACGGGCGGGAGGATCATCTGCTCGACCTGGGTCGGCCGGGCGTCGGTGCCGAGCATCCGCGGGATCGAGTGCCCGTAGATATCCGCGTCGAGCACGCCCACGGACAGGCCGCGGGACGCCAGCGCCGTCGCAAGATTGACCGTCGCGGTGGACTTGCCCACGCCGCCCTTGCCCGAGGCGACCGCGTAGACCCGGGTGAGGTTGCCGGGTTGGGCGAACGGGATGACGGGTTCCGCCGCGTCACCACGGAGGTGCTTGCGCAGTTCGGTGCGCTGCTCGTCGCTCATGACGTCGAGCTCGACGGCGACCTCGCCGACGCCCGGGACGTCGGACACCGCCGAGCGGACGCGGTCGCTGATCGTGTCCTGCATCGGACACGAGGCGACGGTCAGGTAGATGCCGACATCGACGCGGCCGGTCGCGGGGTCCACCTCGACGCCCTTGACCATGCCGAGCTCGGTGAGCGGCTTGCGGATCTCCGGATCGTCGACCTTGGCCAGTGCGGCGCGGATCGATTCTTCGCTGGGTGCACTCATGATGCCCCGAGTCTAGGGGTCGCGGCACCCCGTGACGATTCAGGCCGGGGGCGGCGGCACGCAGAACGGCGGGATACAGGGCAACTCGATGACCGGCAGGCCCGGGATGGCGGGCGGCGCCGGCGCCGGGGCGGGCGCGGCGGCCGGGGACGACTCCGTCGTTGTCGGCGTCGGCGCCGTCGACGGCGCCTCGGTCGCGGGAGACGTCGGCGCCGCCGGCGGGGCGACCTCCGTGCAGCCGGGCACCGGCGGTTCCGCCTCTCCGGGCTTCGCGGGCTCCGGCGCGGCGGTCGGCTCGCCCTCCCAGCCCTCGGGGCAGCGCTCCGGTGGCCGCGGGGGCTCGACCGTGGGCTCCGGTCGGTGGATCTCCGGCAGATCGGAGGGCAGCGGGAAGGCGTTGACCGCGTAGCCGTGCGCCCACGCGTTGACGTTGGCCACGTACGCCAGCGAGTTGTTGTAGGCCAGGATCGCGCGGGTGCGGGCCGCCGGGTCCGCCATCGACCCGCCCTGGTTGCACAGGAGCGTCGCCGCGGACAGGGCACCGTCGTAGATGTTGTTCGGATCGGCCACGCCGTCGTCGTTGCCGTCGCGCCCGAGCGTCGCCCAGGTCGACGGGATGAACTGGACGGGTCCGACGGCACGGTCGAAGTCGGGGTCGCCGTCGAATCTGCCGCCGTCGGTGTCGGTGATGACGGCGGTGCCCGGCAGGGAGCCGTCGAGTCGGGGGCCGACGATCCGGCCGATGGTGTTGCCGCGCACGTCGAAGAGCCCGCGGCCCTGGTTGGACTCGACCTGACCGATCCCGGCGAGGACGGTCCAGTCCATCTCGCAGGCGGGGCGCTCCGCGTTGAGCCGCTCCGTCGCGCGGTGGTAGGCGTCCAGGGCGATGCCCGGGATCCCGAGCGGTCCGTCGGGGATCGTCGCCGGCTCGATGTGCGCGGCGCCGGGGTCGACCGGCGGCTCCGGGATCTGCTCCGAGGTGGTGGGGTCGGTGGTGGGAGGGGGCGGCGTCGTCGCGGGAGGCGGCTCCGGCGAGTACTCGGCCAGCGGCGTGATGTCAGGTGCGGCGGGGCGGCTCGTGTCGATCGTGAGCCCGACCGCGGCGAGGACCGTGATGGCTCCGACGGTCACGGCTGCACTGGTGAGCACCCGGCGGTCTGCAGTGTGCGCGATTCGGCGCAAGATTCTCCCCCTACGACGTAACGGACGGCGCCACGGCCGTGCACCGCCCCCGCGACGCTTCGTCTGGGGCGAGGTTACCCCCGGCCCCTGTCGTCTGGATCGGTTTTCCCGCCATCGGCGTTACCGCCGCCGGTGGAGAGCCCGGCCAGCATCGTCTCGATCCGTTCCACGGAATCCCGCAGGTCGTCGAGCTCGCGGCGCAGGTAGTCACGCGTGACGGTCTCGCCCACCGACAGGCGTACCGACGCGAGCTCGCGGGCGAGGAATTCCGTGTCCGCCTTGGTCTGGGTGGCCCGGAGCCGGTCCTCCTTGACGGACTCCTTGTCGCGGTCCTCCTGACGGTTCTGCGCGAGCAGGATGAGCGGCGCGGCATAGGCGGCCTGGGTCGAGAACGCCAGGTTGAGGAGGATGAACGGATACGGATCGAACCGCAGCGCCACGACCGCGACATTGATGACGATCCACACGATCACCACGACCGTCTGGATGAGCAGGTACATCCCGGTGCCGAAGAACCGGGCGACGGCCTCGCTGTACCGGCCGACCGCGTCGGAGTCGAAGCTGATCCGGGGTCGGCGGGACGTCATCGGGGTGGACAGCGACGACCTCACGGTGGGTTCGGTCATCGCGCCGTCTCCGTGTCGTCGTGCAGGTCCATGTCCCGCCAGTCGTCGGGCAGGAGGTGATCCAACAGGTCGTCCACCGCGACCGCTCCGAGGAGGTGCCCTTCGTCGTCGACTACGGGGCCGCACACCAGGTTGTAGGTGGCGAAGAAGCGGGTCACCGCGTCCACCGAGTCGGTGGGGCGCAACGCCGACAGGCTCGTGTCGACCGTCTCGGCGACCATGGCGGACGGGAGCTCGCGCAGCAGCGCCTGGATGTGGACGCAGCCCAGGTACTTGCCCGTCGGGGTGGCCGTGGGAGGGCGGACGACAAAGACGAGGCTGGCCAGAGCGGGACTGAGGTCGGGGTTGCGACAGTGCGCGAGCGCCTCCGCCACCGTGGTCTGCGGCGAGAGGATGATCGGTTCGGGCGTCATCAACCCGCCGGCCGTGTCGGCGTCGAAGGTCAGCAGGCGCCGGACGTTCGACGAGTCCTCGGGGTTCATCCGCTCGAGATACGACTCGGCGTCCTTCTCGGGGAGCTCGCCGAGGAGGTCGGCCACGTCGTCGGGGTCCATGGCCTCGAGAACGTCCGCCGCACGCTCGAGTTCCAGCCGGGTGACGATCTCGGTCTGCTCGTCGTGGGGGAGCTCCTGCAGGATATCGGCCAGCCGTTCGTCGTCGAGGGTGCGCGCGACCTCGAGTCGACGCACCTCAGGCAGTTCGCGCAGGGCGATGGCGACGTCCGCCGGACGGAGGTCGGCGTACTGCTCGACCAGGCTCTCGGCGCCGTGCTCAGGGGTGCCGATCGCGTCGTCCAGGCCCCTGATGCGGTTCCACGGGTGGATCGACACCTCCCCGCGCCGACCGAGGGGGGAACGCCCGCGGCGCTCGCGGACGGCGAGCCGCGACACGAGCCAGTCCCGCGAGCGTTGGCGTTCGATCTCCACGTCGACGACCTGGTACCGGGTCGGGCGGTCCGGGTTCCCGGAGCGCTCGCCCGCGGGCTGGTCGCGCTCGACGCCGATGACCGAGTCCACGAGGGCGCCCAGGACGAGATTCTCCCCGGGCCTGGACTGGAACCGGTGCAGGTTGATGGTGCCCGACACCAGCGACACCGACCGCGGATCGATCGAGGCGACCCGGAGCATGGGCACGAAGATCCTGCGCCGCGTGGGTAGCTCGACGACCAGCCCGATGACCCGCGGGGGTTTGTGCCCGGAGCGCATCGTCACCACGACATCCCGGATGCGTCCGATGTCGTCCCCGTCAGGGCCGATCACGGGCAATCCGGCTAGCCTGGCGACGAAGGCCTTGTTGAGGTTCGCCATGCAGACCAACCTAGTCACCGACAGGCGGCGCCCGCCCGCCGTACCGGACGTAAGGGAGTGCCACCCACGATGACCGCAGCCCCCCACGCGACAGCCGCGCCTTCGGAGGACGCCGCCTCGGCGATCGCGGACCTGCGCGCCCGGCCACGGCGCACGGTCCTCGCCGTGCCCGGCAGCAGTGTGAAGATGATCGACAAGGCGCGGGGACTGCCAGTGGACGAGGTCTTCCTGGATCTCGAGGACGCGGTGGCCGGCCCGGCGAAGGAGGAGGCGCGCGAGAACGTCGTGGCCGCTCTCGGCCGGGGTGGGTTCGCGGCGCCCACCGTGGTGGTGCGCGTCAACGCCTGGGACACCGAGTACACGGTCCGCGACGTCACGGAGGTCGTCGGTCGGGCGGGTGCCCACGTCGACGCACTGCTGCTGCCCAAGGCGCGGACCGCGGCGGAGGTCGCCGCGCTCGACCTCGTGCTGACCCAGGTGGAGAAGGCCGCGGGCCTGCCGGTCGGTCACATCGGGATCGAGCCGCAGATCGAGGACGCCCTCGGTCTGACCAACATCGACGCGATCGCGACGGCCAGCCCGCGGGTGCTCACGCTCGTGTTCGGTCCCGCCGACTTCATGGCCTCCATCGGGATGCGCACGCTGACGGTGGGGGAGCAGCCGGACGGGTACGCCCCGGGCGACGCCTATCACCACGTGTTCATGACGATCCTGGTGGCCGCCCGCGCGCACGGCCTTCAGGCCATCGACGGTCCGTTCCTCAGAGTCCGCGACGAGGACGGTTTCCGCCGCGCGGCGGCCAGCACCGCCGCCCTCGGGTTCGACGGCAAGTGGGTCCTGCACCCCGCGCAGGTCGACGCGGGTAACGAGGTGTTCAGCCCGCGTCAGGACGAGTTCGACAAGGCCGAGGCCATCCTCGAGGCCTACGCGCGCTCGACCTCGGTGGAGGGCGGCGCCCGCGGTGCGGTGATGTTCGGTGACGAGATGCTCGACGAGGCCAGCCGTAAGATGGCGTTGGTCGTCTCCGCCCGTGGCCGTGCGGCCGGGATGACCGTCTCGGATCGGGACCCCGCCGGGAACGAAACGGAAGGACGGACCTCATGACCACTCCCGTGAACCCGCGGGGCGCGCGCGCCCGGGGCGCCCAGACGCCGGGTCTGCCCACACCGCCCACCGGGTGGGTCGTCGGCTCCTACCCCACGTACGCGCAGGCCCAGGCGGCGGTCGATCACCTCGCCGACGAGGACTTCCCCGTCCACGAGGTCACGATCGTCGGCGTCGATCTCATGCAGGTCGAGCGGGTCACGGGCCGACTCACCTGGCCGAAGGTCCTGCTGGGCGGGCTGGCGACCGGCGCGTGGCTCGGCCTGTTCATCGGCCTGCTCCTGGGCATCTTCACGCAACCCATGTGGGGCGTGGTGCTGACCGGTCTGGTCGGCGGCTCCGTGTTCGGCGTCGTCTCGGCGTCGCTGTCCTACGCCGCGACCCGCGGGAAGCGGGATTTCGCGTCCACCTCCCAGCTGGTCGCGGGCCGCTACGACGTCCTGTGCGAACCCGCCAACGCCGAGCGGGTGCGCGACGAGCTCGCCCGGCTCGGGCTGAAGTAGTGCTACCGGGAGGCCCTGCGGACGGGTCGACGGTTCCGGCGGCGGTACGCGCTCACCTGGAGGAGCGCTACGGACCGGAGCCGCAGGAGGCGTCGGTGACGTTCCTCGGCACCGCGCCGATCCGGATCCTCCGGTTCGTGGACTTGGAGAGCGGTGTGGTGCGGTACGTCTCGCTGGGGTGTTCGGCCGAGCCGATGGGGGATCCGTCGGCGCTCGTGCCCGATCCGACAGCGCCGCGCGCGGAGCTGAGCCTCGTGCTCCGGGGCGGTGTGGACGGCGTGGTGCGCGCCCTGGCCGTGCTCGCGGCCGCGCCCGCGGTGGAGGGACTGGTCTTGTCCGAGGGCGCGCTGATCGACCTGGGCGAGCCGCTGTGGCCCGGCGCGGCGTTCACCGCCGTGGTGCTGCGTGCCCCCGAGATCCCGGACGTCGAACTGCCGGGTGACGCGGCACCCGTCCGGGTGTTCCGGGCCGTGCCGGTCACCCACACGGAGGCGGCGTGGGTCCGTATGAAGGGTGCGGCCGAACTCGAGGAGGCGTGGGCGGAAGCCGGGATCGACGTCACCGATCCCGCCCGGTCCGCCGTGAACCCCGGCCTGACCCGCTGACGGACGGCCCGTCGACTCCGGACGGCGACCACGTGGGGCCTCGGCGTGACGGCGCCGGGACGGTTCTGGGACACTGTCGGACGAGATGTCCGCGCTGACGGGTGCGGTCGGTGTGAGGAAGGACGTGGTCGGGTGCTGCGGACGGTGGGGCGGCCCGGGAGGCGCGCGGTGGCGCTCGCGGGTGTGGTGGCGATGGCTCTGTCCGGCTGTCAGGCGCAGTCGTCGATCGTGCCGGCGCACCGGGACGACCCGGTGGCGGTGATCGAGACGGCCTCGTTCGGTGAGGCGGAGATCGTGGGCCACATCTACGGCAACGCGCTGGTACGGTCCGGCTCGCGGGTGACCGCGCGACCCCAATCCGGGACCCAGGCGGAGGTCGTGGAGTCCGTCGTCGCGGGAGACGCGACCTTCACGGTGGGATTCACCGGTGAGCTCCTGGGAGCCTTCGACCCCGGTGCGACGGCGACCGAGGGGGACGAGGTGTATGCCGCGATGATGGCCGCGCTACCGGAGGGGGTCACCGCCGCGGACCCGGCACCCGCCGAGGACGCGCCGGTGTACGTGGTCACGCGCAACACGTCGGAGACCCGGGGATTGCGGACGATGTCCGACCTGGCCGGTCGGTGCGGTGACCTCACGCTCGGCGCGAGGCAGGAGGCCCTCGCTGACGGCGACCTGGCCGCCGCCGTGGGAGAGACGTACGACTGCGGTTTCGGCCGTCGGATCCCGTTGGGGCCGAATCCTCGTGCGGTGTTCGACGCCCTGCGTGCGGGGGAGATCGGCGTGGGGTTGGTCCAGTCGGCCGACCCGGTGGGCCTCCCCGAGGACATCGTGACACTGGACGACGACGAGAACGCGGTCCGCGCCCAGAACCTGGTGCCCGTCTTCCGCAAGGGCTCGCTCTCGGAGGACCAGTTGAGTCTGATCAACCGGATCAGCGGAGAGCTGACCACCGACGACGTGCGTGAGCTGCTGCTGGGTGTGGAGTTCGGGACCTCAACCCCCGTCGCCCTGGCCAACTACTGGTTGGACTCGCACGGGTACTGACCGGCCCGGCGGCGGCGCGCCGCATAGGAGAACGGGGCCCGGCCGCCGATGGCGGCCGGGCCCCGTTCCCGGTTCGGGTGGGTCAGGCGAACGCCTCGTCCACCAGAGCCTTCTGCTCGACGGCGTGGACCTTGCTCAGGCCGGTCGAGGTGGCGGCCATCGGGCGACGGGAGACCCGCTTGAGCGGCGGGAAGTCGTCGATCCGCTCCGGCAGTTCGAGCGCGAGGAAGCTCCACGCGCCCTGGTTGGCCGGCTCCTCCTGGACCCAGCGGACCTCGGTGAGGTTCGGGTAGTGGTCCAGCGCCTCGCGCATGCGGCGGTGGGGGATCGGGTAGAGCTGCTCGAGGCGGACGATCGCGATGTCGTCGCGGCCCTCCTTCTCCTGGCGGGCGGCCAGCTCGTAGTAGAGCTTGCCGGACACCAGCAGCATGGTCTTGACCTTGCCCGCGTCCCTGGACCCGTCCGCGAACGTCGGATCGTCGAGGACGGACCGGAACTTGCCGGAGGTGAAGTCCGCGATCGCGCTGACGGCCTTCTTGTTGCGCAGCATCGACTTGGGCGTGAACACCACCTGCGGCCGCTTGATGCCGTCGGTGGCGTGGCGGCGGAGGAGGTGGAAGTAGTTCGCCGGGGTCGACGGTTGGGCGACGGTCATCGAGCCCTCCGCACACAGCTGGAGGAACCGTTCGATGCGGCCGGACGTGTGGTCCGGGCCCATGCCCTCGTGGCCGTGGGGGAGCAGCAGGGTGACCGAGGACTTCTGGCCCCACTTGGCCTCACCGGACGAGATGTACTCGTCGATGATGATCTGCGCACCGTTGACGAAGTCGCCGAACTGCGCCTCCCAGAGCACGAGTGCGTCGGGGTCGCCGACGGAGTAGCCGTACTCGAAGCCGAGGCCCGCGTACTCCGTGAGCGCCGAGTTCCACACCTCGAAGCGGCCCTCGGCGTCCTCGAGGTTCTGCAGCGGGGAGTAGGGCTCGGAGGTGGTCTTGTCGACCACCACCGCGTGCCGCTGGGTGAAGGTGCCGCGCTGCGAGTCCTGGCCGGCCAGGCGGACGGTCTTGCCTTCACGGACGAGCGAGCCGAGCGCGAGGAGCTCGGCGAAGGCCCAGTCGACGTTGCCGTTGTAGGCCATCTTCTGGCGTGCCTCGTACACCGGCTTCACGCGCGGGTGGATGTGGAACTCCTCCGGCAGGCTGCCGAAGGCGTCGCCGATCGCGTGGATGACAGACTCGTCCACCGCCGTCACCAGGCGCTTGGGCAGCGGCTGGTTGGGCAGGATCGACTCGGAGGCCTTGACCGGGTGTTTCTCGAGTTCGCGGACCTCGTTGAAGACGCGCTCGAGCTGGCCCTGGAAGTCGCGCAGGGCGTTCTCCGCCTCCTTCTCGGTGATGTCGCCACGGCCGACGAGATCCTCGGTGTAGGACTGGCGGACGCTCTTCTTACCGTCGATCACCTCGTACATCCGCGGCTGGGTCATCGACGGGTCGTCGGCCTCGTTGTGCCCGCGACGGCGGTAGCAGACGAGGTCGATCACGACGTCCTTCTTGAACTGCTGACGGAAGTCCATCGCGAGGCGGGCGACGCGCACACACGCCTCGGGGTCGCCGCCGTTGACGTGGAAGATCGGCGAGCCGATCATCTTGGCGACGTCCGTGGCGTACTGGCTGGAGCGGCCGGCCTCGGGGGCGGTCGTGAACCCGATCTGGTTGTTGACCACGATGTGGATCGTCCCACCGGTGCGGTAACCGTCGATCTGGGAGAGGTTGAGCGTCTCGGCGACGACACCCTGGCCGGCGAACGCGGCGTCACCGTGCAGCATGAGCGGCACGACCGGGTACTCGGCGCGCCACTCCGGGTCCTCGATGAGGTCCTGCTTGGCGCGGACGATGCCCTCGAGAACCGGGTCGACCGCCTCGAGGTGGGACGGGTTGGCCGTGAGCGAGACCTTGATCTCGTTCTCGCCGAACATCTGGTACTGGATGCCTTCGGCGCCGAGGTGGTACTTCACGTCGCCCGAACCGTGCGCGGCCGAGGGGTCCATGTTGCCCTCGAACTCCGTGAAGATCTGGCGGTAGGGCTTGCCGACGATGTTCGCCAGCACGTTGAGGCGACCGCGGTGCGGCATGCCGATGACGACCTCGTCCAGGCTGAACTCGGCGGCCTCGTCGATGACCGCGTCCATCATCGGGATGACGGACTCGGCGCCCTCGAGGGAGAACCGCTTCTGACCCACGTACTTGGTCTGCAGGAAGGTCTCGAATGCCTCGGCGGCGTTGACCTTGGACAGGATGTACTTCTGCTCGGCGACGGTCGGCTTGTCGTCGACCCCCTCGATGCGCTCCTGGATCCACTGGCGCTGTTCGTTCTCGAGGATGTGGGTGTACTCGATGCCGATCTTGCGACAGTAGGCGGCGCGCAGCGCGGCCAGCACGTCGCGCAGACGCATCTTGTCCTTGCCGACGAATCCACCGACGGAGAACCTGCGGTCGAGGTCCCACAGGGTGAGCTCGTGCGAGTTGACGTCGAGATCCGGGTGGAAGGTGCGGCGCCGCTGCGCGTGCTTCCCGTCGAGTGGGTCGATGTCGGCCATGAGGTGGCCGCGATCGCGGTACGCGGCGATGAGCTCCAGGACGCGGGCGTCCTTGTCGACGCGGGGATCGGTGATGTCCTGGCGCCACCGGACGGGCTCGTACGGGATGCCGAGGGCGTCGAAGATCTCGTCGTAGAACTCGTCCGCGAGGAGCAGGCGGTGGATCTCACGCAGGAACTCGCCGGACTCCGCGCCCTGGATGATCCGGTGATCGTAGGTCGAGGTCAGTGTGGTGATCTTGCCGACGGCGTTGTTGGCCAGCTGCTCCTCGCTGGCACCCTGGAACTCGGCGGGGTACTCCATGGCGCCCACACCGAGGATCGCGCCCTGACCCACGGTCAGACGGGGCACCGAGTGCACGGTGCCGATACCGCCCGGGTTGGTCAGCGAGACCGTGACGCCCGAGAAGTCGTCCATCGTCAGCTTGCCCTCGCGGGCGCGGGCGACGATGTCCTCGTAGGCGTCGAGGAAGCCGCGGAAGTCGAGCGCCTCACAGTTGCGGATGGCCGCGACGACGAGCGAGCGACCGGCCTTGGTCTTCATGTCGATGGCCAGTCCGAGGTTGATCCCCGCCGGGGTGACGGTGTGCGGCTTGCCGTCGATCTCCTCGTAGTGGTTGTTCATATTCGGGTACGCCTTGATGGCCTGCACCATCGCGTACCCGATGAGGTGGGTGAAGGAGATCTTCCCACCGTGTGTGCGCTTGAGATGATTGTTGATGACCATCCGGTTGTCGATCATCAGCTTGGCCGGGACCGCGCGGACGGAGGTCGCGGTCGGCAGTGAGAGCGACGCGTTCATGTTCTTGACGATCACGTTGGCCGCACCGCGCAGCGCCTTGGTCTCCGTCTCCTGCGGAGGGGTGTACTGCGGACGGGAGGGCTTGCCGACCGCCGGCGTATCGGGTTTCCTGCGTGTCTCCGGGGTTCCCGAGGGGGCGGGTACGCCCTGTCCCCGCGCCTTGCGACGCGGGGACGCGTCGGCGTCCGGCTTGGCCGCGACGTCCTTGGCGGACGCGGTCGGCGTCACATCGTCCACAGTCAGATCCGCGGCCTTCTTCGTCTTCTTCTCCGCCGAGGACCCGGTCTCGGCCGGGGCGGTCGCACCCGTCGCCTTGGCCGACTGCTTCGACGACGCTCGGGTCTCACCGCCGGACCGCGCCCGGTCTTCGGCTCCGTCCGTTCCGCGCGGGGCTGTGCCGTTGGTGGAGCCGGACCCGGTGGAGGAGGCGGCCTCCGGGTTGGCCTTGAAGAATTCGTGCCAGGACTCGTCCACCGAGGACGGGTCCTGGGCGAACCGCTCGTACATCTCGTCTACGAGCCACTGGTTCTGTCCGAACTGTGAGACGTTGTTGCTCACGATCTTGTGGTGCCTCTCTGATTCTGTGGTGGGTTTCACACGTCAATGGGTCCAGGCTAGACCGTCTGCCCGATCGGGGCTTTCCGATCTCACCTGACAGGGGGATGCCACTCGCCCGTCACCGTGGGTTCACACGGTGGGCCGGGTCGTCTGTTCATACGGTGGGCCACTCCTTCGGGGACGCGCCGAAGGTCGCGTCGGCGGTCTCCACGACCGTCCTCCCGAGTCGCCGGTTTCCCCATCCACCGACCGCGGCCCCGAGCCCGGCGGGCGCGAGTTTGCCCACGGCCAGCCCGGCGCGCTTGACGGCGAACTTGCGGGCGAAACGACTCAGCATGCGGCGGTTGATCTCCTTGAGGCCCGGCACGTGCAGCGACCTGCTCGCCAGCGAACCCGCGCCGCCGGACGGCCCGACCGCGTTGGCGAGGATCGCCGTGCCGGACGCCCCGAGCATCACGGTCATGACCAGGAGTTCCTCGTGCTCGCCCTCTCGGACGTCGATACCGTGCACCTCCGCCACCGCCATCGTGTAGAAGGCGGCCGCCTCCAGAAACACCAGAGATTCTGCTCCCACCGCGCCGATCGCGACGACCGTGCCGATGCCGGGAACGGCGGCGGCGGCGCCCACGGCCGCTCCGGATGCGGTGACGGCGGTGAGGAATCGGCTGTCGAGACGTTCACGGATCCGCGCGGGCGACTCGTCGGGGTGCGCGCGACGGAGCTGGCGGACATAGGCGCGGGCGGCGCCGGCCTGACCTCGGATAGCCCGGCGCAGGGCTGCCGTCACCACCCCCGCTGCGGGACCGGAGGCTTCGGCGGGGACGCGGTCGGGCACTGGTCACTCACTCCTGGGGGTCGTGGCGGGCGGTCGGCTCGGGCCGCTCGGACCACCACGGTACGCAACCCGGGGCGGGGCGCGCCTTAGGGCAGTACACGCTCGGTGTACTCGTTGCCGAAGAGCCGATCGGGGTCGAGTCGGTCGCGCACCGAGACGAAGTCGTCGAAGCGCTCGACCATCGTCGACAGGTCCGCGGCGGTCCGGGTGTGCATTTTGCCCCAGTGCGGTCTCCCGCCCGATGCGAGGAAGATTGACTCGGCCAGCCGGAACAACTCGGTGTGGTCCATCCGGTGGTACTGGTGGACGGCGATGTAGCACACCTCGCGGTGGTGCGCCGTGGACATCCACACGTCGTCGGCGGCGGCGAACCGCACCTCCACGGGGAACGGCGTGACGACGCCGGACCGATCGATCGTGTCTCGCAGATCGCGCAGCACGCTGGAGGCCGCTCCGAGGGGTACCGCGTACTCCATCTCGCGGAACCGCACGCGCCGCGGCGACGCGAACACGCGGTAGCCGCGATCCGTGAACCCGCGGGCGGTGAGCGCCCGTGAGGCGAAGCGGTTGAGCCGGGGTGTCAGGGTGGGCCTGCGCGTCGCGGCGCGGCACAACGCGTCGAACGCCTCGTTGGCCAGGAACTCGTCGCTCACCAGCTCGCGGACACGGCCCACGGGGCTCAGCTCAGTGTCCCCGGGTAAGCGGGTGTTGCGCTTGACGGTGATCGCGTCGGTGTGCGGGAACCAGAAGAACTCGGCGTGGTCGGCGGAGCGGGCGAATCCCTCCAGGTCCCGCAGTGCCGCCGAGAGCGTCCACGGGCGTTCCTCGGCCCGCAGGGCGAAGGCGGGCACGCACCGGATCGTCATCTTGGTGATGACCCCCAGGGCTCCGATCCCGAGACGCGCGGCCTCGAAGACCTCCGGATGCGAGGTCGGCGAGCAGGAGAGGACGGACCCGTCGGCGGCGACGAGCTGCAGTCCGACGACGGTGGCGGGCAGCCCGGGCGCTCCGCACCCGGTTCCGTGGGTCCCGGTGGACACCGCGCCGGCGAGCGACTGCTCCGCGAAGTCCCCGAGGTTCTGCTGCGCCAACCCGAGTTCCCAGAGCAGAGGGCCCAGCCGGTGCAGGCGGGTCCCGGCCCAGACCGTCACGTCGGCGCCGTCGACCCGGCCGGCCGCGTCGCGGGTCGGCACGATCGACTCGATGCCGGTCAGGTCGTCAAGGGATACCAGGACCCCGTCGGTCGCCGCGGCCGGCGTGAAGGAGTGCCCGGCGCCCACACACTTGACCCGGTCACCACGCTCCGCGGCCGCGGTCACCACGTCGCTCACCTCGGCGACTGTCGTGGGCGCCCGCCGATCCGACGGGGTCGCCAGCACGTTGCCAGCCCAGTTCTGCCAGGGGGACACCGAGGTCGTCATGGCTGGAGAGAGTACCCGCGGGCGGCCGGACCGGGAGCCGTCCTGGACAATCGACCTGAATAGATGACGGAGGCCCGGACGGCCGGGGGAGCAGAGGCCTGTTATCGGTGTCTACTCCCTCCTCGCCGTCGTACCATGGACGGGTGACCAGACGACTACCTGCCGATCAGCGCCGGGCGCAGCTCCTCCGGGCCGCGCTGGAGATCGCCGAGCACGACGGCCTCGGGGCGGTGACCGTGCGAGGCGTCGCCGAGCGTGCCGGCGTCTCCCTCGGTGTCGTCCACTACTGCTACACCGACAAGGAGGAACTCCTCCGAGAGGTGATCGGCGCTGTGAACTCCGAGGTGCACCAGGCCGCCAGGGCCTTCGTGAGCGTCGACTTCGATTCGGGCGCCCGCGGGACGGAGGGCCTCCGCCGCCGGCTGTATGAGGCGATCGACCTGATCTGGGCGGTCATCTCCGCGTCGCCGGATCGGCAGTTGCTCACCTACGAGATCGTCTCGTACTCGTTGCGGACGCACGGTTTGCCGGAGGTGGGGCTGGCCCGGGACCAGCAGGAGTCGAACGAGGCGATCGTGCGCTCCCTCCTGGAGCGCACCGCCGAGTCGGCCGGCGTGCGGTGGGGCATGGGCCTGGACGACATGGTGCGGGTGGTGTTGTCGATCATCACCGGCATCAGCCTGCGGTGGCAGATCTACCGGGACGACGACGAGGCCAACGACCTGCTGCACCGTGCGGTCGACCTCGTGGTGCGGGACGCGCGGCCCGCCGACGGTGCGTAGCCCGGCCCGGGCCCATGAGCTCGGAGTCGTCGGCGCCCTGGACGCCGCGACAGCCGACATCGACGCGCCGCTCGCCGCGCTGCACCTGCCGAGCCTGCGGGCGAACCTGCGGGATCTGCGCCGGCGGGCCGGTGGCACCAGGATCCGCGTCGCCAGTAAATCGGTGCGGTCGCGTGGGGTGCTCCGCGAGGTACTCGGGTCGGACCTGCTCGGGGACGAGGCGGTCCGTGGCGTCATGGCGTACTCGCTCTCCGAGGCGCTGTGGCTCGTCGACTCGGGGTGCGACGACGTTCTCATGGGGTACCCCACCGTCGACCGCGCGGCGCTGGGCCGCCTCGGTGCGGATGCGGCGGCGCTCGACGCCGTGACCCTCATGGTCGACCACCCGCGGCAGCTGGAGATCGCCCGCGAGGCCGGGGCGGGCGACGCGCGGGTGTGCATCGACGTCGACTCGTCGCTGCGGTTGGGTCCGGTCCACCTCGGGGTCCGGCGATCCCCCCTCCGCGGCCCGGAGGACGTGGCACCCCTGGTGCGTCACGCCACCGGCGAGGGGTTCCGTGTGGTCGGCTCGATGTTCTACGAGGCGCAGGTCGCAGGGGTGCCGGACGACGTCCCCGGGGTCGGTGTGGTGAAGCGGCTGTCGATGCGGCGGCTCCGCGGGGTCCGCAGTTCGGTCGCCGAGGTCATCGCGGACATCACCGGTCAGTGGCCGGAGATCGTCAATTCCGGCGGCTCGGGGTCGGTCGCCGAGAGCGCTGCGGCTCCCGCCGTCACCGAGGTCACCGCCGGTTCGGGCCTCTACGTGCCGGGGCTGTTCGACGCCTACCGGTCCTTCACGCCACGGCCGGCCCTGATGTTCGCACTGCCCGCCGTGCGGAGGCCCGGGCCCGGACTGACCACGTTTCTCTACGGGGGCTACGTCGCCTCGGGCGTACCGGGCGGCGATCGCCTGCCCGTGCCCGTCGCGCCGGCGGGGTTGCGATACCTCGGCCGGGAGGGCGCCGGAGAGGTCCAGACGCCCGTGCGCGGGGAGGTGGCCATCGGCGGGCGTGCCTGGTGGAGGCACGCCAAGGCCGGTGAGCTGTGCGAGCGGTTCGACACGCTGCACGTGGTGGACGAGACTGCTGACGGGCCCGCCCTCGTGGACCGCTGGCCCACCTACCGTGGTGAAGGGAAGTGTTTCGGATGACCGACGCCCACGAGATGACCGACGAGGCCCGGGAGCGGATGCGCGCGGAGGCCGTCTCGATCACGGCCGACCTCGTCGCCATCGACTCGACCAACACCGGTGATCCCGCGACGATCGGCGACGGCGAGACCCGTGTCTGTCTACGGATCGCCGAGTACCTCCGCGAGGTCGGCATCGACAGCGAACTCGTGGAGTCGGTCCCGGGCAGGGGAAGCCTGTTCGCGCGGATGGAGGGTGAGGATCCGCACGCAGGTGGTCTCGTCGTGCACGGTCACGTCGACGTGGTGCCGGCGGTCGCGGAGGACTGGTCCGTCCCGCCTTTCGCGGGGGAGATCCGGGACGGGTGGCTCTACGGCCGCGGGACCGTCGACATGAAGAACATGATCGGCATGATCCTGGCCGTGGTGCGCCACTACCGCCGCGAGGGGATCGTCCCCCGTCGCTCCCTTCTACTCGCCTTCTTCGCCGACGAGGAGGCGGCCGGCATCATGGGCGCCAAGTGGATCGTCCGCGAACGCCCCGAGCTCTTCGACGGCATGACCCAGGCGCTCAGCGAGGTCGGCGGATGGTCGGTGCCCGTGGCGGGACGTCGTCTGTACCCCATCGCGATCGCCGAGAAAGGCGTGGCCTGGGCGAAGGTGACCGCGCACGGTGCTGCCGCACACGCGTCGCGCCCCACGCCCGACAACGCCGTCGCGGCCATCGCCGGTGCGGTCCACCGCGTCGCCGGCATCGACTTCCCGGTGGAACCCACCGAGGCCAACACCGCGCTGGCCGCGGCGGTCGGCCGAATCGCCGGCGGCAGCGGGGACGTCGCGGAGCTGCCGGACCGCCTCGAGGTCCTCGGCCACTTCGGCCCGCTCGTCGCCGCCTCCTTGTCGCACACCGCGTCGCCGACCGTCCTGTCCGCCGGGTACAAGACCAACGTCATCCCGACCGAGGCGCACGCCGAGATCGACTGCCGTGTCCTGCCCGGCGGCGAGGAGACGTTCCGCGCGGAGGTGGAGCGGGAACTCGGGCCCGACGTGTCGGTCGAGTGGATCTGGCAGCCGCCCATCGCGGCTCCGGCGGACGCCCCCCTGGTCGACGTGATCGGCGAGGCCGTCCGAGAGTCGGATCCGGACTCCCTGGTGGTGCCCTATCTCCTGCCCGCCAGCACCGACAACAAGCATCTCTCCGAGCTGGGGATCGACGGATACGGCTTCGTCCCGCTGCGTGTGCCCGACGAGTTCGACGTGTTCGGGCACTTCCACGCCGTCGACGAACGGGTGCCCGTCGACGCGCTGCACTTCGGTGCTGACGTGCTCGCGCGCGTCCTCCGATCGGCGTGAGGGGCACGACGCAGGACCGCGACGCCGCGCGGTCCTCGCCGCGACCCCGCCTGCCCGCGGACATCTGGGTCCTCGTCGTGGCCGCGTTCGCGGTCGCGATCGGGTACGGACTCGTGGCGCCGGTGCTGCCGCAGTTCGCCCGCGACTTCGACGTGTCGGTCGCGGCCGCCTCGGTCGTGGTCAGTGCCTTCGCCTTCTTCCGCCTGGTGTTCGCGCCCGCCGGTGGGTTCCTCGTGGACAGGATGGGGGAGCGCTGGGTCTACATGACCGGCCTGCTCATCGTCGCGGTCTCCACCCTGGCGACCGGCCTGGCGCAGTCCTACTGGCAGCTGCTGGTCTTCCGCGGCCTCGGCGGTCTCGGGTCCACGATGTTCACCATCTCCGCGATGGCGCTGTTGACCAGGCTCTCACCGCCGGGCGAGCGGGGACGGATCGCCGGGCTGTACGCGACCGCGTTCCTCATCGGCAACATCGGCGGGCCCGTGCTGGGCGGACTGCTGGCGGAGTTCGGGATGCGCGTCCCGTTCTTCGTCTATGCCGGGACCCTGCTCGCGGCGACCGGCGTGGTGGCCGTGTTCCTACGCGGCGGCCGTCGACGCTCACCCGATGACGACTCCCCCGAACAGGAGTCGTTGCTCGTCGGCGAGGCGTTGCGTCACAGCGGCTACCGTGCCGCGCTGATCTCCAGTTTCGTCAACGGCTGGACCTCGTTCGGCGTCCGTGTCGCCATCATCCCGTTGTTCGCCGCGGCCAATTTCGACGCCGGTGCCGGCATCGCGGGCACGGCGTTGGCGTCCTTCGCCGTGGGCACGGCCTCCGTGGTCTCGGTGGCGGGCAGACTGTCGGACCGGTTCGGGAGGCGGCCGATGGTGATCACCGGTCTCGTCGTCTCCGGCGTCACGACCATCGCCCTGGGATGGTGCGACACGGTTCCTCTCCTCGTCGCGGCGTCGGTGGTGGCGGGCATGGGCGCGGGGATCCTCAACCCGGCACAGCAGGCGGCCGTTGCGGACGTCATCGGCGCGGACCGCGCCGGCGGCAAGGTATTGGCCACGTTCCAGATGGCGAGTGACTCCGGGGCGATCCTCGGCCCCGTGGTCGTGGGCCTGGTGGTGGACCGGCTGGGCTACGCGACGGGTTTCGCGGTCTCCGGCGTCCTCCTCCTGGCGGCGGTGGTGCCGTGGGCCGTGGCCAGGGAGCCCCGGCAGACGGCCGACAGGGTGGCCGCGGGGGAGTGACCTGCGCAAGCCGTGTCGCTCAACGGACCTCGCAGGCCGTAGCATGTAAGGCCTCATGGACAACAACGACGAGGACCGTACCGCCACCGCCGGCGACGAGGTCGACACCGACGCCAGCACTCCCGAAACGCCCGTAGCCGCGCCCGCCGGAGCCCGCGACGACGCCCCCCACGACGAGGCTCCCGCCGAGGACGCCGCGGTCACCTTCGCGGACATGGGGCTCGCGCCCGCCGTCGCGAAGGCGGTCCGGGACGTCGGCTACGAGGTGCCGTCCGCCATCCAGGCGGCCACCATCCCGCTCGTCCTCGAGGGACGGGACGTCGTCGGGCTCGCCCAGACCGGTACCGGCAAGACGGCCGCGTTCGCGCTGCCCATCCTCTCGCTGATCGACCCGTCGGTGAAGAGCCCCCAGGCCCTCATCCTGGCGCCGACCCGCGAGCTCGCGCTCCAGGTCGCCGAGGCGTGCGTCACCTATTCCGCGGGCATGCCCCAGGTGAACGTCCTGCCCATCTACGGCGGTCAGGCCTACGGTATCCAGCTCTCGGGTCTCCGGCGGGGCGCGCAGATCATCGTCGGCACCCCCGGGCGGGTCATCGACCATCTCAAGAAGGGCACGCTTGATCTTTCCGGCCTGCGGCACCTCGTCCTCGACGAGGCGGACGAAATGCTCGCGATGGGCTTCCAGGAGGACGTCGAGCGAATCCTCTCGGACACTCCGGAGAGCACCCAGGTCGCGCTGTTCTCGGCCACGATGCCGTCCGCGATCCGACGCATCTCGCAGAAGTACCTCACCGATCCCACCGAGGTGAAGGTCGCCTCGAAGACGTCGACGGCGCCGACCATCCAGCAGCGCTACGTCCTGGTCAACCACCGTGACAAGCTCGACGCCCTGACCCGCATCCTCGAGGTCGAGGACTTCGACGCGATGATCATGTTCGTCCGGACCAAGTCGGCGACGGAGGAACTCGCCGAGCGGCTGCGCGCACGTGGCTTCTCCGCCGCCCCGATCAACGGCGACATCCCCCAGAATCTCCGCGAGCGCACCATCGAGGCGCTCAAGGACGGGCGTACCGACATCCTCGTCGCGACCGACGTCGCCGCCCGCGGCCTCGACGTGCCGCGTATCAGCCACGTCGTCAACTACGACATCCCGCACGACACCGAGTCGTACATCCACCGCATCGGCCGCACGGGTCGCGCCGGCCGGAGCGGGCACGCACTGCTGTTCGTCACCCCCCGCGAGCGTCGACTGCTGTCCCAGATCGAGCGCGCGACCCGGCAGCCGCTCACGGAGATCCAGCTGCCCAGCGTCGACGACGTCAACGAGATGCGGATGGCCAAGTTCGCGCAGTCGATCACCGAGAGCCTCGACGACCCCAACATCGCGCTGTTCCGCCGGCTCGTGGAGGAGTACGCGTCCGAGCACTCGGTCTCGATGGCCGACATCGCGGCCGCACTGGCCACCCAGTCCCGCAACTCGGACGAGTTCCTCATGCGTGAGCCCGAGCGTCCCCAGCGGCGTGAGCGGCAGGACGACCGCGGGGGCGACCGTCGCGACCGTCCCGCGCGGAACTTCTCCGACGGGCCGCGGCCGTCGCGCTCGGGCAGGGACATGGCCCAGTACCGGATCGCGGTGGGCAAGCGGAACAACGTCAAGCCCGGTTCCATCATGGGTGCGTTGGCCAACGAGGCCGGCCTCAGCGGGGGCGACATCGGGCGTATCTCGATCCGCTTCGATCACTCGATCGTGGAACTGCCCGCCGGCCTTCCCTCGGATCAGCTCGAGTCCATGAAGGGCATCCGCGTCGGCGGCGCTGAGATCGACATCCGCCCCGACAGCGGTGCGCCGGCGGGGCGGCCCTCCTCGTTCCGGGACGACCGCGGCGGGAAGCCGCGCGGGGGCGGCCACCGGCGCGACGACCGGCGTGGTTTCCGCCGAGGGGACGACGACCGTCGCGGCGGCGGAGGGTTCCGCGGGCGTTCCGGGGGCGGGCAGGACCGCTACTGACACGGATTCCCGCGGGGAGTCCGTGTCGACACCGGCCTGCCGCCTCACCGCCCGGCCGGACACCGGCGGGCGGCGTCGGCGAGCGCCGCGTGATCTGCCTTCGTCACGGGTAGCCCGTAGACCGTCGCCGCCGTGAGGTACCGGGACGCGTAGAAGCAGTGACGGGCCGGGTCCGGCGGGAGCCAGTCGGCCGGGGTGGAATCGCTCTTCCCGGTGTTGACCGCGGCGGTGACGGCCAGCAGATTGTGGTCGACATCGTTGGCGAAGGCGGCACGCTGGCTCGAGGGCCAGGCCGACGCGCCGAGGTCCCACGCCGCCGACAGTGGGTACACGTGGTCGATGTGGATCCCGCGGAGCCCGGTGACGCCCACGTCGACGGTCCTCCCGGTGTACGGGTCGACGAGGACGCCACCGGCCCGCTCGCATGGCGAGCCGGGTACCGGGGTCCCCCCGCGCAGGTCACGCGCCAGGACGTCGTGGCGGGTCGAGCACCCGTTGCCCGACCCTGGCGCCTCGGTCGTGTCACTCCAGGCGGGCCCGAACACGCAGGCGGATGCACCGCTGCACTCGCGGTCGTATCCGGGCACCGGCTCGCGGGCGTCCACCACGCGCACCGTCTCGAGCAGAGCCAGGACCGACTGCCTCGGCGGGCTACCGGGCGCCGAGTCGGGCGGCTGGCCGAGGCGGGCGACGACGATCGCCGCCACGACGACCGCCGACGCGAGCGCCAGTGCCCGCGGTGCGAGGGGCGGGACCACCCTCGCGCGTGCCGTGGTGCGCCGTCGCCGCGGCGGCCACGGGCCCGCCGCCGCCCGCGCCGACGACCACTGCCGCACTCTCCGGATCACGGACCGATCCTGACACCGACCCCGGGGCCCGCCGCCCGCGCACGAGGTTGCGGCGGTCGGCCTGTGGAGAGGGACGGCCCTGTGGAGCACCCGCGCGTCGTCTCGGGGGCGTGCGCCCGGAGCCGTGTCGGACCGGCGTGCTTACATGTGGGCGTGACCCCGACGCCAGCCCCCCGCCTCCACGCCGTGTGGCAGTCAGGGGTCATCGGCCTGTGGTGCGAGACGGGCCTGCGCCGGCCCGGTTCGATTGCCCCCGCGTCGTCGGTGACCGCGGTCGGGAGGGCCGGGGCCCCGCGGGACGTAGTGGAGTTGCTCGGCGGGTTCTCGCTCACCCACCGGATCGCGGTGCGGGTGCCCCTCGAGGGTCGGGTCCGTCCGGCGACCGTCCCGGGGATCCGCGTCTCGGTGGCCACGGCGGTGGACCTGTGCGGGATGACGGACGTCGCCGAACACTGGGTCGGCCCGGGGCTACGGGCGCTCGCGGCGCTCTCCGCCGGTGTGGCGGCCTTCGTCCGCGCCGGCCACGTCGTTCCGACGATGTCGCGGTCGGACGGCGCGTGGAACGCCTCGTGGGCGCTCGCGGCCTCGCCCGTCGTGTCGGCGTGGGCCGCGGAGAGTCTGAGCCGGTGCCACGGTCTGGTGTCGGACCGCGAGGATCTCGACCGGCTGCTCGCGGCGCTGGCGGATCAGCACGCCCGGATGGCCCTCGCGCCGCTGGCCGCCGACCGGCGCAGCGTGCTGGGCTCGGCCCTGATCGTCGGTGGAGAGGTGACCTCGGGTGGCCACGCGCTGGCCGAGGCGATCGGGGAGTTCGGACGCGCGGCGGCGGCGAGAGACGTCGAGGTGGTCTTCCGCGTGGTGGAGCCGTCCGGGGAGGCGGACGTCGACGGTGACGGCGTCGGTGATGCCGACCGGGACGGAGTCGGTGATGCCGGGCGGGGCGCCGAGCCCGGGGCGGGCGTCCACGGGGACGAGAGGACCGGTGGTGCCGTCGACGCGGAGGTTCTGTGGCGGCTGGAGGTCTTGGTGCGCACGGGCACGGACACCTTGCGCCCGTTCTCCGACCTGCCGGACACGACCGCGGTCGGCGACGCCGTCCGCGATGTCGTCGACCGCGCGGTGCGCTGCTGGCCGCCACTGGGACGCGCCGTACCGGCGCTCGACGGCCAGGACCTCCTCCTCCCCACCGAGCTGGTGGTGCAGCTCGTCGACGAGGGGGTCGAGGCGCTGCGCGGGCGGGGCGTCGAGGTGCTCCTGCCACGGGCGTGGACCAGGGTGCGGACCGCCGTGCGCGTCACCGTCGCGGAACCCGGCACGGAGAACGTCGACTCCGGTCGCCGCCTGGGGCTGGACCAGCTGGCGGACGTCAACTGGGAGATGGTGGTCGACGACGTCCCCCTCGACGCCACCGAGGTCCGGATGCTCCTGGACGCCGCCTCGGACCTCGTCAAGCTCCGCGGTCAGTGGGTCCGTGCGGATCCGGGGGCGCTCCGGCGCGCGGCCCGCTTCCTCGCGGCCAGGCGTGGCGGGCGGGTCACCGCACCGGCTCTCGCCGCCGCGATGATGTCCGAGGAGGCGGAGGGCGTCGAGATCGAGGCGCCCACGACCCTCGACTGGATCCCCTCGTCGTCGTCGATGCCCGTCGACCTCCCGGCGTGGTTCGTCGCCACCCTCCGTCCCTACCAGCTCGAGGGCGTGCGCTGGCTGACGTCGCTCGCCCGCGCGGGTGTCGGCGCCGTCCTGGCCGACGACATGGGGCTCGGCAAGACCATGCAGGTTCTCGCTCTCACCGCCTCCGAGCACGCCCTGGGCGTGCTCGGCCCCACCCTCGTGGTGGCGCCTCTCACCCTGGTCGCCACCTGGGCGCGCGAGGCAGCGACCTTCGCCCCGGAGCTGACGGTGCGCGTCCACCACGGCCCCTCACGTGAGCGGGGCGACGACGCGGCCGGGCGGCTCGGTGCCGCCGACCTCGTCCTCACGTCGTATGGCACCGCTTCGCGTGACGCCGAGCTCCTCGCCGCGGTGCCGTGGCGCCGACTCGTCGCCGACGAGGCCCAGACCATCAAGAACCCCTCCACCTCGGTCGCCCGCGCGATCGTCTCGATCCCGGCGGAGCACCGTATCGCCCTTACGGGCACGCCGGTCGAGAACCGGCTGGACGAGCTGCGGGCGGTACTCGACTTCGCCAACCCGGGTCTGCTCGGGTCGGCGAGCACGTTCCGCGCGCGTTTCGCGGTGCCCATCGAATCGCACCGCGACGAGGCCGCGGCCTCGCGGCTGCGGGCCCTGGCCGCGCCGTTCGTGCTGCGTCGCCTCAAATCGGATCCCAGGGTGGTCGCCGACCTGCCGGACAAGCTGCACATCCGGGTCGACGCGCCACTGACCCGCGAGCAGGCGACCCTGTACCAGGCGGTCGTCGAGGACATGATGGAGCAGGTCAAGGAGTCGGAGGGGACCGCGCGCAAAGGCGCGATCCTCGCCGGGCTCACCGCGCTCAAGCAGGTGTGCAACCACCCCGCCCACTACCTCGGGGACGGGTCCGCGCTCCTGCGCGGCGGCCGCCATCGCTCAGGAAAGCTCGCCGCCCTCGATGAGGTCCTCACGGAGATCCTGGACGCGGGCGAGAAGGTCCTCCTGTTCACGCAGTACCGCGCGTTCGGGGACCTCATCCTGCCCCTGCTCGAGCGACGGGCGGCCAGCTCGGTGCCGTTCCTCCACGGTGGCGTCACGGCGGCCGGTCGGGCGCAGATGGTCGAGGAGTTCCAGAGCGCGCAGGGACCGCCGGTGATGCTGGCGTCGCTGCGCGCGGGCGGGACGGGTCTGACGCTGACGGAGGCCAATCACGTCGTGCACCTGGACCGGTGGTGGAACCCGGCGGTGGAGAACCAGGCGACCGACCGTGTGCACCGGATCGGTCAGACGCGGCGGGTCCAGGTCCGCACTCTCGTCGCGCCCGGGACGGTCGAGGACCGCATCGACGAACTGCTCGAGGCCAAGCGGGACCTCGCCGAGCTGACGTTGGGCCCGCTCGCGGGCGCGCTGACCGAGCTCGCCGACGCCGATCTCGCCGCGCTGGTGGAGCTCACCGACGAGGGGCGGGACGAGGAATGAACGGCGGCAAGGGCATCCGCGCGAGGGCGCGCGCGGGCGCGTTCGGCGGGCACATGTGGAGCCGGCGGTGGACGAGCGACCTCGAATCCGGGGTCACCCGCGGCGAGGCGTACCTCGCGCGGAAGGCCGCGCGCGCCGACAGGGTGCTCTCGCTGGAGCACGCGGGCCGGTCCGTGCGCTGCGACGTCGACGGCAGCCGACCCGAGCCGTTCACCGTCGAGTTCACCTTCGCCCCCCTCGACTCCGCGGACTCGGACGCGCTCCGCACCGCCCTGAGACGCGAGGAGGGCGGTGTGCTCGGAGCGCTCGCGGGGAACTTCTCCGACACCGTCGGGTTCCTCCTCCTCCCGGCGGTCCACGGCGACACCGCCTACTCCTGCCGGTGCCCCGTCCAGCCCGGGCCGTGCCTGCACGTATTGGCGGCCGCGTACATCATGGTCGAGTGGTGGGACGCCAGGCCGGACGTCATGTTCGCGCTGCGGGGCCTGAGCGCCGAGCACCTCGGCGCCGTTCTGAGGGGAGGTGACGACGACGAGGTGTCCGTCGACGTCGAGGAGGCGCTGTGGGGGACCGAGCCGGTCCTGCCGACGGTGCCGTCCCCGGAGCCGGCCGGACTCGAGGACCTCCTGGACGCGCCCGTGACCCGCAGACTGGCCGCCGCGACGACCAACGACCCCCTCGAGCAGCTGCGGGTCGTGGCCGATCTGGAGGACTTCCTCGACGCGTTCGGCAGGGACCGACCGCGGTGAGCGGGCCCGCGTCGGCCGTCGTGTCGGACCGGCGTCCTACGATGCGGCCATGACCACCCCACGGGACGGCGAGACGATCCGATTCCTGCATTCCGCCGACTGGCAGCTCGGCATGACGCGGCGATTCCTCGGAGACGAGTCGCAGGCCGTCTACACCGCCGACCGGCTGGCCGCCGTGGAGGCGCTCGGCACGCTTGCGGCCGAACACGGGGCGCAGTTCATCGTGGTGGCCGGCGACGCCTTCGAGGACAACGCGGTGCCGCGCTCGGTCGTCCTGCGCGCGGTCGAGGCCTTGGCGGCGTTCCCGGTGCCGGTGCTGGTGCTTCCCGGCAACCACGATCCGCTGGACGTGTCGTCGGTGTTCCGGTGCAGGGACTTCGCGCCGGCGGTCGAGGGCGGCGGCGTCGTCGTGCTCGACGGCACCGGACCGGTCGAGGTCGTGCCCGGCGTCGAGGTCGTGGGCGTCCCGTGGACGTCCAAGCGGCCGGATCCCTCCCGACTGCCGGCGTTGCTGGACTCCCTGGAGCCGACGGACGGTCTGCGTGTCCTGGTCGCCCACGGGGGGACGGACGAGATCTACGGAGGTCACTCGCCGTCGGTGGAGGCGATCGCGGTCGCCTCCCTGGAGGAGGCCATCGGGTCGGGTCGGCTGGACTACGTCGCGCTCGGCGACCGGCATTCGGTGACCAGGGTGGGCTCCGGTGAACGGATCTGGTTCTCGGGCAGCCCCGAGACCACCGACTTCGACGATGTGGAGACCGACTCGGGCCACGCCCTGCTCGTCGAACTCTCCCGGGCCGCGACCTCGTCGCAGCGGGGCGCCTGCACGGTCACGCCGCTGCGGACGGGACGATGGTCGTTCCACGCGGTCGACGCCCGGATCGACACGGACGCCGATCTCGACGCCCTGGCGGAGCGGATCGAGGCGATGGACGACAAGCCGCGGACGGTGCTCAAACTCGGACTCACGGGCACGGTCGGGGTCGCTCTCCGGGCGCGGATCGACGACCTGCTGGAGACGTGGGACGCGCTGTTCGCCGCCGCCTATCTGAGACAGTCCCGGACCCATCTGGTCGTCCGGGCCGAGGACACGGACTTCACGGACCTGGTCGACGGGTACGCGGGCCGCGCGGTCGCGGATCTCGTCGCAATGGCCGGGTCCGGCGGGGCCGAGGCCGAGGACGCGGGCCACGCCCTCAGTCTGCTGTACCGACTCGTGGACGGAGGAACGCGATGATCCTGCACCGACTCATGCTCGAGGACTTCCGAGGGGTGGTCCGCGAGGAGGTCGAACTGGAACCGCGCGGCGTCCTGGTGATCGAGGGGCCGAACGAATCGGGCAAGACCAGCCTCATGGACGCCCTGGAGATGCTCCTCGAGCACAAAGCGTCGTCCGGCCGCGCGGAGATCAAGGCCGCGAGCCCCGTGGGCAGGGACGTGCCGGTGGTGGTGGAGGCCGAGTTCACGGTCGACGGGCAGCGGATGCGGTACCGCAAGGAGTTCGTCCGCGGAAAGCGGACGTCACTCGAGTTCCCGGGTTCCACGCGCCCGGCGCTGAGCGGTGACGACGCCCACGACCACGTCCGCGACCTGCTGGACCGCCAGGTGGACCGGTCGCTGTGGAAGGCTCTGCGGATCGCGCAGGACGAACCACTGGGTCAGGTGGACGCGGCCAAGGGGATGGGCTCTCTGCGCCGCGCCCTGGACGCCGCCGCGGGCGGAGAGGACCCCACGGGTGACGACTCGCTGATGGACCGCGTCGCGGAGGAGCGCAACCGCTACCTGACGGCCCGCCGCGGCGAGCCGACCGGCGAGCTCGCGCGTTCGGAGACGCGGCTCGCCGAGGCCCGCGCCGCCCTGTCCGAGGCGCGGGCACGCCACGCCGAGCTCGACGCCGCGGTAACCGATCACGAGGCTCAGGCGTCCGTCCACCGGGCGCGGCAGGAGTCGCTGACCACGCTGCGCGCGGAGGTCGACAGGCTGGAGGCCGCCGGCCGCGTGGTGGACGAGCTGCGCCGTGCCCGTGCGGCCGCCGACGCCGAACTCGACCGCGCCGTGGCCGCGCACGACGCCGCGTCCGGCGCGCTGCGGGAGCGGCGGGCACTCATCGCGAGGGCCGAGGACGAGCAACGCCGGCACGACGACCTGTCTGCGGCCACGGCAGTGGCCGCAGAGCGGATGGCGCCGGCGCAGGCCCGGGCCGACCGCGCCCGCGCCGAACTGGAGGCAGCCGAGGAACGCGTGTCCCGTGCCCGGGCTCGACTCGACGCCGTCCGGGCGGAGGAGGAACGGGCGCGGAGGCGTGCTGATCTGGAGGGGATCGAGCGCCTGCTGCGGACGCTGGAGACGCTCGGCGAGGAGTTGCGGGGCAAGGAGGCCGACCTGGCCGCGATCGCGGTTCCCGACGGCGCCGTCGAAGCCTGTCGCCGTGCCGAGGACGCGCTCCGGCAGGCCGTCGCCCGGAGTGCGGCCAGCGCGCCCAGGGTGGAGATCGCCGGTGAGGGCGACGTCCGCGTGGCGGGGGAGAGCCTCGATGCGGGGACGGGGTGGACCCGCGACATCGTCGAGGAGACGGTCTTCGAGGTGGGCACGGTCTCCCTCACGGTCGTCCCCGCGGGCGACACGGAGGCGGTCAGGCGGGAGGAGAACGCCGCCCGCGCCGAACGTGACCGGCTCCTCGCCGACCTCGGCGTCGACTCCGTCGAGGAGGCGGATCTGCGTGCACGACGCGCCGAGGGCCTCCGGGCCGAGGTCGCCGCGTTGAGGCGTCGGCGGGCGGACCTGCTCGGCGCCGACACCCCGCAGGATCTCGAGGACCGGCGCGCCGACCTGCGGGCCCTGCTGGCAGACGCGCCGGAACCGGCGGCCGAGGAGGAAGGCGGGCCGGCGGCACCCGACGCCGACGGGGCCGGGGACCCGGCGGAGGAGACCGCGAACGCGGAACAGGCGCTCGCACGATGCCGGGCCGACGACCGCGCCGCGGATGTCGAGGCCGCGACCCTCAGGACCGAGCACGCGACCAAGGCGGCGTTGGCCGCCGAGGCCGCCGGACGGCTCGGCGAGTGCAGAGACGCGCTCAGCGCCGCGAGGGAGGCGGTCTCCGACCGGGACCTGGAGGAGGCTGAGGCGGAGACACGCGAGCACGCACAGTCGGCGCGGGATAAGGCGCAGCAGGCCAGGGCCGCGCTCGAGGACGCGCTCGCCGATGCACCGCCGGACCTGCTCGAGAACGCGCGGGCCTCACTCGCCACACTCGCGGCGGAGGAACGCGACTCCGCCGCGGCGGTGGCCACGGCGCTCGGTCGGGTCAACGCGATCGGCGACCAGGGACGGCTCGAGGCGGTCGCCACTGCGGAGCGCGAGCTGAACGCGGCGGAGCGGGAGAACGCCGCCCTCTGGCGTCGGGCCCGCGCGGCGGACCTACTCCACCGAACGCTCGTCGCCCGGCGCTCCGAGGCGTTGCTCGCCTATCAGGAGCCGTTCCACCGTGCGGTCGTCGAACTGGGGTCGCTCGTCTACGGGCGGGACTTCGACGTCCGGCTCGGTGAGGACCTGACGATCCTGTCCCGGCGGATCGGAGATGTCACAGTGGATTACGAGTCACTGTCCGGTGGAGCGCGGGAGCAGTTGGCGGTGATCGTCCGGATCGCGTGTGCGCGTCTCGTCGGGGACGACGGCGTCCCGGTGTTCCTCGACGACACCATGGGTTACACCGACCCGACACGCAGGCTCACCATGGGAGCGGTCATCGCCGCGGCCGCGGCGACCTCACAGGTGATCGTGCTCACGTGCGACCGGGCGCGCTTCGCCGGCATCGGTGGGGCCCGGACGCACGTGATGCAGCG
The DNA here is from genome assembly GCF_001571065.1 of Dietzia cinnamea NBRC 102147. Lineage (GTDB taxonomy): Bacteria > Actinomycetota > Actinomycetes > Mycobacteriales > Mycobacteriaceae > Dietzia > Dietzia cinnamea. The sequence continues at coordinate 137,793 of NZ_BCSW01000002.1, forward strand.
ATCGGGTGCGTCCAACGGGTGAACGCGGACTGATCGAGTGCGGGTGGCGGGGTAGAGCCTGGACACTCGGCGAAGGAACGTCGTGCTGTAATAGTCACATGAGTCAAACACGCTGGTTGAGCGACGATGAGCAGCGCATGTGGCGGCGGTACCGCGACGCCAATCAACTGCTCGAGCTCGCGATGGAACGGCAACTCCAGCGTGACGCCTCGATGTCCCAGTCCGACTACTCGGTACTCGTGAGCCTCAGCGAGGGCAGCGAGCAGGGTTTGCGTGCTCGTGAACTCGGCGCAGCGCTGGGCTGGGACCGCAGCCGGGTCTCCCACCAGGTCCGTCGGATGGAGGGGCGCGGCCTGGTCTCCAAGGGCGAGTGCCCCGAGGACGGTCGCGGCACCGTCGTCACCCTGACCGAGGCCGGCGCCCAGGCGATCGCCGCCGTGGCCCCCAAGCACGTGGAGAAGGTCCGCGAGTTGTTCATCGACGAGCTCACGCCCGACGAGGTCGGAATCCTCACCGACATCTTCGAAAGGGTCGTGCAGCGCGTCGGGAAGGTAGACGGCATCACCTTGCCGCGGTGACGCCACGGTGACGCCGCGGCAGGGGGCTCATCAGGTGCGCCGCCCACCGGCCCGGCGATTGCCGCGTTGCTCCCGGCGCCCGCCCCGGATAAGTGACAAGCCCTCTCCCTGTCCTGCGTCTGTGCAGGCGGGAGAGGGCTTTCCGTCGTGCCCCCGAAGGGAATCGAACCCCTGACCTTTGGTACCGGAAACCAACGCTCTATCCCCTGAGCTACGAGGGCGGGATACCGACCCGCATGGGCCGGAGGCTGTCTCGTGGACCCGCGTGGCGGATCCGGTCGAACAGCGAGACTGATCGTAGCACCGGGCCCGGGCGGACACCGCATCGGGTGTCCTCCGGCCGGGCGACCGGCGTGCCCACGGGCTCCGATTCCCGGCTCGACGTGCCGACATCTAGGATGGGCAGACGTGACTCCCGCCGACCTCGCCGCCGTCATCCGCGCCGCCCTCATCGCCGTTCTCACCGAGCGCGGCGCCGACACGTCGGTCGTTCCGGAGACGGTGACCGTCGAGCGGCCCCGCAACCCCGAACACGGCGACTACGCGACCAATGTCGCGCTGCAGCTGGCCAAGAAGATCGGGTCCGCACCGCGGGACCTCGCACAGGCGCTCGCGGACGCGTTGGCGCAGGATCCGGGCATCGCATCGGCGGAGATCGCCGGTCCCGGTTTCCTCAACATCCGGCTCGACTCCGGTGCGCAGGGCTCGCTCGTCGCCACCGTGCTCGAGAAGGGGGAGCGGTACGGCTACGGCGACGCGATGGCCGGCCGACGGGTCAATCTCGAGTTCGTCTCCGCGAACCCCACCGGCCCCATCCACCTGGGCGGCACCCGGTGGGCGGCCGTCGGTGACGCGCTCGGCCGCGTCCTGGAGGCCTCCGGAGCCGAGGTCACCCGCGAGTACTACTTCAACGACCACGGTGCCCAGATCGACCGGTTCAGCCGCTCGCTGGCCGCTGCTGCGCGTGGGGAGGAGACCCCGGAGGACGGGTACGCCGGGGCCTACATCCAGGACATCGCCGCGCAGGTGATGACCGCGCATCCGGGTGTCCTCGACATGCCGGAGGACGAGGCGCTGGAGACCTTCCGCGCGGCCGGGGTCGACCTGATGTTCTCCCACATCAAGAACTCGCTCGCCGAGTTCGGCACCGTCTTTGACGTCTATACCCATGAGAACTCCATGTTCACCTCGGGCGCCGTTGACCGGGCGATCGAGACGCTCAAGGGCAACGGCAACCTGTACGAGTCCGAGGGCGCGTGGTGGCTGCGTTCCACCGCGTTCGGGGACGACAAGGACCGTGTCGTCCTCAAGTCCGACGGCGACGCCGCCTACATCGCCGGCGACATCGCCTACTTCCTCGACAAGCGCGAGCGTGGATTCGACCTGTGCATCTACATGCTGGGCGCCGACCATCACGGGTACATCGCACGACTCAAGGCGGCCGCCGCGGCGTTGGGCGACGACCCGGCGACGATCGAGGTGCTCATCGGCCAGATGGTCAACCTCGTGCGCGACGGCGAACCGGTGAAGATGAGCAAGCGGGCGGGCACGGTCATCACGCTCGACGACCTCGTGGACGCGATCGGTGTCGACGCCGCGCGCTACGCGCTGATCCGCTCCTCGGTCGACCAGACCATGGACATCGACCTGAAGCTGTGGACGTCGGCGACCAACGACAATCCCGTCTTCTACGTTCAGTACGCGCACGCCCGTCTGTGTTCGCTCGCGCGTAACGCGGCCGACCTCGGGGTCACCACGGAGGGCGCGGACCTGGCACTGCTGGTCGAGGACCGCGAGGGCGCCCTCATCCGCACCATCGGCGAGTTCCCCCGGGTCGTCGCCAGCGCCGCGGACCTGCGCGAGCCGCACCGCGTCGCGAGGTACCTCGAGGAACTGGCCGGCGCTTACCACCGCTTCTACGACACCTGCCGGGTCCTGCCGATGGGCGACGAGGAGCCCGGGCCCCTGCACGAGGCCCGGCTCGCGCTGAGCTCGGCGACCCGGCAGACGCTGGCCAACGGCCTCCGCCTCATCGGCGTCACCGCCCCGGAGAGAATGTGAGCGCGCATCCCGCGGGCACCCGACACGAGGTCCCGCACGCCCCCGGTATCGCCGAGCGGCCCGCCGACGCCGACGACCTCATGGCGCTGGCCCCGTCGGTCTGGCCGCGGGGCGCACGTCGACGCGACGACGGCGTCGTCGAGATCGCCGGCGTGCCGGTGACCGACCTGGCCGCCGAGTTCGGCACGCCGCTGTTCGTGATCGACGAGGACGACTTCCGGTCGCGCTGCCGCGAGATGGCCGACGCGTTCGGGGGAGCGGATCGCGTGCACTACGCGTCCAAGGCGTTCCTCACCACCGAGACGGCCCGATGGGTCGCCGAGGAGGGACTCAGTCTCGACGTCGCATCGGGGGGCGAGCTGGCCATCGCCCTGCGGGCGGGCTTCCCGCCGGAGCGGATCACCGTGCACGGCAACAACAAGTCGGCCGACGAGCTGCGGTACGCCGTGCGCAGCGGCGTCGCCCACGTGGTGATCGACGCGATGTCGGAGATTGAGCTGCTGGACAGGATCGCCCGCGAGGAGGGGGTGGTCCAGGACGTGTTCATCCGCGTCACCGTCGGCGTCGAGGCCCACACCCACGAGTTCATCGCCACCGCGCACGAGGACCAGAAGTTCGGTTTCTCTCTCGCCGGCGGCGCGGCGATGGAGGCGGTCCGCGCCGTCTTCGCCGCGTCGCACATCCGGCTCACCGGCCTGCACAGCCACATCGGTTCGCAGATCTTCGACATCGACGGCTTCGAGCTCGCGGCCCGCCGGGTCATCGGACTCCTGCGCGACATCGTCGACGAGTTCGGCACGGAACGCACCGCTCAGCTCGATCACCTCGACCTCGGCGGAGGACTGGGGATCAGCTACGTCCCCTCGGACGATCCGCCTCCTGTGGCCAGGCTCGCCGCCTCCCTCCGCGAGATCGTCGAGGGCTTCGCGCGTGACGCGCGGCTGACCCCTCCGACCCTGGTCGTCGAGCCCGGCCGCGCCATCGCCGGTCCCGGGACGGTCACCGTGTACGAGGTCGGTGTGGTCAAGGACGTCGACCTCGCCGGGGGCGAGCAGAGGCGGTACATCAGCGTCGACGGCGGCATGAGCGACAACATCCGCACGGCCCTCTACGACGCCGTCTACGACGCCCGGCTCGTGGGTCGTGCCTCGGGTGCCGAACCGGTCGTGTCCCGGCTCGTGGGCAAACACTGCGAGAGCGGTGACGTGGTGGTCCGCGACCTGTGGATGCCGGAGGACGCCGGCCCCGGCGACCTGGTGGCCGTCGCGGCCACCGGCGCGTACTGCTACTCCATGTCGAGCCGCTACAACCTGATCGGGCGTCCCGCGGTGGTCGCGGTGCGCGACGGGCGGGCACGACTGATGCTGCGCCGTGAGACCCTGGACGATCTGACGAGCCTGGAGGTGGGACAGTGAGCGACGTAACCGCGTCGGGCGTGCGACCCGTGGGAGTGGCGGTGCTCGGAATGGGCACCGTCGGATCCGAGGTCATCCGCTACATGACCGAGAACGCCGAGGCGCTGGCCGCCCGCATCGGGGCGCCCCTGGTCCTGCGCGGCGTCGCCGTCCGTGACCTGACCAAGGACCGCGGACTGGACCCGGATCTGCTCACCGCGGACCCGGCCTCGCTCGTCTCGCGCGAGGACGTCGACATCGTCGTCGAGCTTATGGGCGGCATCGACCTCCCACGTCCCCTCCTGCTCGAGGCGCTGCGTCACGGCAAGGCCGTGGTGACCGCGAACAAGGCGCTGCTCGCCGAGTACACCGACGAGCTGGCCGAGGCCGCGGACTCGACGCACACCGACCTGTACTTCGAGGCGGCCGTCGCCGGCGCGATCCCCGTCATCGGGCCGCTGCGTCGGTCGATGGCCGGCGACCAGGTCGAGCGCGTGGTGGGCATCGTCAACGGAACCACCAACTACATCCTGTCGGAGATGGGTTCGACCGGCGCGGACTACTCGGAGACGCTCGCCGAGGCCTCACGACTGGGTTACGCCGAGGCAGACCCGACGGCGGACGTCGAGGGCTACGATGCCGCGGCCAAGGCGGCCATCCTCGCCTCGATCGCCTTCCACAGCCGCGTGACCGCCGGGGACGTCTACCGCGAGGGAATCTCGCGCATCTCGCCCGACGATTTCGAGTCCGCGCGTGACATGGACTGCACCATCAAGTTGCTGGCGATCTGCGAGAAGCTGCGTCAGAGCGACGGCTCCGAGGCGGTCTCGGCGCGCGTGTACCCGGCTCTGCTGCCGAACAGCCACCCGCTTGCGGCGGTCAACGGCGCGTTCAACGCGGTCGTGGTGGAGGCCCAGGCGGCTGGTCGCCTCATGTTCTACGGTCAGGGCGCGGGTGGCGCGCCCACGGCCTCCGCCGTACTCGGAGATATGGTCGCGGCCGCGCGCAACAAGGCCGGCGCGGGTCGCGCGCCCGGCGAGTCGACGTACGCCGCCCTGCCCGTGGCGAACATGGACGAGATCTCGACCAGGTACCACGTGCGCATGCGCGTCGCGGACAAGCCGGGTGTGCTCGCACAGGTGGCCACGGAGTTCTCCACTCACGGGGTCTCGATCGCCCAGGTCCGTCAGACCGAGGTCGAGGTGCCCGACGCCGAGGCGGAGGACGTCGAGCCGACCGCCGAGATCACCGTCCTGACCCACCTGGCCACCGAGCGCGCACTGGCGGACACCGTCGCCGCGTTGTCGGACCAGGACGCGGTCACCGCCATCACCAGCGTCATCCGTCTCGAGGGAGTGGACACCGAATGAGTAACACCCACCAGCCTGTGCACCGCCGGTGGCCCGGCCTCATCGAGGCCTACCGGGATCGCCTGCCGATCGGGTCCGACTGGGAGCCGGTGACGCTGTACGAGGGCGGCACCCCGCTCATCCACGCCACCCATCTGTCCGCGGTGACCGGGTGCGAGGTGTACCTCAAGGTGGAGGGCCTCAACCCGACCGGCTCGTTCAAGGACCGCGGCATGACCATGGCGGTCACGGACGCGAAGGCGCGGGGCCAGAAGGCGGTGCTGTGCGCGTCGACGGGCAACACGTCGGCGTCCGCGGCGGCGTACGCCACCCGTGCCGGCATGGGCTGCGCGGTGCTCATCCCGCAGGGCAAGATCGCCGCCGGCAAGCTCGCCCAGGCGGTCATGCACGGCGCGACGATCATCCAGGTCGACGGCAACTTCGACGACTGCCTGGAACTGGCACGCAAGACCACCGCCACCTACGCGGAGATCGGGCTCGTCAACTCCGTGAACCCGGTGCGTATCGAGGGGCAGAAAACCGCGGCGTTCGAGATCGTCGACGTCCTCGGCCGGGCGCCCGACCTGCACTTCCTGCCCGTCGGCAACGCGGGCAACATCACCGCGTACTGGAAGGGCTACACCGAGTACAACGCCGACGGCGTCATCTCGTCCCGGCCGCGGATGATGGGTGTGCAGGCCGCGGGTGCGGCACCGCTCGTCGACGGCGCGCCGGTCAAGGATCCGGAGACCATCGCCACCGCCATCCGGATCGGCGCCCCGGCGTCGTGGGACGGGGCCGTGGCGGCGCGGGATGAGTCCGGCGGGACGTTCCGCAAGCGCACGGATGAGCAGATCCTCGAGGCGTACCGCACGGTCGCCGGCAAGGACGGCGTCTACGTCGAGCCCGCCTCGGCCGCGTCGGTGGCGGGCCTGCTCGACGCGCACGCGAACGGCGAGCTCGAGGCCGGGCAGACCATCGTGTGCACGGTGACCGGTAACGGTCTCAAGGACCCGGACACGGCGCTGCTGGGCATGCCCGAGGTCGAGCCCGTGCCGGTGGACCCCTCCGCGGTGGCCGGCGCTCTCGGTCTGCAGTGAGCGCCGTGGACGGTTCCGGCCCGGAGGTCTTCGGCAGTTCAGGCGGGCGCATCCTGCCCGTCGGCCGGACGGTGACGATCGAGGTCCCCGCCTCGAGCGCGAACCTCGGGCCAGGGTTCGACGCGCTCGGTGTCGCGCTCGGCCTGTACGACACCATTACGGTGACCGTCATCGCCTCGGGTCTCGAGCTCGAGGTCTCGGGGGAGGGCGCCGGCAAGGTGCCGGAGGACGCCTCGCACCTGGTGGCCAAGGCCGTCGAGGCGGGTCTCCGGGCGGGCGGAGTCGGAGCGCCGGGCGTCCGGATCTCGTGCTCCAACTCCATCCCGCACTCGCGCGGTCTCGGATCGTCGGCCTCGGCCGCGGTCGGGGGACTGGTGGCGGCGAACGGACTGATGGACGGTGCGCTGTCCACCGACCATCTCGTGCAGCTGGCGAGTGAGTTCGAGGGTCACCCGGACAACGCCGCCGCGAGTGTCCTGGGCGGCGTCGTGGTCTCGTGGACCGAGCGGTCGTCCGACGGCGTCCACTACCGGGCCGTGCGCATGGAGGTCGACCCGTCGATCGTGGCGACCGTGCTGGTGCCGTCGGAGACGTCCTCGACCGCCCAGACCCGGGGCCTGCTGCCGGCGACCGTCCCACACGAGGACGCGGCGTTCAACGCGAGCCGCGCTGCGCTCATGTCGGTCGCCCTGGCCTCCCACCCCGAGCACCTGCTGGCCGCGACGGAGGACCGGCTGCACCAGTCGTACCGCGCGCCGGCCCTGGTCGGCACCACCGAGTGGGTCACCCGGCTCCGCGAGCGCGGGCTGGCCGCGACGGTTTCCGGTGCGGGCCCGACCGTGTTGGTGCTCGGCACCGGCGCGCTCCCCTCGGATCTGCGGGAACTGGCCGAGCGGCAGGGGTGGACGGTCCGGGACCTGGAGATCGCGGACGGCGCCCGCGTCGTGGCGGCCGGCTGACCGGCGTCAGCGCGGCGCGATCGTCGTGACCTGGTATTCGCCCGCGGCGTGGCGGGCGCGGATCCGGATCTTGTCGAACTTCCCGACGGTGGTCTGGGGGATGTTGTCGACGAACGCCCAGTGATCGGGGCGTTTCCACGGCTCGACGAGCCCGTCGAGCCCGTCCCACAGCGAGCGGGCGGTCGCGGTGGCGCCGGCCTTGAGACGCACCAGCACGAGGGGCCGGTTTCCCCAGCGCTCGTCGGGCACGCCGACGACGGCGACCTCCGCGACCCGGTCGTCGCGCAGCACCGCGTGCTCGAGTTCGACGGTGGAGATCAGCTCGCCGCCGGAGGCGATGATGTCGTCGACCCGGTCGACCACGTCGAGGTAGCCCCTCGACGAGATGGTGCCCACGTCGCCGGTGCGGAGCCATCCGTCGACGAACCGGTCGGACGCCTCGTCCCCGAGGTATCCGGCGGTGACCCACGGTCCGCGGATCTGGAGTTCGCCGGCGGACCACCCGTCGTTCGGCTGGACTCGGTCGCCGTCTACGAGGCGCGCCTCGACGCCGGCGGGGAACCTGCCCTGGCCGAGCATCTGTGCGCGTCGGTAGGTGGCCGACGAGTGCGGGTCCGGGCGCGCGAACGCGGCGATCGGGCTGGATTCGGTGAGGCCGTAGGCCTGCATGATCGTGACGCCGTGGCGCTTGACGAACGCGTCGAACAGCGCCTCGGGCACGGGGGAGCCGCCGACGAGGACCTCGCTGAGGTGGCCGACCTGCTGGGGGTTCGTCTCGAGGCGCTGGAGGAGTCGTTGGAGGGTGGCGGGTGTGGTCGCCATCTTGTTGGGTCGGTAGGTGGCGAGAAGTCCGGCGACGTCTGCGCCGGTGCTCATGACCTTCCCCGGGCGCGGCCTGGCGGTGATGATGCCCGCGCCGGACATGAACGCCGCGTAGGGGAGTCCCCACGCCATGACGTGGTACATGGGGATGGTGGTCAGGACGGTGTCGCCGCTGCGTAGCGCCGCGCTCTCGGCCATGCACATCTGCATGGAGTGGAGCCAGATGGACCGGTGGGTGTAGGCGACGCCCTTGGAGGCGCCTGTGGTGCCCGAGGTGTAGGCGATGGCCGCCGCGGAGCGTTCGTCGAGTTCGGGCCACGGGTAGGTGGTGGGTTGCCCGTCGAGGAGGGCCTCGAGGGCGTGGACCTCGGCGCGCATGTCGCCGGGGGCGGAGGGGACGGCGGCGTCGACGACGACGAGGTGGCGCAGTGTCTCGACCTGTGCGGCCACGGCGTACGCCGAGGGGAGCAGTTCGGGATCGACCACGACGACCTCGACCCGGTTGTCCCTCAGGACGGAGAGGATGAAGTCCTCCGAACGGTGGATGTTCACGGGGAATGCGACGGCGCCCATGGCGGGCAGCGCGAACATGAGCTCGACGACCTCCGTGCGGGCGCCGGAGAGAATGCCCACCACGTCGCCGGGGCGCACGTCGAGGCCGGCGAGCGCGTGTGCGGTGGCGGCGGCCCGCGAGGCTACGACGTCGAAGCGGACGGGCCGTGGCTCCAGATCTCCGACGAATCCGGTGACGGTGGAACCGCCGTGTCGTTCGGCGGCGTGCTCGAGTATGCGGGAGACGAGCAACGGCGTGTCCGCCATGGTTCCGAACACGGTCACCTCCACCTCGTGCGCCCTTCGGTGTGGTGTACGTTACCGGCCCGGGAGACCGCCCCCTCGCGCCGGTCGCGACCCGCGTGAGGGGGATGTGCACGAGATCGGCATCCGGGTAGTATGCTGTACCTCAGTCACGGGCGCTCGGTCGTCCCCGCGTCCCGAGTCATCCCACTTCCATTCCCGCCGCTACAGGTCGGTACGACGTGGGTCGGTCTCGGTCGGAGCGGCCGATCGGCGAGTGACGTACAGGGATCCCCCGCATCGGGCGGTTCTCCCCTCGCGTGGATCCCCCTCAGACGAAAGATCCGTGCCCGGCCATTGTGCCGGTGCGGAAGGCCCACGTGGCCACCCCGGGACGCCGAGTCCGCTTCCCGGACACCTGCTCGATGCGAGGCGGAACACACCGCCCCGGCCCCGGGCCCAGAAAGGATCCTTGTGACCTCGACGGACACCACTTCCACCCCTCCCCAGGGTGCCGCGCTGTCGGCGATGCGACTGCCCGAGCTCAAGGCACTGGCGCAGCAGATGGGCCTCAAGGGCCTGTCGGGTAAGCGCAAGGGCGACCTCGTCGCGATGATCGAAGGCGCGCGAGGCGGCCGCCCCGCTCAGTCCGACGCACCGCGCCGTGCCGAGACCCCGCGCGAGGCAGAGACCCCGCGCCAGGCAGAGGCCCCGCGCGAGGCAGAGGCCACGAGCCGGGCCGACGCGCCGGAGCAGGCGGACGTGCCCCGCCGCGAGGAGCCGCAGGCGCCGTCCGAGTCCCCCTCGGCAGATGGAGCGGCACCGTCGACCGGCACGGGTCGCCGGGGACGCGGCAACCGCGCGGACACCGCGGGGGAGAAGGCGCGCAACGGCGGCGACGGCGGCGACTCCGCACCGGCGGGCGACGAGGGCGGCTCCCAGGGCGACGGACGGGCCCAGGGCGAGCGGTCGCGCCGCGAGGACGGCAACCGCGCTGGTCAGAGGCAGGGACGCGGGCAGCAGAACCGCGACCAGGACACCCGTGACCAGCAGGGCGGCCGCAACGACCGCGGCAACCAGGGCGGCCGGAACAGCCAGGGTGGCCGCAACGACCAGGACGGCCAGGGCAACCGGAACGGCCAGGGCAACCGGAACGACCAGGGCGGCCGGAACAACCAGGACGGCCAGGGCAACCGGAACGACCAGGGTGGCCGCAACAACCAGGACGGCCAGGGCAACCGGTCCGACCAGGGCAGCCAGGACGGCGGCGACAACGGCCCCCGTGGCGACGGCCAGAACCGCGACGACGACGGCGGGGGCCGCGGTCGCCGTGGTCGCCGCCGCCGCGAGCGCAATCGTGGCGGCAACCGCCCGGCCGAGGGTGAGACCGAGGTGCGGGAGGACGACGTCCTCCAGCCGGTCGCCGGCATCCTCGACGTCCTCGACAACTACGCGTTCGTCCGCACCTCCGGCTACCTCGCCGGCAACAACGACGTCTACGTGTCGATGAACATGATCCGTCGCTACGGGCTGCGTCGCGGTGACGCGATCACCGGCGCGGTCAAGATGCCCCGGGACGGGCAGTCCGACGGTCAGCACGACGGTCCGGGCGGTGGCCAGGGTGGCGGCCGCGGTGGCGGACAGGGCGGGAAGAACCGGGCGAAGTTCAATCCGCTCGCCCGCATCGACACGGTCAACGGCAGCCCGGCGGACCAGGCCCGCCAGCGTCCGGAGTTCTCCAAGCTCACTCCGCTGTACCCCAACCAGCGGCTGCGGCTCGAGACGGAGAAGAACATCATCTCCACCCGCGTGATCGACCTGATCATGCCGATCGGCAAGGGGCAGCGCGCCCTCATCGTGTCGCCGCCGAAGGCCGGTAAGACCACGATCCTGCAGAACATCGCCAACGCGATCGCCACGAACAACCCTGAATGCCACCTCATGGTCGTCCTCGTAGACGAGCGACCGGAGGAGGTCACCGACATGCAGAGGTCGGTCAAGGGCGAGGTCATCGCCTCGACCTTCGACCGTCCGCCGTCCGACCACACGCAGGTCGCCGAGCTCGCGATCGAGCGTGCGAAGCGGCTGGTGGAGCTGGGCCAGGACGTCGTCGTCCTCCTCGACTCGATCACGCGTCTCGGTCGCGCCTACAACAACTCGTCCCCGGCCTCGGGGCGCATCCTGTCCGGTGGTGTCGACTCGACCGCCCTATACCCGCCCAAGCGGTTCCTCGGCGCGGCACGCAACATCGAGAACGGCGGGTCCCTGACGATCATCGCGACCGCGATGGTCGAGACCGGCTCGGCCGGTGACACCGTGATCTTCGAGGAGTTCAAGGGCACCGGCAACGCCGAGCTCAAGCTGGACCGTCGGATCGCCGAGCGCCGGGTCTTCCCCGCCGTCGACGTCGGCCCCTCGGGCACCCGCAAGGAGGAGCTGCTCATGAGCCCCGAGGAGGCGGGCATCATGCACAAGCTCCGCCGGGTGCTCTCGGGTCTGGACACCCACCAGGCCATCGACCTGCTCATGTCGCAGCTGCGCAAGACCAACACCAACTACGAGTTCCTGTTGCAGGTGGCCAAGACGACGCCCACGCTGCCGCAGGACGAGGAGTGACCCAGGGCGCGGGACGGTCGCCGTCCTCGATCGACGACGTCCTGTCCGAGTACGGGGGCCTCGAGGCGCAGCTGTCCGACCCGACGTTGCACGAGGACGCGGCCGCCGCGCGCCGGGTCGGCAAGAGGTTCGCCGAGTTGACCCCGATCGTGCAGTGTCACCGCGCGCTGGTCTCAACCCGCGACGACGCCGCCGCGGCCCGCGAGCTCGCGGGGGACGACTCGTCGTTCGCCGAGGAAGCCGACCGTCTCGACGCCGAGGCCGCCGAGCTCGAGGCACGACTGGCGGATCTCCTGGCGCCCCGCGACCCGCACGACGCCGACGACGTGGTCATGGAGATCAAGTCCGGCGAGGGCGGTGAGGAGTCCGCGCTGTTCGCAGCCGACCTGGCCCGCATGTACACGCGGTACGCCGAGAAGCACGGGTGGATCGTCGAGGTCCTCGGCGTCACCGAGTCCGACCTCGGCGGCTACAAGGACGCGTCGTTCTCCATCCGCTCCCGCCAGCCGTCGCGCGACGGGGTCTGGTCGCGGCTGAAGTTCGAGGGTGGCGTGCACCGCGTTCAGCGGGTGCCCGTCACCGAGTCGCAGGGACGTGTCCACACCTCGGCCGCCGGGGTGCTGGTCTTCCCGGAGCCGGAGGACGTCGGCCCCGTGGAGATCGACGAGTCGGATCTGCGGATCGACGTCTACCGCTCGTCCGGCAAGGGCGGGCAGGGCGTCAACACCACGGACTCCGCAGTGCGCATCACCCACCTGCCCACCGGCACGGTCGTCACGTGTCAGAACGAGCGCAGTCAGTTGCAGAACAAGCAACGCGCCCTCCAGGTGCTCGCCGCGCGGCTCCAGGCCGCGGCGGAGGAGGCCGCCGGAGCGGAGGCAGCGGAGGGCCGGGCCAGCCAGGTCCGCACCGTCGACCGCTCGGAGCGCATCCGCACCTACAACTACCCGGAGAACCGCATCGCCGACCACCGGGTCGGGTTCAAGGCCCACAATCTCGACGCCGTGCTTGACGGCGACCTCGACGCGGTGCTCGACGCCCTCGCCGCCGAGGAGCGCCGTCGCCGCATGGAACAGGCCTAGCCCGTGGAAGGCTGCTGACGTCGTGGATCCCCGCCCCGCCCCGGCCGCCGAGGTGGTGCGCTCGGCCACCCGGACGCTACAGGCGGCCGGTGTCGACTCGGCACACGTCGAGGCGCAGCTCATCTGCGCCCACGTCCTCGGCATCGACCGCGGCCGACTCATGATCGCCGATGACCTCGACGCCACGGCGGTGGCCGAGGTCGAGCGCATCGTGGCCGCCCGCGCGCGGAATCGGACGCCCCTGCAGTACCTGCTGGGCCGTGCGGCCTCGGGTCGGCTCGACCTGGCCGTGGGGCCCGGCGTGTTCATCCCGCGCCCGGAGACCGAACTGCTCGTCGAGTGGACCCTCGCCGCCCTGCCCGCGCCCACGCCCGAACCCGGACCGGTGGTGGTGGACCTGTGCGCCGGCAGCGGCACGATCGCGTTGGAGATCGCCCACGCCCGGCCGGACGCCCGCGTGCACGCCGTCGAACTGCACGACGCGGCCCTCGAGTGGCTCCGCCGCAACGCGGACGAGCGGGCGGCGGCGGGGGACACGCCGGTCGAGGTCCACCACGCCGACGCCACCGCTCCCGAGACCCTCGTGCACCTGCGGGGCCGGGTCGCGGCCGTCGTGTCCAACCCGCCGTACATCCCCGTGACCGACGACCTGCCCGCCGAGGTCCTCGCGCACGAGCCGGCCACCGCGCTGTTCGGAGGAGGGGACGGCCTCGTCGTCGTCGTCCCCCTCGTCGACCTCGCCGCCGCTCTCCTCGCGCCCGGCGGACTCCTCGCCGTCGAGCACGACGACACGACCGGCGACGCGGTCGCCGCGGTGATCTCCGCTCAGGGGGGTTTCGGTACCGTGGAGCAGCACACCGACCTCGCCGGTCGGCCGCGGTTCGTCACCGCGAAGCGACTCGACGCGCGCCGCGGCGCCGTCGGCGACCACGGTGACACCCACGACGACGACGAGATCGACACGAGCGCCCGGAAGGGGACCACCAGGTGACCATCACCTACGACTGCACCGAGGACACCGGCCGCGAGGTCGGCCTCAGCTCCGCGGCCGGCGCCCTGCGCGCGGGCAGGCTGGTCGTGACCCCCACCGACACGCTCTACGGCATCGCCGCCGACGCCTTCGACCCCGACGCCGTCAACCTGCTGCTCTCGGCCAAACACCGCGGGCCCGACATGCCCGTGCCCGTGCTGGTCGGATCATGGGAGACCATCGACGGCCTCGTCGTGAGCACACCCGCCCCCGCCCGGGACCTCATCCGTGCCTTCTGGCCCGGCGGGCTGAGCCTCATCGTGCACCAGGCGCCGTCGCTGAACTGGAACCTCGGGCACACCCGCGGCACCGTCATGCTGCGCATGCCGCTGCACCCGGTGGCCATCGAACTCCTCCGGGAGGTCGGTCCGCTCGCGGTGTCCAGCGCCAACGTCTCCGGACAGCCGCCGGCGACGACCGTCGCCCAGGCGCGCGAGCAGCTCGGCGACTCCGTCGCCGTGTACCTCGACGGCGGGCCCTGCGCGATCGGGGCCCCGTCGACGATCGTCGATCTCACCGGGGCCGCGCCGCGCATCGTGCGTGAGGGTGCGGTGACCGCCGAGCGCGTCGGAGAGGTCCTCGGCATCGACCCCGCGGCCCTGCGCGGCTGAGCCGTGGGCATCGGGATCCCGTTCCGGGAGCTCCTGCTCATCGGTGTCACCGCCGGTCTCGTCACCTTCGTCGTGACCGGACTCGTCAGGGGAGTGGCGCCCGCGATCGGCGGTCTCGCCTATCCGCGGGAGCGCGACGTGCACGTCGTGCCCACCCCCCGGCTCGGCGGGGTGGGCGTCTTCACCGGGCTGCTCGTCGCCGTCTACCTGGCCGCCCAACTCCCCGCCCTCAATCGCGCATTCCCGCCCTTCGCGCCCGACGTCGAGGCCACCATCATGGCCGGCGGCGTCATCGTCCTGGTGGGGATCGTCGACGACATCCTCGGCCTCGGTGCCGTCACCAAACTCGCCGGTCAGGCCGCGGCCGCCGGTGTCCTGGTCGCCATGGGCGTGTCGTGGACCCTCGTGTACCTGCCGTTCGGCGACGGCAACATCCTCGTCCTGGATCAGCTGCAGGCCGGGCTGCTCACCGTCGTCTTCACGCTGGCGATCGTCAACGCGATGAACTTCGTCGACGGGCTCGACGGGCTCGCCGCCGGACTCGGCGCGATCGCCGCGCTCGCCATCTGCGTGTTCTCCGTGGGGATCATGCTCGACCAGGGCGGAACGGTAGGCGCCTATCCGCCGGCGCTCGTCACCGCCGTGCTCGCGGGCGCGCTCCTCGGCTTCCTGCCCCACAACTTCCAGCCCGCGCGCATCTTCATGGGCGACTCCGGGTCGATGCTCATCGGGTTGGTGCTCGCCGCGGCCTCCACCAGCGCGTCCGGGAAGATCTCGCAGAGCCTGTACGGGCCGCAGGAGATGATCGTGCTGCTCTCGCCGGTGATCGTCGTGGCCGCGGCGATGTTCGTGCCCGTCCTGGACCTCGTCATGGCGGTCGTCCGCCGCGTCGGGGCGGGGCGCAGCCCGTTCGCGCCCGACAAAATGCACCTCCACCACCGCCTCCTCGCGTTGGGGCACTCCCACCGCCGTGTCGCCCTCGTGATCTACGCGTGGGTCTCGCTCATCGCCTTCGGCGCCGTGGGCGCGACGATGCTGCCCACCGAGGTGATCGTGCCGCTCGTCGCCGCCGGTCTGCTCTCCGTGCTGGCCGCGACCCTGGTGCCGCGCCTCCGCAGCTCCCGGGCGCAACACCACGCGGGAGGCGGGACCGCATCCGGCTAGGCTGCACGGCATGACTGATGCGCCCGCACCCGACGACCGTCCCGCCGAGAGCCCGCACACCGCCGCGTTGCGCAAGGCGGTCCGGTTCGGCGTCCTGGCCCTGGCTGTACTCGCCGTCATCAGCGCGATCGTCTGGGCGCTCGTCGACGGTCTGCCCGGGTTGTGGGGCGCCCTGATGGGCGCCGGGATCGGCGGGGCGTTCGTCCTCGCCACCGCGATCGTCGTCATCGCCACCGCGCGCTCCGCGCCGCAGACCACCGCAGCGGTCGTGCTGGGCACGTGGCTCCTCAAGCTCCTGGTGGCGATGGGCGTGGTCGCCGCCCTCGCGCAGTTCGATTTCTACTCGCACACGGCCTTCGGCGTGACGATCATCGTCGCACTGGTCGTGGTGCTCGCGGGGGAGACGTGGGCCGTGCTCAAGGCCCGGACGCCGTACGTCGAACCCACCGTCCCCTGAGGGGTGCCCCTGCCGTCACGGACCGAGACCGGGGTGTTACTCTTTACGACGGTGAGACGAGCACGTCACCGGGCTGCCACGTGGCCTGACGACGTTCGCGCGCTGACCCGATCCGGCCGCGAACTCCGGGCCGCTCATACCGAACGCGCTGGGGCGCCCGTCGCCCGACACGACCAGGGGAGAACACACTGAGTACCACGCTTCTGGCCTTCAAAGGCGAGTTCCACCCCCCGAACATCGACAAGGAGTTCTTCCCTGCCGAGCAGTGGTTGACGGACTTCGCCGGCGGTGCCTTCACCCTCGACCGCCTCATGCTGGTCCGACTCCTCATGGCGGTCGTTCTCCTCGCGTTCCTGGTGATCGCGATGCGCAACCCGAAGCTGGTGCCGCGGGGCGTCCAGAACGTCGCGGAGATCTGCCTCGACTTCGTCCGGGTGCACATCTCGGAGGAGATCCTCGGCAAGGAGCAGGGTCGCCGCTTCCTCCCGATCATCGCGACGATCTTCTTCGCGGTGGTGGCGATGAACCTGCCGGCCATCATCCCGGGGCTGAACATCTCCCCGAACGCCCGGATCGGGTTCCCGCTGGTGCTCGCCCTGCTGGGCTACGTCACCTTCATCTACGCGGGATCCAAGCGCTACGGCTTCGGACGCTTCATCAAGGCGAGCGTCGTGATCCCCAACCTGCCGCCGGCCCTGCACCTGCTGGTGGTCCCGATCGAGCTCGTCTCGACGTTCATCCTGCGCCCCGCCACGCTGACCATCCGACTCATGGCGAACATGCTCGCGGGGCACCTGATCCTGGTGCTGCTGTTCAGCGCGTCGAACTTCTTCTTCTGGCAGCTCAACGGCTGGACGGTCCTGTCCGCCGGCATCTCCCTGCTGTCCGTCGCGTTCACGCTCTTCGAGCTGCTGGTGATCTTCCTGCAGGCCTACATCTTCGCGCTGCTGGTCGCCGTCTACATCGACAGTGCGCTCCACGCGGAGAACCACTAGTACCCGGGCCCCCAGGCCTGACACGACCACCCGTCAATCAGACAACCCACGTCCGACCGGGGCGGAACCACCCGCCCCGGCCATCTGAAAGGGAAACCCCATGGACATCGTCACTCTCGCCCAGGCCGCCGAGCAGAACGTCACCGGCTACGGCGCGATCGGCTACGGCCTCGCCGCCATCGGCCCCGGCATCGGCATCGGCATCCTCGTCGGCAAGACCGTCGAGGGCATGGCCCGTCAGCCCGAGATGGCCGGCACCCTCCGTACCACGATGTTCCTCGGCATCGCCTTCACCGAGGCGCTCGCCCTGATCGGTATCGTCGCCGGCTTCCTGTTCTGATCGACGACACACCGACCTCTTAGGGACGCACCATGAACAACGTCATCGCCATCTTGGCGGCCGAGGGGGAAGCACTCCCCCTGGAGGAGAGCCCCAACCCGCTCATTCCTCCGCTGTATGACATCGTCTGGTCGCTCATCCCGCTCGCCGTCATCCTCTGGCTGTTCTGGAAGTTCATCCTTCCGAAGTTCCAGCAGGTTCTCGATGAGCGAGAGGAGCGGATCGAGGGCGGTCTGCGTCGTGCCGAGCAGACCCAGGCCGAGGCGAAGGAGGAGCTGGCCAAGTACAAGGCACAGCTCGCCGAGGCGCGCAGCGAAGCGGCCAAGATCCGCGACGACGCGCGAGCCCAGGGCCAGCAGATCCTCGCGGACATGAAGGCCGAGGCGCAGGCCGAGAGCGACAGGATCGTCGCCGCCGGCAACCAGCAGCTCGCGGCCCAGCGTCAGCAGATCGTCGCGGAACTGCGTTCCGATCTCGGGCGTCAGTCCGTCGATCTGGCCGAGCGGCTCATGGGTGAGCAGCTGTCGGACTCCGTCCGTCGCTCCGGCACCATCGACCGCTTTCTGGCAGACCTCGACCGGGTCCCCGGCGCGGGCAAGAACTAAGGGAAGTGGAGTCCATGCACGCAGCGAGTCGCGACGCGCTCGACCAGACCCGTGAGGCACTGAAGTCCGCCCTGGCCGCCGACCCGGCCGGCGGGGCGACCGGTGCGAAGGTGGGCCAGGAGCTCTTCCAGGTCGTCGACGTCCTGGAGGACAACCGGTCACTCCGGGTCGCCGTGGCCGACACGTCCGCCCCGGTGGAGGCCCGCCAGGACCTCGTGCGCGGGGTCTTCGGGTGGAAGGTCGACCAGACCACGCTCGACCTCCTGCTCGCTGCGGTGTCCCGGGACTGGTCCAACCCGCGTGAACTGCGGGCGGGCCTGATCCTGCTGGGCCGCGAGGCGCTCCTGCGCTCCGCGGAGCAGCAGGGCCAGCTCCAGACGGTCGAGGACGAGCTGTTCCGGCTCGGCCGCATCGTCGCCGGCGACGCGGAGTTCGAGCAGGCCCTCGCCGACAAGACCGCGCCGGCGGACGCCAAGCGGGCCCTGCTCGCCCAGGTGCTCTACGGCAAGGTCACCGCGGTCACCGAGGCGCTGGCCTCCCAGGCCGTCGCCCGGCCGGCCGGGATGCCCGCGGACGACTTCATGGAGATCTCCCGGCAGGCCGCGGAACTGCGCGGCCGCGCCGTGGCCGTGGTGACGAGCGCGGAGCCCCTGACCGAGCAGCAGACCGACGACCTCCGTGGCCGGCTCGCGTCGATCTACGGCCGCGAGCTGGCCATCCACAACGACGTCGATCCCGCCCTGCTGGGCGGGGCGGTGGTCCGCGTGGGTGACGAGATCATCGACGGCAGCGTGGCGGGTCGCCTGGACGCGTTGCGGCGCACCCTGCGCTGACCGGTTCGACCGGTCGAACGACGAGCTGCGGTCTCCAGTGGTCGAGGCTCGGCACACACCTATAAAGCACATCCCGACTTTGAGAGCAGGAATGACATGGCGGAGTTGACGATCTCCTCCGATGAGATCCGCAGCGCGATTGCGAACTACACCTCGACTGTTTCGACCGACGCGACCAAGGAAGAGGTCGGCGTCGTCGTCGACACCAGTGACGGCATCGCGCACATCAGCGGTCTCCCCTCGGCGATGGCCAACGAGCTGCTGGAGTTCCCGGGCGGCATCCTCGGCGTCGCGCTGAACCTGGAGGACCGCGAGATCGGCGCGGTCATCCTCGGCAACTTCGAGGAGATCGCCCAGGGCCAGGAGGTCCGTCGCACCGGTGACGTCCTCTCCGTGCCCGTCGGCGACGGCTTCCTCGGCCGCGTCGTCAACCCGCTCGGCCAGCCGATCGACGGCCTCGGCGACATCGAGTCGGAGGACACCCGCGCCCTCGAGCTGCAGGCCCCCTCCGTCCTCGAGCGCCAGCCGGTCGAGGAGCCCATGCAGACCGGCATCAAGGCGATCGACGCCATGACGCCGATCGGCCGCGGCCAGCGTCAGCTCATCATCGGTGACCGCAAGACGGGCAAGACCGCCGTCTGCATCGACGCCATCCTCAACCAGAAGGCCAACTGGGAGTCGGGCGACAAGACCAAGCAGCTGCGGTGCATCTACGTCGCGGTCGGCCAGAAGGGCTCCACCATCGCGGGCGTCAAGGCGACCCTCGAGGAGCACGGCGCGATGGAGTACACGACCATCGTCGCGGCCCCGGCCTCCGACTCCGCCGGCTTCAAGTGGCTCGCCCCGTTCACCGGCTCGGCCATCGGCCAGCACTGGATGTACCAGGGCAACCACGTCCTCGTGGTGTTCGACGACCTGTCGAAGCAGGCCGACGCCTACCGTGCGATCTCGCTGCTGCTGCGTCGCCCGCCGGGCCGCGAGGCCTACCCGGGTGACGTCTTCTACCTCCACTCCCGCCTGCTGGAGCGGTGCGCCAAGCTCTCGGACGAGATGGGCGGCGGCTCGCTGACCGGCCTGCCGATCATCGAGACCAAGGCCAACGACGTCTCGGCGTTCATCCCGACCAACGTCATCTCGATCACCGACGGCCAGGTCTTCCTCGAGTCCGACCTGTTCAACCGTGGTGTGCGGCCGGCCGTCAACGTCGGTATCTCCGTCTCCCGAGTCGGCGGCGCCGCCCAGACCAAGGGCATGAAGAAGGTCTCCGGCTCGCTGCGTCTCGACCTGGCCGCATACCGCGATCTCGAGTCGTTCGCGACGTTCGCCTCCGACCTCGACGCCGCCTCCAAGGCCCAGCTCGAGCGCGGCCAGCGTCTGGTGGAGATCCTCAAGCAGGACCAGAGCTCGCCGGTGGCCGTCGAGGACCAGATCGTGTCGATCTACCTCGCGGGCGAGGGCTTCTACGACAGCGTCCCCGTCGAGGACGTGCGTCGCTTCGAGAACGAGCTCCTCGAGCACCTGCACCACGCCGCCTCCGACGTCTACGAGCAGATCGCCGGCGGCGCCGCGCTGTCCGACGACTCGATGTCCACCCTCAAGGCCAAGACCGACGAGTTCAAGGAGGGCTTCGTGGCCTCCGACGGCTCGCGGGTCGTCAACGAGCCCGAGGCCGAGGCGCTGTCCGAGGACGAGATCGACCGCGAGACGCTGACGGTCACCAAGAAGAAGAAGGCCTGAGGCCTCGCGATGACAGCCATCCGATACTCGGGCGAGAGGAGCGTGATCTGAGACCATGGCCAACCTGCGCGAACTCCGCGACCGGATCAAGTCGGTCAACTCGACGAAGAAGATCACCAAGGCCCAGGAGCTGATCGCCACCTCGCAGATCTCCAAGTCCCAGGCACGGGTCGCCGCGGCGAAGCCGTTTGCGGACCAGATCACGGCGATCCTGACCGACCTCGCGAGTGCGTCGTCGATCCAGCACCGCATGCTCAACGAGCCCGAGGATCCCAAGCGGTCCGCGGTCCTCGTGGTGACCTCCGACCGTGGCATGGCCGGCGGCTACAACCACAATGTCCTCAAGGAGGCCGCCGAGCTCATCGCGTACCTCGAGGGCGAGGGTCGCGAGGTGGACATCTACGTCCTCGGCAACAAGGGCATCGTCTACTACACCTTCCGGGAGATCCCCCTCGCCGGTTCGTGGTCCGGGCACTCCGAGAAGCCCGACTACCAGGAGGCCCGGCCGGCCTTCCAGCTCCTGTCGAAGGCGTTCGCTGTCGGCGGCGAGGACTCGTTCGACGCCGCGGAGTTCCTCGGTGAGGATCACCAGGGCGACACGACCCGTAAGGGCGTGGACGAGGTCCACATCGTCTACACCCGGTTCGTCTCCATGCTGACCCAGACGCCCAAGGCGCGGCGGTTGGCGCCGATCGAGACCCAGGTCGAGATCGAGGAGCTGGACCTGGGCGAGGACTACATGGACTCCCCAGAGGCCGAGTTCAAGCCCGAGGTCACCTTCGAGCCGGACGCCGACACCCTGCTCGACAACCTCCTCCCGAGGTACATGTCGACCCGGGCCTTCGCCGCACTGCTCGAGTCGGCGGCGTCGGAGTCGGCGGCCCGTCGTACGGCCATGAAGTCGGCGACGGACAACGCGACCGACATCGTCGAGGGCCTCAGCCGTGAGGCGAACCAGGCCCGTCAGGCACAGATCACCCAGGAAATCAGCGAGATCGTCGGCGGAGCCGGTGCGCTCGCCGCGAGCGCAGGAAGTGACTAGACAATGACCACAGCTGTAACCGATCAGAGCACGACGGGCACGGCCGGTCTCACCGGCCGGGTCTCCCGCGTCCTGGGCGCGGTCGTCGACGTGGAGTTCCCGCGCGGCGCCCTCCCGGCCCTCTACAACGCCCTCACGGCCGAGATCACCCTCCCGGCCGTCGCCAAGACGGTGACCTTCGAGGTCGCCCAGCACCTCGGTGACAACATGGTGCGCTGCATCTCGATGCAGTCGACCGACGGTCTCGTCCGCGGTGCCGAGGTCGTCGACTCCGGCAAGCCGATCTCGGTGCCGGTCGGCGATGTCGTCAAGGGCCACGTCTTCAACGCGCTCGGCGACTGCCTCGACGCCCCCGGCACGGGCCGGGACGGCGAGCAGTGGGGCATCCACCGCGAGCCGCCGGCCTTCGACCAGCTCGAGGGCAAGACCGAGATCCTCGAGACCGGCGTGAAGGTCATCGACCTGCTGACCCCGTACGTGAAGGGCGGCAAGATCGGCCTGTTCGGTGGCGCCGGTGTCGGCAAGACCGTTCTCATCCAGGAGATGATCACCCGTATCGCGCGTGAGTTCTCCGGTACGTCGGTGTTCGCCGGCGTCGGCGAGCGCACCCGTGAGGGCACCGACCTCTTCCTCGAGATGGAGGAGATGGGCGTTCTCCAGGACACCGCCCTGGTGTTCGGTCAGATGGACGAGCCGCCGGGGACGCGTATGCGCGTCGCCCTCTCGGCCCTGACGATGGCCGAGTACTTCCGCGACGTGCAGGGCCAGGACGTCCTGCTGTTCATCGACAACATCTTCCGTTTCACCCAGGCCGGTTCCGAGGTCTCGACGCTGCTGGGCCGTATGCCGTCCGCCGTCGGTTACCAGCCGACCCTGGCGGACGAGATGGGTCAGCTGCAGGAGCGGATCACCTCGACCCGCGGGCGCTCGATCACCTCGCTGCAGGCGATCTACGTCCCCGCGGACGACTACACCGACCCCGCGCCGGCGACCACGTTCGCCCACCTCGACGCCACCACGGAGCTCTCCCGCTCCATCGCGTCGAAGGGTATCTACCCGGCCGTGGACCCGCTCACCTCGACCTCCCGCATCCTCGAGCCCGGCATCGTGGGCGAGGAGCACTACCGCGTCGCGCAGGAAGTCATCCGGATCCTCCAGAAGTACAAGGAGCTCCAGGACATCATCGCGATCCTCGGTATGGACGAGCTGTCCGAGGAGGACAAGGTCACCGTCCAGCGGGCCCGTCGTCTCGAGCGCTTCCTGGGCCAGAACTTCCTCGTCGCCGAGAAGTTCACCGGCCAGGTCGGCTCGGTCGTGCCGCTGTCCGAGACCATCGAGGCCTTCGACAAGCTGTGCAAGGGCGAGCTCGACCACCTGCCCGAGCAGGCGTTCAACGGCATCGGCGGTCTGGACGACGTCGAGAAGGCCGCCAAGAAGCTCTCGGGGAAGTGACCGTAGACAATGGCTGACATCGAAGTCGAGTTCGTCACGGTCGAGCGCCGCTTCTGGTCCGGTACCGCCACGATGGTGGTCGCCAAGACCACCGAGGGCGAGATCGGCATCCAGGCCGGGCACGAGCCGCTGCTCGGCGAACTGGACGCCGGTGGCACCGTGACCGTCTACACCGACGAGGGCAAGAAGGTCGCCGCGGTCCAGGGTGGCTTCCTCTCGGTCACCGCCCACAAGGTCAGTATCCTCGGTGAGGCGGCGGAGTGGTCCGACGCGATCGACCGTTCCGCTGCCGAGAAGGCGCTGTCCGAGGCCGGCGACGACGCCGCCGCCGCCGCAAAGGCCCGGGGTCGCCTCCGCGCCATCGAGAAGGCCGGCGCCTAAGTCGACCTCCGGCCCGACCGGCACCCCCGGCCGCGGCCACCGGAAGGAGTTGAGCAGATTGACGGCTCCCATCGAGATCGTTCTCGGTGTCGTCGTCCTGCTCGTCCTGATCCCGGTGGTCGCGGCCGCGGTCTATCGTCTGGTGGTCGTCCGACGGAACTCCACGTCGGTCCTCGTGCGCAGGACGGGGGAGGAGTCGTGGCGATACGGAGCGGTCCGGTACTCCGATACCGACGTCGCCTTCTACCGCCTGGGCAGCGTCCGGTTCGGAGCCGATGTACGGCTCGACCGTCGGAGTCTCGCACTGGGGGCGCGACGACAACCGACCGGTCCCGAGCTCGACGTGGCCGAGGAGGGCGAGGTGATCGTGCCCTTCTCCGGGACCGATCCCGGGGGCTCCGTCGTCGAGGGTGAGCTGTGCCTCGCGCCCGCCGAACTGACCGGATTGCTCGCATGGGTCGAGGCCTGTTCGACCGAGCAGATCCGGCCCCGGCGTCCCCACCGCTGACGCCCCGGGACCGCGCTCTCGGTCCGCTGCCCGCTCCCAGCGGTTCACTGCCCGTATCCAGGAGGAATCCTTGCGTCTCGTCGTCGCCACCTGTCAGGTCGACTACGTGGGCCGTCTCACCGCGCACCTTCCCATGGCGCCGCGCCTGCTGCTCGTCAAGGCGGACGGCTCGGTCAGCGTCCACGCCGACGACCGGGCGTACAAGCCGCTCAACTGGATGACGCCGCCCTGCTCGCTTTCCGAGCAGGAGCACCCGGAGAACCCTGATCACGTCCTCTGGATAGTGGAGAACAAGTCAGGGGAGCAGCTGCGGATCACCGTGGCCGAGGTGCACCACGAGTCCCAACACGAACTCGGCGTGGATCCGGGTCTCGTGAAGGACGGCGTCGAGGCCCACCTCCAGGAACTGCTCGCGGAGCACATCGAGACCCTTGGCCCCGGGTACAGCCTCGTGCGCCGCGAGTACATGACCGCCATCGGGCCGGTCGACATCCTCGGCCGTGACGCCGACGGTGTGACAGTGGCGGTGGAGATCAAGCGTCGTGGCGAGATCGACGGCGTGGAACAACTCACGAGGTACCTGGAGCTGCTCAACCGCGATCCGCTGCTCGCCCCGGTGACCGGGATCTTCGCCGCTCAGGTCATCAAGCCGCAGGCCCGCACCCTCGCCACTGACAGGGGAATCCGCTGCGTCACCCTCGACTACGACACTCTCCGCGGCATCGAGTCCACCGACCTACGGCTCTTCTGAGCTAGGCAGATGCCCAGGAGACACCGGCGCGGCGGCGGCGAACCCCCCGCGCCCCGGCGGGACGGCCTCGGCGGCGGCCCGCTCGAGTCCGGCCCCGCCGGCGATCCCGATCCGTACCACGTCCGACGGATCCCGGCGGCACGGGCTACGAAGGACTACAGGTGCCCGGGCTGCGACCACCTCGTCACCGTGGGAACACCTCACGTGGTCGCCTGGCCGGACCGGCCGGGCGGCGACGACGAGCGACGGCACTGGCACGCCGGATGCTGGGCTGGCCGCGGCCGTCGTGGCCTCACCCGTCGCTGGAGCTGAACCCCGGCTCCGGCGGCAGGTCGAACTCGTCGTCGCCCT
Source organism: Dietzia cinnamea NBRC 102147 (assembly GCF_001571065.1). Taxonomy (GTDB): domain Bacteria; phylum Actinomycetota; class Actinomycetes; order Mycobacteriales; family Mycobacteriaceae; genus Dietzia; species Dietzia cinnamea. The sequence continues at coordinate 162,806 of NZ_BCSW01000002.1, forward strand.
CGGCGCCGGGGACGGGTTCGAGCCTCGCGCGGATCGCGGAGAGATCGCCGACCACACGCAGCCGGAGGTCCCGGAGCTCCTCGACGTGTGCGCGTGCCCGCGCCGTCACGCCCCGCGCCTCGTCCCGGGCTCGGTCGACGATCCGGCGCGCCTGACCGTGTGCCTCTCGACGCGTCGCCTCGGCGGCGGCGACCGCGGCGTCGTGGCGCTCGCGTTCCTCGCGAAGCGATTCGCTGCGGCGCAGATCCGACGCGAGCCGGAAATCCTCGTCGATCCGCTCCCGACGACGGGCGGCCTCCTCGTCGAGCGTTCGCGCCTCACGCCGCGCGGCGCGGACGATCTCCTCCGCCCGCGTGCGGGCGGCGGCGAGCACGCGGGCGTGTTCTGTCCGGACGGCCGCGGCCCGGGCGCGGACGTCCGACAGTTCGGCGGCCGCGGTCTCCCGGAGTCTCCACGCCTCCTCGTCGGCCTCCGTGCGGACGCGATCGGCATCGGAAAGGGCGGCGTCGCGAATGGCCGCGGCCTCGGCGGTGGCGAGCGAGAGCATGGTGGACAGGCGATCCGACATCTGGTCACTGGTGACCGGCGCCCGTCCCAGCTCCGCGACGCGGGCCTCCAGTTCGCGCACCCGGGCATGCGCCCGCTCGGCCTCCGCCGCGGCCCGGTCAGCGCGGGCGACGGCGGCGTCGCGGTCAGCACGCAGGAGCTCCGTCTCGGCCTCGAGGCGGGAGAGGGCGGCCGTCACCTGCTCGCGGTCGAAACCCCTGCGCACCACCGCGAACGGCTCGATGGTCGCCGGGGGTGTGTGCATGCTCGACATACCCCCACCCTAGCCGCGGGCGCGGCCGTCGCGCCTAGGAGGCGTGTCTCCCATAGTTGAGTGTTGACTCGCGAGACCGTGGCCGGATGGGACAGACGAAGTCACGTTTTCGCCAGTTCACCGATGAGCAGTGGGCACGGATCGAGCCCCTGCTGCCCTCGAACGAAGGACGGCAGGGGCATCCGTTCCGCGACAATCGCAAGGTCGTCGAGGGCATCATCTACCGCTACCGAGCAGGAATTCCCTGGCGGGACCTGCCGCGGGAGGAGTTCGGGGCCTGGCAGACGGTCTGGAAGCGTCACGCCCGCTACGCCCGAGACGGCACGTGGGACCGAGTCTTGCAGGCCATCCTTGCCGAGGCCGATGCGGCCGGAAAGATCGACTGGAACGTCTCGGTAGATGCCACCATCTGCCGAGCCCACCAGCACGGCACAAACACAACGCGCCCTGATCAGGACACAGGGGGCACGATCGAATCACAAGAACCGCCCCTTCCTGGACTGTGAACCTGCAGGTCACGGCATTGGCCGCTCCCGCGGCGGGCTGACCACCAAGATTCACAGCGCCGTCGACGGTCGCGGCCGGCCGCTGGCGAGTGTGGTCACCGGCGGCCAACGACACGACGGCGCGATGCTCGAACAGGTCTTGGCCGACATCCACGTCCCGCGCCCTGGCCGGGGCAGGCCTCGCACCCGTCCCGACGCGGTGATCGCCGACAAGGCGTACTCGTCCGGCACGATCCGCCGCCAGCTCCGCGCCCGTGGAATCACCGCGGCCATCCCCGAGAAGAGCGACACCATCGCCTCCCGCAAACGCCGAGGCTCCCGCGGTGGCCGGCCTCCGAAACTCAACGCCGACCTCTACAAAGACCGCAACGTCGTCGAGCGATCCTTCGCGCTGGCCAAGCAGTGGCGAGCTCTGGCCACCCGATACGACAAACTCGCGATCACCTACCGCGCCGCCGTCACGCTCTGCGCAATCCTGACCTGGCTACGCCAATTAGGAGACACGCCCTAGTAGGTTTCAGGCCGATACGCTGCTCCGCGCCGGGTCGGACAGTCGTCCCCGATTCGGTACGGATAGTCCGGGTAGAGGGCGTCGATCCGCGGATTGTCTTCGGGCGTATCGAAGGTCTGGCCGAACGTTGCCACCCATTTGCCACTGTCGGCGTGATAGGTCCACGCGGTGACCTCGCGGATGCGCTTCACGGTCCCGCCCACCGCAATCGTCATGGGCTCCAACGCCGCACGAACCGCCGCGCCAACTTTCCAGTACCCGGCGTCCGCCTGCTCCTGTTGGCGCTGGTCGACTTCTCCGTACGGCCGCCCGTCGGGGTCCTTGTACGTACGGCCAGAACGCGAGATCACCGGAAACGGTCGCCCCTGCTTTGCCTGACGTCGGAGCTGTGTTGATCGGTGAGGCTCTGCCGGCGGCATTCCGTGCTGCCTGAGTAGCTCAACTTGCTCCGGAGAAAGAACAGCATGGGTTCTGTGCACGGCTTCGTTCTGTGACATGGCGTCACGGTAAAGCACACAGCATTGCGGCGCAATAGTTTGCACGGTCCGCACGTGGTCTCTCATCACCTTGGATGTGGAAGCAGACCGAATGAGAGGCGATCGCCGGTAGCCGCGGCAGGCAGTGGCCGTGATCGAACGCTGACGTAGTGCCACCATTTCAGACGTGAGTCAACGTCCCCGGCAGTCGAAACCGGGACGGACTGCCCAGCTTTTCGAGCGACCGGCCCTCCACAGGCCCATTGCAGCGATTCATCAACCTGGCTGGTGGGTCATCAACACCGAAGTGCCCCTGCTGATGTGAGGTCTTTTTTTCCCATTGTTTGCTGTGCGCACCCACTGACGGTGTTAGCGTCCGCAATGTGAGCATCAGTATCTTTGCTGTTGTGCTCACCCCTCCGCCACCTAGTCGATCAGGAGAAGACACATGAAAGCTCGTATCGGTGTGGTAGGGGCGACTGTCGCCACCATGGCAGCGCTCCTGGCGCCAACTGCCGCCGCACT
>NZ_BCSW01000003.1 GCF_001571065.1 Dietzia cinnamea NBRC 102147
GCCCGCAAATACGGGATGTCCCGGGCCGAGGCGGAGGCTGGCCAGGAACAGATGGCCGCCCGGTTCCGCGAGTTGGGCCTCGAATTTAACTGGCGGTCGGCGCGGGTCTGCTCGACGTTCGACGCCCACCGGCTCGCCGCGCTGGCGGCGAAGCACGGGCGCGCCGACGAGGTGGACGAGGGACTGCGCCGCGCCCACTTCTCCGAGGGGCAGGTGATCTCGGACCCCGCTGTGCTCCGGAAGATCGGTGTCAACGCCGGCCTGCCCTTCGACGCGGTCGACCGGACGCTTGCCGGTGACGATTTCTCCGACGAGGTGCGGCGCGACGTGGAGACCGCCCGCGGCCTCGGGGTCCGAGGGGTGCCGTTCTTCGTGTTCGACGGTCGGCTCGCGGTGAGCGGCGCGCAGCCTGTGGAGGTGTTCGTGCAGGCATTGGAGCAGGCATCGGAGGCCAGCGCGGAGCCCACAACCGACGCCGGCTGACACGTCGCCGCCGGGCAGCCCTGCGCTCCGGCTGCTCCCGCGCCCCGATCGACCCCTGCGACGACAGAAGCCCTCCCGATGTCCGGGAGGGCTTCTGCTGTGATTGTGGTCCTAACTGGGTTCGAACCAGTGACCTCTCCGGTGTGAACGGAGCGCTCTTCCGCTGAGCTATAGGACCGCATGTCGCCGGGCTCTCTCGCTCGGCACCGGAACACTGTAGCAAGCCCCGGCCCGCCGCCCAATTCGGGGTACGCATCCTCGCAACCGCCCAGCACGGGCCCACCGCCTCAATCCCCCGTCACGTCCGCCTCGACCCCGCCGCGCCCCGCCCCCTCCGGCCGCCGCCGTCCGCGCACCCGACCGGCGAGTGATCACAGGCGACGCGAAATCTGAGCCGCGCGCTCGGAGGCGCCGCGGGTGGAATTCGCCGAAGGGTCTGCCGAGCCCGCCGTGGGCCCCGCGCGGATTCGCCACCGGGTGGGCCTGATCGCAGCGTGGACCGGCAAGCGCGTTCGCTGCGGGAACGGCACGGGCGCGGCGGTCGCGGAGATCGTCGCTGGCCCCGGTTGCCGATCGGGCCGCGTGTGGGACTGCCGGGGGCGGCTGCGGAGCGCCGATTTCGGACATCTGCCCAGTTCATCCCGCATTTCCGGCCCCGGATTTGTGTTCCGCGGAACTCGTCGGCTAATGTTCATTCTCGCAACGCGGTGAGCAACAGCGAGCCGGGAAGCGATGCGGATGTGGCGCAGCTGGTAGCGCATCACCTTGCCAAGGTGAGGGTCGCGGGTTCGAATCCCGTCATCCGCTCGGAGGGATCGAGGAGCCAGGACGTCCTCACCAGGCTCGATACCTTTGCGGTGGAGTGGCCGAGTGGTGAGGCAGCGGCCTGCAAAGCCGTCAACACGGGTTCGATTCCCGTCTCCACCTCTACGTCCGGACTCGTCCGGGCGCAGAACCCGCGCGATTAGCTCAGCGGGAGAGCGCTTCCCTGACACGGAAGAGGTCACTGGTTCAATCCCAGTATCGCGCACCACACGAAAGCCCCGGCCCCGGCCGGGGCTTTCGGCGTTGAAGCGCCGGCACTGCGATGCACTTCGGGACTAACCCGCGGGCCCCTGCCGTTGGGTGGATCGCCGCCGTACCGGTACCTGACCGTTCCGCCTGCGTGATGTCCGTCACGGATGATGGTTGCATGACTGCCACGCCTCGGCTCCACCATTCGACGACCGTCGGCCGGGCCGACGTGGCGAGCATGCGCGGCCGCGTCGTCGACTTCCGTCATACCACCGGGGTCCTCGCCGACCTCCGCCGGACCGCCGCCGACTCGTATGAGGTCACACTCGTCCTCGGCGGTGGCGACGACATCGAGCGGTATGTCATCCGCGGGGTACGCGAGGACGAGAGCCTCCATCTGCACGCGTGAACGGTGCCCCTAGGCTGGTCGGGTGACCGCGCGACTCGACGAGGCCGTAGAAGCCGACCTCCGCCCCCTGTCGGATCTGGCCGCCCGTACGTTCCCGCTGGCGTGCCCGCCGGACCTCGACGCGGGGGTGATCGAGGCCTTCATCGCCGAGCACCTCAGTGAGGAGGCGTTCAGGGCATACACGGAGTCCTCGGACCACGAGGTGCTGGTGTGCCGGGCAGACTGCGGCGCGATCGTGGGGTACGTACTGCTCGTCGAGGGCACCGTGATGGATCCCGACTGCGCAGCGCAGATCGTCCACCGCCCCACGAGGGGTATCAGCAAGTTCTATGTCGACCCGGACCACCACGGCGCAGGGATCGCGTCCCGGATGCTCGACGACGTGACGGCGCGAAGTCGACAGTCGGGTGTGCGGAGCGTCTGGTTGGCCACGAATATCGCGAACGCGCGGGCCCGTCGGTTCTACGTCAAGCACGGGTTCGAGCCCCGCGGGAACCGGACTTTTGACGTGGGCGGCGTCGCCAACACCGATGTCGTCTACGAACTGCCTCTCTGAATCGCGCTCTTTCTGAGCCGCGCTGCCGCGGCCGGACGATCCCGGTCCTCGAGCGCTCCTTCGGGATAGGCCGCCCTGGCGATGCCCGGCTGTGGCAACGCCACCTATCTGCCCACGCGCCACCTGTGGGATCCCGTAGGCGTCGCGCTATCGGATAGGTGGCGCGCTATCGGATAGGTGGTGCGTAGGCAGATAGGCGGCGCGGAGGCCGATGGGTGGCGGGTGATCCGATAAGCGACGTCGCGGGTTGAGAACCCGGGCGGGTCGCCGGCCCCGGGCGCGCCGCGGCGCTGCGGTCGGGAATGAGCCAGCTGCGGCCGGCGATCAGCCGGCTGCGGCGCTGCCGTCGGGAATGAGCCAGCTGCGGCCGGCGCTCAGCCGCCGACGGTCTCGAAGCGGGACAGCGCCAGCAGGCGCGAAGTCGCCCGCAGGTACTTCTTGCGGTACCCGCCGGCGACCATCTCCTCGGTGAAGATCGCGTCCAGCTTGTCGCCCGAGTTCCGCACCGGGATGCCCGCGTCGTAGAGACGGTCCGCGAGCACCACGAGCCGCAGCGCGATCGACTGGTCCGGCAGCGGCTTGACCCCGCTCAGGCAGACACGGTTCACCCCGTCGACCAGGCGGTTGTACTTGGAGGGATGCAGGGTCGACAGGTGCTGGCACAGCTCGTCGAAGTCATCGAACGTCGCGCCGTCGACCGCCTCGGCGTCCGCCCGCAGGTCATCGTCGGTCATCGGGTCCGGGGCCGGCGGCAGGTTGCGGTGCCGGTAGTCCGGGCCGTCCACCCGGATGGACTCGAAGATGCCCGACATCTTGCGGATCTCCCGCATGAAGTCCTTGGCCGCGAAGCGCCCCTCCCCCAGCTGCTCGGGCAGGGTGTTGGACGTGGCCGCCACACTGACGCCGGCCGTCGTCAGCTCGGCGAGCAGGCGGGAGACGAGCATGGTGTCGCCCGGGTCGTCGAGCTCGAACTCGTCGATGCACAGCACGGAGTGGCCCGAGAGCTCCTCGACCGCCCGGTTGAAGCCGAGCGCACCCACCACGTGCGTCAGCTCGACGAACGTGCCGAACGCCTTCGGCTCGGGACAGTTGTGATAGATCGAGGTCAACAGGTGGGTCTTACCCACGCCGAACCCGCCGTCGAGGTAGATACCGGTGCCCTGGACGGCCTTGGGGCGCCGCCCGAATAGGCCCTTCTTCGGCGCGCGCCGCGAGTTGACCTCCTCCGCGAACTGCCGACACGCCTTGACCGCGGCGGCCTGCGAGGGCTGCGCCGGATCCGGGATGTAGGAGTCGAAGCTGACGTCGTCGAACATCGACGGCGGCACCATCTGGGCCACGAGCTGGTCGGCAGGGACCACCGGGGTGACGTCAACGAGGCGAGAGACCATACGCAGAGCCTATCGTGGGGGCATCCGACGTCAGAACGGAAGGAGTCCGCGGTGCACACGACACGGCTCACCGTGATCGACGACGACCCCGCGGCCCTGGACACCCTCTGGGAGGCGCTGGAGCCGGAGCCCGATCTCGCCCTGCCCCGCATCCGGGCGGTAATGATCTCCACGGTCGACGGCAGCACGACCGTCGACGGGCGTAGCGGCGGGCTCGGCACCCCGACCGACAGGCTCGTCTACGACGCCATGCGCGCCCGGGCCGACCTGGTGATGGTGGGCTCCGCCACGGCGCTGACCGAGGGATACGGTCCCGCCACGATCGCCGACGCCTGGGCGGACCGACGCCCCGGTCCCCCGCCGGTGGTCCTGGTGTTCACCCGGAGCATCCCCGACCGGCTGATCGACCACTGCGCGCCCCTGGGCGACGCCGTCCAGGTCGTCGCCGCACACGGCGTCCCGGGCGACCGCCTGGAGGCCGCCCGCCGACAGGGCGTGACCGTCCACGTGCTGGACCCCGGGCCGCTGCGCGCGGCGGTCCGATCGCTGGCCACCCACTTCGGGGCGTCCGAGGTGGCATTCGAGGGCGGCCCCGGACTCCTCGGCACCTTCCTCCGCGAGGGCGCGGTCGACGAGCTCGTGCTGTCCGTCGCGCCGCAGCTCGTCGTCGGCGGCGACCGCACACCGCTGGCCAGCGGCCCGGGCACCAGCAGGGTGCCGATGCGGCTCGCCGCCGCGTTCACCTGCCCACGCGGCGGGCTCTACACGCGCTGGGTCGTCGACGGGGCGTCCGGGTGAGGCGCGGCGGAGACGATCCGGCTCCCCGGCGCCTCGAACAGATGACCCGCGGCGGAGACCACCCGGCTCCCCGGTGCCGCGACCGGCTGACGCGCGCGCTCGGTGCCGTGCTGGCCGCCATCGCGGTGGCGGCGGCCGCCTGCGCGCCTCTGCCCGCCACGGGCCCGCGGCTGGCCACCGGCGACGGCCCGGGCCGTGACGCCGACGGCGGTACCGGCCGGGAGACAGCGGACCGCCCGGAGTGGCTCGCACCGCGCTCCGACCTCACCTGGACACCCTGCGCGGCGGACCGGGCCCGCGGGATGCCGGAGGAGGCCACCGTCGAGTGCTCGACGCTCGGGGACACGCACGTCCTGCGCCTCACGGCGACGGGCACCCCGGACGACGCCGCGCCCCTCGTCGTCGTCGCCGGTCCCGAGACCTCACCCGACAGCCTCACGGCGCGGCTCGCCTCCGCCGGCCCCGAACTCACCGACTCCCGGCCGCTCGTCGTCGTCGACCATCGGGGCCGGTCCGGCGCGGCCGGAGCGTGCCTGTCCTTCCCCGCCCGGCGCACACTCGACGGGCTGGCGGACCGTGGCACCGACCCCACCTCCCCCGAGGTGCGCGGCGCCCTCGCCGACACCGCGCAGTCCTGCACCGACCAGCTCCAGGGCCGCGAACTGGACTTCGGCGCCGCGGGCGCCGCCGAGGACCTCGAACGGCTCCGGCAGGAATGGGGGGTCCCCGGACTCGCCGTTCTGGGGATCGGCACCGGCGCCCGCACCGCCCTGGCCTACGCGAGCGCCCACCCCGGCCGTCTGTCGACGCTGGTCGTCGACTCGCCCGCCCCCGCCGACGGCGACCAGGAGGCCGCCGCCCGCGCCGCCCTCGACGGCTCCGACTCCGCGCTGCGGCTCTGGGCCGCCTCGTGCACGCGGCCGGAGTGCGGACCCGGCGACGCCGACCAGAAGGTCGACGCGATCGCCCGGGCCCTCGACCGCGCCCGCGACCCCGGCGCGACCGTGGCCGCAGCCCTGCTGTCCGACGTCGTCCGCTCCGCGCTGGCCGACCTGTCCGGCGCCTCCGCCGGCGCCCCGTCCCCGGGCGACGTGATCCTCGGCGACCTCGTGAGCGCGGCGCCCGACGAGACCCCCGACAGCGTCCGCGACCGCGCCACAGAACTGTCCGGGACCTCCCTGCCGTACGTGGCCGGGTGCTCCGACCTGTCACGCCGCGTGCCGGTCAACCGCGTCGACGAACTGAGCACCGAGTGGGCCGGGACCCCGCCGTTCGGGGAGATCCTCGCCGCGCAGCTGTCCGCATGCTCCACCTGGCCCGTCCCCGGGCAGGCCCCGGTCAGCGTGCCCGCCGACGTCCCGGTCCTGCTCCTGGGCGGGATCGCCGACCCCGTCGCCGGCGCCGCCGCCGTCGAACCGTCCGTCGCCGCGCTCACCGCCGCCGGCGCCACCGACGTCCGCACGCTCACCTGGGGCGCGCCCGGGTCGCGGGTGATCCTGCACTCCGGGTGCGCCCGAACCGCGGTGACCGGATTCCTGGCCGACCCCGACACCGCCGAGGACTCCGCCGCCTGCCCGTCCTGACCGACCGGAGCGCCTCGCCCGACCCCGGAGGGCCAGGCGGTACCCTGCCTGACGTGCCGTTGCCCACCCGAAACACGATGACCGTGCCCCGCGTCCTTGCCCACGTGTTGTGGCCGTTGGCGATCATGACCGTCATCCACCGTGTCCTGATCCGGGCCGTCAACGGCTCGATCACCAACGATTTCGGCACGGTCTACGCCGCCACCAGGCGGTTCCTCGCCGGCGAGCCGGTGTACGCCGAGAACCTGCTGACCGTCCAGCCGCACTACCTCTACGCCCCCAGCGGGACGTTGATGCTGGCCCCGTTCGGGATGATCGACAACTACACGCTCGCCCGCTGGCTGTTCATCGGCCTCAACACCGCCGCGATCATCGCCGCGCTGTGGCTGCTGATGCGGCTGTTCGACCTGGACGTCCGGTCGTTCGCCGCCCCCGCGATCCTGCTGGCCGCGTTCTGCACGGAGGCCGTGACCAACACGCTGGTGTTCACCAACGTCAACGGCGTGATCTTCCTCTGCCAGGTCGCGTTCCTGTACCTCCTGCACCGCCGGCGCCTGTGGTGGGCCGGCGTGGCCATCGGCCTGTCGCTCGCGATCAAACCGATGCTGGCGCCTCTACTCGTGCTGCCGCTCATCCGCAGGCAGTGGCAACCGTTCGTCACGGCCGCCGCGATCCCCGCCGTGGCCATGGCCGCCGGCTGGGCGCTGACCGTCGACGCCCGCAGCTACCTCGACACCACACTGGCCTACATGGGCGAGGTGCGTGACTACTACAACAGCTCGCTCGCGGGGCTCGGTCTGTACTACGGGGTCCCGGAGCCGCTCATCCTGGTCGCGCGGATCCTCGTGGTGGCCGCGACGCTGCTGGCGGTGTGGCTGCTGCTCGAGTACCGCCACAACCACGAGGTGCTGTGGCTCGCCACCACCTCCGGCGTCGTCCTCACCGGTGTGTTCCTCGTCTCCACCCTCGGCCAGATGTACTACTCCATGATGCTCATCCCCATCATGCTCACGGTGGTGCTCGACAGGTCCCTGGTGCGCACCTGGCCGGCGTGGCTCGCCGCCTACGGGTTCTTCACACTCGACTTCTGGGAGTCGACACGCTGGCCGTACTACGGGCGGCTGCTCGAGTTCGCGCACCCGACCCTCGGCTGGCTGCTGCTGTTGGCCACCGTCCTGGTGGTGCTCCTGTGGCGCCGCTCGGACCCCAGCCGCCACGAGCGGATCGCACCGGCTGCCGCGGCGGCGTAACCTGCGGGCATGAGCAAGCCCACCGACAGCCACACCCCCCAGCCCGACTTCACCCTCGACGACGCCGAGTGGCGCCGCCGCCTCACCCCGGCGGAGTACCAGGTCCTGCGGCAGGCCGGGACCGAGCGGCCCTTCACGGGCGAGTACAACGACACCAAGACCGAGGGCGTCTACCGTTGCCGCGGCTGCGGTGCGGAGCTGTTCCGCAGCGACGCCAAGTTCGAGTCGAACTGCGGCTGGCCCTCGTTCTTCACTCCGCTGGCCGGCGACGCGGTCATCGAGCGCGAGGACACCTCGCTCGGCATGACCCGCACCGAGGTCATCTGCGCCAACTGCCACGGTCACCTGGGACACGTGTTCGCCGGCGAGGGCTACGGCACGCCCACCGACCTGCGATACTGCATCAATTCGGTGAGCCTGACGCTCGAGCCCGCCGAGGGCTGAGCGCGACACGCGCGAAAGGGGCCGACCGGATCAGTTCCGGCCGGCCCCTTTTCCGCGCTCTGTCGGGTGAGCGTGGACCCTACGGCAGGGACGCGGTGAGCTGCGCGGCCGTGACGCGCGGCCCGGTGAAGAACGGGATCTCCTCGCGCACGTGGCGACGGGCCTCGGTCGAGCGCATGATCCGCATGAGATCGACGATGCGGTCGAGCTGCGGCGCCTCGAAGGCGAGGATCCACTCGTAGTCACCCAGCGAGAACGCGGGCACGGTGTTCGCGCGGACGTCCGGATACTCGCGGGCGGCGCGACCGTGCTCGGCGAGGATCTGGCGCCGCTCTTCGTCGGGCAGCAGGTACCACTCGTAGGAACGCACGAACGGGTACACGGAAATGTACGCTCCCGGTTCCTCCTCGGCGAGGAAAGCGGGGATGTGACTCTTGTTGAATTCGGCGGGCCGGTGCAGGGCGGTGTTGGACCAGAACGCCGTGCTGGCCCGGCCGAGCAGGGTGGTGCGTCGGAAGTCGTTGTAGAACCGCTGCAGGTCCTCGATGTGCTCGGCGTGGGTCCAGAACATGAAGTCGGCCTCGGCGCGCAGGCCGGAGACGTCGTACAGTCCGCGCACCACGACGTCCGTGCCCTCGTAGCGGGCGAGGAAGGTCTCGAGATCCGCGGCGACCGCGTCCCGGTCGTCTCCGAGCTGCCCGGGCGTCACGGTGAAGACCGAGAACATGAGGTAGCGCAGGGTGGAGTTGAGCTTGGAGTAGTCGAGGCGTGCCATGGCTCAATCCTGCCACTTCGCGGCCAGCCGACGGGCCGCGGCCCGTGCCGACCCGATACAGGCGGGTACCCCTACGCCCTCGGTCGCCCCGCCGACGAGCTCCACGCCGGGTAGCCGCTCGGCCAGCTCGGCCCGTACCCCGGCGATCCGGGCGTCGTGACCGGGGCCGATCTCGGCGAGTGCGTCCGTCCAGCGGCGCACCCGCGAGTGCAGGATCGTCGGCACCGAGCCGCACAGTCCCCCCAGCGCGGACCCGGCCATCCGGGTGAGGGCGGCGTCGTCGGAGGCGAGCACCTCGTCGTCGTCGAGTCGCCCGAACGACACCCGCACCAGGTGACCGGGGCGGGTGTCGAGGTGGGGCCACTTGTGGCTCGTGAAGGTCATGGCCTTGAACGGCACCGGCTCGTCGGTTGCGACGAGGATTCCGGACCGCTCCGGGAGGTTCGTCGAGCGGTCGACCTCGAGCGCGACGACGGCCGAGGAGGCCGTGCGGATTCCGGACAGCGCCTGTTCCCCGGCGTCGAGGCCGCCGGCGGCGGTGAGAAGCGGCGCGGCGTGGCGAACAGGGACGGCGACGACGACGAGGTCCGTGTTCTCGGTCCACGACCCGCGGTCGCCGGCGACCGCCAGCGTGTATCCGTTACCCTCGCGACGCAGGGAGGTGCACCTCGCGCCCGTGCGGATCAGGGCGCCGGAGGCGGCGGCGAGTGCGTCGACGAGGACGCGATAGCCGCCGTCGAGAGTGGCGAACACCGGGCCGGGCGTGCGGGTGCCGGTGAGCTGGCGGGCGGCGGCGGTGAGGCTGGGTGCGCCGCGATCGAGCGCCTCGGCGAGCCCGGGCACGACCTGGCGCAGGCCGAGCCCGCTGCTGGGGGCGGCGTACACCCCGCCGAGCATGGGATCGACGAGCCGGGCGACGACCGCGGGGCCGAACCGCTCGGCGACCAGGGCGCCCAGGGACACGTCCGAGCCAGGCTCCCACGCGAGCGGCAGATCCGCCTCGCGCGCGGCGACTTCCCGCTCGGCGGGGCCGAGCACCTCCGACAGGGCGTCGACGTCCGACGGCAGACCCATGAGGGTCCCGCGCGGCATGGGGACCGCGCGCCCGCCGGTGAGGATGGCCGGCCCGAGCGGGCCCGGGTGGCGCAGCGAGTCGGTGAGGCCGAGTTCGACGACGAGCTGTGAGGCCTCGGGGCGGCGGGCGATGAACGCCTCCGCACCGAGCTCCATGGGCCCCGACGGGAAGTCGACCGTGTGCAGCGCTCCCCCGGGTGACGCCGACGCCTCGAGGACGGTCACGTGGGCGTCGGGGAGCTCCAGGGAGAGCTGGTAGGCGGCCGTCAGTCCGCTGAGGCCGCCCCCCACCACGACGACCCGCGGCGACGTCTCCGTCACTTGCCGGAGAGTTCGTGGACGAGCTCCACCACGTGGGTCACGGCACCCGCGTCGGTCGCGGGCAGGACCCCGTGGCCGAGGTTGAAGACGTGCCCGGCGGAGCCGGCCTCGCGGGCGCGGCGCCCCTCCTCGAGGATGCGCCGGACTTCGCCGTCCAGGGCCGAGCGGTCGGCGAAGAGCATCGCCGGGTCGAGGTTGCCCTGCAGGACCTTGCCGGGCACCCGGGCGGCGGCGTCGTCGAGTGGGATGCGCCAGTCCACGCCCACCACCTCTGGGCCGGCTTCACTCATGGCGCCGAGCAGCTCGCCGGTGCCCACGCCGAAGTGCGTGCGCGGTACCGAGGAGATGACCTCGTCGGAGAAGATGCGCGTGGAATGCGGCAGGACCAGAGAGCGGTAGTCCCGCTCGGTCAGCGCCCCGGCCCACGAGTCGAAGAGCTGGATCGCGTCGACGCCCGCCCCGATCTGCGCGCGGAGGAACACGGTCGTGAGGTCGGCGAGCTTGCCCATCAGCGCGTTCCACACCTCGGGGCGGGAGTACATGAGCGACTTGGTGTGCTCGTGGTTGCGGCTGGGGCCGCCCTCGATGAGATAGGAGGCCAGGGTGAAGGGCGCGCCCGCGAAGCCGATGAGGGCCACGGCCGGGTCGAGCTCCGCGGTGATGAGCCGGACCGCCTCCTCGATGGCCTCCAGTCGGTCCGGGGTGAGCTCGGGCAGCGCGGCCACGTCGGACTCGTCGCGGATCGGCTCGGCCACCACGGGACCGGTCCCCGGGACGATGTCGATGTCCACGCCGGCCGCGGCCAGGGGGATGACGATGTCGGAGAAGAAGATCGCCGCGTCCACGCCGTGACGGCGCACCGGCTGCAGCGTGATCTCGCAGGTCATCTCCGGGTCGAAGCACGCCTCGAGCATGGTCGAGCCGCCCCGGACCTCCTTGTACTCGGGCAGGGACCGTCCCGCCTGGCGCATGAACCACACCGGCGTGTGCGACCCGCCCCTGCCCGTCACCTCGTCGAGGTAGGGGCCGGTCCCGGCGCGACGGCCCGGGGCCACGGCCACCCGCTCGGTGGTTCCGGCGCCGGGGGCGCCGCCGGGAAGGGGGGACGAGGACGCATCAGAGTTCAACACGCCTCCATCGTCCCATGAAGTGACCGCCGGGGCCGGTCTGCCCACCCGGCCAGGTGACGGCGCGCCTCTTCCACGCCCGTGGCGGTGGTCGCTAGCGTGACGACCTGTGAGCACATCGGTCAATGACGGCGAGCCCGAGGTCTTCCGGGCGGCGGTCGAGTCGCTGTCGCGGCTCGAGGTCCGCCCCGAGATCTCGGTCGGCCCGATCCGCCCGCCGCAGCGACTGGCGCCCTACAGTCACGCCCTCGGTGTGGAGATCCTCCCGCCCCGGGGCGACGACGTGCCGGAATTCTCCGACGGCGACGCGTTCGGCCGGCTCATCCTGCTGCACGACCCGTCAGGCGACGACGCGTGGAACGGCACCCTGCGGTTGGTCGCGTACATCCAGGCGGACATGGAGGCCTCGTTGGCGGGTGATCCGCTCCTGCCGCAGGTGGCGTGGAGCTGGCTGACCGAGGCGCTCGACGAGGAGGCCGGACCGTACACGGCCCTCGGCGGGACCGTCACCAGCACGGCCTCCGTCCGCTACGGCGACATCGCCGGCCCCCCGCAGGCCCATCAGCTGGAGCTGCGCGCGTCGTGGACGGCCCTCGAGCCGGACCTCACCGGCCACGCGTCGGCGTTCTGCAAGACCCTGGCGCAGGCCGCCGGCCTGCCGCCCGTCGGGGTCACGTCCCTGCACGGACGGGCGTGAGCGGGCGCCGCCGCGGCGAGACCCCGCCCGGGGCGGCGCCTCCCCCTGCCGAGTACGAGTTCATCGACGACCTCTCCGGAATCGGTGCGGTCGTCGACGCCCTGGACGCGTCGTCCGAGCCGATCGCGGTGGACGTCGAACGCGCCTCCGGGATCCGCTACTCCGAGCGCGCGTTCCTCCTCCAGCTCCGCGTCCCCGGCGAGCCCGCCCTGCTCGTGGACCCGGAGACCCCGGGCCGGACCGTCGGACCGCTCGCCACCGTCCTCTCGGAGCGGCCGCTGCTGTTCCACGCCGCGAGCCAGGACCTGCCGTCCCTCCGCGAGCTCGGCATCCATCCCACGTCGCTGGTGGACACCGAGCTCGCCGGCCGGTTCCTCGGGATCGAGAGGGTCAACCTCGCCGCCATGATCTCCGAGCACCTCGGGATCGGGCTGGCCAAGGCGCACTCGGCCGCGGACTGGTCCCGCCGGCCGCTGCCCGCCGCGTGGCTCGACTACGCGGCCTACGACGTGCTGTTACTCCACGAACTGGCGGACGAGGTGCTGCCCCGACTCGACGCCCTGGGCCGCCGTGAGTGGTTCGAGGCGGAGTGTCGGCACCTCGTCGACTCGGTCCCGGCCCCGGCCGCCGCCGACCCCTGGCGACGTCTGACGCGCCTGTCGAGTCTGCGCGACGCCCGCCAGCTGGCCCGCGCGCGGGAGCTGTGGATGGCCCGCGACCGCGTGGCCGCCGAGCGGGACATCGCCCCCAAGCGATTGCTGGCCGACGCCGCCGTCATCGAGGCCGCACGGGTAGGCCCGACCAGCCGGTCCGCGCTACTGGCGATCGACGGTTTCGACGGCCCGCAACGCAGACGCCTGGTCGGCGAATGGCTGGCCGCACTGGAATGGGCCGACGGGCTCGGCCGCGAGGACCTGCCGTCACGTCAGGGGCCGCCCGCCGAGCATCCCCCGCACGCGTCCTGGAAGCGCAACGAGCCAGAGGCCGCCGCGCTCCTGGACGTCGCGCGGGAGGCGATCGCCGCTCTCGCCGACGACCTGGGCATCGACCAGGGGCTGCTCCTCAAGCCTTCGACACTGCGGCTGTGGGTCTGGCGTGCGGCAACCACCACTCCCGCCGACGACGCCGAACTGCTCCATGAGGTTCTGCGTGAGGAAGAAGCACGCGAGTGGCAGATCGAGTTGACGACCGGCCCCCTGCTCGAGGCGGTGCGCCGGTTCCGGGCGGAGAGCTGACCCGCCTGGTCGGCCGGGCCGCGGTCACAGTGCCAGGCGGGCCCTGATGCTCTCGGCGATCCCCTCCGCGGTCAGGCCGGCCTCGGAGAGGATCTCTGCGCGGGAGCCGTGGTCGAGGAACTCCTGCGGGATGCCCAGTGCGATACGGTCGCACTGCACCGCGGCACCGTCCAGGCGGGCCGAGACCGCGGACCCGACTCCGCCGTGGAGTCCGTTGTCCTCGACCGTCACCACCAGGCGGCGGCCGCGGGCGGACTCGACGATCGACGCCGGCACGGGGTAGACCCACCTCGGGTCGACCACGTCCACGGAGATCCCCTCGGCCTCGAGCGCGCGGGCCGCGGCCACGGCCGGAGCGACCATGGGGCCCACGGCCACCACCAGCACCTCGGCATCACCCGGGCCGTGAACGCGGTCCACGCCGTCCTCGGAGGTGGCCAGGGCCGGCACGGGCTCGCCCACGGAGCCCTTGGGGAAGCGCACGACAGTGGGGCCGTCGTCGACGGCCACGGCCTCGCGGAGCTCCTGGCGCAGGGTGAGCGCATCGCGCGGCGCGGCCACCCGCACGCCGGGGACGATGCCGGTGAGCGACAGGTCCCACATCCCGTTGTGGCTGGCGCCGTCGGGGCCGGTCACGCCCGAACGGTCCAGCACCAGGGTCACGGGCTGACGGAGGAGGGCGACGTCCATGAGGAGCTGGTCGAAGGCCCGGTTGAGGAAGGTCGAGTAGACGGCCACCACGGGATGCATCCCGCCCAGGGCCAGCCCGGACGCGGAGGCAACCGCGTGCTGCTCGGCGATACCGACGTCGAACATCCGATCGGGGAACCGCTCGCCGAACGCCGCGAGCCCGGTGGGCCCCGCCATCGCGGCGGTGATCGCCACGACGTCGTCACGCTCTGTGCCGATCGCGCAGAGCTCCTCGGAGAACACCGAGGTCCAGTCGACGGACGACGAGGTCGACAGCGGCTTGCCGGTCTCGGGGTCGATCACCCCGGTGGCGTGCATCTGATCGGCCTCGTTGTTCTCCGCGTGGACGTAGCCCATGCCCTTGCGGGTGACCACGTGGACCACCACCGGGCCCCCGAAGTCCTTGGCGAGTCGGAGTGCCGCCTCGGTGGCGGCGAGGTTGTGCCCGTCGACCGGACCCATGTACTTGAGGCCGAGGTCGGCGAACAGCTCCTGGGGAGACACGACGTCCTTGACGCCGGCCTTGATGCCGTGCAGTACCGAGTAGACCGCTTTGCCGACGACATCCTTGCGGGCGGTCAGGGCGCTCTTCGTCCGGTCCATCGCCTTCTCGTACGCGGGCTGCAGACGCAGGGCACCCAGCCGCTCGGCGAGACCGCCAATCGTCGGTGAATACGATCGCCCGTTGTCGTTGACGACGATCACCATGGGCCGGTCCTTCGCGGCCGCGATGTTGTTGAGGGCCTCCCACGCCATGCCACCGGTCATCGCCCCGTCCCCGATCACGGTGACGACGGTCCGGTCGCGCTCGCCACGCAGCGCGAAGGCCTTGGCGAGCCCGTCCGCGTACGACAGCGACGCGGTGGCGTGCGAGGACTCGACGATGTCGTGCTCGCTCTCCGCCCGGCACGGGTAGCCGGAGAGGCCCCCGCGGGTGCGCAGGCCGTCGAAGCAATCCCGGCGCCCGGTGAGCATCTTGTGCACGTATGACTGGTGCCCGGTATCGAAGACGATGGGGTCGCGCGGCGAGTCGAACACGCGGTGCAGGGCGACCGTCAGCTCGACGACGCCCAGGTTGGGTCCGAGGTGCCCGCCCGTGGCAGCGACCTTGCGGATGAGGAACTCGCGGATCTCGCCGCACAACCGGCCCAACTCGTCGGGTCCGAGCCCCCTGAGGTCCGAGGGGCCGTTCACCTGATCGAGCACGCTCATTGCTGTCGACTGCCCCTTCCCTGTCCGACACCCCGATGGGTCGAATCGCCAGTCTACGGGCTGAGGGCCCGCCGGCTCGCCCGCGGTCGGTCGGTCGGCCGCCGACCGCCGTGGCGGTTCAGCGCGCGACCGGGGCATCCAGCACCGCGATCCCCTCGACATGGTGGGTACCGGGGAACGCAGCGACGCCACGCAGGTCCGTCAGCGTCCACCCGGCCGCGACGAGCGCGCCGACGTCCCGGGCCAGACTCGCGGCGTCGCAACCGACGTGGACGATCCGTGACCGGGCCACCTCCGCCAGGCGCTGCATGACGGGGATGCCGGCGCCCCCGCGCGGCGGGTCGAGCACGACGACGTCGGGCGCCCGGCGGGCGTCGGCGTCCAACGCGTGGTCTTCGAGGAACGTCTCGACCCTCGAGCGCACCGTGTGCACTCCCGGGCCGGCCGCGGACGCCGTGTCCGGGTCGCCGGATCCGGAGGTGGTCGACACCGCCCCCAGCGAGGCCGAGGACGACTCCACCACCGTCACGTCCGCGCCCGGAACGGCCTCCCGCACGGCCGCGGCGAACAGTCCGGCGCCCCCGTAGAGGTCCCAGACGACGGGCTCGTCCGGAAGTCCCGGGGCCTGCGCCACGGCCGTGCGGACCGCCGACGCGTAGTGGGTCGCCGCGCTGCGGTGGGCCTGCCAGAAGGCCTCGGGGGGCAACCGCCACTCCCGCTCCCCCACGCGCCGCACGACGTCGGGTCCGCCGGTGACGAACTCCCAGTCCGCCGCCCGGGAGCGCCGCGCCCGGGCCCGGGTCGCGGCGGATCGACGCGCGCGCGAGCCCTGCCCGCGGGGCTCGTCACGCACCGCGGGCCGGTGGGCGACGTGGACCGTCCCGTCGTCACCGAGCAGCCCGAGGAGCTCGCGTCCGGGGCCCACGTCCGCGACGGTCACCGCGTCGAGAATGCGCGGATCGGGTTGGACGCAGGGCTCCATCACGAGGTCCCGCGACCGCGCCCGACGGACGCCGGGACGGCCATCCGGGCCGGTGACCCACCGGGCGACCGTGCGCCACCCTGTCGCGGTGGCGTCGCCCGCGGGGGCCTCGACCGGGATCTCGTCGGCGCGCGGGTCGATCCGGCCGATCCTGACTGCCTGCTCGGCGAGGATCCGGCCGGCGAAGCCGCGGGCCGCGGCGGGTTCGATGTGGCTCCAATCACAGCACCCGGCTCCGGCGGCGGCCGCCGGGCAGGCGGTCTCCACCCGGTGCGGGGACACGTCGATCACCGACTGCACGGTGCCGCGGCAGAAGGCGCGGCCCGGGTCGTCCTCGACCAGGACGTCGACCGTCTCCCCGGTGATGCCGCCACGGCAGAACACCACCCGTCCCTCGTGCCGGGCGACGAACTCACCGCCGTGCGCCGGGCCGGCCACCTCCAGCCGCAGGACGCGGCCCGTCCAGTCGGTCGTGTGCTCGTGTGTCATCTCGCCTCCGG
The DNA here is from genome assembly GCF_001571065.1 of Dietzia cinnamea NBRC 102147. Classification (GTDB taxonomy): domain Bacteria; phylum Actinomycetota; class Actinomycetes; order Mycobacteriales; family Mycobacteriaceae; genus Dietzia; species Dietzia cinnamea. Next base: position 16,542 of record NZ_BCSW01000003.1, read on the forward strand.
TCCGCCCAAACGCCCGACGATCGGTTCATTGCGGGCCTGCTCCGCCCGGCCACGCGAGGACGACAGCTGCCACGGCACGCTGGTGACCATGACGCCACGCTCGTAGAGCAGGCGGGTCTTGAGGCGCAGCGCGCTCTGGTTGTGCAACAGCTGCTCCCACCAGTGGCCCACCACGTACTCCGGGATGTACACGATCACCACGTCCCGCGGCGACTGGTCCCGGAGCCGCTTGACGTAGTCCACGACCGGGCGGTTGATCTCACGGTACGGGGACTCGACGACCTTGAGCGGAACGGAGATGCCCCGGCTCTCCCACTCCCTGACGAGGGTGCGCGTCTCGGCGGTGTCGATGTTCACCGTCAGGGCCTCGATGGTGTCCGGGCGGGTCGCCCTGGCGTACGCGAGGGCCCGCAGGGTCGGCAGGTGCAGTTTGGAGACCAGGACGAGGCAGTGGGTGCGGCTGGGCAGCACGACCTCGCGGGAGGAGTCGTCCAGTTCACGCGCCACCGCGTCGTAGTGCCGGTGGATGAGCCTCATCACGCCGAAGACCGCCACCATGGCGAGGACGGCGATATAGGCGCCGGAGAAGAACTTGGTGGACATAACGATGACGAGGACACCCGAGGTGAGGCCGAACCCGACCGCGTTGACCGCCCGCGACCGGCGAGCCCGCCGACGCACCGCCGGGATCTCCTCGTGCTGCAGCCGCCGTGTCCAGTGGCGGACCATCCCGAGCTGGCCCAGCGTGAACGCCACGAAGACACCCACGATGTACAGCTGGATGAGGACCGTGACCCGGGCGTCGAACGCGATCACCAGCGCGATCGCCGCGATCGCCAGGAGCACGATGCCGTTGGAGAATGCGAGCCGGTCGCCGCGGGTGGCGAGCTGCCGGGGAAGGTACTTGTCGCGGGCCAGGACCGACGCCAGCACGGGGAAGCCGTTGAACGCGGTGTTGGCCGCCAGCACGAGGATGGTCGCGGTCACGACCATGACGACGTAGAACGCGATCGGCAGCCCGGCGAAGACCGGCTCCGCGAGCTGCGCGATCATCGTCTTCTGCTGATACCCCTCCGGGGCGCCGACGAGCTGGGTGGCCGGGTTCTCCGCGATCCGGACCCCGAGCCTGCGCGCCAGCGCGATGAGGCCCAGCAGGAAAGAGACCGACAGCACGCCCAGGATCGTGAGGGTGATCGCCGCGTTGCGGGCGCGGGGCTTGCGGAAGGCCGGCACCCCGTTGTGGATGGCCTCGACACCGGTGAGCGCGGCGCAGCCCGAGGCGAAGGACTTGGCCACGACGAACGCCAGCGCCAGGCCGGTCACCTCGGCGCCCTCCGCGGGGACGAGGTCGAACCCCGCCGACTCCGCGCGCAGGTCGCGGCCGAGGACCTCGACCTGCACCAGGCCCCACACGATGAGGGCGATCATGGACGCGAGGAACGCGTAGACGGGCACCGCGAACATCGCCCCGGACTCCCGGATCCCCCGGAGGTTGAGCGCGGCGAGTCCTGCGATCGCGAGTACGGCGAAGAAGACGGCGTGGGACTGCACGAACGGGATGGCCGAGCCGATGTTCGCCGCCGCGGCGGAGATCGAGACGGCGACCGTGAGGACGTAGTCGATGAGCAGCGCCGCACCAACCCCGAGGCCGGCGCGGGGACCGAGGTTGACCGTGGCCACCTCGTAGTCACCGCCCCCCGACGGGTAGGCGTGGACGTTCTGCCGGTAACAGGCGATGACGACGACCATGACGAACGCGACCGCCACCCCGACCCACGGGGTGAACGCGATCGCCGACATCCCGGCGATCGACAGCACGAGGAAGATCTCCTGCGGGGCGTAGGCCACCGACGACAACGCGTCGGAGGCGAACACCGGCAGGGCTATCCGTTTGCGCAGGCGCATCGTGCCGATGGTGTCGCTGCGGAAGGGGCGCCCCACCAACAGGCGCTTGGCTCCCACGGAGACCCTGGAGATCCTGGACACCGACACATCGTAGGACCCGCGCGCCGCGGCGGACAGCATCCGCGGATGTGAGTAGCGTGACGTCCCTGGGGCACGAGGGTGCGCCGTGAGGAGTGGGACTCGCGATGAGGGTCGTCGTCATGGGCTGTGGCCGCGTCGGGGCGGCGTTGTCCGCCGAGCTCGACGCCGCCGGCCACGCGGTGGTGGTGATCGACCGCGACCCCGCGGCCTTCGCCCGACTGCCCGAACGGTTCGGCGGTCAGACCGTCACCGGCCAGGGCTTCGACAGAGCGGTGCTCACCGACGCCGGACTCGTCGGCGCCGACGCGTTCGCCGCCGTGTCCTCCGGGGACAACTCCAACATCATCGCGGCCCGTGTGGCCCGCGAGACCTTCGGTGTCGAGCGCGTGATCGCCCGCATCTACGACGCCGGTCGCGCCGAGGTCTACGAACGTCTGGGCATCCCGACCGTCACCACCGTCCCCTGGGCGACCGGCCGGCTCGTCCGGTACGTCACCGCCGGGACGAGTCCGGTGGAGTGGCGAGACCAGACCGACAGGGTCTCCCTCGTGGCCCTCGACGCACCGCCGGGATGGGTGGGCCTGCCCGTCGACCGGCTCGCCGCGGAGGTCGGTGGGCGCGTCGCCGCGGTCACCCGCTTCGGCGAATGCCGCATCCCGGACGAGGACACGCTCGTCCAGTCCGACGACGTCGTCCACCTCACCCTGCCCTCGGAGGCGGTGCGCGGCCTGGAGGACCTGCTGCAGCGAGGCCCCTCCGATGCCTGACCCGACTCCCGACCCCACCGTCGACGACTACGCCGACGGCTCCGGCCTGCTCGCCGACGCCCCGTCCCGGGCGTTCCGCACCAGCTCGATGCGGATCGTCGTGGCCGGCGCCGGGGTCGTCGGACGGTCCATCGCCCGGGAACTGCTCGCGGGCGGCCACACGGTGACCCTGATCGACAAGCGTCCCAGCGTGTTCTCCGCCGACCCGGTCGAGGACGCCGACCAGCAGGTCGGTGACGCGTGCGAGCTCAGCGTCCTCGAGCGGCTCCGTATCGAAGAGGCCGACGTCGTCGTCGCCGCGACCGGGGACGACAAGGCCAATCTGGTGGTGAGCCTGCTCGCCAAGACGGAGTTCGCGGTCGCCCGCGTCGTGGCCCGGGTCAACGACCCCCGCAACGAGTGGCTCTTCGACGACCGCTGGGGGGTCGACGTGGCGGTCTCCACCCCCCGACTCATCGTCTCGGTCGTCGAGGAAGCGGTGTCCGTCGGCGACGTCGTCCGGCTCATGACGCTGCGTCGCGGCGGCGCGAACCTCGTCAGCGTGACCCTGCCCCCGCAGACCCCACTGGCCGGGCGCCCCGTGTCCCGCGTTCGGATCCCCCGCGACGCCGCGCTCGTGGCGATCCTGCGAGGAGGGCGGGTGATCGTCCCCGAGCCCGACGTGCCCTTCGAGCCCGGTGACGAACTGCTCGTGGTGGCCCCCGAGGCGGTCGAGGCCGACGTCAGCGAGGCGATCCTGGGGGGTTGACCGTCACGGCGATCTCCCGCCCGTAGTCCCAGCCCGGCGCCAGGGGCAGGTCGTCCCCGCTCCAGAACCTCCCCGGGTCGTACCAACTGGCGTCCCCGGCGGGCCGGAGCACGCTCATCGCCTCCAGGGTCAGGCCCACGACCTCCGCGCAGTAGGCCGCCTCCATGCGCATCGCGGGACCGGGCGAGACCCGCCCGCGCCGCGGGATCAGGTCCAGGAGCCGGCCGCCGCCCACCTCGTCGTCGTCCCCCGACGCCACCCCCGGCCTCCCGGCCACGACTCCGCCCGACGACCGCCGGCCCCGCGACGCCCAGCGTCCCCGCGCCCACCGCGCGGTGAGGCGACCCGCCGACGGGAACGACACGCCGTCCAGGCGCGCGATCGTCTCCAACAGCGCCTCCTCCTGCTCCGTCCCGACCTCCCGTGAGATCTGCCGGAACCACGCCCGCTGCCCGTACGGGCCCGTCCACTGACGCACCGCGGCCTCGAGGTCGTGCAACTGCACCCCGCGCTGGCGGCGGCCCGTCCACACGTCCGGCAGCGCCCTGCCCATCTCCGCGTGCCACAGCAGGGGCGGCATGTCCTCGAGCACCACCGCGACGCCCACATGGTTGACCGGCGCGTTGGTCAGCGTCTGGATGAGCCGGTCCGCCGTCGTCCGGCCGCGGAACAGCCACAGGTCGCCGGTGCGCGTACGGTCGGCCGCCGCGGCCAGCGGCACGGTGTCGATGTCCATGGGGCGATCCTGCCAGGGCGGCCCGGCCGGTCGGCCTAGGCTCGACTACATGGCTCCCCGGGGACGACAGTGGCTCAAGATGATCGGTGCGGCGGGACTGGCGGGTGTCGCGGCCTCCGGGATCCTCGCCGCCAGGTCCGAACGGCGCCGCCGCTCCTACGAGCCGGACGAGATCCGCGAACGACTCCACGAGCGCTACACGCGGATCCAGGCCAGGCGCGACGCCGCCGGCGACTGACGACGCCGTCCGGCCGACCCGGTCCGGGTGCCGATATCCTGGCGGGCACCATGCCGTCGTCCACCTCAGCCCCACCCGAGCTCCGCCGGGCCCGCCACGATCTGCTCGTCCGGCTCGACGAGGTCGGCACCCTCGACGCGCACCGGCTCCGCCCCCGGATCCGCCGGGCCCGCGCCGACCAACTCGACGACCTGGCCCGCCGCGTCGACGAGGCCGCCGAGCGCGTCCGGCGGCGCGCCGAGGCGATCCCCGCTCCCGAGTACCCCGAGCAGCTCCCCGTCAGCGCGCGCAAGGACGAGATCGCGGAGGCCATCCGCGAGAACCAGATGGTCGTGATCGCCGGCGAGACCGGCTCGGGCAAGACCACCCAGATCCCCAAGATCTGCCTCGAGCTCGGGCGCGGCGTGCGCGGCATGATCGGCCACACCCAACCGCGGCGCCTCGCCGCCCGGTCCGTGGCCGAGAGGATCGCGGACGAACTCGGCGTGGAGATCGGCGGCCCCGTCGGCTCCGCCGTGCGCTTCGACGACCGCACCGGACCCGACACCTCGGTCAAGCTCATGACTGACGGCGTCCTGCTCGCGGAGATCCGCCGCGACCGGCTGCTCCACGCCTACGACACGATCATCATCGATGAGGCACACGAACGCAGTCTCAACATCGACTTCCTCCTGGGCTACCTCAAGCAGATTCTCCCGAGGCGCCCGGACCTCAAGCTCATCATCACCTCCGCGACCATCGACCCCGAACGGTTCGCCCGCCACTTCGCGGGCCCCGACGGTCGCCCCGCCCCGGTCATCGAGGTCTCCGGACGTACCTTCCCCGTGGAGATCCGCTACCGGCCGCTCCAGGTCGAGCACGGGGACCGGGTGATCGACCTCGACCCCCTCGACGCGCTCGCCGACGCCGTGGCGGAACTGCTGCGCGAGGACGACGGCGACGTTCTGGTCTTCCTCTCGGGCGAGCGTGAGATCCGCGACGCCGAGGAGGTGCTGCGTGGCCGGAAATTCCGCAACACGGAGATCTTCCCGCTGTTCGCGCGCCTCACCGCCGCGGAGCAGCAGCGCGCCTTCCGCGCCCACTCCACCCGCCGGGTGGTGCTGTCGACCAACATCGCCGAGACCTCGGTGACCGTCCCCGGCATCCGCTACGTCGTCGACACCGGACTGGCGCGCATCTCGCGGTACTCCACCCGTACCAAGGTCCAGCGACTTCCGATCGAACCGATCTCCCAGGCCTCCGCCGCGCAGCGGGCCGGGCGATGCGGTCGCGTGGCCGACGGCATCTGCATCCGCCTGTACTCGGAGGAGGACTTCGAGGCACGACCGGAGTTCACCGACCCCGAGATCCTGCGCACCAACCTCGCCTCGGTGATCCTGTCGATGGCGGACCTCGATCTCGGTCCCGTCGACGACTTCCCGTTCGTCGAGCCGCCGGACCGCAAGGCGGTCCGCGACGGCATGACCCTGCTCACCGAGCTGGGGGCGTTGACGGTCGACGACGACGAACGCCCGCACCTGACCGAGGTGGGCCGCGACATGGCCGCGCTCCCCCTCGACCCCCGACTGGCCCGGATGGTGGTGGAGGGCCACCGCAACGGGGCGCTGGGAGACGTGCTCGTGGTGGTCGCCGCCCTGACGGTGCAGGACGTCCGCGAGCGGCCCGCGGAGGAGCGGGACAAGGCCGACCAGTTCCATCGTCGCTTCACCGACAAGACGTCCGATTTCCTGGGCTACCTCAACCTGTGGCGCTACCTCACCGAACAGCGCCGCGAGCTCTCCGGCAGCGCGTTCCGCAAGATGTGCAAGGCGGAGTACCTGCACTGGCTGCGCATCCGCGAGTGGCAGGACCTCAACGCCCAGCTGCGGAGCATGTGCCGCGAACGCGGCTGGCACCCGCCCTCCGGCCAGGCCTCCGAGGACGACCTGCACAAGGCGATCCTCACCGGCCTGCTCACCAATGTCGGCATGCGCGACGAGGACGCCCGCGAGTTCCGGGGCACCCGCGGCATCCGCTTCCAGATCTTTCCCGGCTCGGACCTGGCCCGTAAGCCACCCCGATGGGTCATGGCGTCTGAGCTCGTGGAGACCTCACGGCTGTGGGCCCGCGACGTGGCGCGAATCGACCCCGCGTGGATCGAGCAGCTCGGGGGCCACCTCACCCGTACCCAGTACTCCGAGCCGCACTGGTCGGACGCCCGAGGCGCCGCCATGGCCTACGAGAAGGTCCTTCTGCTGGGCCTGACGGTCGTGGAGGCACGCCGCGTGTTGCTGTCCCGGGTGGACGCTCCCCTGGCGCGGGAGATGCTCGTCCGCCACGGGATCGTCGAGGGCCGCCTCGACACGCGCGTGCCGGTCATCCGTGAGAACGCCGAGGCCGTGGCGCAGGCGAGGGAGCTGGAGACCCGCAGCCGTCGCCGTGACCTGGTGATCGACGACGAGGCCCTGGTGGCGTTCTACCTCGAGCGGCTCCCCGGCGACATCACCTCCGGCCGTCACCTCGAGTCGTGGTGGAAGAAGCGCGGCCACCGCGATCCGGACTCGATCCGGCTGACCCCCGCCGATATCCGCACCTCGGAGGCCGCCCCCGACGCCGGCGACTTCCCGCCGTTCTGGCAGCAGGGCGACCGCCGATTCGAGTTGCGCTACGAGTTCGATCCGGGCGTCGACGCCGACGGCATCACCGTCCGCATCCCGCTACCCCAGCTGTCCTCGGTGACCACCGCCGGTTTCGAGTGGCTGGTCCCCGGTCTCCGCGAAGAGCTCTACACGGAGATGCTGCGCACCCTTCCCAAGTACCTCCGGCGGCTCTGCTCGCCGCCCGTGGAGTACGCCGCTCTGCTCGCCCGCGACGTCACCCCGCGCTCCGCTCCTCTGCCGGTGGCCCTGGCACAGGCGCTGTCCGCGCGGATCGGGACGACGGTCGACCCGCGGGAGTTCGACCCCACGCAGCTCCCCGATCACCTGCGGGTGCGGTTCGAGGTGGTCGACGGCGAGAAGGTCGTCGCGTCCGGAACGGATTTGGCGGCGCTGCGGACGCGTTTGCAGGACAAGGTGCGCGACACCCTCAACACCCGGCTCGTGCCCGACGACGGGCCGTTCCGCCAGTGGAGTGCCGACACCATCGGAGATCTCGCCCCGTCGGTCACCGGCACGGTGGACGGTGTGGAGGTGACGGTCTACCCCGCCCTGCGCGTCGATGCGGACGGCATCCACCGGGTCGCGTGCGCGACGGAGGAGGAACGCCGGACCAGGCAGGCGTCGGCGGTCCTCACGCTCATCTCGTCTGACCTCGTCTCCGCCTCCTCGATCCTGCGAGGCCGCCCGGTCGAGCAGCGACTGGCCCTGACCCAGTACCCGCACGGGGGCGTCGAGGCACTGGTCTCGGACGCCGCCCTGGCGGCGTGCGGCCGCATCATCGCCCGACGTAAGGGCGTGCCGGTGTTGACGGTGGCGGAGTTCACCGAACTGCGGGACGCCGCCAGGGCGGAGGTGCCGGGGGCCGTGGCATCGGCGATCTCGACGGTCGTGCCCGCCTTGGTGGCGGCGCAGGAGGTGTCCGTGCGTGTGGCTGAGGCCCCGGCCGAGGTCGCCGAGGCGGTGAGACCGTCACTGGAGTTCCTGGTGGGTAAGGGTTTCCTGGCGCGTCATCCGGTCGACGTGCTGCCGCACCTGGAGCGGCACGTGAAGGCGGTCGGTGTCCGACTCGACCTCGCGGAGAAGTCCCCCGCCCGACATCGGGAACTGACAGCCCGGTTGGCGCGGTCGGAGGAGACCGTCGAGGAGGCGTGCGCGGCTCTGCGGCGTCGGCCCGGCGGCGCGCGCGCGACCCGCGAGCTGCGGTGGTTGCTGGCCGAATACAGGGTGGGGTTGTTCGCCCAGTCCCTCGGCACGGCCCGCCCGGTGTCGGCCGAGCGCATCGACAAGGCGGTCGCGAACGCGCTCGCTCCCCGCGCCCGGCGTTGAGCGCCCGGCGGGTCAGACGTTCGCGCGGCGGCTCAGCGGCTCGCGCGGCGGTCTCTGAGTGCGATGATCTCGCGTTCGAAGTCGTCGGCCGAGCTGAACTGCTTGTAGACGGAGGCGAAGCGTAGGTAGCCCACCTCGTCGAGGTCCTGGAGGGGGCCGAGGATCGCGAGACCGATCTCGTGGGCGGGCACCTCGGACGCGCCGCGAGCGCGGACGGTGTCCTCCACCTGCTGGGCGAGGCGCCGCAGGGCGTCCTCATCGATGGACCGGCCTTGGCAGGCGCGGCGAACTCCCCGGACCACCTTGTCGCGACTGAAGGCCTCGGTGACACCGTTGCGTTTGAGGACCGTCAGCAGTGGCGTCTCGAGCGTCGTGAACCGGTGCCCGCACTCCGGGCACTCCCGGCGGCGCCGGATGGCCTGACCCTCGTCGACCGATCGTGAGTCGATCACCCGGGAGTCCTCGTTGTGGCATGTAGGGCAGTACATTCCCGTGTGGCCCTTCGTCGACCGGACTTCACGCCTCCCGGGACGTGGACCACGGGACGCGGGGACGATTGACCACCGTCCCCGACTCATTCTAGGAGGCAGGTGCGCCGGTCACGCGTAGGCGGGCCCGCCGAGGAACGCCACGGCCAGGAGCATGAGTATCCCGAAGGCGATGCCGCAGGCCAAGAGTGCCCAGGCGGGCACGTCATCGACGACACGGGTCGGAGCCGACGACTCGACGCGGCAGGCGCGCACACTGTCGGACGCCACCGGGCGGGCCTGGACGATCCGCCGCGGAGCCGGTGTGCGGGAGGGCGCCGGTGCGAGGGTGGCGACCCGGTCGGCGGAGGCGCCGCGGTTGGGCGAGGCGGAGTCGCGACGGCCCACCGGCCGCGCGCCGGGTCGGGTCCCGGTACGCCCACGGGTCTGACGCTCACCGGACCGGTCGGGATCCCGGCGGACACCGTCCGCGCTCGGTGCGGGAGCGCGGTGTTCTGCCGCGCAGATCTCCGTCCAGCGCGCGGTGGAGTCGGTGTGCGAGTGCATCTCCAGAATGGTCATGTCCACTCCCTGCTCGATACGGTGTGCGAAGCGGATTCGCACAACCGTATGGGTTTCTGTGTACGTCTGTTCGAATCCCGATACGCCTAGAGTTGTATCACGCGACTCCGACAAGGTCACCATTCCGCGACGAAAAACTTCGAACGTGTGTGTGGCGCTCCCCGCTGAGGGGCGATAGGGTGTACACAGATGACGACGTCGAACATCCATTCGCCGAAGGGACCCGAGATGCCGAAGCCCGACTTCGACTCACTGACAGACCGACAGAAGAGCGTGCTACTGCACATCCACGACACGGTCAAGGAGCGCGGCTATCCGCCGAGCATCCGCGAGATCGGGGACGCGGTGGGCCTGCAATCGACGTCGTCGGTAGCGCATCAGCTGCGGACCCTGGAGAAGAAGGGGTTCCTGACCCGGGATCCGCACAAGCCGCGGGCTGTCGACGTCCACGGGGTGCCCGGGCAGAAGGCCCGGGGTCGCCGGTCGCCGACCAGCGAGGTCCGTCGTCCGAGCGGAGCGGTCGAGCCCGTCTACGTCCCGGTCCTCGGCCGGATTGCTGCGGGTGGCCCCATCCTGGCCGAGCAGGCCGTGGAGGAGGTCTTCCCCCTCCCGACCGACCTCGTCGGGTCCGGGGACCTGTTCATGCTCAGGGTGGTCGGTGAGTCGATGATCGACGCGGCGATCTGCGACGGTGACTACGTCGTGGTGCGGCGGCAGAACGTAGCGGACAACGGCGATATCGTCGCCGCGATGATCGACGGTGAGGCGACCGTGAAGACCTTCCGCAAGGACTCCACGGGGGTCTGGCTCCTGCCCCACAACCCGTCCTTCAGTCCCATCCCGGGCGAGCACGCCACAATCCTGGGCAAGGTCGTCACGGTGTTCCGCAAGCTCTGAACCGGCCCTCGACGACGACGCCGCCTGCCCGGGATCGATCGGGTCAGGCGGCGTCGTCGTCGCAGGGGCCGGTCAGGCGGCCCCGTCGCGCGTACTGCTGTCCGAGACGAATTCGCCGAGCTCACCGGCCACCGAGGCGGGCAGCCGCACGACCAGGCGAGTGCCACGGTCGGTGTGCTCCTCCTCGACGACCGCACCCTCGGTGTGGACCCGTGCGACCACGTCACCCCGCGTGTACGGGACCTCTAGAGTCATCTCCATGTCACCGGAGGCCACGATCTGCATGATCCGTTCGAGCAGCTCGTCGACACCCTGCCCCGTGGCCGCCGAGACGAATACCGCGTCCGGCAGGGCGTGGTGCAGCTCGGTGAGCACCACCGGGTCGGCCGCGTCGATCTTGTTGATGACCACCAACTCGCGGGGGCGCTCGGCGTTCTGCTCCTCCACCACCTCGTTGATCACCTTGCGGACCGCCTCGATCTGACGAAGGGGGAACGCGTCCGAACCGTCCACGACGTGGAGTAGCAGCTCGGAGTCGACCACCTCCTCCAGCGTGGACCGGAACGCCTCGACCAACTGCGTGGGCAGATGCCGGACGAAGCCGACCGTGTCGGTGAACACGACCGATCGCCCGTCGGGGAGGTCGGCGCGGCGGGTGGTGGGATCGAGGGTGGCGAACAGCGCGTTCTGTACGAGGACGCCGGCGCCGGTGATCCGGTTCAGCAGGCTCGACTTGCCGGCGTTGGTGTATCCGGCGATAGCGATCGACGGAACGGGCGTGGCACGCCTGCGGTAGCGCTTGGTGTCGCGGGACTGCTTCATGCCCTTGATCTCGCGACGCAGCTTCGCCATCCGCTCGCGGATGCGGCGCCTGTCCGTCTCGATCTTCGTCTCACCGGGGCCACGGAGGCCGACGCCACCGTTGCTGCCGGCCCGGCCACCCGCCTGGCGGGAGAGCGACTCACCCCACCCGCGGAGACGAGGGAGCATGTATTCCATCTGCGCCAGGGAGACCTGCGCCTTGCCCTCGCGACTGGTCGCGTGCTGGGCGAAGATGTCGAGGATCAGCGCCGTCCGGTCGATGACCTTGACGTTGACCGCCTTCTCCAGCGCCAGGAGCTGACCCGGGGTGAGCTCACCGTCGCAGATGACGGTGTCGGCACCCGTCGCGGCGATGACGTCCTTGAGAACGCTCACCTTTCCCGAGCCGATAAAGGTCGCCGCGTCCGGCTTGTCGCGGCGCTGGATGAGAGCGTCGCAGACCTCGGAGCCCGCCGTCTCGGCGAGCTGGGCGAGCTCCGCCATCGCGGCGTCCGCCTGGGCTGCGGACCCCTCGGTCCACACGCCGACCAGTACGACCCGCTCCAGTCGGAGCTGGCGGTACTCGGCGTCGTTGACGTCCTGGAGTTCGGTTGACAGACCCGCCACCCGGCGCAGCGAGGATCTCTCCTCGAGCTGCAGTTCGCCGATGGATGGATCGAGGTCGCGTGTCGGCCGCTCAACGGCCGTGTGATCAATAGTCATTCCCCAGCATCATCTCACATCGGGGCCGCGTGTGTCGCGTATGCGGGCGTGTGATACGCACCGCCGTGGAACCGGCCGCTGGCGACGAGCGCGGACGGACCGGTGAGGGTCGAACCGCCGTCGGCCAGGTGGACCTCGACCTCCCCGCCCGGTACCGCCACGACGACGTCTCCGCTGCCGCGTCCGGCGTCGGCCAGTGCGGCGACCGCCGTCGCCACGATGCCGGTCCCGCATGACATCGTCTCCCCCGCTCCCCGTTCGTGCACGCGCATGGTCACCCGGCCCCCGGTCAGGGGCGTGGCGATCTCCACGTTGACACCGTGTGGGAAGAAGTCGCGATCGAAGGTCGGGGGGTCGGCGACCGGCAGGGCGGCCAGAGCCGCGGCGTCCAGCCCGGGCACGACGCAGGCCAGGTGGGGGTTACCCATGTCGACGGCCACGCCCGCGAAGGTGCGGCCGCCGAGTTCTGCCGAGGAGAGTCCGAGCAGTCGCGGCTCGCCCATGTCGACCCGGACCGTGGCGTCGTCGCCGGAGCGGGACACAATCGTCGCGGGCCGCGGCCCGGAACGCGTGCCGATGGCGATCGTTCCGATGTCGGCCCGGTGCGTGGCCACCAGAGCGTGGGCGAACACCCGGACTCCGTTGCCGCACATCTCGGCGATCGAACCGTCCGCGTTCCGGTAGTCCATAAACCAGTCCGCGGGGTCGACCCCGTCCGGTAGCGCGGGAAGGACCCCGCGATCGACGAGGGCGCCGGCGGTGGCGATCCGGAGGATCCCGTCGGCACCGATCCCGCCGCGTCGATCGCAGAGCGCGCGGACCAGCGTCTCGTCGAGGTCGAGCTCGGCGTGGTCATCGGGCAGGATCACGAAATCGTTGAGGGTGCCGTGGCCCTTGATGAAGGCGATGCCGTCGGTGGCCGTCGGCGTGTTGTGGTCCGGAGTCATGTCGCGATCGTACTAGCGGCGGACCGGCGTTCCGCACTGCGGAAATAGCGGATGAAGCGCCACGACGAGGACATTAGAGTCGGTCGGGAGAACGATCCCCTACCTGAGGAGAGCATCGATGTCCGAACGCATCACCGTCGGCGGTATCCAGGTCGACGAGGTCCTCTACGACTTCGTCAACACCCAGGCGATCCCGGGCACCGGGGTCGACCCCGACGCGTTCTGGGCCGGTGCCTCCGAGATCTTCGCCGACCTCGCCCCCCGGAACCGCGAGCTGCTCGCGGTGCGGGACGAGCTGCAGTCGAAGATCGACGCGTGGCACCACGAGAACCCGGCGCCGATCGACCAGGCGGCGTACAAGGAGTTCCTCCGGGAGATCGGCTACCTCGTGCCCGAGCCCGAGTCGGTCTCGGTCACCACGGAGAACGTCGACGCGGAAATCGCGACCGTCGCCGGTCCGCAGCTGGTGGTGCCGGTCACCAACGCGCGGTTCGCCATCAACGCCGGCAACGCCCGCTGGGGTTCGCTCTATGACGCCCTCTACGGCACCGACGCCATCCCCGAGACCGACGGCGCCGAACAGGGCGACTCCTACAACAAGGTCCGTGGCGACAAGGTGATCGAGTGGGCACGTGAGTTCCTCGACGACGCGGCGCCGTTGGCCTCCGGCAGCCACGTGGGGACCACCGGGTACGCGGTCGTGGACGGCACGCTGCAGGTCACGCTCGCGGACGGCGCGACCACCGGGCTGGCCGACCCGGAGAAGTTCGTGGGCTACCTCGGGGACACCGCCAGCCCCTCCTCGGTGCTGCTGCGCAACAACGGCCTGCACATCGACATCCAGATCGACCCGGACTCCCCCATCGGCTCGACGGACGCGGCCGGCGTCAAGGACGTGGTCCTCGAGTCCGCCGTCACGACGATCATGGACTTCGAGGACTCCGTCGCCGCTGTCGACGCCGAGGACAAGACGCTCGGCTACCGCAACTGGCTCGGCCTGATGAAGGGTGACCTCTCCGAGGAGATCAGCAAGGGCGGCAAGACGTTCACCCGCGTCCTCAACGACGACCGCGTCTACACCTCTCCGGACGGCTCCGGGGAGGTCCGCCTCCACGGGCGCTCGATGCTGTTCGTCCGCAACGTCGGCCATCTCATGACGAACCCCGCGGTCCTGGACGCCGAGGGCAACGAGCTCCCCGAGGGGATCCTCGACGCGCTGATCACCGCGCTGGCGGGCATGCACGGGATCGCGGAGGGCAACGAGCGCGGCAACAGCCGCAGCGGGTCGATCTACATCGTCAAGCCCAAGCAGCACGGGCCCGACGAGGTCGCGTTCACCACCGAGCTGTTCGGCCGCGTCGAGAAGCTCCTCGGCCTGCCGACCAACACTCTCAAGGTCGGCATCATGGACGAGGAGCGCCGCACGTCGGTGAATCTCGCCGCCTGCATCGCGGAGGCGACGGAGCGTGTCGTGTTCATCAACACCGGGTTCCTCGACCGCACCGGCGACGAGATCCACACCTCCATGGAAGCCGGGCCGATGATCCGCAAGGGCGAGATGAAGTCCGCGCGCTGGATGAACGCCTACGAGGACTTCAACGTCGACACCGGCCTGGCGTGTGGTCTGCGGGGCCGCGCGCAGATCGGCAAGGGCATGTGGGCGAAGACCGACCTCATGGCGGAGATGCTCGCCGAGAAGATCGGCCAGCCGCAGGCCGGCGCCAACACCGCCTGGGTCCCGTCGCCGACCGGTGCGACCCTCCACGCGACCCACTACCACCGCGTCGACGTCCTGGCCCGCCAGGAGGAGCTCCTCGCCGGCGGTCGTCGCGCGAGCGTCGACGACATCCTCACGGTGCCGCTCGCCCCGAACACCGACTGGTCGGACGAGGAGAAGAAGGAGGAGGTCGACAACTCCTGCCAGACCATCCTGGGCTACGTCGTCCGCTGGGTCGAGCAGGGTATCGGCGTCTCGAAGGTGCCGGACATCCACGACGTGAACCTCATGGAGGACCGAGCCACCCTGCGGATCTCCTCGCAGCTGTTGGCCAACTGGATCCGCCACGGCATCGTCACGGCAGAGTTCGTGGAAGATTCGCTGCGCCGTATGGCCGAGGTCGTCGACAAGCAGAACGCGGGCGACGACGCCTACCGGAACATGGCGCCGGACGTCGAGTCCTCAATCGCTTGGCAGGCTGCCCGCGAGCTGATCCTCGAGGGCACCACGCAGCCGTCGGGCTACACCGAGCCGATCCTGCACCGCCGTCGCCGCGAGTTCAAGACCGCCAACGGGCTCTGACCCCTGCGGGAATCCGCTACTCCCCCTCGGCATCCGCTACCCCTGCAGAGGTAGCGAATCCGGGCCGGGGGTAGCGGATTTCCTGTATCGGGACGGCGCCACGCCGGCACGGTCGGTCAGCCGAGGAGGCCCTCCACCGCGGCCCTGAGGATGTCGACGGCGGCGTCCCTGCGGTCCCGGGTGAACCGGGCCTCGGGCCCGGACGCGGAGATCGCGAACGCGGCGTCGCCCGTGCCCACGGCGATGGCCACGCACCGCACCCCTTCCTCCTGCTCGGACTCGTCGGTGGCGAAGCCCCGGCGTCGGACCTCGTGGATCTGCTCGATCAGTGCACCGACCTCGACGAGGGTCGAATCGGTGTAGCGGCGCATGCCGGCCCGTTCCAACATGGCGCGGATCTCGGCGTCGTCATCGCCCGCCACGAGGGCCTTGCCCACCGCCGTGCAGTGGACCTCGACGCGCCGCCCCACCTCCGTGAACATCCGCATCGAGTGGGGCGAGGGCACCTGGGCGAGGTAGACAACACCGTCGCCCTCCCGGACGGCGAGGTTGGCGGTCTCCCCGGTGCCCTCGACGACGGCCCGCAGCACGGGCTCCGCCCACGCGGCGGTCGCGCGCTCGGCCGCGTCCCCGATCCGTTGGAGGCGGGGGCCGAGGAGGTAGCCGCGGCCGGCGTCACGGCGGAGGTGTCCGCTCTCGGCGAGGGTGCCGCAGAGCCGGTGGACGGTCGCGGCGGCCAGACCGGTGTCTGCGACCAGTTCACCGAGGCTGGCGCGCCCGCCGCGGCGGCACAGGGCGTCGAGCAGCGAGAACGCGCGGTCGACGGACTGGACGCGGGACCGCCCGCCGCCGGGCGCGGTCATCGGGATCCCTCCCCCAGGATCCGCAGCGCCGCGTCCAGCGGGCGCGGGGCGTCGTCGGCCCGGTCGCGGGTGTCGGTGTCTATCCACCGGATCCGGTGGTCGCGGCCGAACCAGGACCGTTGACGGCGGACGTAGCGGCGGGTGCCGATGACCGTCCGCTCCTCCGCACGGGCCAGCCCGTCGTCGTCGATGCGCAGGGCGTCGTCCATCTCGTCGAGGACCTGGGCGTAGCCGATCGCCCGGCGGGCCGTGACGCCCTCGAGGAGCCCGACTCCGACGAGGCCCCGCACCTCCTCGACGAGCCCGTCGGCGAACATCGTCGAGGTCCGGGCGGCCAGCCGGTCGTCGAGCTCGGGCAGCGCGCACCGCAGGCCGATCAGACGGGTGCCGAATCGCGGCTCGCCGATGGTCGGTCGGGACGCGGAGAACGGCCGCCCCGTGAGCTCGACGACCTCCAGTGCGCGGACGGTGCGCCGCGGGTCGGTGGGCAGGATGGTCCGCGCCGCCTCGGGGTCGACCCGTGCGAGTTCGTCGTGCAGGGCGCGGACGCCGATCTCCTCCAGCCGCCGCTCGTAGCGAGCACGCACCTCGGGATCGGTGTCGGGGATGCTCCACCCGTCCACGAGCGCCTGGATGTACATCATCGACCCACCGCACAGGATCGGCACGTGTCCCCGGTCGCGGATCCCGGCGATCTCCCGCTCGGCCTCATCGCGGAAGTCGGCGACGCTCGCGGTGTGGGTGACATCGAGGACGTCGAGTCGGTGATGCGGGATGCCGCGACGCTCCTCGGGCCTGAGCTTGGCGGTGCCGATGTCCATGCCGCGGTACTGCTGCATCGCGTCGCAGTTGACGACTTCACCGCCGAGGCGTTCGGCCAGATCCAGCGCGAGCTCCGATTTGCCGGTGCCCGTGGGCCCGATCACGGCGACGGGGGCCGGGCCGGTCATGACCACCACCCGCAGTGGTAGCCGACACCGAACGGCGCCCAGGACAGCCGTTCTCGCGCGGCGCGCCCGCCCACGAGGTCGGCGAGGACGAGCCAGGCGGGACGGCTCCACCACCCGATCTCCTCGGCGACGGCCGCCCCGTGGTCGGGAAGCTCGCCGGGGTCCCGGAGCCACCGGCCGAGCCGGGCGTCCAGGGCGACGCCGCGCGGGTCCTCGGGGACGGGGGCGCGCGGCGCGAGGGAGGCGGGTCCGTCGGCGACGACGACGACGAGGTCGTCCGCCGCGACCTGCGGCGTGGTGGGCGAGGGCCCGGTCACGCCGGTGAAGCCCCTGGTCAGGCCGATCTGTGCGCGGTCCAGCAGCCACCACGCGATCAGCGCGGCATCGGGAACCGCCTCGTGCGGCGCCGGCGGGGCACCGGGCCGTCCGACCGGCACGTCGGCCCCCCACCGGGCGAGCGTCGAGCGGACGTCGCCCAGTGAGCGTCCGCCGCTGTCCGCGCCCACGACCCTGACCGCGGTCGCGTCCTCCGCGGCACGCCGGAGCACGCGGACCATCTCGTCCACCTGGCGTGCGGAGTCGGCGGCCGCGCTCCCGGAGAGCACGGGCACGAGCGCGGGTGCACCGGGGACCAGGACGACTGACGTGTTCACACCTCGAAACCCTACTGACCGCGTACGACACCGTCGCAGGACGCCGCCCCGTGACGCCGGGTGGGCCCGGTGGGGCGTACCCGGGGATACGGCGGACACCCGCGCGACGGTTGGTACACACTAGGAGGATGCCGCGCCGGTCCGAGCCGGGGCGGCGAGGCGACGTCCGGTGCGATCCCGGCGACGGTGCCGTGGCACGCGGCAGAAGGAAATGAGGACGAGATGACCGAGCAGTCACCCACCGCCACGGGCGGAGCGAACGACGGCGGGGCGACCCCGGCACCGGGTCCGCGACCCGGGCCACGGCCGGGCGCACCGTCGCCCGCGGCGCTCGCCCGGAAGGTGGCTCCGCGGCCCGCTCCCGCGACCGATGTCCGGACGACGCGCGGTTCCGACCCGTCACAGTGGGGTCGGGTCGACGAGACGGGCGCGGTGTTCGTGCGCACCGGTGACGGTGAGCGCCAGGTGGGCTCCTGGCAGGCGGGGGCTCCCGAGGAGGGGCTGGCCCACTTCGGGCTCCGTTTCGACGACCTGGCGGCCGAGGTGTCCCTGCTGGAGACGCGTTTGGAATCGCACCCGCAGGACGCGCGCAAGACCCGCGCCTCGGCCGAGGCGCTCGCGGCGCAGATCCCGACCGCCGCGGCCGTGGGCGATCTGGATTCGCTCGCGGCGCGTCTGGCGGCGGTGATCGAACGGTCCACGGAGGTCGAGGCCAGCGCCCGTCAGCGCAAGGACGAGCAACGTGCGGCCGCGATCGCCCGCAAGGAGGCCCTGGCGGCCGAGGCCGAGGAGATCGGCGCGTCCTCGACCCAGTGGAAGGCCGCGGGTGACCGTCTCCGGGACATCCTCGAGGAGTGGAAGACGATCCGCGGGATCGACCGCAAGACGGACGACGCGCTGTGGAAGCGCTTCTCCAAGGCGCGCGAGGCGTTCAACCGCCGGCGCGGCTCCCACTTCGCGGAGCTGGATCGCAACCGGGCCTCGGTGAAGCGTGTCAAGGAGGAACTCGTCGAGCGCGCGGAGGCGCTGTCCGGGTCGACCGACTGGAACGACACGGCGACGGCCTTCCGCAAGCTGATGGACGAGTGGAAGGCCGCGGGCCGCGCACCGCGTGAGGCGGACGACGCGCTGTGGAAGCGGTTCAAGGCCGCCCAGGACTCCTTCTTCGACGCGCGGCATGCTGCGGCCGCCGAGCGGGACGCGGAGTTCGAGGCGAACGCCGAGGCCAAGGAGGCTCTGCTCGCCGAGTTCGAGGGCCGGATCGACCCGGCCGCCGATCTGGCCGCCGCCCGGTCCGCGCTGCGGGACCTGCAGGCCCGGTGGGAGGAGATCGGCAAGGTCCCGCGCGACAAGATGGGTCGCCTCGAGGGTCGTATCCGTGCGCTGGAGAAGGCGGTCGCGGACGCGGCGGACACCGAGTGGCGCCGCACGGATCCTGAGGCCAAGGCGCGTGCCGGCCAGTTCTGGGACCGGGTCCGCGACTTCGAGGAGCAGGCCGCCAAGGCGGACGCCGCGGGCAAGGTCAGGGACGCCGAGAGTGCGCGTGCGCAGGCCGCGCAGTGGCGTGAGTGGGCCGAGGCCGCGGAGAAGGCGGTCGACACCCGCTGACGGTGGCACGAACAGACGCCGGGAGCCCGGCCGGTGACCCCGGCCGGGCTCCCGGCGTCTACGCGGGTGTGGTCAGGCCCCGTCGCCGTGCCGCGCGTCCTCTTCCAGCTGTCGCTGCTCGGGAGTCCGCGACCACAGCACCGCGGCGAGGGTGGCGACCAGCGCCAGCACGAGCAGTTCGCTGAGGTAGAGGCCGAAGCCCGGCCCGCCGAAGTCCTGGAAGTCCGCGTTGGGCCCGCGGCCGGACTGGCGCAGCCAGATCGCCAGCACGCCGTACACGGCGGCCACACAGGCCGTGCTCCACGCGATGCCGGCGGCCCACCACTTCTGCGTCAGGATCATTACGGCGCCGAAGACGATGGTGCCCACCGAGTACAGGAGGACGAACAGGTGGGACGGTAGCGACGTGTACTGCTCGCGGGCCACGTCGGTGAAGAACAGGACGTCGAATCCGCGGACGCCGTCGCTGTGCGGGAGCGCGAGCGCTGCGGCGAGCAGCACGATGAGGACGGCCGAGGCGAGGTAGGCCCGGCCGATCACGAGCGTGCGTCCGAGGATGCGGTCCTTCGAGCGCAGTTCCGATTCCGCGTTGCGGGTGACCTCCATGATCCCTGCGATAGGGTCGCGTCGGTCGTCGTCGGTGCTCACGTGGGGCATCCCTTCTCGATGGTGGCGGCGGGGGCGGTCTCGCGGCGCAGGGTGGGCAGCCCCAGCCCCACGCCGATCGGTGGCGTCTCGGGCTTGCGGCCCTCCTCGTGGCGGTCCCCGGCGCGCGTGGCGCGGTAGCTGAGGACACCGTCGTCGGCGAGCAGGTGGTGCGGGGCGGCGGCGGTGACGCGGGTGGTGACGACGTCGCCGGGGCGCACCCGGTCGGCGGCTTCTCCGACGGGCGCGAAGTGCACGAGGCGACCGTCGCGGGCACGGCCGGTCATGCGGGCGGTGGCGGCGTCCTTGCGGCCCTCGTCGGCGGTGACGAGCAGTTCGACGACGCGCCCGACCTGCGCCTGATTCTCCTCCAGGGTGATCCGCTCCTGGAGGGCGATGAGCCGTTCGTACCGCTCCTGGACCACGGTCTTGGGAATCTGGTCCTCCATCGTGGCCGCCGGGGTGCCGGGGCGGGGCGAGTACTGGAAGGTGAAGGCACTGGAGAACCGGGCCTTCTCGACGACGTCGAGGGTCGCCTGGAAGTCCTCCTCGGTCTCAGCGGGGAAGCCGACGATGATGTCGGTCGTGATGGCGGCGTGCGGCATGGCCGCGCGGACGCGATCGATGATGCCGAGGAAGCGCTCGGAGCGGTAGGAGCGCCGCATGGCGCGCAGGACGCGGTCGGAGCCGGACTGCAGCGGCATGTGCAGTTGCGGGCAGACGGTCGGGGTGGAGGCCATGGCCTCGATGACGTCGTCGGTGAACTCGGCGGGGTGGGGCGAGGTGAAGCGGATCCGCTCGATGCCCTCGATCCGGCCGGCCGCGCGGAGGAGCTTGGCGAACGCGCCCTTGTCGGACGGCTCGTCGGGGTCGTGGAACGACCGTCCGTAGGCGTTGACGTTCTGGCCGAGCAGCGTCACCTCGAGTACGCCCTCGTCGGCGAGGGCCTGCATCTCCGCGAGGACCTCGCCGGGGCGGCGGTCCACCTCCTTGCCGCGCAGGGACGGCACGATGCAGAACGTGCAGGTGTTGTTGCAGCCGACGGAGACGGAGACCCAGCCGGCGTAGGCGGAGTCACGGGTCGCCGGCAGGGTCGAGGGGAAGTGCTGCAGGGAGTCGGCGATCTCCACCTCGGCCCGCTCGTTGTGCCGGGAGCGGTCGAGGAGGGTCGGCAGGTGCCCGAGGTTGTGGGTGCCGAACACGACATCGACCCACGGCGCCCGCGAGACGACGGCGTCCTTGTCCTTCTGCGCCAGGCATCCGCCGACGGCGATCTGTAGTCGGGGGTTGGCGTCCTTCCACGGCCGCAGATGGCCGAGGGTGCCGTAGAGCCGGTTGTCGGCGTTCTCACGGACCGCGCAAGTGTTGAACACAACGAGGTCCGGCAGGCTGCCGGTGGCCGGGTCGGCGTCGCCCTCGAAGGGCACGTAGCCGGCGGCGTCGAGCACCCCGGAGAGCCGTTCGGAGTCATGGACGTTCATCTGGCATCCGAAGGTGCGCACCTGGTAGGTGCGGCGGTCCACGCCCTCGGCGGGGGCGTTCTCCGCCGCCGGATGCAGGTCGGTCACGAGAGAATCCACGCAGGCCAGGGTACTCAGGGCGAGGCGTGGGCCGCCAATTCGGCGTCCACGACGGACATCGCCAACCCCGTGGGATAACCCCGCCGGGCGAGGAATGCGACGAGCCGCCGCCGCTCGCCCTGCGCCTCGGGCCCGGAGAGCGCGGCGGCCGGGCGTCTGCCGAGCCGGGCGCGCGCGAGTTCAGTCGCCTGCCGACGCTCGTCGGACTCGTCGATATCGGCCACCGCGTTCGCGATGTGTCCCTCGGCCACGCCCTTGTCGCGCAGCTCCCGCTCGAGCGCCCCGCGCGAGCGGCCGCGGCGGCGCCGGCGTCCGCGGACCCACTCGGCGGCGAACTCGGCGTCGTCGAGCAGGCCCCACGCACGGACGCGATCGAGCGCCTCGTCGACGGCCGACGGCGCGAACTCCTTGGCGATCAACCGCTGACGGAGTTCGTGCTCACTGCGCGGCCGATGTCGCAGCAGCCGCAGGGCGGACGTGGCGGCTTCGTGCGCCTCCGGTGCCAAGGGGGGAAGGTCCGCGGTGCTCGAGGGCCGCGACTCCACGGCGGCGATGGCGGCGCGCAACCCGTCCGCGTCGATGCCCCCGCCGGCCGGGCCCGGCCCGCCGGACCGGCCCGACCGCGTGGAGCGGCCCGGCATCAGAAGTCGACGGGCACCACGTCGATCGGAGCGTCCTCATCGGACTCCGCCTCGATCTCCGCGATCTCCGCGCCCGCACCGATGTTGAGCTTGTCGAGGATCTTCCGCTCGATCTCGTCCCGCACCGACGGGTTGTCCTTGAGGTAGCGGCGAGCGTTCTCCTTACCCTGGCCCAGCTGGTCCTGACCGTAGGTGAACCAGGAGCCGGACTTCTTGATGAAGCCGTTGTCCACACCCATGTCGATGAGCGAGCCCTCGCGGCTGATGCCCTCGCCGTACAGGATGTCGAACTCGGCGATCTTGAACGGCGGTGCGACCTTGTTCTTGACGACCTTGACCTTGGTGCGGTTACCGACCGCGTCGGCGCCGTCCTTGAGGGTCTCGATGCGGCGGACGTCCAGACGGACGGACGCGTAGAACTTGAGGGCCTTACCGCCGGTGGTGGTCTCCGGCGAACCGAACATCACACCGATCTTCTCGCGCAGCTGGTTGATGAAGATCGCGGTGGTGCCGGTGTTGTGCAGCGCGCCGGTCATCTTGCGCAGCGCCTGGCTCATGAGCCGGGCCTGCAGGCCGACGTGGCTGTCACCCATCTCGCCCTCGATCTCCGCACGCGGCACCAGCGCCGCGACGGAGTCGATCACGAGGATGTCGATCGCGCCGGACTTGACCAGCATGTCCGCGATCTCCAGCGCCTGCTCACCGGTGTCGGGCTGCGAGACGATGAGATTGTCCGTGTCCACGCCCAGCTTGCGGGCGTACTCCGGGTCGAGCGCGTGCTCCGCGTCGATGAACGCCGCGATGCCTCCGGCCGCCTGGGCGTTGGCCACGGCGTGCAACGCGACCGTGGTCTTACCCGAGGACTCCGGGCCGTAGATCTCCACGACGCGGCCCCGGGGGAACCCGCCCACGCCCAGTGCCACGTCGAGCGACAGCGCGCCCGACGGGATGACCTGGACCGGCGGCCGGGTGTCATCGCCCAGCCGCATGACGGAGCCCTTGCCGTAGGCCTTGTCGATCTGCGCCAGAGCCAGCTCCAGCGCCTGCTCGCGGTTCTGGGCGGCTCCGGGCTTGCTCGAGCCCGCCTTGGCCTTGCCTGCCATCTCATGCTCCGTTCTCGGTCCGACCCCCGGCCTCCGGCCGATCGGTCTGTGTGGTCTTCACTCGCGGACGTTAGCTGCCGGGTACGACACGAACCCCTCGCGCCGTATCCGGCGACCTCCCCCTGTGGAGGAGGCACGCCCTGTGGATCCCTGTGGACGGTGGACCCGCCATCACATACCCTTGAGTGTAGCCGAACGGATGTTCGAGGTCGAGGGACACGCCCCGCGGATCCGCCTAGCGCAGATGCTCGGGCACCTCGAACTCGTCGCACAGTGCGAGCCACACGCGCTTGACGGACTCCCCCGCGTCGATTGCCTCGCGTGCGGTCCTACCGCCGCACGCCGCCAGGTGGTGCGAGCGCACCAGATGGTCGGCGCGCAGCGTACCGAACGCCTCGACCGTGCGTGCCTGGAACTCGGTCAGCGTCACGTCTCACCCTCCCCTGCGGACGACAACGGGCCGCCGGCACGCTCGCCGACGGCCCGTTGCCCAGAAATCACTGCTGTTCGGTTTGCGCCTGCTGCTGCGGCGGGGTGGCCGGCTGGGACTGGCCCTGGCCGATCTGACCGGCGGCACCGGAGCCCTGGCCGAGCTGGCCGCCCTCGGCCTTCATCGACGCCCGGATCTGCTCGAGGCGGCTGTGACCGGCCATCTGGGTCGACGCCTGCTCGACCTCGAGCATCCGGCCCTGCACGGAGTTCTGCGCGAGCTCGGCGGAGCCGAGGGCGTTGGCGTAGCGACGCTCGATCTTGTCGCGGACCTGGTCGAGGTTCGGGGTGTTGCCGCCCGACGACAGCTCCGACATCGACTGCAGGGAGGCGCTGACCTGTTCCTGCATCTTGGCTTGCTCGAGCTGGCTGAGCAGTTTGGTGCGCTCGGCGACCTTCTGTTGCAGAACCATGGCGTTCTGCTCGACGGCCTTCTTGGCCTGCGCGGCGGCCTGGAGCGACTGGTCGTGAAGACCCTTGAGATCCTCGACGTTCTGCTCGGCGGTCACGAGCTGCGCGGCGAACGCCTCCGCGGCGTTCTCGTACTCGGTGGCCTTCTGCATGTCGCCGTTGTTGCGCGCCTGCTCGGACATCTGCAGCGCCTGGCGGGTCGACCCCTGGAGCTTCTCGATGTCCGCGAGCTGCCGGTTGAGCTTCATCTCCAGCTGACGCTGGTTGCCGATCACCGCCGCGGCCTGCTGCGAGAGCTGCTGGTGCTGGCGCTGCGCGTCGGCGATCGCCTGCTGGATCTGAACCTTGGGGTCAGCATTCTCGTCGATCTTCGAATCGAACAACGCCATGAGGTAGCGCCATGCCTTGGTGAACGGATTGGCCATCGCTGCGTAGTGTCCTTCTGCCGATTCGGACGACGGGTCTGTTCCACGGTACCGAACGACGCCCGTGTGCGACCACCGGGCGACGCGGCGGCACTGTCAGGCCGCGAGTACGGGTTCCGCGAGGGTCCCGGGAGGCGAGACCGCGAGCGCGGCGCGGATGAGGATCTCGCCCAGGGATACGTCGAGCGCCCCCGAGATGGAGGCGAGGAGCTCGCTCGAGGCCTCCTTGCGGCCGCGTTCGATCTCGGAGAGATAGCCCGGGCTGACCCGCGCGGCGTCGGCCACGTCACGCAGGGTCCGACCCGTCTCCCCGCGAAGCCCGCGCAGGACGGTACCGAGGGTCTCGCGCAGCAGCGGAGTCGCTCCGGGCTGGTCCGGTCGGGGCAGTGTGGTCATCTGGATGTTCGGCATCACTCGGTACAACGCGTCAGTTCCCGGATTCGTTCCCGTCGCCGTCGTCGCCCCCCGTATCCCCACCGGCCGCGGCGACGACCAGCGCCAACGCCGACTCGCAGGCCGCGCGGCGGATCGCGGACCGGCCGCCCGACAGGGACAGCGGCACCGACCACGCCGCGCGGTCCGGGGTCGTCAGGCCCACGTACACGGTGCCCACCGGTCTGCACTCCTGGGTGTCGGGCCCGGCGACGCCGGTCAGTCCCACGCCCACCTCCGCCCCGCAGCGTCGTGCCGCGCCCGTGGCGAGGGCGCGTGCGGTCTCCGGGGACACCGCGCCGTGGCGCTCGAGGACGTCGGTGGGCACATCGGCGAGCTCGTGCTTGAGGGCGGTCGCGTAGACGACCAGTCCCCCGCGCAGCACGGCACTCGCGCCAGGAACCTCGGCGACGGTCGCGGCGAGCAACCCGGCGGTGAGGGACTCGGCAGTGCCCAGCGTCCACCCGCGGTCGCGGAGCGCGGCGACGGCCGCCGCGGCGGCCGGTGACGGTGGGGCGGTGTCCGGCGACGGCGGTACGGCGTCCATACCGGTCTCAGCTCCGCACGAGCGCGGCCCGCCTGGCCTTGACCAGGTAGTCCACGCCCGTGTACACGGTCAGCGCCACGGCGATGCCCATGACGACCCACTCGGCGGGCCACACCCAGTGCGGCAGCGGCAGGATGAGCATTCCCACGCCGAGGGTCTGGGTCACGGTCTTGAGTTTGCCGCCCTTGCTGGCGGCCACCACGTAGTCGACGCCGAACAGGCGCCAGAGCGTGATACCCACCTCGCGGACGAGGATCACGACGGTCACCGCCCAGAACAGCTCGCCCACGAGGGACAGCGAGATGAGTGCGGCGGAGATGAGCGCCTTGTCCGCGATCGGGTCGGCGATCTTGCCGAAGTCGGTCACCAGGCCGAGCCGCCGCGCGAGGTAGCCGTCCACGTAGTCGGTGAGCATGGCCACGGCGAAGACGACGAACGCGCCCACCCGCCACCACGGCTCCTGGGCGCCCGCGACGAAGAACATCACGACGAAGACGGGCACGAGGAGGATCCGCAGCACGGTGAGGACGTTCGCGATGTTGAGAACGGGGACGTCGGCGGCCGGGCGGCCGTCCTCGCGCGTGGAAGCAGTCACCCCCACACCTTAGCGAGACCCCGGGGAATACCCTTGGCCCCGGGCGCACCCCCGCCCGTCACCGCCGACCCCCGAGGGAGAGCCACCCATGCCGCTGTTCGCCGTCACCTACCGCTACGAGGCCGCCCAGAGCGAGGAGCGCGAGGCCAACAAACCCGCCCACCGTGAGTGGCTGGACGCGCAGGTCACCGCCGGCGCCATCCGGTCCGTGGGACCGTTCGTCGA
Organism: Dietzia cinnamea NBRC 102147; assembly: GCF_001571065.1. GTDB lineage: Bacteria > Actinomycetota > Actinomycetes > Mycobacteriales > Mycobacteriaceae > Dietzia > Dietzia cinnamea. The sequence continues at coordinate 42,865 of NZ_BCSW01000003.1, forward strand.
CGGTTCAGGCGCGTTGCTGCTCGTGGAGGCCGACGACGACGAGGCCGCGCGCTCCCTCGTGAACGACGACCCCCACTGCCTACGCGGGATGGTCTCGGAGATCACGGTGCGGGAGTGGAGGCCCGTCTTCGGCGCCTTCTCCTGACCGCTATCCGACCGGCGTCTCGGCCGGCGCGTCGAGTTCGGCGGGCTGCTCGCCGGGATCGTCCTCGGGCGGGGTCCCGCCCTTGATCATCCACAGCACCGACGCCAGCTCCTCGGGCTTGACCAGGACCTCGCGCGCCTTGGACCCCTCCGAGGGGCCCACGATGTCGCGGGACTCCATGAGATCCATGAGGCGGCCCGCCTTGGCGAACCCCACGCGCAACTTGCGCTGGAGCATCGAGGTGGAGCCGAACTGGCTCGAGACCACGAGCTCGACCGCGGCGAGCAGGTCGTCGAGGTCGTCCCCGATGTCGGAGTCGATGTCCTTCTTGCCGTCGTCCTTCGCGGCGGTGATGGACTCGTCGTACTCCGGCTCGGCCTGGTTCTTGGCGTAGTCGACGACCTCGTGGATCTCCTCGTCGGTGATGAACGCGCCCTGCATACGGATGGGGCGGGAGGCGCCCATCGGGATGAACAGGCCGTCACCCATACCGATGAGCTTCTCGGCGCCCGCCTGGTCGAGGATGACGCGCGAGTCCGTCAGTGACGAGGTGGCGAACGCCAGCCGCGACGGCACGTTCGTCTTGATCAGGCCGGTGACCACGTCGACCGACGGCCGCTGCGTGGCCAGCACGAGGTGGATGCCGGCGGCGCGCGCCTTCTGGGTGATGCGGACGATCGCGTCCTCGATGTCGCGCGGTGCGGTCATCATGAGGTCGGCGAGCTCGTCGACGACGGCCACGATGTACGGGTACGGGCGGTAGACCCGCTCGCTGCCGGGCGGCGCGGTGATGGCCCCGGACTTCACGCGCTCGTTGAAGTCGGTGATGTGCCGTACCCGCGTGGACTTCATGTCCTGATAGCGCTGCTCCATTTCCTCCACGAGCCACGCCAGGGCCGCGGCCGCCTTCTTGGGCTGCGTGATGATCGGCGTGATGAGGTGCGGGATGCCCTCGTACGGCGTGAGCTCGACCATCTTGGGGTCGATGAGGATGAGACGGACCTCGTCCGGGGTGGCGCGCGTGAGCAGCGACACGAGCATCGAGTTGACGAAGCTCGACTTACCGGAGCCGGTCGAGCCGGCGACCAGCAGGTGCGGCATCTTGGCGAGGTCGGCAGTGACGAAGTCGCCCTCGATGTCCTTGCCCAGACCGATGAGCATGGGGTTGTGCTTGCTCGCGGTCTTGGGGTCGGTGAGGACGTCGGCGAGCCGGACGAGTTCGCGGTCGAGGTTGGGCACTTCGATACCGACGGCGGACTTGCCGGGGATCGGCGCGAGCAGTCGCACGTTGTCCGTCGCCACCGCGTACGCGATGTTGCGGTGCAGTGCGGTGATCTTCTCGACCTTGACGCCCGGTCCGAGCTCCACCTCGTAGCGGGTGACCGTCGGGCCGCGGGTGAAACCGGTGACGGCGGCGTCGATCTTGAACTGCTCGAGAACGCCCTGGATGGCCTCGATCATCTGGTCGTTGGACTCGCTCCGCGCCTTGGGCGGGTCGCCGGCGGTGAGCAGGCTGACCGGCGGCAGCGCGTAGTCGATGCCGCTGAGGAGCTGGGTCTGCGAGGAGAGCCGCTCCGTGTCGCTCTCGGCGGCCGTGTGCGTCGACGGCGTGTTGGTCTGCGGCACGGCCGAGGTGTCCACCGCGGGCGTCACCGGGGCGGGCGCGGACGCACGGGCCGCGGGCGTGGGTGCGGAGGTCCGCGGTGATGCCACTCGGGTGGGGGCCTCCTCCGCCGCGGCACGGGCCGCGGGGTCGGCCGCCGACGTGGGGTCGGCCGCCGGGTCCTCGCCGGCCGGCAGGACCTCGGTCCGGCGCGGGGCGCGCCGGGTGCGGGTCGGCGCCGGGGTCTCGTCGTCGAGCGTCGCGCCGTCACCGGGGAGGTCCGCGTCGGAGGTGTCCCGTGCCTGTGTGGCGCCGCGAGAGGCCCGCGGCATCTCGACGGTCTCGCCCGTGGTGGGGGTGTCGGACCAGGCGGCGACGCGCCGCCGCGAGCTGCGCCGCGTGGCCGCACGCCCGGAGTCCTCCTGCCCCGTGGTCTCGGCGATCGGATACGCGGTGGTCGCCTCGTCGTCCCAGTCCCCCTCGGCGTCGTCGTAGTCGTGGTCGACGATGTCGCCACTGCCGTCCCAGCCGAAGAAGCCACGGACGATGCCGGGGATCTCGCGAGCCGGCCTACCCACGATCACGAGGACGCCGAACGCCACGAGGAGGACGAGCAACGGGACGGCGACGAACACCGACAACCCGGCCTCGAGCGTGCCGCCCACGATCCGGCCGAGGACGCCGGCGCCGGAGCGCACGCCGCCCGGATCGGTCGGCGAGCCGGAGCCGAGGTGCCACAGGCCCAGGACGCCCAGAGCGGTGATAGTGGCGCCGACCAGCCAGCGCGAGTGCACGTCCGGTCGCGGCTCACGCGCCATGACGAGCACGCCCCACCCGCCCAGCAGCAGGGGTAGCAACGCGCCGGGGGTGCCGACGATCGTGCGGATCCCGGTGTCGATCCAGTCCCCGACCGGCCCGGCCGCGCCGAACCACACGGCGCCGGCGAAGACGATAGCGATGCCGATGAGGACGAGCCCGAGGCCGTCCCGGCGGTGCGGAGGGATCACCTTGTCGTCGTCGTCCCCTCCTCCGAGGCCACGGACACCGTGCCCGACTCCCTTGGCCACCGCCGACCATCCCCCGCGCAGGCCGCGGCCCACGGCGCCGAACGCACCGGAGGTCCGCTCGGGCGCCGGGGATGCCGTCCGCGCGCCGCCACGCGTGCCCTTCTTGGGCGTGGAGACCACCGCTCCACGCCGGGAACCGCCACCCCGTGACGACGACGAGGTGGACGTGGTCGATCGCTTCGCTCCCGATGTCGGAGCCGGACGTCGGCCGCCGGGGGCACGGGAGGATCGCGTGCTCGAGGTGGATGCCATGACCGTCACTCTATCGTCTCAGGCACCACCGGTAACAGCAGCCACACGGGCGGGGGGCTCTTCTACAGGCCTCGCGGAACGGCCCGCAGCGCGTCGATCCCCCGCTGCGCTCCGGAGAAGTCGACCTCGACCTCGTCTCGACCGAACGCCCACAGCAGCAGCTCGACCGGATCGGCGGAGACGCTCACCAAGGGCGCCAACGCGGCGCCCGTCGAGACCGGTGCGATCTTCGCGGAGCCGATGTCGGAAGGGGTGCGCAGATCCACGCGGGCGTCGACCTTGCGGAGGAACGTGCGCGCCACGGTGGTGGCCAGCGTCCAGACCCGCTCGAGGTCCTCGAGGTCGAACCCGCGCCTGGTCCACCCCGGTCCGCCGCGTCGGACGTCCTCGTGGTGGACCAGGTACTCGGCCGTGTTGGCCACGCGGTCCGCGTAGCGCAACGGCGAGTACCACGGCGCGCCCGCGGCGATCGCGGACAGGAGCTCCTCCCACGGTCTCTCGGCCTCACGGAGCCGGATCTGCTCGAGCCGATCCGCGAACGCGGGGACCACGACCCCGGCCGCGGCGTCAGGCCGCCCCTCTCGTACGACGAGGTGGGCGGCCAGGTCCCTTGTCGTCCATCCCTCGCACAGCGTGGGGGCGTCCGGCCCGACGGCGCGCATCGTCTCGACGAGAGCGCTCCGCTCCCGCTGGGCCAGGCTCGGACGGTCGGGACCCACGGTCTCAGACCTCGGCTACGGCGGACGTGATGACGGTCGGCACGATCATGGGCTTGCGGCGCCACTTCTCCGACACCCAGCGGCCGACGGCGCGACGGACCGCCTGGGCGATCCGGTACGGATCCGTCTCGCCCTCGCCGGCGAGATCCCACAGCGCGTTCTCCACCAGCTCGACCACCGGGGCCAGCGCGCCCGGCTCGTCGGTGAAGCCCTTGCCGATGATCTGCGGCTTGCTCACGGGCCGTCCCGTGCGCGGGTCCACCACGACGGTGGCGACGATGAAGCCGTCCTCGCTCAGGGCCGTGCGATCCGCCAGCACGGTGTCCCCGATGTCGCCGGTGGACAGGCCGTCTACGTACAGGTTGCCGACCGGCACCTGGCCCACCACGGAGGCCTTGCCGTCGACGAGGTCCACCACCACGCCGTTCTGGGCGAGGACGACGTTCTCCTCGGCCACGCCGGTGGCGATCGCCAGCGCCTTGTTGGCCCGCAGGTGCCGCCACTCGCCGTGCACGGGCATGGCGTTCTTCGGGCGAACGGCGTTGTAGATGAACAGCAGCTCGCCGGAGTACCCGTGGCCGGACACGTGGATGTCCGCCTCGCGACTGGTGACCACGTTCACGCCCATCTGCGACAGTCCGTTCTGAACGCCGAAGACGGACTCCTCGTTGCCCGGGACGATCGACGAGGAGAACAGCACGGTGTCACCCTCTGACAGGTTGATCTGCCGGTGCTCGCGGCGGGCCATCCGCGAGAGTCCGGCCATGGCCTCACCCTGCGTACCGGTGGTCATCACGAGGACCTTCTCGGAGGGCAGCTTGGCGGCGGTGTCCATGTCCACCAGAACCCTGTCCGGATCCGTGAGGAGCCCCATCTCGAGCGCGATCTCCATGTTGCGGAGCATCGACCGACCGGTCAGCGCGACCTTGCGGCCGGTGGCGGCGGCCGCGTCGACTACGGACTGGACGCGGTAGACGTTGGAGGCGAAGCAGGCGACCACCACGAGCTGGCGCGCGTCGGCGATGAGCCGCTGCAGGGCGGGCCGGACTCCGCACTCGGAGGGGCTGATGCCCGGCGTGGTCGCGTTGGTTGAGTCCAGGAGCAGCAGGTCGACACCCTCGTCGCCGAACCTCGACATCTTGGGCAGGTCGGTTGGGCGTTTGTCGGTGGGGAGCTGGTCGAGCTTGATGTCGCCGGACATCATCACCGTGTTGTCGCCGGCCTTGATGACCACGCCCAGGCACTCGGGGATCGAGTGGTTGACGTCGAAGTAGCGGACCTGGAACTTGCCGAGGTCACTGACGCTGGACTCGTCGACCGTGCGGAACACCGGCTTGATGCGGTGCTCCTGGCACTTGGCCGCCACCAGCGCGAGGGTGAACTTGGAGCCCACCACGGGGATGTCGGGGCGCAGCTTGAGCAGGAACGGGATCGCCCCGATGTGGTCTTCATGGGCGTGGGTGAGGACGAGCGCCTCGACCTGGTCCAGGCGGTCCTCGATGTGCCCGAAGTCCGGGAGGATGAGGTCGACTCCGGGCTCGGTCGAGCTCGGGAACAGGACGCCGCAGTCCACGATGAGCAACTTCGAGTCGTACTCGAAGACCGTCATGTTGCGGCCGATCTCGGAGATGCCGCCGAGCGCGACGATCCGCAGGGCGCCCTTCCGGGGCTTGGGCGGGCGGGGCATGCGCACGGTCATGTCGCCGCCCTGCATGGTCTTGACCCCGCCGAACTCGGCCGTCGACGTGTCGCCGCGTCCGCGGCCCCGGTTGCGGCCGCCGCGCCCGCGTCCGCCGTTCTGACCGCCGGAGTCCTGGTTCCCGCCGTTCTGACCAGCGGGCTTCTGGCCGCCCGACTTCTGGCCGCTACCCTCCTGACCGCCGGAGGCGGAACCGCGACCGCGACCCCGTGAGCCGCCCCTGGACGAGTCCTGCTGGGCCCTGCCCTGGTCGGCCTTTCTCTGGCCGCCCTTGTCCTGCTCGCCCTTGTTCTGGCCGCCCTTGTTCTGGCCGCCGTTGCCCTGGTCGGACCTGCCCAGCTGGCCGCCGCGCTGGCCCTTGTCCTGCTGGCTCTTGTCCTGCTGAGCCTTGTCCCTGCCGGATCGGGTCGGTGCCGACTCGGCGGCAGGGGTGTCCGCGGCCGGGATCGGCTCGGTGAACTGCACCGCGGTGGTGGGCGCCGGCTCGCCCGAGGGGCGGCCCGCGGCGCGTCGGGTACGGCCGCGTCCGCGGCCGGTGGAGGAACTTTCCGTCATCTGGTGACTCCTGCTCTGAGCAGCAGTGCCTCGAGGGCCCCTCGCTGCTCGTCGGTGGGTGGTAACTGCGGGAGTCGCGGCACACCGGCCGGGATCCCGAGAAGTTCTAGTGCTGCTTTGGACATCGACACGCCCCCGAGCGCCCGCTGGGCGTCGAAGAGCGGGAGGAGTCCGAGGTTGATCCGGCGGGCCGTCTCGATGTCTCCGGACAGGAACGCGCGGCGTAGCTCGACCAGACGCGGCGCGGCCACGTGGCCGATCACGCTGACGAAGCCGCTCGCCCCGACGGCGAGCCACGGGAGGTTGAGTTGATCGTCCCCCGAGTAGTAGATGAGGTCGGAATGCGACATGACGGTGACCGCGTCGTGGAAGTCACCCTTCGCGTCCTTGACGGCCACGATGTTCGGGTGTGCGGACAGACCGATCAGCGTCTCCGCCTGGATCGGGACGACCGACCGTGGGGGGATGTCGTAGAGCATCACCGGCCGGTCGGTCGCGTCGGCGACGGTGCGGAAATGGGCGTCCAGGCCCGCCTGGGTGGGCTTGGAGTAGTACGGGGTCACGACGAGCAGTCCGTGCGCCCCGGAGGCCGCGGCCTGTCGGGCCGCGTGCACGGAGTGCGCGGTGTCGTAGGTCCCGACGCCCGCGACGATCGTCGCCCTGTCCCCGACAGTGGCGAGGACGGTCTCGAGGACCGCGATCTTCTCCGCGTCGGTGGTGGTGGGCGACTCGCCCGTGGTCCCGGACACGACGAGGCCGTCGCATCCGGAGTCCACGAGATGTCGCGCGACACGTGCGACGGCCTTGAGATCGACGTAGCCGTCGGCCCCGAACGGGGTCACCATCGCCGTGACGACCGTGCCGAACGGCGCCGGGCGCCCTGTCTCGGCGGGGGCCCGGCCACTACCGGCCGGTGTCGGCCCCCCGGTGGTCACGTGTGTCATGGTCTCCCAGGGTACCCGCAGCCTGGTCCGGATCCCGATTCCGACCCGGCGGGTGTGCTCATCCCTCGAGCACGTACGGGCTGACCGCGATCTCCGATCCGTCCTCGAGGGTGGCGATCTCGAAGTCCGAGAACACGGCCGGCGCGGCCTCGCGCAGCTGCCGCAGGACGTCGATCGCGAGGCCCCGGATCTCGGTGTCGGCGTGCTCGGTGGCGCGCATCCCGATGAAGTGCCGCCACGAGCGGTAGTTGCCGGTCACGACGATGCGGGTCTCGGTGGCGTTCGGCAACACCGACCGGGCCGCCTGCCGGGCCTGCTTGTGCCGCAACATCGGGTTGGGCACGTCCGCGAACCTCTCCTCGAGCCTCGCGAGCATCTCCGCGTAGGCGTCGCGTGAGGCGTCGGTGGCCCGGCGGAAGATCTCGACCAATTCCGGGTCGTCGGCGATCGCCGGGGGCGGGACGACCTTCGAGTCGTGCTCCGGGACGAACCGCTGGGAGAGCTGGCTGTAGGAGAAGTGTCGGTGCCGGATCAGCTCGTGGGTACAGGATCGTGAGATACCGGTGATGTAGAAGGTCACGCTGGCGTGCTCGAACACCGACAGGTGCCCCACCTCGAGGATGTGACGGAGGTACCCCGCGTTGGTCGCGGTGCGCGGGTTGGGCTTGTCCCAGCTCTGGTAGCACGCCCGGCCGGCGAACTCCGCGAGCGCGGACCCCCCTTCCGCGTCGGTCTCCCAGCCGACCTCGTCGGGTGGGAGGAACTCGGTGTGCGCGACCATGCGGACCTGCCGCCGGACGAGCTCGGACATGATGGGTCTCCTCGTGGTGACGTGGTGCGCCCGGCGGTTCAGCCGAGCAGGTGTGCGGCGACCGTGGCCGCGACCTCGGCGACGGCGTCGAGGTCCTCGCGTGTGGGTTCGCCCGTGAGCTGTGCGGCCGGGCCCACGGCACGTAGGCCCCAGCCGGTCGTGATGCGTTCGACGGAGGTGACCGCACCCGCTGTGTCGTTGTCGCCGTGCACGCACAACGCGTAGGGGCGGCCGGAGACCGCGCCCTCGCAGGTGTAATAGGTGCGGTCGAAGAAGTGCTTGAGCGCACCGGACATGTACCCGAAGTTCGCCGGGGTGAGCAGGACGTAGCCGTCGGCTCGCAGGACGTGGTCGTCGGTGGTGGCCAGGGCGGGTACCGACTCCACCGCGATGCCCTCCAGCTCCGGATGGGCGAGCCCGGTCTCGAGGGCCTCCAGGATGCGACGCAGCCGCGGCGACGGCGCGTGGTGGACGAGCAACACGGTGCTCATCGCGGGTCCCCTCCCGGCGCCGATTCGGCCTCGTGCAGCGAGATGGCCGTGCGCATCATCTCCCGCGCCCGGACGCGGTCACCGGCGTGGTCGTAGGCGCGCGCGAGACGGTAGGTGGACCGCCAGTCGTCCGGCGCCGCCTGGTACTCGGCGCTGACGCGGTCGAACAGCTCGTCGGCCGCGTCACGCTCGAGACGGCCGGAGGGGCGCCGGTCTAGCCCGGTGAGGTCCAGCTCCACGCCCTCGGCGGCGGCCGCGGCCGAGATCTTCTGCAGCTCCAGCCCGTTGCGCACGATCGCCCAGGTGGCCCACGCCCCGACGACGGCGAGCAGGAGGATCCCCACCCCGAGACCACGGACGGACAGGTGCTCCGAGGCGCGGAACATCGACCACCCCAGGTAGAGCAGGTAGAGGAAGGCCACCACCAGGCCCGCCGCGGTGAGGGCCATGACCAGGGGTTTGACGACTCTGTCCACTGTGGGCGACCTACAGATCCATGAAGGCGTCGAGTCCCACGGTCAGCCCCGGGGCTCCGGCGATCGAGCGGACACCCAGCAGGACGCCGGGGGCGAACGAGGACCGGTCCAGCGAGTCGTGACGGATCGTCAGGGTCTCCCCCTGCGTCCCGAGGAGCACCTCCTGGTGCGCGACCAGGCCGGTCAGCCGGACGGAGTGGACGCGGACGCCGTCGACGTCGGCTCCCCTGGCACCGTCGAGCGCGGTGGAGGTCGCGTCCGGCGACGGACCGAGCCGCGCCTCGGCCCGCGCGGCGCCCATCATGGCGGCCGTGCGGTACGCGGTGCCGGACGGCGCGTCCGCCTTGTTCGGGTGATGGAGCTCGATGATCTCGGCGGACGGGAAGTACTTCGCCGCCTGCACGGCGAACCTCATCATGAGGATCGCGCCGATCGCGAAGTTGGGTGCGACCAACACCCCGGTGTCCGGACTGTCGGCGAGCCAACCGCGGAGGGCCTCGAGGCGCTCGTCGGTGAACCCGGTCGTGCCGACCACGGCGTGGATGCCGTTGGCGACGCAGAACTCCAGGTTGCCCATGACCACATCGGGATGGGTGAAATCGACCACGACCTCGGCCCCCGCGTCGACGAGCGCGCTGAGCGGGTCGCCCTGGTCGACCTCGGCGACGAGCTCCAGGTCCCCGGCCGCGCGAACGGCCTCGCAGATCGCCGAACCCACCTTGCCGCGTGCCCCGAGCACCCCGACCTTCGTCACCGTCATCGTCTCCTCCGTGGTCATCGTCGTCCTCCCCAGACTATCCGCCGACGCGCGCGAGCAATCCCGCCGCGCCGTCGTCCGGCATGCCGGGTCCGACGGCGGCCAGGCACCAGGGTGCGGACTCGGCGCCCCAGTAGTCGGCGACCTCACCGGCGGTGACCCGCCGCAGCCGGGCCACGGAGTCCTCGACCGTCACGACCCGGTCGCGGTCGAGCAGGTGTCGTCCGATCCGCGTCATCCGGGACAGGGGGTCGTCCAGGCCGAGCCTGATGGAGCCCGTGAGGTGCCCGATCGCACGGTCCACCTCGTCGGACGAGGGCGGCGCCGTGCGCATCCCGTCGACGACGTCGCCGAGTTCCCCGAGCAGCGATCCGACGCGGTCGACGGGGCAGCCGGCGACCACGGTGAGCAGCCCGGTCGGGTGGAACTGGTCCATGCCGGCGTAGACCGTATAGGCCAGACCGAGCTCCTCCCGGATCCGTTGGAACAGGCGCGAGCTCAGCCCGCCGCCCAGGACCGCGGTGCCGATCTGGGCGGCCGCTCGGTCGCCGTGACCCCGCGCGGGGGTGCGGCGGGCCAGCGCGAGCAGTGCCTGCTCGGAGTCCTCGTCCTCGCCGACCAACACCGGAGCGGTCGCCCAGCCGGGGTCAGCGCGGTCGACGGCGAGCCGCCCGCGAGCCGTGACGATGGACCGCGGGCTCCCGCCCGGCCGGGCGGGAGCATCCGCGCCGGGGAGACTCCGCGCCACCGCCACGGGCAGCGGTCCGCAGGCGATCCGGGCGACGAGCGCGTGGTGGTCGATGCGTCCCGCGGCCGCCACCACGACGTCTCCGGAGCCGAGGATGCGCTGGTGGAACGCTCTGAGGGTGTCGGTGTCGAGCGCCTCGACCGACTCCTCCGTGCCGATCACCGGGCGGGCGAGCGGATCGCGTCCCAGGGCCGCGGTGGCCACCAGCTCGCACGCGAGGTCCTCCGGATCGTCCGCCCGACCCGCCAGTTCGTCGAGCACCACGTCGCGCTCCACCTCGACGTCCTCCGGGTCGCAGGACCCGTTGGCCACCACGTCCACCAGGACGTCGACGGCGGTGTCCAGCCCCTCGGCGGGGACCTGGACGTGGTAGCACGTGTGCTCGCGCCCGGTGTAGGCGTTGAGGTCGCCCCCGAGCAGGTCGATCCGCTCGGACAGCTCGCGCCCGGACGCGGTGGTCGTGCGTTTGAACAGGACGTGCTCGAGGAAGTGGGCCGCGCCGTGCTCGTCGGGGCCCTCGTCCGCCGACCCGGCGCCTATCCAGATGCCGACCGCGGCGGTGTGGCACCACGGGAGTTCCTCGGTCACCACTCTGACGCCGGGGATCGTCCGGTCCACGCGGATCTCTGGGTTCACGGCCCTCCATCGTCGGTCTGCTTCTCGCGGCTCGAACGAACGAGGCACGCACCCCGCGCGGGGTGCGTGCCTCGGATGTGCCCGGGCCCCTCCGGGGGCGCCGGGCACGGGATCAGTCGTCGCCGCCGGCGTCCGCGTCGGAGCCGTTGTCGGAGTCCTCGCCCACGGGCACGAGGCTGATCTTGCCGCGGTTGTCGATGTCGGCGATCTCGACCTGCATCTTGTCGCCGACGTTCACCACGTCCTCGACCTTGCCGACGCGCTTGCCGCCGCCGAGCTTCGAGATGTGGACCAGGCCGTCACGGCCCGGCAGCAGCGACAGGAACGCGCCGAAGGGCGCGGTCTTGACCACGGTGCCGAGGAACCGCTCGCCGACCTTGGGCAGCTGCGGGTTGGCGATGGCGTTGATCTTGTCGATCGCGGCCTGCGCCGACTCGCCGTCGGTGGCGCCGATGTACACGGTGCCGTCGTCCTCGATCGAGACGGACGCGCCGGTCTCCTCGGTGATCGAGTTGATCATCTTGCCCTTGGGCCCGATGACCTCGCCGATCTTGTCGACGGGGACCTTGATCGCGATGATGCGCGGCGCGAGCGGGCTCAGCTCGTCCGGCTCGTCGATCGCCTCGGCCATCACGTCCAGGATGGTCAGGCGGGCCTCACGGGCCTGCGTGAGCGCACCGGCCAGGACCTCTGACGGGATGCCGTCGAGCTTCGTGTCCAGCTGCAGCGCGGTGACGAACATCCCGGTGCCGGCGACCTTGAAGTCCATGTCGCCGAACGCGTCCTCGGCACCGAGGATGTCGGTGAGGGCCACGTAGCGGGTCTCGCCGTCGACCTCGTCGGAGACGAGGCCCATCGCGATGCCGGCGACGGGCGCCTTGAGCGGCACGCCGGCGTTGAGCAGCGACAGCGTCGACGCACACACCGAGCCCATGGAGGTGGAACCGTTGGACCCGAGCGCCTCGGAGACCTGGCGGATGGCGTAGGGGAACTCCTCGACGCTGGGCAGCACCGGCATGAGGGCACGCTCGGCGAGCGCGCCGTGGCCGATCTCGCGACGCTTGGGCGAGCCCACGCGGCCGGTCTCACCGGTGGAGTACGGCGGGAAGTTGTAGTGGTGCATGTAGCGCTTGCTGGTCTCGGGCCCGAGCGAATCGATCTGCTGGGCCATCTTGACCATGTCGAGCGTCGTGACGCCCATGATCTGGGTCTCGCCGCGCTCGAACAGCGCGGATCCGTGGGCGCGCGGGATGACCTCGACCTCGGCGGACAGCGCGCGGATGTCGCGCACGCCGCGGCCGTCGATCCGGAAGTGGTCGGTGAGGATCCGCTGGCGGACGATCTTCTTGGTCAGCGACTTGAACGCGGCACCGATCTCGCCGAGGCGGTCGGCGAAGCGGTCGGCGAGCTCGTCGAGCACGGACGCCTTGAGCTCGTCGGTCGCGACCTCGCGGTCCTGCTTGTCCGCGATGCGCATGATGTCGGCGAGCTTGGTCTCCGCGACCTCGGCGACGGCGGCGTACGCGTCGTCCGCGTACGGCGGGAACAGCGGGAACTCGCGCGGCGTCCCGGGCGCGGCGGTGGCCAGTGCCTGCTGGGCGGCGCACAGCTCCGCGATGAACGGCTTGGCGGCCTCGAGCCCCTGGGCGACGACCTCCTCGGTGGGCGCCTGTGCGCCGCCGGCGATCTTCTCGATGACGTTGTCGGTGGCCTCGGCCTCGACCATCATGATCGCGACGTCCGCGTCGTCACCCGAGCCGACGACGCGGCCGGCGACGACCATGTCGAACACGGCCCCCTCGAGCTGCTCGGAGGTCGGGAACGCGACCCACTGGCCGGCCGGGTCGGCGGCCGTGGGGATGAGCGCGACGCGCACGCCGCCGACGGGACCCGAGAAGGGCAGCCCGGACAGCTGGGTGGACGCGGAGGCGGCGTTGATGGCCACCACGTCGTAGAGGTCCTTGGGATCGAGGCTCATGACGGTCACGACGACCTGGACCTCGTTGCGGACACCGTCCGCGAAGGTCGGGCGCAGCGGCCGGTCGATGAGACGGCACGTGAGGATCGCGTCCGTGCTGGGGCGACCCTCACGACGGAAGAACGAGCCGGGGATGCGGCCGGCGGCGTACATCCGCTCCTCGACATCCACCGTCAGGGGGAAGAAGTCGAAGTGGTCCTTGGGGTGCTTGCCCGCGGTGGTTGCGGACAGCAGCATCGTGTCGTCGTCGAGGTAGGCGACGACCGAGCCGGCGGCCTGCTTGGCCAGCCGGCCGGTCTCGAAACGGACCTCGCGGCGGCCGAAGTCGCCGTTGTCGATGGTCGCGACGGATTCGAAGACGCCGTCTTCGATCTCGACGGCCGTGATCTGTGACATGTGTTTCCTGTCGTATCGGGGGCGATGGGGCCTCGCGGCGGATCCGGGTCCGCCGGGGCCGCCGGTCACGTGTCAAGGGGGTCCCGGTACGACCTCGGCCTTCGATCGAAGCGGCCGGAACGGCACTCACGCGGCTCTCAACGACCCCGCGTGCGTCGGGTTCCGGCGGCCACTACCGAGGACCGCCAATCGGACCTGTCGACCACCCCGGCACGTGCGCACCGGCTGCACCTGAGGCTATCAGGGATAAACGCCCGGGTCACCGGGGCGCGCGGGCACCGCCCCCCGACGCGAGGGAAGCCGCGCCGCCCGGATGCGGACGATCCCCGCCCTCACGTTGAGGGCGGGGATCGTCGACGGGTCCGGGCGGGCCGGTGTCAGCGGCGCAGGCCGAGGCGCTCGATCAGCGAGCGGTAGCGCGCGATGTCGACCTTGGCGATGTACTTGAGCAGCCGACGACGACGGCCGACCAGCAGCAGCAGGCCACGACGCGAGTGGTGGTCGTGCTGGTGGGTCTTGAGGTGCTCGGTAAGCTGCTGGATGCGACGGGTGAGCAGCGCGACCTGGGCCTCGGGGGACCCGGTGTCGGTCTCGTGGACCCCGTACTCGGCCAGAACGGCCTTCTTCTCTTCGGTGCTCAGCGCCATGATGACTCCTGGTTGTTCCAGTCCGCGAAAATGTGAGGCCACCGCCGCCGCGGACCGCAGCAGGGCCGACCGGCTACGTTACCAGCCGGGGGCGGCGGTCCCAATTCGGGCGCGGTCAGGCCCCGAGCACGGTGCGGGTGCGTCGGACGTCGCGGTCCATCGCCACGAGCAACTCGTCCACGGAGGAGAACTTCTCCATGTCGCGCACGTGGTCGACGAAGTCGACGGCCGCCGTCCGGCCGTACAGGTCGGCGGACTCGTCCAGCACGAACGCCTCGACACTGCGCGCGGCGTCCCCGAACGTCGGGTTGGTGCCGACGGAGATCGCGGACGCGTACGGGCGCCCCGGGACGATCGACCCGTCCACCGGGCCGTCGTCGAGGACGGTGAACCAGCCCGCGTACACGCCGTCGGCGGGGACCGCGGTGTGCTCGGGCAGGTCGAGATTGGCGGTCGGGTAGCCCAGGTCCCGACCCCCTCGCCCGGCGCCGTGCACGACGACGCCCGAGACGCGGTGGGGGCGGCCGAGGATCTCCGCGGCGGCGGCGACGTCGGACTCCGACAGCAGGCGCCGGATCCGACTCGAGGAGACGGTCTCGCCGCCGGACTCCAGCAGGTCGACCACCTCGCACGCGATCCCCCGCTCCGCGCACAGGGCACGCATCGTCTCGGGGGTGCCGGCGGCACTGCGACCGAACGTGAAGTTGCGACCGACGGTGACGGCGCGGGCGTGGAGCCCGGAGACGAGGACGCGGTCCACGAACTCGTCGGGCTCCCACGAGGCCATCTCGCGGTCGAAGGGCAGCGCGAAGACGGCGTCCACGCCGAATCCCCCCGCGAGCTCGGCGCGCCGGGCGAGGGGGGTGAGGACGGACGGGTGCGTGCCCGGCCGGACGACCTCGACGGGATGGGGGTCGAAGGTCACCAGCACCGGGCTGGCACCGAGTTCGCGACCCGCTCCGACCGCGCGGTCCACGAGGGCGCGGTGCCCCCGGTGGAGTCCGTCGAACACCCCGAGGGCGACGGAGGTCCCGCCGTCGGGGATCACGATCTCGTCGAACGTCCGCCACAGCTGCACGGCGACCACCTTACGCGCGGGGTTCACAGCCCCGCCGGGCGCATGACCACGACCGGAGCGGCGCGGCGTCCGGACTCCGAGACCAGCGCCGCGACACGACCGTCCGGGCCCACGGCGGCGACGACGCCGGTGTCACCCCGGGCCTCGAGCCACCGTCCGTGGCGGAGCCCCTCGGCGGCGTCCGCGTCGATGTCGCGGCGGGGGAACGCGGCCAGGGCGGCCGCGTCGAGGTCGAGGGACAGGGTCGGCGCGGCCTCCAGCTCGTCGAGCGTGCGGGCGACATCGAGGCCGAACGGTCCGACCCGGGTCCGGCGCAGCGCCGTGAGGTGGCCCCCGACGCCGAGCGCGGCGCCGAGGTCACGGGCGAGCGCGCGGATGTAGGTCCCCGTGGAGCAGTCGACGACGACGACGAGGTCGATCACCGCCCCGGCGCGGACCCGCTCGAGCACGTCGAACCGGGAGACGGTGACCCGCCGGGACCGGAGCTCGACCTCCTCCCCCGCCCGCACCCTGTCGTAGGCCCGCCTCCCGTCGACCTTGATCGCGCTGACCGCCGACGGCACCTGGTCGATCTCCCCCGTCAGGTCGGCCACGGCCGCGTCGATCGCGGTGTCGGTCACCGCGGAGGCGTCCACGGTCGCGGTGGTCTCCCCCTGGGCGTCGTCGGTGGTCGTGGTCTCGCCGAGGCGGATGGTCGCCTCGTAGGACTTGGTCTCCAGCGCGAGCATGCCGAGCATCTTGGTGGCGCGTTCGATGCCCACGACGAGCACACCCGTGGCCATGGGGTCGAGGGTGCCGGCGTGTCCGACCTTGCGGGTGCCGAAGAACCTGCGCAGTCGCGCCACCACGTCGTGGCTGCTCATCCCCCCGGGCTTGTCCACGACCACCAGGCCGGGTTCGGGGGCGGGACGGGGGTCGGGTCTGCGCGGCGTCACGGCCCCACGCTATCGACACCCGCGGGCCGCAGCACGATCGCCGAGGCCACGTGGCCGCCCCGGACGGCCCAGCGGCCGTGGAACTCGGTCGCGTCCGGGCCGCCGTCCACCGTCTGCGCGTCGACGAGGATCCGCGAGACGAGCGTGCCCCGGACCACCTCGTCGTCGTCCCCGTCGGGTACCAGGGTGATGTGCGCGTCGGCGAACCCCAGCCACCGGTGGGTGAGCGGGAACCACGCCTTGTACGTGGCCTCCTTCGCGGTGAACAGCAGCGCGTCCCACGCCACCGACGGCATCTCCGTGCGCGCGGCACGCACCCACGCCGCCTCCTCCGGCAGCGACACCGCCTCGAGCACCCCGTCGGCGAGCGGTTCGTGCCGTTCGACGTCCAATCCCACCGATCGCACCCGACCGGCCCGGGCCAGCGCGGCCGCGCGCAGACCGTCGGTGTGCGTCAGCGTGCCCACGAGCCCCGGGGGCCACACCGGCACGCCCCGCGCGCCCCGAAGCACCGGACCGGGCGGCACCCCGAGCCGCGTCATGGCCGCCCGCGCACAGGCCCGCGCCCCGGCGAAGTCGACCCGCCGCCGCTCCACCGCCGCACCGATCTGCTCGACCTCCACCGGGTACAACGACGCCAGCAGGGCGGCGTCGTCCATGCCGAGCTCCGTGTCGGTCACCACTGCCACGTCGTCGGGGAACAGGTCACCGGGGAACGAATCGGCCGTCACCGCTCCTCCTCGAGCTCCGGAGCGCTCTCCCCGGGCCGGGCGAGCCGCGGCATGCCGTCGCCGCCGCGCACCCACCGCACCTGCGGCGCGTCCGGGGCGGGCAGGATCTGGCGTGTCAGCGGCTCCGGACGCCCACGGGCCCCCCACTCCCGCGGGTAGCCCAGCGAGACCTCCTCGAAGCGCACGCCGTCGTGCACGGTCGTGCGCGGGATGTGCAGGTGCCCGTAGACACACGCGGTCGCCCGGTAGCGGCGGTGCCAGTCGGCCGTCTGCTCGGTCCCGCACCACAGCGCGAAGTCGGGGTGGCGTAGTACGCGCGTGGGCTCGCGCAACAGCGGCCAGTGGTTGATCAGCACGGTCGGATGGGCGGGGTCGAGGCGCGCCAGCCGGGTCGTGGTGGCCACGAGACGCTCCCGGCACCACGCCACGGCGTCGCCGAACGGGCCCGGGTCGATGAGGAACTCGTCGGACGCCACCACCCGGCGTTCGCGCGCCCCGGCCAGGGCCTCCGCGCGGGCCTGCCCCGCCACGGGGGTCCAGCTGTAGTCGTAGAACAGGAACATCGGCACCACCCACGCCGGCCCGCCGGGGCCGGTCCACAGGGGGTAGGGGTCCTCGGGGGTGTCCACGCCGATCGCCCGGCACGCCTCCACCAGCCGGTCGTACTTCGTGGTGGAGGACATCCCCTCGTCATCGCGCCCGATCCACAGCTCGTGGTTGCCGGGCACCCAGATCACGCGCTCGAACCGGGCCGCCAGACGCTCCAGGGCGTCCACCACGTGGCGGGTCTTCTCCGCGACGTCTCCGGCCACGATCAGCCAGTCGCCCGGGTGGCCGGGCTGGAGGTCGTCCACCACGTCGGCGTTCCCGCGGTGGCCCACGTGCAGGTCGGACACCGCCCGTAGCGACGGACCCGCCTCCGCGCCGGTACCCGCGGTCATCCGGCGGCCTCCGCGTCGGCTCCGGCGGCCTCCGGGGTGCGCGCGCCGAGGACCACCCACCGGTCACCGCGCACCCGCATCCCCACGGCGACGAGGCGCATCCCCACGAAGACACCCATCCCCCACCAGATCCCCGTCAGGCCCCACCCGAAGTGCCGGGTCGCCAGGAGAACGGGCAGGAACCCGCACAACGCGGCGATCACCGTGCTCGTGCGCAGGTACGCCGCGTCCCCGGCGCCGAGCAGGACCCCGTCGAGACCGAACACGACCGCCGCCGGCAGGACGACGACCGCCATGCCGATCAGCGCCACCACCAGCCGGTCCGCCACCCCGGCGTCGCCGGCCAGCAGGGTCGCCAGCGGCTCACGGAAGAGCACGGTCACCAGCGCGAGCGCGACCCCCAGACCGAGTGACCACACGACGACGGCCCGGGCCAGCGCCCGACCGTGCGCGGCCAGACCGGCGCCCAGGGCGGCGCCCACGAGCGATTGCGCGGCGATGGCCACGGAGTCCAGGACGAGCGAGTACAGCGACCACAACTGCTGCGCGAGATGGTGGGCGGCGAGCGAGTTGACGCCCGCCGCGGCGGCGGCCGTGGTGGCCACGGCGAAGGTGATCTGGAACGACGCGGTACGGATGACGAGATCGACGCCCATCCGCAGCTGGCTGACGATGACGGCCCGGCGGGGACGCAGCGAACCCGTGTGCTCGAGGACCAACGCGGTGAGGAAGCCGCCCGCCATGAGCAGCTGACCGGCGAGGTTGGACCAGGCGCTGCCGACCAGACCCATCTCCGGCGCGGGTCCCAGTCCGGGGACCAGCACCACGCAGCCGACGGTCGACACGCCGATCCCGACGGCCACCAGCACGAGCGGGGTGCGCAGGCGCTGGACGCCGCGCATCCATCCGTGGCCGGCCGAGGCGACGAGGATGCAAGGGATACCCCACACGGCCACCCGCAGCCACTCGGCGGCGCCCGCGGCCACCTCGGCGTCGGCGGCGAGGGCGCGGGTGAGCGGGCCCATCAGCGCCGATACCGCGGCGACCACGAGCGCTCCGACGCCGAGGGCGATCCACGTCGCCTGCACGCCCTCGGCGACCGCATCAGCGCGCCGACCGGCGCCGTGTAGCCGCGCGGACCGGGCGGTGGTCCCGTAGGACAGGAAGTTCATCTGGGTGCCCAGCACGAGCAGCACGAGCGCGCCGACGCCGAGGGCCGCGAGCGCGTCCGCGCCCTGTCGGCCCACGATGATGCCGTCGACCAACAGGTAGACGGGCTCGGCCGACAGCACCGGCAGAACGGGCAGCGCGATGGACCACAGGCGTCGGCCGATCGCCCCGACCCCGACCTCCGGAGCCGGCACCGGTGCCGGCTCCGGCCGCGGCGCCGACCGCGGCGCGGTGGGCGCGGGGTCAGCCGAGGAGTTCACGGAGCCTCGCACTCACGGCGTCGAGGTCACCGCGGACGGTGCAGCCGGCCGCAGACGGGTGTCCGCCGCCGCCCAGAGCCCCGGCCACGACCGAGACGTCGATCGCCTCGCGGTCCGCGTCACCCCGGGAGCGCAGCGAGACGGCCCACTCCCCCGGCCGGTACTCCTTGAGCAGGACCGCCACCCGTGCCTCGCGGACGCCCCGCAGATGGGACACGAGCGACTCGACGTCGTCGTCGTCCGCCCCGGCGATCACCTCGTACGGGACCGCGAGCCAGACCGCGCCCCGTCCCCCCACGGCGTCGACGTCCAGACGGACGGTGGCGAGCAGCTCACCCAGGACCCGCAGCCACGTGAAGGAACGGGCGTCGAGCAGGTCGTACGCGAGCTCCTCCGACTCCGCCCCGGCCTCGAGCAGGCGGCGGGCGGTCTCGTGCGCGTCCGACCCGCCCCACCGGAAGGACCCGGTGTCGGTGACGAGACCGGCGTAGAGACTGGTGGCGATGTCGGCGTCGACGACGTAGCCGCCGGCGTCGAGCACCTCCAACACGAGCGAGGCGGTCGACGCGGCGGTCGGGTCGAGATACATGTGCGATCCGAAACCCGGGTTCGATCCGTGGTGGTCGACCACCAGCACCTCGGAGGCGCTCTCCGCCAGCCGTTCCCAGGCCCCGGCCCGGTCGGGGCTCGCACAGTCCAGGGTCACCACGAGGCCGCCGTGGGCGGGCACCCGGGACAGCGGGATCACCCGGTCGGTGCCCGGGATGGCGCGCAGCGCGTCCGGGACCACGCCGGGGTCGAACGAATGGTGGACGGTCACGCCGACCGCGCGCAGCGCCCGGGCCAGACCGCAGGAGCTGCCCAGGGCGTCGGCGTCCGGGCGGACGTGACAGAGCACGGTCACCTCGCGGTGCCGCCCCAACACGTCCGCCGCCCCCGCGGCGTCCACCGCCGTGGTCACCGGTCGTCGTCCTCCGGTCGGTCCTCCTCCGGCTTCCGATAGGGGTCCTCGTCACCGGCCGGACGCGCGTTCTCGGCCGCACGACGGACCTGCTCGTCGCTGGCCCGCGCCCTGGCGAGGAGTTCCTCCATGTGCCGCGCGGCGTCGGGCACGGAGTCGAGCACGAACGTGAGCTCCGGGGTGAACTTGACCCCGGTCTGCCTGCCGACCATCGTGCGCAGACGCCCCCGCGCGGCGGTCAACGCCGCCTCCGCGGCCTCGAGGTCCGGCTCCTCGTCGAGGGTCTCGCCCCGAACCGTGTAGTACAGGGTGGCGACCCGCAGGTCCGCGGTGATGCGCGAGTCGGTGATGGTGACGTACTCGAGACGCGGATCCTTGATCTCGTGCTCGATGGCCGTCGCGACGATCTCGCCGATCCGCTTGCCGAGCCGTCCCGCGCGTCCCTTGCCGGTCATGGCGATCCTCCTTGACATGGTGCGACCGCTGGGCGGTCACGTGTTGACGAGCGCACCGCGGGGGCAGGTCCGTACGATACGGAACCCGCCCCCACGGTGTGCTCTGCGACGTCAGTCGCGCGGCTTCTCGACGAGCTCGTACGTCTCGATCACGTCGCCGATCTTGATGTCGGAGTACGTCACCGTCAGACCGCACTCGAAGCCCTCGCGGACCTCGGTCACGTCGTCCTTCTCGCGGCGCAGCGAGGAGACGGTCATCTCCTCCACGACCACGTTGCCGTCGCGGATGAGCCGCGCCTTGGCGTTACGCCGCATGATGCCGTCGAGCACCATACAACCGGCGATGTTGCCCACCTTGGAGGAGCGGAAGATCTGGCGGATCTCCGCCTGACCGAGCTGCTTCTCCTCGTAGATCGGCTTGAGCATGCCCTTGAGCGCGCTCTCGATCTCGTCGATCGCCTGGTAGATGATCGAGTAGTACCGGATGTCGACGCCCTCGCGGTTGGCCATCTCGGTGGCCTTACCCTCCGCGCGGACGTTGAACCCGATGATCACCGCGTCGGACGCCGCCGCCAGGTTGACGTTCGTCTCGGTGACGGCGCCGACACCGCGGTCGATGACGCGCAGCTGCACCTCGTCGTCGATCTCGATACCCATGAGGGCCTCTTCGAGGGCCTCGACCGTACCGGAGTTGTCGCCCTTGATGATGAGGTTGAGCTGGCTCGTCTCCTTGAGGTGCGAATCCAGGTCCTCGAGGCTGATCCGGCGACGGCTGCGCGCGGCCATCGCGTTGCGCTTACGCGCATTGCGTCGATCGGCGATCTGCCTGGCCGTGCGGTCCTCGTCGACCACCATCAGGGTGTCGCCGGCGCCACACACGCTGGTCAGACCGATGACCTGGACCGGACGCGACGGGGTCGCCTCCTCGACGTCCTGGCCGTGCTCGTCGACCATGCGGCGCACACGACCGTATGCGTCGCCGGCGACGATCGAGTCGCCGACCCGCAGCGTGCCGCGCTGGATGAGCACGGTGGCCACGGGGCCACGACCGCGGTCGAGGTGCGCCTCGATCGCGACGCCCTGGGCGTCCATGTCCGGGTTGGCCCGCAGGTCCAGAGCCGCATCCGCGGTGAGGACGACGGCCTCGAGCAGCGAATCGATGTTCAGGTTCTGCTTGGCGGAGATGTCGACGAACATGGTGTCGCCGCCGTACTCCTCCGGCACGAGGCCGTACTCCGTCATCTGGCCACGGATCTTGTCGGGCTGCGCGCCCTCCTTGTCGATCTTGTTGACCGCCACGACGATCGGCACGTCGGCCGCCTGCGCGTGGTTGATCGCCTCGACCGTCTGCGGCATCACGCCGTCGTCCGCCGCCACCACGATGATCGCGATGTCGGTCGACTTGGCGCCGCGGGCACGCATGGCGGTGAACGCCTCGTGACCCGGGGTGTCGATGAAGGTGATCGTGCGCTCGACGTCGTCGACCGGCACGGTGACCTGGTACGCACCGATGTGCTGGGTGATGCCGCCGGCCTCACCCTCGCCGACCTTGGCGGACCGGATGCTGTCGAGCAGCCGGGTCTTGCCGTGGTCGACGTGACCCATGACGGTGACGACCGCGGGACGACGCTCGAGATCCTCTTCGCCGCCCTCGTCCTCGCCGAAGGACAGGTCGAAGGACTCGAGCAGCTCGCGGTCCTCGTCCTCGGGGCTGACGATCTGGACCTTGTACCCCATCTCCTCACCGAGGAGCTGGAGGGTCTCCGGAGTGACCGACTGCGTGGCGGTGACCATCTCGCCCAGGTTGAACAGCGCCTGGACCAGCTGCGACGGGTTGACGTCGATCTTGTCCGCGAAGTCGCTCAGCGAGGCGCCCTGAGCCAGCCGCAGGACCTGCCCACGACCGTCGGGGAGCCGGACGCCGCCGACCTCCGGTGCCCGCATCGAATCGTATTCCTGACGCTTCTGCCGCTTCGACTTGCGACCCCTGCGCGGGGCACCGCCGGGACGTCCGAACGCGCCCGCGGCACCGCCGCGACCGCGACCGCCGCCACCGGGCCGACCGCGGAAGCCACCGCCGCCCGCTGCCGGGGCGCCGCCGCCACCGCCGGGGCGGAAGCCGCCGCCGCCGGGACGTCCGCCGGGACCACCGGGCCGACCGCGGCCCGCTGCGGGCCGTGCGACCTGCCCCGGCATCTGACCGGGGTTGGGACGAGGCGGCATGTTGCCGGGGCTGGGACGGGGGCCGCCCTGGCCCGGAGCACCCTGGCGCTGCGGGGGACGGGGACCACCCTGGCCCGGTGCCGGACGTGCGCCACCCGGACGCGGACCGGCCTGCCCGGGACCCGGGCGGGGGCCGCCCTGCGGGCGCGGGGCGGGCGTGGTGCCGCTGGAGTACGGGTTGTTACCCACGCGCGGCGTCTTGGGCCCGGGCTTCGGGCCGGCCGGACGGGGGCCGGGAGCCGGGCGGGACGCCGCCGCCGCTGCGCCCGGGGTCGCACCCTGGGCGGGACGCTGCGAGCCGGGCTTCGGACCCGGTGCGGCGGGCTTGGCACCCGGCGTGGGTCCCGCGGCGGGCCTGGCGCCCGGCGTCGGTCCCGCGGCGGGCTTGGGGGCCGGCGCCGCGGGCTTGGCACCCGGGGTGGGCGCGGCCGACGGCTTCGGCGCCGCGTCGGGCGCCGCGGACCGCGGGGTCGCACCCGGACGCGGGCCCGGGGCGGGCTTGGTCGGTGCGCCCGGCTTGGGCGCGGGCCCACCGCCGGACTTGGACGCCGGTGCGGCGTTGTCGCCACCTCCGGCCGGTGCGTGCGCCTCGCGCAGGCGCCGGACGACCGGTGCCTCCAGCGTCGACGACGCGGACTTGACGAATTCTCCCTGATCGCGGAGCTTCGTCAGAAGTTCTTTACTGGTGATACCGAACTCTTTGGCCAGTTCGTGTACCCGGGGCTTGCCTGCCACTGCTCTCCTCACTGCGAGGTCTCACGGCAGGGCTGGCCGCGCGACCTCGGTCTACATTCGATGGACGTTCATCGCTGGAGCTTCACGGTGTGCTCATCGTGTCTGGTCCGTTCCTTTTCTCGTGCTCCCCCGCCGGGCCGAACGGCCGACGGGTGGTGTCGTGCGCGGGGCGCAGGGCCTCGAGCACCTCCGAGACCGCGTCCTGGGACACGTTCCCGGCGACTCGCAGCGACCTGATGAAGGCCTTGCGGTCGAGTGCTGTCGCGATGCACCGCTCATCGTGGTGCACCCAGGCTCCTCGTCCCACCGCCCGCCTACGCGGATCGGGCGAGAGCGACGCCGTCTGCGGATCGTGGACGATCCGCAGCAGCCGGGAGTCGTTATCCCGACGACGGCAACCGACGCAGGTCCGAATGGGACCCTCGTCCTCGGCGGCATCGATCCGCTGGTCTTGACGACCCGGCATACGGCCACCTCGGTCTCTCGCCGCCCGACCCGTGGGGACGGGTGGACGTGAAGTCACTGTGACAACTGATCAGTCTACAGAAGATGGCGTGTCGACACGAACGGCGCGCCCGACCGCGTGGCACCGGCGGCCGACGGGCCTCACTCCGCGTCGCTGTGGATGTCGATCCGCCACTGGGTGAGGCGGTGGGCGAGGCGGGCGTTCTGCCCCTCCTTGCCGATCGCGAGCGAGAGCTGGTAGTCGGGCACGACCACCCGGGCCGCCCTCGCCTGCTCGTCGGCGACGGTGACCGAGATCACCTTGGCCGGCGACAAGGCGTTCCCGACGAACACCGTCGGGTCGTCGTCGTAGTCGACGATGTCGATCTTCTCGCCGTTCAGCTCCGCCATCACGGCACGGACCCGGGCACCGTTCGGGCCGATGCACGCGCCCTTGGCGTTGAGACCCGAGACGGTGGACTCGACCGCGATCTTCGTGCGGTGCCCGGCCTCCCTCGCGATCGCCGCGATACGCACCGAACCGTCGCCGATCTCGGGAACCTCGAGGGCGAAGAGCCCACGGACGAGATCCGGGTGTGTCCGGGACAGTGACACGGAGGCCCCGTGCGGACCCTTGTGGACACCCACCACGTGACACTTGATGCGGTCGCCGTGCCGGTAGCTCTCGCCGGGCACCTGCTCGGCCGGGGCGATCGTGCCCTCGGTGCCGCCGTTCTCCGGACCGATGTGGACCACCACGATGCCCCGGGCGTTGGCCCGCGAATCGGACTGGATGACGCCGCTGACGACCTCACCCTCGCGCGTGACGAGATCACCGTAGATGCGATCGGTCTCCGCTTCACGCAGGCGCTGCAGGATGATCTGCCGCGCGGTCGCGGCCGCGACCCGCCCGAAGTCGGAGGGGGTGACGTCGAACTCGCCGATGCGGTTGCCGTCCTCGTCGACCTCTGCTGCCAACACGGCGACGGTGCCGGCCTTGCGGTCCAGCGCGATCCGGGCCACGCGGTGCGCTCCGTCGGTTCGCTTGTAGGCGGTGAGAAGCGCGTTTTCCAGCGTCTGCACCAGATCATCCAGCGGGATCTCGCGCTCCAGGGACAGCATGTTGAGCGCTGCCATGTCGATGTTCAACGGTCTTCTCCTTCTCGCGCGCCACGACCGGGGCCCCCCGGCTCCGACAGCAGGTCCAGCTCGTCCTCCGGGGCGGGCCGGAACTCGACCCGGATCACGGCGTGGGCCACCTGGTCCAACGCCACCGGCTCCACCTTCTTCTCCCGCGCTCCGGACACGAGACGGACCACTCCCGCGCCCTCGTCCAGGTCGCCGACCCGTGCGCGGGCCGGGCCCTTCGCGCCCTGTACGTAGGTGATATCCACCTGGCGCCCACGGGCCCGACGCCAGTGCCTCGGCTGCTCGAGGGGTGCGTCGACCCCACGGCTGGTCACCTCGAGGGTCACCGGTCGGTCGGGCCCGCCCCATCCCTCGGCGAGGGGATCGAGGTCGGTCGACAGATCGGCCAGGTCGTCGAGTGAGACCCCGGCGTCCCCGTCCACGACGATCGTCACGCGCCAGGCGGACGAGCGGGCGTCCTCCCGGATGTCCTCGAGATCGAGGCCGCGGTCGGATACCGCTCTGAGAATGTGGGCCCTGTCGGGCTCGGGGACGATCACTGTGCTCCTGGAGTGCGGGCCGGGGAACCCGTCCGGGACGCGGACGGGCCGCATCACTGTACCGCCTCGACGCCCCCACCTCCGAGCCCTGGCAGGATGTCGGAGTGCCCCATTCCGCCCCCGTGGTCCTCTCCCGCCGTCGATTCGTGGGCGCGGCCGTCTGCGTCACCGGGTTCGCGGTCGCCGGCGGCTGCGCGCTGCCCGCGGTCGTCGACCGTCCGGACCCGCTGATCCCGTTGATCGACGCTGCCACCCGCGACGCCCGCGAGTTGGCGGCTGCGGACGCCACCCACGGGGACCGCGTCGGCGCGTTGCGCCGGATCGCCGACGCCCGTCGGATGCACGCCGACGCGCTCGCGGGACTGGCGGACACCGCGGACGAGGGCGAGGGCGAGGAGCAGCCGGCGACACCGGCCCCGCCTCCGGTGTGCCCGCCCGTCGACGAGGTTCGGGCCAGGTTGCGTGCGGACGCGGCGCTGGCCGCGGACGTCGCGGCGGAGATCGACGGGGCCCGCGCCGAGATCGCCGGTGCCGTCTCCGCGGCGTGCACGGCCGCCGCCGAGGTGGTGCTCGCATGAGCCGGGCCGTGGGACTGGCGGCGGAGGACGCCGCGGTCTACGGGTACGGACTCGTCCTCTCCCGCGCCGACGCGAGTATCCGCGCGGCCGTCCGGCGCGAACTGGCCGCCCACCGTGCCCGCCGCGACGAAGCGGAACGACTGTGGCCGGGAGCCCCGCCGGCGCCGGTGGGGTACCTCGTGGGACCGGAGACCCCGTCCTCCCCGGTCCTCCTGGCCATCCGACTGGAGTCGGACTGCTGTGACGCGTGGCGGGTGGAGCTCGGCCGTTCGGACTCGCCGGAGATGCGCCGGTTCTGCGTGGACGCCCTCAGCGCGGCGGCGGTGCAGCTCGCGCGGTGGAGGACGTTGGTCCCGGGCGCCCCCTTCGAGGCGTTGCCCGGGTTCCCGCCCTCCGCCTGACGGCCCTAGTGCCCGGCGCCGATGAGCCGGATGATCTCCTCCGCGGCACCGTCGACCGCCACCTGGGTGACGTCGCCGGTGGCGCGGTGGCGGAGCTCGACCGTCCCCTCGGACCAGCCGCGACCCACCACGACGACCCAGGGCACGCCGATGAGTTCGGCGTCCTTGAACTTCACGCCCGGTGAGGCCTTGCGATCGTCGAAGAGGACCTCGAGTCGCGCCCGGTCGAACGCCTCCACGAGGGTCGCCGCCCCGTCGATCGCGGCCTGGTCCTTGTTGGCGATCACCACGTGCACGTCGGCCGGCGCGGCCTCCGCGGGCCAGACGAGGCCCTTGTCGTCGGCGAACTGCTCGGCGAGGACGGCGACCAGGCGCGAGACGCCGATCCCGTACGAGCCCATCGTGACGCGTGCGGGCTTTCCGTTCTCCCCCAGCACGTCGAACCCGAAGGCATCGGTGTACTTGCGGCCGAGCTGGAAGATGTGGCCGATCTCGATACCCCGGGCGAGCGTCAGGGTGCCGTGACCGTCGGGTGCCGGATCGCCCTCGCGGACCTCGGCGACCTCGATCGTCCCGTCGGGCGTGAAATCGCGCCCGCACACCAGGTCCACGACGTGGCGGCCCGGCTCGTCGGCGCCGGTGATCCATGCGGTGCCCTCGACCACCCGGGGATCGACCAGGTACCGGACCTCGTTGTCCCGGAGCGCCCGGGGGCCGATGTACCCCTTGACGAGGAAGGGGTTGGCGGCGAAGTCGGCTTCCTCCAGGATCGCGACCTCGGCGGGCTCGAGGGCGGCCTCGACCCGCTTCATGTCCACCTCACGGTCGCCGGGCAGGCCCACCGCCAGGAGCTCCCACTCCTCGCCGGGGCGGCGCACCTTGAGCATCACGTTCTTCAGCGTGTCGGCGGCGCCGATCTCTCGGCCGAGACCGGCGGAGTTCGCCCACGCGACCAGCGAGTCGATGGTCGGGGTGTCGGGCGTGTCGTGGACGGTCGCCTCGGGCAGGCCCTCCAGCGGACGTGCGGGGGGCGCGGGGGTGACGACGGCCTCGACGTTGGCCGCGTACGCTCCGTCCGTCGATCGCACGAACGTGTCCTCTCCGGCGGCCGACACCGCGAGGAACTCCTCCGACGCCGATCCGCCCATCGCGCCGGACGTGGCCGCACAGATGGCGTACTCGATGCCCAGTCGGTCGAAGATCCGCTGGTACGCGTCACGATGCGCCCGGTACGAGCGCTCGAGCCCGGCGTCGTCGACATCGAAGGAGTAGGAGTCCTTCATCACGAACTCGCGGCCGCGCAGGATTCCGGCGCGGGGCCGCTCCTCGTCGCGGTATTTGGTCTGGATCTGGTACAGGGTGACCGGCAGGTCCTTGTACGACGAGTACTCGCCCTGCACCGTGAGCGTGAAGAGCTCCTCGTGGGTGGGCCCGAGCATCATGTCGTTGCCCTTGCGGTCCTTGAGGCGGAACAGGGCCGGACCGTATTCGGTCCACCGGCCGGTGGTCTCGTACGGCTCGCGGGGCAGGAGCGCGGGCAGGCTGATCTCCTGGGCGCCGAAGGCGTCCATCTCCTCGCGGACCACCTGCTCGACCCGCCTGAGCGTGCGCAGCCCCAGCGGGAGCCAGGAGTACACACCGGGCGCGACGCGGCGGATGTAGCCGGCGCGGACGAGCAGCTTGTGGCTGAGGACCTCGGCGTCCGACGGGTCGTCGCGGAGGGTGCGGAGGAACAGGTGGGACAGGCGCGTGATCACGGTGATCCAGAGTAGCCGCCGGGGGTGCCGGACCGGCCCGACGGTAGCCTCTGCCGGGTGCGTATCCTCCTCTCGCCTTCCGAGACGAAGTCCATCGGCGGCTCCGGTGCCCCGCTCGATCTCACGGCGCTCTCGCTACCGTCTCTCGGCGACACACGGAAGATGGTCGTCGAGTCGCTGGTCTCCCTGTGCACCGGTGACCCGGAGGCCGCGCGCGCCGCTCTGGGGTTGAGCGAGCGACTCTCGGGCGAGGTCGAGCTGAACGCGCAGTTGTGGTCGTCCCCCACCGCCCCGGCGTTGAGCCGGTACACGGGCGTCCTCTACGACGCGCTCGACCAGCCGTCGCTGAGCGGCGCGGCGCGATCACGGGCCGAGGCACGCCTGTGGATCGGCTCCGCGCTCTTCGGCCTCGTCGGCGCCTCCGACCCGATCCCCCACTACCGGCTCTCCGCGGCGACGAAACTGCCCGGGCTGGGGACGCTTCGCTCGGTGTGGAAGCCGTCGCTCACCGCCGCCACCTCGGCGTGGGCCGACGACCTCGTCGTGGACCTCCGTTCGGGCGGTTACCACCAGCTCGGTCCGGTCCCGGGCGCGGTGACGGTCGACGTGGTCACGGAGTATCCGGACGGCACCCGCAAGGTGGTCTCCCATTTCTCCAAGTTCCACAAGGGGCTGCTCGCGCGGACCCTCGCGACGTCGCGGGCGGAGATGGACGACGTCGCCTCGCTGCTCCGGGTGGCACGTCGTGCCGGCCACACGGTCGAGCACGAGTCCGACTCGGTCGTCACGATGGTCACCGCCCCCTGAGCCGACGACCCCGCACGGTGCATCGCCCCCGGGCGGGCCTCCCCGGGCAGGCCCCCCAGGCAGGCCTCTCCGGGCGGGGCACCGTCACCCGGCGGGGATCAGCGCCAGCCCAGCTCCGGCGCGACATGGGTGAGGATCGACTCGAGCAGGTGGGCGTTGTAGTCGACGCCGAGCTGGGTCGGGACGGTCACGAGCAGGGTGTCGGCCGCCCTGATCGCCTCGTCGGCCCGGAGCTGTTCGATCAGCTCCTCGGGCTCGGCCGCGTACGAGCGGCCGAAGACCGCACGCAGGCCCGGTTCGATGTCCCCGAACTGATCTCCGCGTTGCCCGCCGCCCAGGAAGTAACGCCGGTCGGCGTCGGAGGTGATGGCGACGATCGACCGGGACACCGAGACCCTCGGCGCGAAACCGTGGTCGTGGCGCGCCCACTCCTCCCGGAACGCCTCGATCTGCCGGCGCTGCTGGACGTGCAGCGGCTCTCCGGACTCGTCCGCCTTCAGGGTGGAGGACATGAGGTGCATCCCCGTCGAGGCGGCCCACCGGGCGGTAGCGTCGGAGGCGGCGCCCCACCAGATGCGTTTCCGCAGGCCCTCGGAGTGGGGCTCGATGCGCAGGAGACCCGGCGGATTGGGGAACATCGGACGCGGATTGGGTTCGGCGAACGCCGCGCCCTCGACCGCCCGGAGGAAGACCTCCGTGTGGCGGCGGGCCATGTCCGCGTCCGTCTCCCCCTCCCCGGGCCGGAAACCGAAATAGCGCCAGCCGTCGATCACCTGCTCAGGCGATCCACGGGAGACCCCGAGCTGGACGCGCCCGCCGGCGAGGAGATCGGCAGCGGCGATGTCCTCGGCGAATCCGAGAGGGTTGGCGTAGCGCATGTCCACCACGCCGGTACCGATCTCGATCCGACGGGTCCGGGCGCCGACGGCCGCGAGCAACGGGGCGGGGGTCCCGAGCTGGCGGGCGAAGTGGTGGACCCGGAAGTACGCGCCGTCCGCGCCGAGCTCCTCCGCCGCCTCCGCGAGCTCGACGCTCTGGAGCAACGCGTCGGAGGCGGACCGGACCGCGGAGTCCGGATGGTCCATCCAGTGTCCGAAGGACAGGAAGCCGATCTTCTTGGGTGTGCCCACGACGCCATCATGCCGGAGGTCGGCGCGGAACCGCGGCGCCGCGGGCGCGACCGGGTGCGTCAGTCGGCGGCGAGCACCTGTGGGAGGCCGGCGACGTCGCCGATCACGACGATGGCCGGCGGCCGCACCTCGTGCTCGGAGAGGGTCGCGGCCAGGGTGCCGAGGGTGCAACGGTATGTCGACTGGCCCTCGAGGCTGCCGTCGACGACCACCGCGGCCGGGGTCTCGGGCGACCGGCCGCCGGCCATGAGCGACCCGGCGATCGCCGGCGAGTTCTTGACGCCCATCAGCACGACGAGCGTGCCACGCATCCGGGCGAGCGCCTCCCAGTCGATGAGCGAACCCGGGTGCCCGGGCGGAAGGTGTCCGGAGACGACGGTCAGCTCGTGGGTCATCCCGCGGTTCGTGACGGGGATGCCCGCGAGGGCGGGTACGGCGAGCGCGCTGGACACGCCCGGCACGACCGTGCACGGGATCCCGGCCTCCGCGCAGGCCTGGGCCTCCTCGAAGCCACGTCCGTAGAGGAAGGGGTCGCCGCCCTTGAGCCGCACCACGAACTTCCCGGCCCGCGCCCGGTTCACGAGTACCTCGTTGATCGCCTCCTGGGCCATCGCGCGGCCGTACGGGATCTTCGCTGCGTCGACGATCTCGACGTCCGCGCGTAGTTCGGCGAGCGGACGCTGCGGGGCCAGCCGGTCGGCGACCACCACGTCGGCGCGGGCGAGCAGTCGGCGCCCACGGACCGTCATGAGGTCGTCCGCCCCCGGCCCCCCTCCGACGAGGGCGACGGTCCCGCGCAGGGATTCGTCGACCTCCGGGGCCTCGGCACCGGCCTCGTCGAGGGCCTTCGCGACGACGTCGCGCGCCTCGGCGGTCCGGTCGCGGTCACCGGTGAGGACCGACACGAGCATCTGGCCCCGCCGGACGACGGCGGGGGTCACGGCCGTGCCGGACGTGACGGCGTCGGAGCGGACGCAGAAGGTACGGTACTGCTCCGCCTCTGCGGCGACGCGGGCGTTCACCAGGGAGTTCCTGGTCGCGGCCACCGCGTACCACGCGCCTTCGAGATCCCCCGTCCGGTACTCGCGGGGTTCCCACCAGACACGGCCCGCGTCGATGAGCCCCTGGAGAGTGGGCGTGACCTCCGGGCTGATGAGGTGGACGACCGCGCCGGCCTCGAGTAGCACGGGGACGCGGCGTTGCGCCACGGATCCGCCGCCGATCACCACGACGCGACGGCCCTCGAGGTCCAGGCCGACGGGGTACGGGTTCACGGGCCGGATCATGCCCCGATCCTATCCGCCGTCGGCGGCGTCCCGGTCGTCGACCCGGGCCGTGTGAGACGACTCATCCCCCGGCCTCGCCGAGGAGGCGGCCGGGGGATGAGGGCGTCGGGACGGCGGCGCGACGGCGCCGGTCGATCAGACCTTCTGGTCGAGCTTGAGCGTCCGGGTGGACCGCTCGAACTGCTCGGTGAACAGCGCCGGCTCCTCGGCGAGCTTGCGACCCAGCGACGGGATCATCTCCTCGAGCGCGGGCTTCCACTCGGCGAACCGGCTCGGGAAACAGCGCTGGAGCACGTCGACCATGGCGTCGACAGCGGTGGAGGCGCCGGGCGACGCGCCGAGCAGGCCGGCGATGGACCCGTCCGCGGCGTTGACCACGGCGGTGCCGAACTCGAGGGTGCCGCCGCGACCGTTGGGCTTGATCACCTGCACCCGCTGGCCGGCGACGACCTTCTCCCAGTCGCCCTCCTGCGCGGACGGGACGAAGTCGCGCAGGGACTCGACGCGTGCGCCGTGGTTCTTGGCCAGCTCGGTGATGAGGTACTTGACCAGACTCATCTCGGTGAGACCGATGTTTGCCATGGGCAGGAGGTTGCCGAGCCGGATGCTCGACGGCAGGTCGAGGAAGCTGCCCATCTTGAGGAACTTGGGGGTCCAGCCGGCGAAGGGACCGAACAGCAGGCCCTTCTTGCCGTCGATGACGCGGGTGTCCAGGTGCGGAACGGACATCGGGGGCGCGCCGACGGAGGCCTGGCTGTAGACCTTGGCCTGGTGCTGGTCTACGAGCTCGGAGTTGGTGCAGCGCAGCCACTGACCGCCGACGGGGAAACCGCCGATGCCCTTGATCTCGGGGATGCCCGACTTCTGCAGCAGGTGCAGTGCGCCGCCGCCCGCGCCGACGAACACGAACTTGGCGTCGACGGTGCGCTCGTCACCCGTGTGGCGGTTGGTCACCGTGAGGCGCCACGTGCCGTCGGTGTTGCGCTCGAGGTCCTTGACCTGGTTCTGGTAGTGCACCTCGGTGCCGGTGCGGGTGAGGTACTTGACGAACTGACGGGTGAGGGCGCCGAAGTTGACGTCGGTGCCGTTGGAGAAGTGGCTCAGCGCGAACGGCTGCTCGGGCGAGCGGCCCTTCGCCATGAGGGGGACCAGCCGCTCCAGCTCGGAGAAGTCAGTGGTGTGCTCCATTCCCGGGAACAGCGGGTGCCCGGCGAGCTTGTCGTACCGCTTCTGCAGGTAGTCCTGGCCCTCCTTGCCGGTGACGAAGCTCATGTGCGGCACGGGACGGATCCACTCCGTCGGGTCGCCGAGGATGGTGTTCTCCACCGCGTAGGACCAGAACTGGCGGGAGACCTGGAATTTCTCGTTGACGCCAACGGCCTTGGTGATGTCCACGTCGCCGTCGGCGGTCTTGGGCGAGTAGTTGAGCTCGCACAGGGCGGAGTGGCCGGTGCCGGCGTTGTTCCACGCGTCGGAGGACTCCATTGCGGGGCCCTCGAGCCGCTCGAATACCTGGATGTCCCAGTCCGGCTGGAGCCGACGCAGCAACGCCCCCAGGGTCGCGCTCATGATGCCCGCGCCGATGAGCGCCACATCCGTCGTTCCGTGCTTTGCCACCTGGTCTGAAGTCACCGGCTACCCTCGCTCATTGGTCGTGGACCCGAATCTCGCGTCGACGCGGGGCTGTCCCTCTGGGGCCCGCGCCCACAGGGCTACAAGCCTACTCACGGGGACGGCGCCGCGGCACACCGGACTAGGATGGTCGTCGTGTCGCCGCACTCCCCCGATCCCGCCGCCCACGGACATGACCCGCGATGGATCCCCGATCTGCTGGGCCCGTCCTATCGCCGGCGCGAGCTCCCGCTCGGGACCGATCCGGACGGCGAGGGGCCGATCTCGGCGACCCTGGTGCGGCACGAGGACGCGCCGGCCCGGCCGGACGCCGTGGCGCTCGTGGTCCACGGACTGTCCGACTACTTCTTCCACACGCACCTGGCCGAGTTCCTCGCCGCGCGGGGAACGGCGACGTACGGCATCGATCTGCGCAAGTGTGGCCGGTCGAGGCGGGAGGGTGTGACGCCCCATTTCACGACGGACCTGGAGAGGTACGACGACGAGCTGGATCAGGCGCTCGAGGTGATCGTCGCCGAGCACCCGGGCGTGCCCGTGTTCGTGTTCGCGCACTCCACGGGTGGCCTGGTGGTCCCCCTGTGGCTGGCGCGGCGTCGCGACCGCTCCGCGCTTGCGCCCGTCGTCGGTGTGGTGCTGAACTCCCCCTGGTTCCAGCTCGACGTGCCGGAACGCGCCCGGGCGGTGCTCGATCCGGTGATCCGGACATTGGGCTCGGTCCGCCCGTTCTACCGGCTCCCGTTGCCCACGTCGGACCGGTACGTGATCAGCACCCACGTCGATCACGACGGTGACTTCCACTTCGATACCACCCTCAAACCCCCCGGAGGAGTCGGTGTTCGCGCCGGATGGCTCGCCGCGGTACGCCGCGCCCAGCGCCGCCTGCAGGCGGGCGTCGATCTGCCGTTGCCGGTTCTGCTGTTGCGTTCGACCGCGTCGTCGGTGGGGATGAGGCCTCGCGGCGGTGAGATCGACGTCGACACGGATCTCATCCTCGACGTCCGGTCGATGCAACGGTTCGCCGACCGCGTCTCCGCGGACGTCACGGACGTCGCCGTCGACCGCGCCCGCCACGATGTCTTCCTCTCCCGCGCCGACGTGCTCGAGGTGGTCTTCGATCATCTCGGGCGTTGGCTCGACCAGACCCTGTCCGCACGCCCCAAGGAGTCCTGACCGCAATGACACAGA
Organism: Dietzia cinnamea NBRC 102147; assembly: GCF_001571065.1. Taxonomy (GTDB): domain Bacteria; phylum Actinomycetota; class Actinomycetes; order Mycobacteriales; family Mycobacteriaceae; genus Dietzia; species Dietzia cinnamea. The sequence continues at coordinate 77,186 of NZ_BCSW01000003.1, forward strand.
CCCCCTCGCGCCACTTCGATCTCGTCGTCATCGGCACGGGCAGCGGCAACTCGCTGGTCGACGAGTCGTTCGCCGACAAGTCCGTCGCGATCTGCGAGAAGGGGACGTTCGGCGGCACCTGCCTCAACGTCGGGTGCATCCCCACCAAGATGTTCGTCTACGCGGCGGACACGGCCACCTCGGTCACCCATTCGTCCACCTACGGGATCGACTCGACGCTCGACGGCGTCCGGTGGCCGGACATCGTCTCGAGGGTCTTCGAACGCCGGATCGACCCCATCGCCAACAGCGGCGAGGACTACCGGCGTAACCGCTGCGACAACGTCACGGTGTACGACGGGCACGCGCGGTTCGTCGGGCCGCGCATCATTGACACCGGCACCGGGGAGATCATCACCGCCGACTCCGTCGTCATCGCCGCCGGCGGCCGTCCGTCGGTCCCCGACATCGTCACCGAGGCAGGAGTGGCCTACCACACCAGCGACGACGTGATGCGTATCCCGGAGCTGCCGAAGTCGATCGTCATCCAGGGATCCGGCTTCATCGCCTGCGAGTTCGCGCACATCTTCTCCTCCCTGGGTGTGGAGGTCACCGTCATCGGCCGGTCCGACGTGCTGCTCAAGCATCTCGACCGCGAGCTCGCGGAGCGGTTCACCGCGGCGGCCGGGCGTCGTTGGGACGTGCGACTCGGTCGGCAGATCACCAGCATGACCGCGACCGGTGAGGACCGCCGGGGCGTGGAGATCACCTTCGAGGACGGCTCGAGCTGCTCGGGCGACGCGCTCCTCGTGGCGACCGGGCGCACGCCGAACGGCGATCTGCTCGGGCTCGAGTCCGCGGGGGTGGAGATGGACGGCGACCGGGTCCGGGTGGACGAGTACGGCCGCACGACCGCCGACGGGGTGTGGGCGCTGGGCGACGTGAGCTCGCCATTCCAGCTCAAGCACGTCGCCAACCACGAACAGCGCGTGCTCGGGCACAACCTGCGCCACCCAGACGATCTGCACCCGTTCCACCACAGCAACGTCCCGTACGCGGTCTTCACGTGGCCGCAGATCGCGTCGGTCGGCCTCACCGAGTCGGAGGCGCGGGCCGCGGGGTACGACGTGACCGTCAAGACCCAGGACTACGGCGACGTGGCGTACGGCTGGGCGATGGAGGACTCGGTCGGTTGCTGCAAGCTGATCGCCGACCGGGCGACCGGTCTTCTGCTCGGCGCCCACATCATGGGTGCCCACGCGCCGTCGCTCATCCAGATCCTCATCCAGGCGATGGAGTTCGAGATCACCGTGCCCGATCTCGCGCGGCGTCAGTACTGGATCCACCCGGCGATGGCCGAGGTGGTCGAGAACGCACTGCTGGGGCTCGACTTCCCCGACCGCGGCTTCTAGTCCGCGGCCGGCGCGGTCAGGTGAGGACGAAGTCCTCCGGATCCACGACGCGGACCTGCTCGCGATACCGGAACGTGAACGTCGGCCACTGCAGCGAGTTCCGGCCGCGCGAGTCGATGTACCAACTCGAGCACCCGCCCTGGTTCCACACCGTGTGGGCCAGCTCGCGGTCCATGCGATCGGCGTAGGCCCGCTCCACCTCGGCCCGCACCTGGATCGTCCCGCTCCCCGACCGCTCCGCCAGGTCGACCAGGCGCAGGACGTGCCCGGCCTGCGATTCCAGCATGTACACGATCGACGAGTGCCCCAGATTCGTGTTGGGTCCGTAGAGCAGGAACAGGTTGGGGAAACCGGCGACCGTGACTCCGTTGTGGGCACGCGGGCTGCCGTCCCAGTGCTCGGCGAGCGTGCGGCCGTCGGCTCCGGTGATCACCTTCGAGATCGGCGGCTCGGTCGGCTGGAACCCGGTGCCGAAGATGATCACGTCCGCCGGGTGCTCGGTCCCGTCGTCGGCGACCGGGCCCCGGGGCGTGACCGCGGACGCCGCTCCGGGGACGAGCGACACATCGGGGCGCGTCAGCGCGGGGAGCCAGTGGCTCGTGAGCAGGACGCGCTTGCAGCCGATCGAGAAGTCCGGGGTGAGCGCTCTGCGCACGCGGCGATCCCGCACCTTGAGGAAGAGGTAGAACCGCGCGAACCACTCGAAGAAGCGCAGCAGGAACTGCGCGCGGGTGAACACGACGACATACAGTTCGCGCCCCAGATAGATCCGGCCGCGGACGAGCTTCTGCAGGAGCGGCAGTCGCCGGTACAGCCTCTTCCGGCGTTCGGAGATCGGACGGTCGAGCCGGGGCAGGATCCACCCGGGGGTCCGCTGGAACACCGTCACGTGCTCGGCGGTCCCCGCGATCTCGGGGACGAACTGCACGGCGGAGGCCCCGGTGCCCACCACCGCGACCCTCTTGCCCTCGAGTGGGATGTCGTGTCGCCACCGGGCGGAGTGGAACACCTCCCCCTCGAACGAGTCGAGTCCCGGGAGACGGGGAACCGACGGTGCGGAGAGAGCGCCCGTCGCCGCCACGAGGTGACGCGCCCGCACCTGCCCGCGACTGGTGTCGACGACCCACGTCCCCTCGGTCGCGTCCCACTTCGCCGCGGTCACCTCACACGACGTGACGAGCCGCTCACGTAGGCCTATACGGTCGGCGACCGACACCAGGTAGGAGTGGATCTCGGGCTGGCGTCCGAACGAGTGCGACCACCCGGGGTGGGCGTGACGGGACAGCGAGTACAACGCCGTCGGCACATCGCAGGCGCAGCCCGGGTACGTGTTGTCGCGCCAGGTCCCGCCGACCTCGTCGGCGGCCTCGAGGACGAGGAAGTCGCGGCCCCGCCCCTCGCGCAGGAGACGGTCGGCCATGGCGATACCGCCGAAACCGGCGCCCACCACCAACAGGTCGATCTGGTCCACGGGTCCACGGGGCGAGTCGATCATGCTGGACAGTATGCACTGTCGTGTCCACGCTCGAGGCCGCATCGGGACGACCGTCCATATCCCGGTCCGGGCGGGTCAGGAGCCGGAGGGCAGGGTGAGGATCTCATAACCGTCCTCGGTCACGACGACCGTGTGCTCGAACTGAGCGGTCCACGCCTTGTCCGCGGTCGTCACGGTCCAGTCGTCGTCCCAGACCTCGAATCCCGGGCCGCCGAGGGAGATCATCGGCTCGACGGTCAGCGTCATGCCCGGCTCGAGCACCTCGGTCCTCGACGGGTCGTCGTAGTGCAGGACGACCAGACCGTTGTGGAAGGTCGGCCCGACGCCGTGACCCGTGAACTCACGGACCACCGTGTAGTCGAACCTCCGGGCGTAGGACTCGATGACGCGACCGATGACGTTGACCTCGCGTCCGGGGCGGATGGCCTTGATCCCGCGGTTCATCGCCTCCTCGGTCCGCTCGACCAGCAGTCGCACCTCGTCGCTGACCTCGCCGGCGAGGAACGTCGCGTTCGTGTCGCCGTGCACGCCCTGGATATAGGCCGTCACGTCCACGTTCACGATGTCTCCGTCCCGGATCACCGTGGTGTCCGGGATGCCGTGGCAGATGACCTCGTTGAGCGAGACGCAGCACGACTTGGGGAACGCCTTGTACCCCAGCGTCGACGGATAGGCCCCGTGGTCACACAGGTACTCGTGGACGACCCGGTCGATCTCGTCCGTGGTCACGCCCGGCGCGACGGCCTCGCCGGCGGCGACGAGCGCGTCCGCCGCGATCCTGCTGGCCACGCGCATCGCGTCGATCACCTCGGGCGGCTGCACCCACGCCTCGCCGTTGGCCTCGTCGACGCGGTCGCGCCACACGTACTCCGGACGCGGGATCGAGTCGGGCACCGTCCGTATCGGGGTGGGATCACCGGGGACGAGGGGATGGCGGGTGGAGGTGGTCATACCACCAGGATAGGCCGCGTCGAGCCGACCGGCCCCGCCGGTGCTCACGGGCGGGGGCGGCGGGTCACCAGATGACGAAACAGATCGAGGCGATGATCACCATGGCCCCGAAGAGGCACATGGTGAGCACGTCGCCGCCCGGGGACCGGCCGGTCTCGTCGGGCTCCACCCGGTCGTCCTGCTCGGCCCCGGTGTCGGGGTTCTGTCGCGGATCCATCACATCACCCCCAACCGGCTCAACTCGGAGACCATGGCCACGCCGAGGATGACGAACACGACGCCCATGAAGGCGGTGTAGGTCCAGCGCCGGGCGTGGTCGGACGCCCAGAAACGCCGCACGCTCACCACTCCGTTGACCACGGCGATGACGCACAGCGCGATGCCGACCGGGGCCGCCACCCACCCGGACAAGCTGAGCAGCGGCACGAGGATCGGGATCGCGAGGTACGTGATGAGGCAGCGCACGGCGGACACGAGAACGGAGATCCGGAACGCCCGGTGCGCGCCCGAGCCGGCCTTCCTGTCGATCTCGTGGATACCGAGGAGGCGTCGCATGACCCGGTCGGCTCCACGCTGCGACCGGAAACCCGGATCGGTCACGGCACCGCCGACCGGCGCCCCGGTGACGGGCGCAGTCGTGACGGGCGCAGTGGTGGCGGGCGCAGTGGTGACGGGCCCAGTGGCTGGGGCGGGAACGCTCACGCGGCCCTCCCCCGCGAGGCGCCGTGTCCGGTGATCACCGTCGCTGTCCTGTCCATCGCCGTCCTACCCTCCGTGCGATTCGAGAAATCCGAGCTCACGATCCGACTTCCGGTCCACTGTCCCACAGCGCCCGACCCGGGCCGAAGCCGCGGTGGCCGCGGTACCCCGCTCGGGGTCGGGCCCGCGCGGCGGCGGCCGTGCCGATCACAGCAGGACCGTCGCGTAGTCGACGGCGTCGGTCATGCCGACGCGGCGGTAGGCGGCGCGGGCGGCGACATTGGACCCGTTCACCACGAGCGACGGCGTGAGCCCGTGGGACCGGAGCGCCGCGCACACCGCGGCCGTCCCCCCCGATCCGAGACCGGCGCCCCGCTTGTCCCGGTGGACCCATATGCCCTGGATCTGCGCGACCCGCGGGGCGAGAGCGGCGATGTCGGCCTTGAAGACCACCTCGCCCCGGTCGAGCCCGATCCAGGTCCGTCCCCGCGCCAACGAGCGGGCGACGCGACGACGGAAGGGGATCCCCGCTCCCACGGCGAACGGGTCGGCGCGCAGCTCCTCGCGATACATGGCCGCGGCGGCCGCCAGAACCGGCTCGAACTCCTCCAGGGTGGCCGGACGGATCCCGTCGGGAATCATGGCGGGATCCACCGGGCGCTCCAGCGTCATGAGGTACTGCTGGTCCCGGTACTCCCTGGCCTCCCCCCAGGCGTCACGGAGGGCCGGCCACAGGGAGGCCACCTGCTCCCGCCGACCGTGGACGGACATGGGACCGAGCCCGAGGCCGGCGACCGCGCGGCCGAGCGCGCGGTGATCGGCGTCGTCACCGCGCAGCGGCAGCACGGAGCTGCCGACGAAGACCAGCGACCGCGCGGGACCGCCGAGGGTGAGGAACCGCCCGTCCGCACCGGCCACCACGCCCGACGTCGCGAACTTCTCCGCGGCGGGCGCCGCGACCAGCGGATCGGACGCCAGCACATCGGACACGGCCCGGGACTCGCCCGGGCCGACCTCCCGGCACCCACCGATCCCGGTGTCCGGCGCAGCCGTGTCGGTCACGGCCTATCGCGTGACCTTGACCTGGGGGCCCTGGCCCTCGGCGGCCTCCCCCACCGTCTCGCCCATCTCGTCGGCGATCCGCATGGCCTCCTCGATGAGGGTCTCCACGATCGCCGCCTCCGGCACCGTCTTGATGACCTCGCCCCTGACGAAGATCTGCCCCTTGCCGTTACCCGAGGCGACACCCAGATCGGCGTCACGCGCCTCGCCCGGTCCGTTGACCACGCAACCCATCACGGCCACGCGCAGCGGAACGCTCATCCCCTCGAGGCCGGCGGTGACCTCCTCGGCGAGCTTGTACACGTCGACCTGCGCGCGACCGCAGGACGGGCACGAGACGATCTCCAGCTTCCGCGGTCGCAGGTTGAGCGACTGCAGGATCTGCGCGCCGACCTTGATCTCCTCGGCCGGCGGGGCCGAGAGGGAGACACGGATCGTGTCGCCGATGCCCTCGGCCAACAGCGCGCCGAACGCGACGGCGGACTTGATGGTGCCCTGGAACGCAGGGCCCGCCTCCGTCACGCCGAGGTGCAGCGGGTAGTCGGTCTGGGCGGCGAGCTGTCGGTACGCCTCGACCATGATCACCGGGTCGTTGTGCTTGACCGAGATCTTGATGTCACCGAACCCGTGCTCCTCGAACAGGGACGCCTCCCATACGGCGGACTCCACGAGCGCCTCGGGCGTGGCCTTGCCGTACTTGGCCAGCAGCCGCGGGTCCAGCGAGCCCGCGTTGACGCCGATACGGATCGGGATGCCCGCGTCACCGGCCGCCTTGGCGACCTCCTTGACGCGCCCGTCGAACTCCTTGATGTTGCCCGGGTTGACGCGCACCGCCGCACACCCGGCGTCGATCGCCGCGAAGATGTACTTGGGCTGGAAGTGGATGTCGGCGATCACCGGGATCGGCGACTTGCGGGCGATCGTCGACAGCGCGTCGGCGTCCTCCTGTCGCGGGCAGGCCACGCGCACGATGTCGCAGCCGGACGCCGTGAGCTCGGCGATCTGCTGCAGCGTCGAGTTGATGTCGTGCGTCTTGGTGTTGGTCATGGACTGGACCGAAACCGGGTGATCACTGCCCACGCCGACCGGGCCGACGTACAGCTGCCGGGTTCTGCGCCGCGGCGCCAGCACCGGCGGCGGTGCGTCGGGCATACCCAGTCCGACCGGGATCGAGGATGAGTCGTTCACAACAGGCCTTCCGTAGGGGCTGCGGGCCGGGTGCCCACGAGTCCCGACCGCCATTATCCGGGTAACCGGCGACGGGGGCGAGGTGGGTGTGGGTCGGCTCAGCCCGGCAGCAGGATCGGGTTGACGAAGTCGGCGGTGATGACGATCGCGGACACGCCGATCAGCAGGACGAACACCGCCATCGTCAGCGGCGCCAGCTTCTCGTAGTCGGCCGGGCCGCCGGGGGCCAGACCGCGCAGCCTCCGCACCGCGTCGCGGATCTTCTCGTAGAACACCACCGCGATGTGGCCGCCGTCGAACGGCGTCAACGGCACGAGATTGAACGCGCCGAGGAAGAGATTGAGCCCGGCCAGGAAGAGCAGGAACAGACTCCACAGCCCCTGCTCGACCGCCTGTCCGCCGATGTAGCTGGCTCCGACCACTGACACCGGCGAGTCCTCGGCCCGCTCCGCACCGAAGATCGACGCCGCGACGGCCGGGATCTTCGCCGGGAACGAGATCAGCCCCTCGACGGTCGCCTCCACCATCTCGCCGGTGAAGACGAAGGTCGCGGGCACCGCGGAGAGCGCGTCATAGGTGTTGACGGTCTGATACGCGGGGTCATCGAGGATCTCCTGCGGGATCCCGTCCTCCGAAAGCCGGACACCGAGCGCTCCCCGCTCCTGACCGTCGACGGTCGACGAGGTCAACCTCGTCGTCGTCGTCACCTCCTCCCCGTCCCGCTCCAACGCCACCGGCACGGTCTCGCCGGGGCGCGCCGACACCACCTCCGACAGGTCGGCCCAGCTCACCACGGGGACCCCGTCGACGGCGGTGATCCGGTCGCCCGGGAGGATCCCCGCCTCACCGGCGGGGCCCACGCCGATGCCACAGTCGTCCGCACCCGCGCACGTGTCACCGACCACCGCGGCGACCCGGTCGGTCGGGATCGGTTGGACGTCCCGGTTGGCCAGCCCCCACCCCAGGGCGACCGTGTAGAAGAGGGCGATCGCCAGCACGATGTTCATGAACGGCCCCGCCAGCAGCACCGCGACGCGCTTCCACCACGCCTGACGCCACATGGCCTTCGGCTCGTCCTCCGGCGGCAACCGGTCGTACGCGGTCATCCCCGCGATGTCGCAGAAGCCCCCCAGCGGGATCGCCTTGAGCCCGTACTCGATCCCGCCCCGCCGCACCGACCACAGGGTCGGGCCGAAGCCCACGAAGAACCGGCGCACCTTCATCCCCGACCACAGGGCCACCCTCATGTGCCCGTATTCGTGGAGCACGATCGACACCATGATCCCCAGCGCGAACAGGACGATCCCGACGATCAGCACGACTCAGCCCTCCAGGCCCGTGACGATGGCCGCGGCGTGCCGCCGCGCCCAGGACTCCGCCGCCGCGACGTCGTCGGGATCCCGCGGATCAGACGACCACTCGTCCGCGGCGCCGACGGTCTCCGCCACCACGTCCACGATGTCCGTGAACCGGATCCGACCGTCGAGGAACGCCGGCGCGGCCTCCTCGTTGGCCGCGTTGAACACCGCCGTGCGCAGGCCACCCGACTCGCCGGCCGCGCGGGCCACCTCGATAGCGGGGAAGGTCCCGGTGTCGACCGGCTCGAACGTCCACGTGTGCGCGCGGGTGAAATCCAGCGGCGTCGACGCACCCGGGACGCGGTCGGGCCAGCCCAGGGCCAGCGCGATCGGGAGCTTCATCGACGGCGGCGACGCCTTGGCCACCGTCGCGCCGTCGACGAAGGTCACGGCCGAGTGCACCACCGACTGCGGGTGGACCGTGACGTCGATCCGGTCGTAGGGCACCCCGAACAGCAGGTGCGCCTCGATGAGCTCGAGAGACTTGTTGACCAGCGTCGCCGAGTTGAGCGTGATCATCCGGCCCATCGCCCACGTGGGGTGGCGCAGGGCCTCCTCGGCCGTGACGTCGGCCAGCTCCGCGCGCGTCCGACCGCGGAACGGGCCACCGGACGCGGTGAGGACCAGCGAGGCCACCTCGTCGCTCGCGCCCGCACGCAGGCACTGCGCCATCGCGGAATGCTCCGAGTCCACCGGGATCAACTGCCCCGGCGCGGCCGCCCCCGTGACGAGCGCGCCCCCGGCGACGAGCGACTCCTTGTTGGCCAGAGCGAGCCGGGCGCCCGAGCGCAGGGCGGCGAGGGTCGGCCCCAGTCCCCTCGACCCGTCGATGCCGTTGAGCACCACGTCCGACTCGACCGCGTCCACCAGTCGCGTCGCCGCGGACGGGCCGGACAGGACCGTCACGTCCGGGAACGCCGAGCCGATTCGCCCTGCCGCGGTCGGGTCCGACACCGCGACGAAGCGCGCACCGGTCGTGCGGATCTGCTCCGCGAGGAGATCGACGCGGCCACCACCGGCGGCCAGACCGACCACCTCGAAGCGGTCGGCGCCGGCCTGCGAGGTCACCTCGAGTGCCTGGGTCCCGATCGAGCCGGTACTGCCGAGGACGAGAACGCGCGTGGTCACCCCGCCATTGTCCACGCCGACGGCCGTGTGTGCCGCATCGGACGACCCCCTCGGGGCCTCCCGCGGCGGGTTAGGCGTCGACCTGAGAACGCGGTGTGACAAACTGGGCACGATGTCGGCGGCCCGCAGGGCTGCCAGCGAGCCGTGAGGAGAACCGGGGAGCATGAGCGCTGACGGACACCACACCAGCAGGGAGATCGTCGTCAACGGGATCAGTTCCGTGGACGAGCCCTCGGTCGCCTGGGGCTGGCACAAGCACAGCAGGATGGTCGGCGTCGCCGTGGGCGGGTTCTTCGTCCTGTTCCTCCTGGCGATGCTCTTCGGGAACCACATCGGCCGGGTCGAGAACATCTGGCTGGTGAGCATCGCCGCGTTCCTGGCCATCTGGATGGTCATCTCGCTGCGTCCCAAGAAGGACGACACCCTCAAGAAGAGCCGGATCCACGAGGTCTCCGCTCACCACTACGCCGCGGCCAGCGCTGTCGCGACCGGCGAGGCAGCCCGGAACCCTGAGGGCGTCGCTCCCGCCAAGCACTGACGACGGGCGGACCATGACGAAGGGCCGCCATCGCTCCCCGGAGCGATGGCGGCCCTTCTCGTCGGTGAGGCGATCAGCCCTCGGCCGCCAGCTGGCCGCACGCGGCGTCGATGTCCGACCCGCGGGTGTCGCGGACGGTGCAGGAGACGCCGGCAGCGCGCACGGCCGCGACGAAGGCGTCCTGCTGGTGGCGGGGGCTGGCGTCCCATTCGCTCCCCGGGGTCGGGTTGAGCGGGATGAGATTGACGTGCGCCATGGGTCCGAGCCGCTGCGCGAGCAGCCGACCGAGCATCTCCCCACGCCAGACCTGGTCGTTCACATCGCGGATCAGCGCGTACTCGATGGACACACGTCGACCCGTGGCGTCGGCGTAGTGGCGGGCCGCGTCCATCACCTCGGTTACCGGCCAGCGGTTGTTCACCGGCACCAGGGTGTCCCGGAGCTCGTCGTCGGGAGTGTGCAGCGACACCGCGAGGGTGACCTGGAGCCCCTCCTCGGCGAGCCGGTGGATCGCGGGGACGACCCCGACAGTCGACACGGTCACCGAGCGCTGCGAGAGCCCGAAACCGGACGGCGGGGGCGAGATGATCCCACGGACCGCGGCGAGGACGCGCTTGTAATTGGCCAGCGGCTCCCCCATCCCCATGAACACCACGTTCGACAGGCGCCCGGGTCCCCCCGGGATGTCGCCGTCCCGCAGCGCTCGTGCCGCCACGCGGACCTGCTCGAGGATCTCCGCCGTCGACAGGTTCCGCTGGAGACCACCCTGACCGGTCGCACAGAACGGGCACGCCATGCCACAGCCGGCCTGACTCGAGATACAGACCGTCGCCCGGTCCGGGTAGCGCATGAGCACGCTCTCCACCAGCGAGCCGTCGTGCAGCTTCCACAGCGTCTTGCGCGTGGTGCCCTCGTCCGCGGACACGTGACGCAGCGACGTGGTGAGCGGCGGGAAGAGTGCCTGCCCCACCCGGTCGCGTAGATCAGCCGGGAGGTCGGTCATCTCGCGCGGGTCCGCCTCGAGCCGCGCGAAGTACTGGTTCGCCAGCTGCTTCCCCCGGAACGAGGGGACCCCGAGGTCACCCATCGCCTCCGCGCGGCCGTCGGAGTCGAGGTCGGCGAAGTGCCGCGGGGGCAGCCCACGGCGGGGGGCGTCGAATACGAGGGGAAGAGGTTCAGCCATGATTCGATCATTCTGTCAGAAACGAACGCGCACGACACACCGCCAACGGTGCCGTCCGCTGGGATGAGCACATACAGTTCTGCCATGGCCACACGTTCACACGATCCCGTAGACCCTGCTCATCCGGGCGCAGGCGACGCGTCGGGCGCGATACCCGCCGGGCGATCCGATGCCGGCGACTCGGCGCCGGCCCCCCTGGACGGGGCGACCGACAGTCCACCACCGGGCCGGGGGAACGGGGACGACCCCTATCCCGACACCGCCGGCGGGCTTCTCGGATCGGCGTGGGTAGGCCTCGTCCTGGGCGCACTGGTGACGGTCCTGCTGCTGATCTTCATCGCGCAGAACACGACCTCGACCGACGTCCGCTACCTCGGCTGGGAATTCAGCCTGCCATTGGGGGTGCTGATCCTCATGGCGGCGATCGCCGGGGCACTGATCATGGCACTGTTCGCCGGGTTCCGGATCCTCCAGCTGCGGATGCGCGCACGCAAGGCCCGCAAGCTCGCGACCCGCGCGCACTGACCACGCGGGGGCGGCGGCTCCCCATGCCGTCGCCCCGGCCGGTCACGTCGGCACGACGTACGTGAAGATGACCCAGACGACGACGGCGCTGGGCAGCACGGAGTCGAGGCGGTCCATGAAACCGCCGTGGCCCGGCAGCATCGTCCCCATGTCCTTGATGCCCAGGTCCCGTTTGACCTGCGATTCGACGAGATCGCCCAGCGTCGCGGTGAACACGGTGAGGACGCCGAGAAGGATACCCTTCCAGACGCTGTCGTTGAACATCATCGCCACGACGGTCGCGCCGCCGACCGTGGCGAACAGCAACGAACCGGCGAAACCCTCCCAGGACTTCTTCGGACTGATCGCCGGGACCATCGGGTGCTTCCCGAACAGCACCCCCGCGACGTAACCGCCGACGTCCGAGCACACGACCAGCAGGATGAGCGCCACGACCCGCTGCGCCCCGAACTCGCCGTCGGACAGCATGGCGCCCAGCGAACCCGGGACGGCGATCCACGCCAGGACGAACACCGCCACCGCGGCATCCCGCAGGTAGTTCTTCGGCGCGGTGGTCAGCCCGCCCATGAGCAGTCGCCACACGAGCACCACCACAGTGGTGACGGCGAATGCGGCGAAGGCGCCCTCCGCCCCGCTGAGGAAACCCGCCCACACCGTCGCCTGCCCGCCCAGCAGGAGCGGGATCAACGGGAGCCGGAACCGTGCCTGGCGCAGCCGCTTGAACACCTCCCAGGTGCCGATCGCGACGGCTCCCGCGGCGACGATGTACCAGGCGCGCGGGGTGAAGGCGATGCTCGCGATCACCAGCGCGCCGAGGCCGACCCCGACCGGGATGGCCCGGGTCAGGTCCCGGCCGGCGCGCGACGGAGGTGCGGCGGCCGCGGCGGTGGGCCCGGGCGGTCCGGGGGGAGCGGTGTCCACGGCGTACTCCTCGACTGTGAAGGGCGGATCGGGGCCGGGAGGTCACACCTCCATCAGCTCGCCTTCCTTGACCTTGACCAGGTCGTCGACATCGGCGACGTAGCGCTGGGTGAGCTTGTCGAGTTCCTTCTCGGCGGCGGCGACCTCGTCCTCGCCGGCTTCGCCGTCCTTCTGGATGCGCTTGAGCTCGTCCATCGCCTTGCGTCGGACGCCGCGGATCGCGATCCGGCCGTCCTCGGCCTTGGCCTTGGCCTGCTTGACCAGGTCGCGACGCCGCTCCTCGGTGAGCTGCGGCACCGTCACGCGGAGGACCTGCCCGTCGTTGGTCGGGTTGACGCCGAGGTCCGAGTTGCGGATCGCGTTCTCGATCGGGCCGATCTGCGACATCTCGTACGGCTTGATGATCAGCATCCGCGGTTCGGGGACGGTGATGCTGGACATCTGGGTGATCGGGGTGAGGGTCCCGTAGTACTCGCAGAGCACGCGGTTGAACATGCCCGGGTTGGCGCGGCCGGTGCGGATGGAGGCGAGCTCGTCACGGACGTGCTCGAGCGCCTTTTCCATCTTCTCCTCGGCCTCGAGCAGAGTGTCGTCGATCATGTGCGTCTCTTTTCGTTCTCGTCGGTGGCTGTGGTTCGGTCGCGGGCGGGTCGGTCGGCCGCGTCAGTCAGAGCTGCTGACCAGGGTCCCGATCTGCTCACCGGCCACTGCACGAGCGATGTTGCCCTCGGTGAGGAGGTTGAAGACCAGGATGGGCATGTTGTTGTCCATACAGAGGCTGAACGCTGTGGCGTCGGCCACCTTCAATCCGCGTTCGAGGCACTCGCGGTGCTCGATGCGGGTGAAAAGCTCGGCGCGGGGGTTCGTGCGCGGGTCGTCCGAGTACACCCCGTCGACGGCCTTGGCCATGAGCAGCACGTCGGCCTTGATCTCCAACGCGCGTTGCGCCGCGGTGGTGTCGGTCGAGAAGTAGGGCATGCCCATGCCGGCGCCGAAGATCACGACACGCCCCTTCTCCAGGTGCCGCTCGGCGCGCAGCGGGATGTACGGCTCCGCGACCTGCCCCATGTGGATGGCGGTCTGGACGCGCGTGGAGACGCCCTCCTGCTCGAGGAAGTCCTGAAGGGCGAGGCAGTTCATCACGGTGCCCAGCATCCCCATATAGTCGCTGCGGGCGCGGTCCAGGCCGCGTTGCTGCAGCTGGGCGCCGCGGAAGAAGTTGCCTCCCCCGATCACGATTGCGATCTGCGCCCCCGTGCGGGACACCTCGGCGATCTGACGGGCGACCGACTGGACCACATCCGGGTCGATACCCACGCCGCCGCCGCCGAACATCTCGCCGCCCAGCTTGAGCATCACTCGCCTGTAGCCGTCCCGCGGGTCGGTCATCGTTCTCCTCGTCCCGGGCGGATCGAGCCCGTATCGCGCGTCAACGCCCCCGACGGGGTCTCGTCGGGGTGGCGTGCGGCCCATGGTGGGACCGCGTTCATTCTGCCCTATCGCCCCTGCCTCCACACCGCAGCCCGCCGGGCGTGGGGACACCCGGGCCGACAGACGCCGACGGCGGCACCCGGGGATTCCGGGTGCCGCCGTCGCGTGGGACCCGTCGTGACGGGTCAGGGCCGCATCAGGCCTGGCCGACCTCGAAGCGCAGGAAGGCCGAGACCGTCGCGCCGGCCTCGTCGAGCAGGGCGCCGACAGTCTTCTTGCTGTCGGTGACCGACGGCTGGTCGAGGAGGCAGACGTCCTTGAAGAAGCCGTTGAGGCGTCCCTCGACGATCTTCGGGAGGGCCTGCTCCGGCTTGCCCTCCTCGCGGGCGGTGGCCTCGGCGATCTCGCGCTCCTTGGCGACGATGTCGGCGGGGACCTCGTCGCGGGAGACGTACTGGGCCTTGAGCGCGGCGATCTGCATCGCGGCGGCGCGCGCGGCGGACTCCGCGGCCTCGCCCTCACCCGAGTAGGCGACCATGACGCCGACGGCGGGCGGCAGGTCGGAGGAGCGCTTGTGCAGGTAGACGGCGACCGGGCCGTCGATCTTGCCCACGCGGCGCAGGACCAGCTTCTCGCCGGACTTGGCGGAGAACGACACGACGGCGTCGGCGACGGTGGCACCGTCGAGCTCGGCGGCGTTGAGGGCGTCGAGGTCCGAGATGCCCTGCGAGGCGGCCACGTCGACGATCTTGTCGGCGAGCGCGATGAACTCGGCGCTCTTGGCGACGAAGTCGGTCTCGGAGTTGAGCTCGATCATGACGCCGTCCTTGATGGCGACCAGGCCCTCGGCCGTGGTGCGCTCGGCGCGCTTGCCCACGTCCTTCGCGCCCTTGATGCGCAGGACCTCGACGGCCTTGTCGAAGTCGCCGTCGGTCTCCTCCAGGGCCTTCTTGCAGTCCATCATCCCGGAGCCGGTGAGCTCACGCAGACGCTTGACGTCGGCAGCGGTGTAGTTCGCCATTGTGGGGCGACCCTCCTTAAAGGGGTTCGTGATCTGTCGGGAAAGGTGTTGAAGAGTCGGTCGGCGGGCGAGATCGTCTCCACCCTAGACGTCGGGGCGTCCGGGGACGGCTGCCCACCGCTTCCGACACCTCGGGCCCGGCCCCCGGAAGATCCCCTGGGGGATCGTGGGCGGCCGGGCCCGATGGCGCTCGAGCTGGTGGTACTGATCAGGCCTCGGTGGCCGGGGCCTCGGTGGGGACCTCGGCCGCGGGGGCCTCGGCGGCCGGCGAGTCGGTGCCCGTGACGTCCGCGGCGGGCGCCTCGGCGCCCTCGCTGGTGGCGCCACCGGTGACCTGGTCGAGCTGCTCGGTCTCCCACTCGGCGAGCGGCTCGGCCTCCTCGCCGGTGGCCTTACCGGCCTGCGAGCGGGCCTTGAGGCCCTCGGCGACGGCGGAGGCGATGACGCGGGTCAGCACGGTGACCGAACGGATGGCGTCGTCGTTCGCCGGGATCGGGTAATCGACGACATCCGGGTCACAGTTGGTGTCGAGCAGCGCGACGACCGGGATGCCCAGCTTGCGGGCCTCGCCGACGGCGATGTGCTCCTTGTTGGTGTCGACGACCCACACCACGGAGGGGACCTTGCTCATGTCACGCATACCGCCGAGCGTGCGCTCGAGCTTGTTCTTCTCGCGCGTGAGCATGAGGATCTCCTTCTTGGTGCGACCCTCGAATCCACCCGTCTGCTCCATCGACTCGAGCTCCTTGAGCCGCAGGAGCCGCTGGTGCACGGTCTGGAAGTTGGTGAGCATGCCACCCAGCCAACGCTGGTTGACGTACGGCATCCCGACCTTGGCGGCCTCCTCGGCGATGGCCTCCTGGGCCTGCTTCTTGGTGCCGACGAACAGGACGGTGCCGCCGTGGGCGACGGTCTCCTTGACGAACTCGTACGCCTGGTCGATGTACGTCAGGGTCTGCTGCAGATCGATGATGTAGATGCCGTTGCGGTCGGTGAAGATGAACCGACGCATCTTCGGGTTCCAGCGGCGGGTCTGGTGGCCGAAGTGGGCGCCTGCGTCGAGCAGCTGCTTCATGGAGATGACTGCCATGATGGGTTGAGGGCTCGTCCGGCTTGAAAGCAGCCGGACCGCGAGGCCCTCGTCCTCGCTTTCTGGTACGTATCGGGTTGTGCCCACTCGCCGGGCGGCGGCGGGCCCTGGTGTCCGCGCCGGGCCGGACCCCCTGTATACGGGGGCACCTGCTGGTCCGACGTCCGGGAAGGCCGGGGCTCTTCTGCAGCCCCGGGGCCCGGATGCGGCGCCGTTGACCGGGTCGCCGCAGGACACGCGAAGTCGATCGACGAGAGTCGACCGCACGGGAGAGCATATCCCCTCGGCCCCGCACAGCCAAGGCGGGCCTCTCGCCACCGGTCGCCTGACCCTGGGGATGGTCGTCCACCCTGTCCACAACCGGCGCGCCGCCCCTGGCGGTGGGCGGGCCGGTGCGGTGCACTCGTGGCGTGGCGATGATCAGGTCCCGCGGACGGGGTGGACGCGACGGGGCGCCCGCCGGCGTCGTGACCGCGGCGCTCGTCGTCGTCCTCGTCGTCGTGCCCCTCGCCTCCGCCGCTCCGCCCGCCTCCGTGCCGCCCGCCTCGGGGCCTTCCGCCTCGGTGCCCTCCGCCTCGGTGACGTCCGCGGGCGCCGTGTCGGTCGGTCCACGTCCGGCGATGGTCGGCCCCGTGCCGGGCCCGCTGTCGGTGGTCACCCCGTTCGACCCTCCGGCGCGGCGGTGGTTACCCGGCCACCGCGGGGTCGACCTGGCCGCGGAGCCGTACTCACCCGTCCTCTCCCCCGCCGACGGGACGGTGTCCTTCGCAGGCGCCGTGGCCGGGCGGCCGGTGGTGTCGATCGACCACGGCGGCGGGCTGCGCACGACGTACGAACCGGTCGCCGCCGAGGTGAGCGCCGGGGACGTCGTCGCCGCGGGTGCGCGGATCGGCCGACTCCTCGCCGGCCACCCCGGGTGTCCGGTGGTGGCGTGTCTGCACTGGGGCGCGCGGGTGGCCTCGGGAGGCCCGTCCGGTGACGACGACGACTACGTCGATCCGCTCGCGCTGTTGGCCGCCACCCACCGTCCGATACGTCTCAAGCCCACACTGCCCGGCGACGGCGTCGGCTGAGAAGCGGCGGCGGCGACCCGATCAGGCGCGGGGATGGGCTCCGCGGTAGGCGGCGCGGAGGCGCTCGGCCGAGACGTGCGTGTAGATCTGGGTGGTCGCCGGCGTGGAGTGCCCGAGCAGCTCCTGGACGTGTCGCAGGTCCGCGCCGCCCTCGAGCAGGTGCGTGGCCGAACTGTGGCGCAGCGCGTGGGGCGAGACGCGGGGCGCGCCCGGCGTGGCCTCGCTGACCTCGTTGACGATCCTGCGGGCCGCCCGAGGGTCCAGGCGTCCGCCGCGGGCACCCAGAAGGAGGGCCGGCCCCGAGCGGGCGTTCGTCAGGGCCGGTCGGCCGGTGTCGAGCCAGGCGCGCAGTGCCCGGTCGGCGGGCGCCCCGTACGGGACGGCACGCTCGCGGTCGCCCTTGCCGATCACGCGGAGGAGTCGCCGTTCCGCGTCGACGTCGTCGACGTCGAGGCCGCACAGTTCGGCCACCCGGATGCCGCACGAGTACAGCAGCTCCACCACGAGGCGGTCGCGGACGGCGAGGGGGTCGCCCTCGGCCGCGCCGAGTTCGCTCGTCCGGATGGTCTCGCCCGCCTGGGCGGCGTCGAGGACCTCGGGCAGGTGCCGTCGGGCGCGCGGAGCCTCCAGTCTGGCCGCGACGTCGGTCGGGAGCAGCCCGGTGCGCGCCGCCCACGTGCTGAACGAGCGCGCCGCCGCGACCCGGCGTGCGACGGTCGACCGCGCGGCTCCGGCGGCCACCTGGGCGGCGAGCCAGCCCCGCAGGGCGGGCAGGGTCAGCGCGGCTCCGAGCTCCGGGCCGGTGGTGGGCCCGCCGTCGCCCGCCGCGAGGTGGCCGAGCAGTCCGCGGACGTCCGATCGATAGGACCGGGCGGTCGCCTCGGAGCGAGACCTGCCGGTGAGGAGGTGCGCGACGTAGTCGTCGAGCACCTCCTCGAGGTGCACGGACAGCGATTCCCCATCGTCCTCACGAGTGCGCATCCGTCCCATGGACACCGATTGTCGCGCCCCTTCGACGGGCACGCAACCACCCGGCGCGGGGCCCGACTCAGGAGACCGGCAGGCTGAGCTGCATCCCGCCGTCGCCGGATCTGCGCCAGCCCTCCGGGCCGCGCACGGCCGCGCCCGTGGACATCAGCCGACCGAGTACGGCCCGCACCGTGGCCGCCGCGATCCCGGCCGACCTGGCGACCTCCGCGGGTGCGGCCCCTCCGGAGGTCGGGAGCGCCTCGAGGATGCGCCGCGTCACGTCGTCCAGCCCGTCCCACGACGTGGCCTCCCGGGCCGGCGGCGGCGCCGTCTCCCCCATCGCTCCGGCCAGCTCGACCACGTCCGCCGTGCGTCCGATCAGCACCGCCCCGCGGTCCCGGAGGAGGAGATGGCACCCGACCGACGCGACCGAGGTGACCGGACCCGGTACGGCCCCGACCGGCCGGTCGAGGGCCGCCGCCCACGCCGCCGTGCTCAGCGCACCGCTGCGGGCCGCCGCCTCGACCACCACCGTCGCGCCCGTCAACGCCGCGATGATGCGGTTGCGGTCGAGGAACCGGTACCGCGTCACCCCGGTTCCCGGCGGCTGGGCCGAGATGACCGCGCCTGTCTCCGCGACCTCACGGAGCAGGCCGTCGTTGCCGCGCGGGTACAGGCGGTCGACGCCCCCGGCCAGGACCGCGATCGTCGTGCCGCGCACCCCGAGCACAGCGCGGTGCGCGGCCGCGTCGATGCCGAACGCGCCTCCCGAGACCACCGTGAACCCCTCCGCCGCGGCCCCGGCGCTCAGATCCGCGGCCACCGTCCGGCCGTACGGCGTGGGCGCCCGGGTGCCCACCACCGCCACAGACCTCCCCAGCGCCGTCGCCGGGTCGGCAGGCCCCCGCCACCACAACCCGAGCGGGCGCAACGCGGTGGGCACCCCGCCCGTGCCGTCCCGGCGACGCCCGCGTGGCCGGTCGAGTGGCGCGAGCGCGTATCCCGGCCAGCCCGGGTCGCCCGGCACCACCAGGCGGGCACCCACGGTCGCGGCCGAGTCGAGAAGGGCCGCCCCGTCCACGTGCTCGCGACGGGACTCGGCCTGGGCGTTCAGCGTCTCGCCCGCCCGCCCGGCCCGGATGAGGTCCCGCGCGGCGACCGGACCGACCGAGTCGACCAGGTCCCACACCTGCGCGGTCGGTCTTTCGGTGACCGCTCCCAGATACGCGTACGCCTCGCGGACGTCCCACGGCACCGCCACGGCCTCTTGCTCGCCCACCGACATCAGTCCTCTCCTCGCAGCATCAACGCCTCGGCCACATGGGGCTCACGCGGCACGGTCGCCCCGTCCAGGTCGGCGACCGTCCACGCCAGGCGCAGGCATCGATCGACGCCCCGCGCGGACAGCACCCCGTGGGCGAGCGCGCGGTCGAGCGGCTGCACCGCGCTCCGATCGAGCCCCCACACCGAGCGCAACACGCGCCCGGGTACCTCGGCATTGGACCGGGCGCCCGCCGCGTCCGGGCACCCGGCCCACCTCTCGGCGGCTGCCGCGCGCGCCGCGGCCACCCTGGCGCGTACCGCGGCCGTGTCCTCGACCTCCCCGACCGCGAACAGATCCGATCCGATCGGCAGGGTGCGGGCCGCGATATCGATGCGGTCCCGCAATGGGCCCGTCAGCGAGCGGCCGTACCTCCGCCGCGCGTCCGGCGTGCAGGTGCACGCGTCCGGGCGCGCGCTGCCACACGGGCAGTCGTTGGCGGCCATCACCAACTGGAATCGCGCGGGATAGACCGAGATACCGTCCCGGCGGGCGATCCTCACCTCCCCGTCCTCCAGCGGGGTGCGCAGGCTGTCGAGCACACGGGCGGGGAACTCGGCGCACTCGTCGAGGAACAACACCCCACGGTGCGCGAGCGTCACCGCCCCCGGACGCGCGACGTTGTTCCCGCCCCCCACCAACGAGGCCACCGAGGCCGAGTGGTGCGGGGCGACGAACGGCGGCCGACGCAGCAGCGGATCCCTCGGGGCGAGCTTGCCCATCACCGAGTGGACGGCCGTGGCCTCGAGCGCCTCGCACTCCCCCAGATCCGGCAGGAGGCCGGGCAGTCGACGCGCCAGCATCGTCTTGCCTGTCCCCGGCGCCCCGCGGAGGAGAAGGGCGTGCCCGCCGGCGGCCGCGATCTCCACCGCCCGACGGCAGTCGTCCTGGCCGTGCACCTCGGCGAGGTCCTCGCGGGGCCGCCCGCCCACGGCACGCGCGGCCGGCGCGTCCGACACCAGCGCCCCGCCACCACGGCTCCACACCCCGAGCATCGCCAGCGAGTCCACGCCCGCGGAGTCGATTCCCCGCACCAGCCGGGCCTCCGCGAGGTTGGCGCTCGGAACGATCGCGCGGGGCAGCCCGGCGTCCCGGGCGGCGAGCACCGCGGGAAGGACCCCACGGACCGCACGGACCCGCCCGTCCAGGGCGAGCTCACCCACCAGCAGCGTGCCGTCGAAGCAGGACGCGGGCAGCTCCCCGGACGCGGTGAGGGTCCCCACCGCGAGCGCCAGGTCGAAACCGGAGCCCCGCTTGGGCAGACCCGCCGGCGACAGGGACAAGACGACCTTGCCCACTGGCCACGACAGTCCGCTGTTGATCACCGCCGCCCGAATCCGCTCCCGGGCCTGCAGCACCGCCGAATCCGGCAGCCCCACGATGCTCACCCCCGGCAGCCCGCGTCCCACGTCCGCCTCGACCTCGACGATCTGACCGCCCACCCCGTGCAGGGTCACCGCCCACGTCCGCCCGAGCGCCACGGCTACATCACGTCCTCGAACAACTCGAGCCGGGGCCGTGAGGGATCGGCCAGATCCACCCCGACCACGTCGAAGCAGACCTGACGCCAGCGACCCGGGTGCTCCGCCAGCCAGTGGGCGGCCAGCAGGCGCAGGCGCCGGCGCTTCTTCCCCGTGACGGACTCGGCCGGGCTGCCGAAACCCCTACCGGTGCGGGTCCTCACCTCGACGAATCGCAGTCTGCCCGCGGAGTCCAGGACCACCAGATCGAGTTCCCCGACCGGACACCGCCAGTTCCGGCTGATCACCACCGCACCGCGGGCCTCCAGCAGGCCCGCCGCGTGTTGCTCCCCGATCCGACCTGTCCGCACCCGCTGGTCCTCGCCGCCCCTGGCGCGTCCCACCCCGTCCCCTGTCATCGCCGTCCTCCCGGCGGCCCGGCCCGTCCGGGTCCGCCGGGGCACACCCTGCCCGACGACGACGGCCCGATCCGCTGGTCGCGGACCGGGCCGGGGGTCTCCTGTGGAGGCGGATCGGGCTGTGGAGAACCGGGCCGGTGGCTACTCCGGCAGGCGCAGTTCGGGCTTGTCGAGTTCCTCGATGTTGACGTCCTTGAACGTCAGGACGCGCACGTACTTGACGAAACGAGCAGGTCGGTACATGTCCCACACCCACGCGTCGGACATACGTACGTCGAAGTACACCTCCCCGTCGGCGGACCGCGGGATCAACTCGACGGCGTTGGCGAGGTAGAAGCGCCGCTCCGTCTCGACGACGTAGGTGAACTGACCGACGATGTCGCGGTACTCGCGATATAGCGAGAGCTCCATCTCGGTCTCGTAGTTCTCCAGATCCTCGGCGCTCATCTCGTGCTGCTCCTCGAATGCGCCTGCGCGGCGCGACGGACGTTGGCGTACGACATCCGATGGATGTCGCTGGGACCGAGCTGCTCGATCGCCCTGGCGTGACCCGTGGTGCTGTACCCCTTGTGGGCGGCGAAGCCGTAGCCCGGGTACCGCGAGTCGAGGTCCACCATAATCCGATCGCGCGTGACCTTCGCGAGGACACTCGCGGCGGCGATGGATGCGACCACCGCGTCACCCCCGATCACCGCCGTGGACTGGCACCCGAGACCGTCGACCGCGAACCCGTCCGTCAGGACGAACCCGGGTCGCGGGTCCAGGGCGGCGACCGCCCGACGCATCCCCTCGATGTTGCAGCGGTGGATCCCGCGCGCGTCGATCCGATCCGGTTCGATCACGACGACCGAGACAGCCCTCGCGCGCCGCAGGACCGCGTCGTGGAGCCGGGCGCGGGCCGCGGCGGTGAGCTTTTTGGAGTCGTCCAGGTCCGCGAGTTCCGGGTGGAGCCGGTCACCGAGCACACACGCCGCCACGACGAGCGGTCCCGCACAGGAACCGCGGCCGGCCTCGTCGACGCCCGCGACGGGACCCAGCCCCCGTCGGGTGAGCGCGGCCTCCAGCGCGAGCCGGCCGTCCCTGCGGGTCACCCGCGCCCGGGTGGGCAGCAGGCGGTGCCGTCGCGACCGGTCGGGGCGTGCCCGGGTCACCCCGCGCTGATGTCCGGCGAGGAGACCGTCCCGATCCGGTCGAACGGGAGGATGATCGCCTGCACCTTGCCGATAATGTTCTCCGCCGGCACCGTGCCCTGGTGTTCGTCTCCCATGTGGAAGCGGGAGTCCGCGGAGTTGCCGCGGTTGTCGCCCATCACCCAGTAGTTGCCCTCGGGGACCGTGACGGGACCGAACGCGCAGTTCAACGGGTTACGGGCGGGCGACGGGTCCTCGTTGAGGTAGGGCTCGTCCAGGGGTTGACCGTCGACGAGGAGCGACCCGTCCGGCGCGCATCCCCCCACCGTCTGCCCGCCCACCGCGATCACGCGCTTGACCATGTCGTTCTGGTCGGGCGGGACGATGCCGATCACTCCGCCGATGTTTTGGAGGGTGCGGATGACAGGGTTGTCCGAACGGATGGACTGGTACCCCTCGTTCCACGACTCGGGCCCTTCGAAGACGACCACGTCGCCGGGCCGGGGATCACCGAACCGGTAGCTGATCTTGTCGACGAAGATCCGGTCGCCCGTGCAGCCCGCGCAGCCGTGCAGCGTGGGTTCCATGGACTCGGACGGGATCTGGTAGACGCGACCGACGAAGGTCTGGAAGACGAACACCAGGGCCAGGGCGATCACCACCAGCAGCGGGATCTCGATGTACCAGGGCTGGCCCTTCTTCTCGACGCCACGAGCCGGGGCCCCGTGATCACGGGGCCCCGGCTCGGCGGTGTCGTGTCCGGGCGTGTCGGTGCTGCTCACCCGGATGAGCGTAGTCGATCCCGCACCGCTGACGGCGGTCGAGTCCGACGCGCTCTATGCGCTCAGCGCTTCTCCTTGATCTTCGCGGCCTTGCCGCGGAGCTCACGCAGGTAGTAGAGCTTGGCGCGGCGGACGTCGCCACGCACGAGCACGTCGATGCGGTCGATGTTGGGCGAGTGCACGGGGAACGTGCGCTCGACGCCGACGCCGAACGAGACCTTGCGGACGGTGAAGGTCTCGCGGACGCCGCCGCCCTGGCGACGGATCACGACGCCCTTGAAGACCTGGATGCGCTCCTTGGAGCCCTCGATGACCTTGACGTGCACGTCGAGCGTGTCGCCGGCACGGAACTCCGGGATGTCGTCCCGGAGGGACTTGTTGTCGATGAAGTCGAGAGTGTTCATTGTGTTCCTTGCATGTCAGGAATGAGGACAGAGGACCCTGGCGCCCGCCGTCAGGCGGGTCGACCGGTTCGTGCCCCGGATCAGCGCGACCGTCCCCGGGCGCGCGTGCGCCCGAAAGGTCAACCTCGCTAGTGTGCCATCCCCGCCGGGGGTGGCCCAAATCAACCCTCTGGCGGTTCCCAGCCCAGCTCGGCCAGGGTCTGCAGGTCGGCGGCGCTGAGCGGGGCCCCGCCCAGGAGGTCCGGGCGCCTCTCCGCGGTCCGCCGCAGCGATTCGTCGCGGCGCCAGCGTGCGATCCTCGCGTGATCGCCGCTCTTGAGGACGTCGGGCACCGGGCGGTCGCGCCATATCTCGGGGCGGGTGTAGCTCGGTCCCTCGAGGAGACCGTCGGAGAAGGAATCCTCCTCGTGACTACGCCGGTTCCCCAGCACACCGGGCAGGAGGCGTACCACGGCCTCCGCGATGACGAGGACGGCTACCTCGCCTCCGATCAGGACGTAGTCCCCGATGCTGACCTCTTCGACGTCCATGCGCTCGGAGGCCTCGTCGACCACGCGCTGATCGATGCCCTCGTAGCGGCCGCACGCGAACACGATCCGACGGCGGCGGGCGTACCTGTGGGCGTCGGACTGGGAGAAGGGCCGCCCGGCGGGGGTCGGGACGATCAGCAGGGGCCGGGAGTCCGGATCCGAGGCGGCCGGCCCCGTCGTCAGCCCGGTGTCGGTCTGGGGAACTAGGTCGTCGAGCGCGACGCCCCACACCGTCGGCCGCATCACCATCCCCGGCCCGCCGCCGAACGGGGTGTCGTCGACGGATTTGTGCACGTCGTGGGTCCAGGCGCGCAGATCGTGGACGCCGACCTCGATAATGCCCCGGTCGACGGCGCGACCGAGGAGGGCGAGCCGGAGCGGGGCGAGGTAGTCGGGGAAGACGGTGACGACGTCGAGACGCATGATCGGCCCGCGCCGCTCCTCGGCGGCGGGCCCGGTCACGACGTGCCCAGGTCGAGCAGCCCCTCCGGTGGGTCGATGACGCACGTCCCACCGGGGACGTCCACCTCGGGGACCATCTCGGTGACGAAGGGCACGAGCGCGTCGGCACCGTCGGTCAGTCGGATCCCGAGGAGCTCACCGGCGGGGGTGTGGACGATCTCGGTGACCTCGCCGAGCGGTGCGCCCGAGGTGTCGAGGACCCGGAGCCCGACGAGCTGGTGATCGTGGTACTCGTCCGGGTCCTCTGGATCGGGGAGCTCGGCGGAGTCGACCAGCAGGAGCATGCCGCGCAGCGCGTCGGCCGTGTCGCGGTCGGATACACCGGCCAGGCGCACGAGAAGCCGCCCGGAATGGCTCCGGGCGGCTTCCACTGTGACGTCACGGTCGGTGGCGCGGTCCCCCTTGCCGACGCGGCCGGTGAGCCGCGCGCCGGGGGCGAAGCGCTCCTCGGGCGAGTCGGTACGGACCTCCACCACGAGCTCGCCGCGGACGCCGTGCGATTTGACGACGCGGCCCACGACGAGCTCCATGGTGTGTCAGGTCCTCCGGTTGTCGGCGCGTACGGGGTGGGATCAGCGGTCGGTGTCGACCACGTCGACCCGGATGCCCTCTCCCCCGACGGCGGAGACGATCGTCCGGATGGCGGACGCGGTTCGACCGCCCCGCCCGATGACACGGCCGAGATCCTCGGGCGCGACCGCCACCCGGATCACGGTGCCGCGCCGACCACCACTCGACCGGACGGACACGGCGTCGGGATCCGACACGATGCCGCGGACGAGGTGGTCGACGGCGTCGACGACCATGTCGTTCATCTGTCTCAGGCCTCGGCGGTCTCGGCGTCAGCCGACGCGGCCTCACCCTCGGCGGAGTCGGTCGACGCGGCGGCCTCCTGCTCGGCCTTCTTGGCCTCTTCGGCCTTCTTCGCCTTGTCGGCCTTGCGCTTGGCGGTGATGGCCTCGGCGGACGGCTCGCCCTGGGCCTCCTCGAGCGCCTTGTTGAACAGGTCCAGCTTGGAGGGCTTGGCCTCCGGGGTGCGCAGGGTGCCCTCGGCGCCCTCGATGCCCTTGAACTTCTGCCAGTCGCCCGTGATCTTGAGCAGCTGCTCGACGGCCTCGGTCGGCTGGGCGCCCACGCCGAGCCAGTACTGGGCCCGGTCGGAGTCGATCTGGATGAAGCTCGGCTCCTCCTTCGGGCGGTAGAGGCCGATGGTCTCGATGGAGCGACCGTCGCGGCGGGTACGGGCGTCGGCGACGACGACCCGGTACTGCGGGTTGCGGATCTTGCCGAGTCGGGTGAGCTTGATCTTGACGGCCATGAGCGCGTCTCACTTCCTGTAGTGGGTCACATGGCGATTCAGCGACGCCCGCGCTGCTCGCGGGGTCCGGTTTCGCCTTCCGGGTGACCGCCGTTCGGCCCGGACCCCCGCGTGGGGACCCACCGGTGACGGCGTCCAGCGGTCCAGTCTAGACACGCCCGGCCCGCGCGCACCAATCGGTGCACACGGGCCGTCGGGTCACCTCTTGGGGAACTTGAGGTTGTCCAGATCGATGCCCTCGAGGCCGGGCGGGAGCTGGTCCAGGCCCGGCGGCATCTGGGACAGGTCCGGCATGCCCCCGGGCGGCATCCCGGGCATCCCGGGCATCCCGGGCATCATGCCGCGGTTCTTCGGCGGCGTGGGGCCGCGCCCCTTGCCCTTCCCCTTGCCCTTCTTGCCCTTGCGCTGGTTCTTTCGCCCGGCACCGGGCATCCCCATCTGGCCGGCCATCCGGCTCATCATCTTGCGCGCCTCGAAGAACCGGTCGACGAGCTGGTTGACGTCGGTGACGGTGACGCCCGAGCCGTTGGCGATGCGTTGACGCCGGGATCCGTTGATGATCTTGGGATCGGCGCGTTCCTCGGGGGTCATGCCGCGGATGATCGCCTGGATGCGGTCGAGGTGCTTCTCGTCGATGTCGCCGACGGCGGCCTTCATGTCCTTGCCGCCGGGCAGCATGCCGAGCAGGTTCCCGATGGGACCCATCTTGCGGATCATCATCATCTGGTCGAGGAAGTCCTCGAGCGTGAGCTCGCCGGAGCCGATCTTGGCGGCGGTCTTCTCGGCCTCCTTGGCGTCGAAGACCGTCTCCGCCTGCTCGATGAGCGAGAGGACGTCGCCCATGCCGAGGATCCTGCTCGACATGCGCTCCGGGTGGAAGACGTCGAAGTCCTCGAGCTTCTCGCCGTCCGAGGCGAACATGATCGGGGTGCCCGTGAGCTCGCGGACGCTCAGCGCGGCGCCGCCGCGCGCGTCGCCGTCGAGCTTGGTGAGCACGACGCCGGTGAAGCCCACGCCCTCGCGGAACGCCTCGGCGGTGACCACCGCGTCCTGACCGATCATGGCGTCCAGGACGAAGAAGGTCTCGTGCGGCTGGACGGCGTCGCGGATGCCGCGGGCCTGGGCCATCATCTCCTCGTCGATGCCGAGGCGGCCGGCGGTGTCGACGATCACGACGTCGTGCATCTTGGCGCGTGCGTGGGCCAGCCCGCGCTGCGCGACGGACACCGGCTCCTGGACGCCGATCTCCGCGCCGTCCCCGCCGACCGAGGTGCCGGGGTGTGGGGCGAAGGTCTGTACTCCGGCGCGCTCACCGACGATGCGTAGCTGGTCGACCGCGCCCGGGCGTTGGAGGTCGCACGCCACCAACAGCGGCGTGTGCCCCTGGCCCTTGAGCCAGTACGCGAGCTTTCCCGCCAGCGTGGTCTTACCCGCACCCTGGAGGCCGGCCAGCATGATCACCGTCGGTGGTTGCTTGGCGAACTCGATCCGGCGGGCCTCGCCACCGAGGATGGCGGTGAGCTCGGCGTCGACGATCTTGACGACCTGCTGCGCGGGGTTGAGCGCCTCGGAGACCTCGGCGCCCTTGGCCCGTTCCTTGACCCGGGAGATGAAGGCGCGAACGACCGGCAGTGCGACGTCGGCCTCGAGCAGCGCGAGTCGGATCTCGCGGGCCGTCGCGTCGATGTCGGCGTCGCTCAGCCGACCTTTTCCGCGCAGGTCCTTGAGCGCCCCTGTGAGACGGTCGGACAAGGATTCGAACACGGCAACAGCTCCCTGGTTCGCGTCCCGGGAGCGCGCGCGTCCCGGCGTCGTCGGCGACGACTGATCACAGGGTATCGGCACGCGCGACGACGGGCGTCGCGGGCTCGTGTCCCGGCAGCAGTGACTCGACCTGACCGGCCGTGCTGAGGACCGCACCCGGACCGGAGAGGGCGAACACGTCCTCGACCGCGGCACCCCTGGTGCGGACCACCACCCAGTCGATCCGGGCGCCCGTCTGCAGGATCGCGGAGACGATCCGGGCGAACAGCCCGGGTCGGTCCTCGGCGCGGACCTCCATCATCACGCCGTCCGCGTCGGAGCGGTGCCCGACGAGGACCGAGGATCTGGCCCGCGGGGGACCGATGGGCACGGCCTCGCCGCGGGCGAGGGCCGCGCGCAGCGATCCCGGCAGGCCGGCGTCGATCGACCGTCGCAGGTCCTGCCGGAGCACGCGGGCGTCCACCGGGTCGCCGAACCGCGTGGAGACGGTCATCCTCGCGCGCATCCCCCCGGGCGGCCGCAGGTCGATCTCCGCGTCGACGATCTCCAGTCGGTGGGCGGCGAGGACCTCCGCAGCCACCGCCAATGACCTTCCGGCACCGGGGGCCACGAGGGTGACCTCGTGTGTGGTGCCCGTGCCCGCCGCACGGAGGTCGACGACGACGTCGGGGGGACCGTGCCGTCTCGACGCCCGCACCGTCGGGGCCTCGACGGCGGCCGGGCGGGGTCCCACCTGGGCGCGGCACGCCGCGACGAGCGCCGTGTGCACGCCGGCCCGTCCCGCCGACCACACGGTCGGTCCGGTGGCGATCGAGTCGGCCTCGGTGAGCGCGGCCAACACGTCCAGCGCGACCGTGTCCCAGTCCAGGGTGTCGAGGACGAACTGGGCGGTCTCCGGGTCGGAGGGGTCGCGGCGTGCGGCGGTCCTCGCGAGGAGGAGGTGGTGTCGGACCAGTCGTTCCAGGGTCTGGGTGTCGCGCACGCTCAACCCCATCCTCTCGGCGATCGGCCGGATCATCACCGCGCCGTTCTCGCTGTGGTCGCCCACGCGGCTCTTGCCGAGGTCGTGGAGGAGCGCCGCGAGCAGCAGGAGGTCGGCCCGCGCGACCGAGGTGGTGAGCCGCGACGCCTCGACCGCCGTCTGCACGAGGTGCCTGTCGACGGTGTAGACGTGCGTGCGTTCGCGGGCGGGCAGATCCCGCACGCCGGACCACTCCGGCAGCAGGCGTTCCCACAGTCCGCAACGGTCGAGGGCCTCGTGAACGGGGATCTGCGCCTCCCCAGAGCCCAGCAGGACCAGCAGGTCGGACAGCGCCTCCGCGGGCCAGCGGCCGTCGGGGGCGGGGCTGCGCTCGGCCAGGACGCCGAGGGTGGACCCCGCCACCGGGAGGGAGAAGCGCGCGGCGGCGGCCGCCACGCGCAGGGGTAGCCAGGGCTCCTCCTCGACGCGCGCGCCACGGGCCAGCGCCACCTCGCCCGCGTGCTCGACCACGCCGTCGTCCAGCGGCCGGCGGACCGGGGACCGCCTCAGCAGCCCGGTGAGTCCCCGCGTCGACAGGGTGGCGCACGATCCGCGGATCGCCTGGTCGGCGGTGAAGGCGATCGTGCGGGAGGCGTCGCTGAGGGCACGGGCGAGGTCGAACCGGTCACCGAGTCCGAGGGCACGGCCGACCTCGTCGCCGTACTCCGCGTGTAGCACCTCGCGGGCTCGTCCGGCGACCCGGTGCAGCTCGGTGCGGGCGTCGAGCACGAGCCGGTGCGCGGCGGCCATCCCCCCGGGCACCACCGGCCGGCCGTCGCTGAGGTGCGCCAGCGCCAGGGCGGTGACGAGCTGTGCGTCGCGCAGCCCCCCGACACCGTTCTTGAGATCCGGCTCGCTGCGGTGGGCGATGACGCCGGCGCGGTGGCGCCTGGCCGCGGCCGCGGCGACGAGGTCGTCGAAGCGGGAGGCGATCTGGTCACGCCACTGGCGGCGGGCACCGTCGACGACCAGAGCACCGAGATCCGCGTCGCCGGCGATCACCCGCGCGTCGAGCAGGCTCAGGCCCACCGAGACGTCAGCCGCGGCGACGGCGAGGCACTGGTCGACCGTGCGGACGCTGTGGTCGAGGCCCACCCCGGAGTCCCATAGCGGGTACCACAGCGCGTCGGCGAGCTCGCCCACGTCGCGGTCGGTGCGGCGCTCGTGCACGAGCACCAGGTCGAGGTCGGAATGTGGCAGGACCTCCCTGCGACCGAGTCCGCCGAACGCGATGAGGGCGAATCCGGAGCCCGGGTCGACGCCGGCCTCCTCGGCGAGCCTCGCCAACTCCATCTCGTAGAGCTCGCAGAGGGCGGCCCGTAGCGCAGCGGCCGGTAGATCCTCGCGTCGCGCGGAGAGGATCCGTGCGCGTCCGGCCCGCAGTGCCGTGGCACGTTCGCCGTCAGCCGTCGCCGTCATCCCTCTCCCCTTCCCCACGTCCGTCGGATCCAGAGTCCCGCGCCCGTGTCACCCCGCCGGGGCGGGCGTGTTTCGCTTCTGTGAACGGCCCCGCACGGAGCAGGCGCGCACGAGAGCGCGCGGGCCGTCCCCGTCGGGGACGACCCGCGCGCGGAAGCGGGGTGTGCGTGGGTGAACGGGCGGGGCCGCTCAGATGGCGTCGACGCCCTCCTCGCCCGTGCGGACACGGACGATGCTCTCGACGGCGGTCACCCAGACCTTGCCGTCGCCGATCTTGCCGGTGCGGGCCGCGTCGACGATCAGCTGCACGACCGCCCCGGCGGTGTCGTCGTCGACCACCACCTCGACCCGGATCTTCGGGACGAAGTCGACGGCGTACTCGGCGCCGCGGTAGACCTCGGTGTGGCCTTTCTGGCGGCCGTAGCCCTGGACCTCGCTGATGGTCAGTCCGTGGATGCCGGCCTGCTCGAGGGCGGCCTTGACGTCGTCGAGCGTGAACGGCTTGACGATCGCGGTCACGAGCTTCATGTCGTGGTTCCTTTCGAGGTGATCGGGTCAGCGGATGAGCGCGCTGGTGGAGGGTTCGTACGCGGTCTCCGCGTGCTGGGCGCCGTCGATGCCGGCCTGCTCGTCGGACTTGTCGATCCGCCACCCGAGGGGGCGGCAGATCGCCCAGGCGATCGCGGTCATCACCGCGGTGAACACGAGCGCCGCGACGGCGATCACGATCTGGACCACGAGGAGCTTCCATCCCTCGCCGGAGTAGAAGATCCCGGGGGCGGTGTCGAAGGTGCCGGTGGCGAACAGCCCGATCGCGATCGTGCCCCACAGGCCGGCGACCAGGTGGACGCCCACCACGTCGAGCGCGTCGTCGTAGCCGAAGCGGTGCTTGAGTCCCACGGCGAGGGCGGACAGCACACCCGCGATCGCGCCGAGGGCGATGGCACCGAGCGGGTGGACCGACCCCGCGGCGGGGGTGATGGCGACCAGTCCGGCGACGACGCCGGAGGCCGCGCCGAGGCTGGTGGCGTGCCCGTCGCGGATACGCTCGGCCAGGAGCCAGCCCAGCATCGCGGCGGCAGTGGCGGCGGTGGTGTTGACCCAGGCCAGGCCGGCCGTGCCGTTGGCACCGAAAGCGGAGCCGGCGTTGAACCCGAACCAGCCGAACCACAGCAGCGCGGCGCCGAGCATGACCAGGGGCAGGCTGTGCGGGCGGAAGGCGGTGCGACCGAAGTCGAGCCGCTTGCCGATGAGCAGGACGAGCACCAGGGCGGCCATGCCGGCGTTGATGTGCACGACGGTTCCACCGGCGAAGTCGACGGGGCCCACGGCGGCGGTCAGACCGCCCTCGCCGTCGTCGACCGTCCCGAAGATCATGGCGGCCAGACCACTGTCGGAGTGGGAGAGCAGTCCCCCGCCCCACACCATGTGGGCGAGCGGGAAGTACGCGAGGGTGACCCACACCCCGGCGAACGCGAGCCAGGTGCCGAACCGGACGCGCTCGGCGATCGCGCCGGAGATGAGCGCCACGGTGATGATCGCGAACGTCACCTGGAAGGCGACGTCGACGACCGCCGGGTAGGCGCCCGAGCCGGACATCATCCAGCCGCTCGCGTCCCCGATCACCCCGGACAGTCCGAACATCTCGAAGGGGTTGGCGAACAGTCCGGCCACGGACTGGCTGCCGTAGGACATCGACCAGCCCCACAGCAGGTAGACGACGCCGACCAGCCCCATGGTGCCGAACGACATCATCATCATGTTGAGTACCGACTTCTGCCGGGACATACCGCCGTAGAAGAGCGCCAGGGCTGGCGTCATGAGCAGGACCAGAGATGCCGCCATGAGCATCCAGGCCGTGTCTCCCGTATCGAACTCCGGCGTCGCCTCCTGGGCGAGCAACGCGACACTGTCACCTATCACGGTGCGGTCCTCCTCGTTTCATCGCGTGGTGAGCGTCTTCTCGCTCCCCGGTCGCCTGTAGAGGTTTCCGCTGCCGTGTTGCGGTGGGTGTCCGCGTGTGTTTCCTGACGGTTACACGCGGCGGGCCCCGGTTCCGGTTGTGTATCGCGGCCCGCCGCCCCGGGCCTACGTCCCGAGCAGGGCGTCCACGAACGCCTCGGGGGTGAACGGCGCCAGGTCGTCGGCGCCCTCCCCCAGTCCGACGAGCTTGACCGGCACGCCGAGCTCGTGCTGGACCTGGAAGACGATCCCGCCCTTGGCGGTGCCGTCGAGCTTGGTCAGGACGACGCCCGTGATGTCGACGACCTCCTTGAACACGCGGGCCTGCATGAGGCCGTTCTGCCCGGTGGTCGCGTCGATCACGAGCAGCACCTCGTCGACGGGGGTCTTCTTCTCGACGACCCGCTTGACCTTGCCGAGCTCGTCCATGAGGCCGGCCTTGGTGTGGAGGCGGCCCGCGGTGTCGACGAGCACGGCGTCCACGCCGGTCTCGACGCCACGCCTCACCGCGTCGAAGGCGACCGAGGCGGGATCGGCGCCCTCCTTGCCGCGCACGACCTCGGCGCCGACGCGCTCCGCCCAGGTCTGGAGCTGGTCCGCCGCGGCGGCGCGGAACGTGTCCGCGGCGCCGAGGAGGATGGCGCGGCCGTCGGCCACGAGGACGCGGGCGAGCTTGCCGGTCGTGGTGGTCTTGCCGGTGCCGTTGACGCCGACGACGAGGAGGACGGCCGGCGTCCCGTCGTTCGGCAGCGCACGCAGCGATCGGTCGTACTCGGGGTGGAGGTTGTCGATGAGGGTCTGCCGGAGCAGGTCCCGCACCTCGGCCTCGGTGCGGACCTGGCGGGTCGCGATCTCCTCCCGCAGCCGGTCCACCACGCGCTGGGTCGTGGTGGCCCCGAGGTCGGCCATGATGAGGGTGTCCTCGATCTCCTCCCAGGCGCCCTCGTCGAGGTCGCCCGCACCGAGGAGGCCGAGCAGCCCCTGGCCGACGGTGTTCTGCGAGCGGGCCAGCCGGCCCCGGAGGCGGTCGAGTCGGCCGGTGGCCGGATCGATGCGCTCGACCGGTGCGACCGGCTCGGGGGTCCCGGTGATGCCCTCGGTGGTGGGCGCCGGGACCTCGTCGGAGGGCACCTCCGGCGGCGCGACCACCGGCTCGACGGGAGCGGGCTCGACGACCTCCGTGTCCGCGCTCGGACCGGGTTCGACGTCCGGCTGGACGACGGGGGTCCCGGGCGCGGCATCGACGCCCGCGCCGCCCTCCGGCGCGGGCGGCGCGGCGGGCGGCGCGGTCGGCGCGGCAGCGGAACGGGGCTCCTCCCTCGGGATCGGCTCCTTGGCGGGCGCGGCCACACCGCCGCCCTGTGCGAAGGAGAACCCCGTCCCGGCCTGGTAGTTGCCGGACCGCTCCTCGCGGGTGAGCTCCTTGCGTTCCTCGGCCTTGGTCAGTGAGATCTGCCGCTTCTTGCGCAGCTGCAGGCCCACGACCAGGGCGATGACGGCCAGCAGCAGCACCGCGGCGACGGCGATGATGATCCAGGTGGTGGTAGTCACGTGCCCAGTATGGACGACTCCGTTCGTCTCCATCCCGGTCCCCGGGGGCGACGGCGGGCCTAGACTGGCGTCTGTCGCTGTCCGGGGAGGAGTCCCAGTGGTCGAGGTCGCTACGACGCCGCCGGGGGTTCCACGCGCGCGCCGCCGGTCCGTGCCTCGGGCGCCGACCCCGCCCACCTGGATCCTGAAGACCGTCATGGCGGGCACGGGATTGCTGTTCACCGCCTTCGTGCTGGCGCACATGGTCGGCAACCTCAAGGTGTTCGGCGGGGCTCCGGGCTTCGATGCGTACGCCGCGTGGCTGCGCAGGTTGCTGTACCCGCTCGTCCCGCCGAGCGGCGTCCTGTGGGTGCTCCGCGGTGTGCTGGCGGTGAGTCTGGTGGCGCACGTGTGGTGCTCACTGCTGTTGGTCCGGCGGTCCCGAGCGTCCGCGGGTCCGCACCGGCGGCGGACGGGCGTGACAGCCAGTTCGTTCGGCGCCCGGTCGATGCTGCTCACCGGCGTGGCGGCGCTGCTGTTCGTCGTCGTCCACGTCCTGGACATGACCACGGGCACCGCCCCTGTCGCCCCCGCGGCGTTCGAACCCGGTTCCGCGTACGCCAACCTCGTGGCCAGTTTCTCGCGGACGTGGGTGGCCGCCTTCTATGTCACGGTCATGCTGCTGTTGGCGGTACACATCGCCCACGGCGTCCGCACGGCGGCTGGCGACCTGGGCGTGACCGGCGAGCGGAGCCGCGGGGTGATCACGGTGCTGGGTGGGACGGTCGCCGTGGCAGTCCTGCTCGGGAACGCGGCCATCCCGATCTCCGTTCAGCTCGGATGGCTGGCGTGACGTTCACCGCGCCCCCGGTTCTCCTCCCCGACGCGCGGGCGGGCGGCACCCTGTCCGCCGGGACGCCCGCCGGCGACCCCGCGACGGCGTGGACCAGGCGACGCGACGCCTACCCGCTCGTGTCGCCGGCGAACCGTCGCCGTTTCCACGTGGTGGTGGTCGGAACCGGCCTTGCCGGGGCGGGCGCGGCGGCGGCGCTCGGCGAACTCGGCTACCGGGTGACGGCGTTCACCTATCACGATGCCGCCCGCCGGGCGCACTCGGTGGCCGCGCAGGGCGGCATCAACGCCGCCCGGAGCCGCCGGGTGGACGGCGACTCCGTGGCCAGATTCGTCGCCGACACGGTCTCGGGCGGGGACTTCCGGGGCCGCGAGGCCGAGGCGTTCCGGCTGGGCGAGGAGTCGGTGCGGGTGATCGACCACTTCTCCGCCATCGGCACCCCGTTCGCCCGTGAGTACGGCGGTGTGCTGGCCACCCGGTCCTTCGGCGGGGTGCAGGTCTCCCGGACGTACTACTCCCGCGGGCAGACCGGGCAACAACTGCAGATCGCGGGCGTCCGGGCCCTCCAGCGGCAGATCAGTGCGGGCACCGTGCGGCTGCACACCCGCCACGAGATGCTGGACCTCGTCGTCGACGACTCCGGCTGCCACGGGGTGGTGGTACGGGACCTGGTCACCGGCCAGATCCGGGCAGAGACCGCGCACGCGGTCGTCCTGGCCACCGGCGGCTACGGGACCGTCTTCCACGCCTCCACGCTCGCGATCCACTCCAACGCCTCGGCGGTGTGGCGCGCGCACCAGCGGGGCGCACTGTTCGCCTCGCCGTCGTTCGTCCAGTTCCATCCCACCGCGCTGCCCAAGGACCACGACCGGCAGTCCAAGACGACCCTCATGAGCGAGTCGCTGCGCAACGACGGTCGGATCTGGGTGCCCCGCCACATGGGCGACGACCGCGCCCCGGGTGACATCCCCGACTCCGGGCGCGACTTCTTCCTCGAACGCCGGTACCCCGCCTACGGCAACCTCGTCCCCCGGGACGTCGCCTCGCGGGCGATCACCGCCGAGATCGGCGCCGGGCGCGGGGTCGGCCCGCGCCGCAACTCCGTGTACCTCGATTTCCGGGACGCACTGGCCCGCGACGGGCGCGGGCGGATGACCGAGCGCTACGGCAACCTCTTCGAGATGTACGCGAACGCCACCGGCGAGGACCCGTACACCGTGCCCATGCGCATCGCCCCGACCTGCCACTTCACGATGGGCGGGCTGTGGAGCGACTACGACCTGCAGACCTCGATCCCGGGGCTGTTCGTGGGCGGCGAGTGCGGGTCGAACTACCACGGCGCCAACCGGCTCGGGGCCAACTCACTGCTGAGCGCGAGCGTCGACGGTTGGTTCACCCTGCCGCACTCGGTTCCGGCGCATCTGGCGGCCCGTCTCGAGGACGGGCTGCCGGACGACGACGACGAGGTGGTCGTGTCGGCCGTGACCCGCGCCCGCGAGAGAGTGCGGGACCTGCTGACCGTGGGCGGGTCGACCGGACCGGAGCACTTCCACCGGGAGCTGGGCGAGATCCTCTATGCCGGCTGCGGTGTCACGCGCACCGCGCAGGGCCTCTCCCACGCGATCGACCGCATCCGGGACCTGCGGGCCAGGTTCTGGGTCGACCTCCGGGTCACCGGCACGGGCACTCACCTCAACCACGTCCTCGAGCACGCCGGCCGGGTGGCGGACTTCCTCGAACTGGCCGAGTTGATGTGCGTGGACGCCCTCGACCGCGATGAATCGTGCGGAGCCCACTTCCGCGCCGAGCACCGTACCCCCGGCGGCGAGGCCCTGCGCGACGATGAGCGGTGGTGCTTCGTCTCGGCCTGGGGGTCCGCGGGCGACGACCGCGGTGGTCCCCGGACCTTCATCCGTCACGCCGAGCCGCTGGAGTTCTCGGCGGTCTCCCCCACCGAGAGGAGCTACCGTTGAGGCTGACACTGCGCGTCTGGAGGCAAGCGGGCCCCGCCGAGTCCGGCCGCTACCGGGATTACGAGGTCGACGACGCCCGGCCGGAGATGAGCGTGCTGGATCTGCTCGACCTCCTCAACGCCGGGCTGATCGACGCCGGTGCGGAACCGGTGGCGTTCGACTCGGACTGTCGCGAGGGGATCTGCGGGGCCTGCGGGGTCACCGTCGACGGCCGCCCGCACGGGCCGACGGACAACACGCCGTCCTGTCGCCAGCGGCTGGCGTCCTTCTCCGACGGTGACACCGTGCGGATCGAGCCGTTGCGGGCGACGGCCTTCCCGGTCATCCGGGACCTCGTGGTTGAGCGAGCAGCTCTCGACGAGGTCGCGCGAGCCGGAGCCCACGTCTCGGTCCCCACGGGGGCGGCCCCCGATGCGGACACGACCCTTCAGGGACACGACGCGGCGGAGGCCGCGCTGGACCTCGCCGCGTGTATCGGCTGCGGCGCGTGCGTCGCTTCATGCCCGAACGGGTCGGCCAATCTCTACGTCGGCGCCACACTCGCCCACCTCACCCTCATGCCGTTCTCCGACCTCGAGCGGGGGCCCCGCGCCCGCGAGATGGTCCGGGCGGCGGACGTGGAGTTCGGCCCCTGCTCCCTGTACGGCGAGTGCGCACGGGTCTGTCCGGCGGGGATCCCGCTGCGCGCGGTGGGCGCGGTCAACAGGGAGCGGCTCCGGTCGGTGTTCCGTCGTTCCTGACCGACCCCGGACGGAGCCCATCCCGGACTAGAAGTCGTCCTCCCCGACCGGTCCGCCCTCAGCCTCCCAGGTGTCGATCATCTCGACCTTGGTCCGACGGAATTTGCGTCGCACGCCCACGCCCCCGCGGTCGTTCTCCGGGATGAACCGCGCGCCGAAGTAGGTCAGCGCGTCGGTGAGCGCCTGAACCTCGGCGTCATCGAGGTCGGCCGCACCGCGCTCGTACCTCTTGAGCTTCTCCTGGTCGAGGCCCGCGCGGAGGGCCACCACCTTGGTGGAGACGGTGCAGAGCACACGCGCGGCGCGGGCGAGGCTGGGATCCATGAACAGTTCACTTCGAGGCATGGCCCCATGGTGTCAGGGTCGGCGGCGGGACGGGTGCCGAGGCGTCACCGCATGCGCTGCGAGATGACCTTGGAGATCCCGTCGCCCTGCATGGACACGCCGTAGAGCACGTCGGCCACGTCCATGGTCGGCTTCTGGTGGGTGATCACGATGAGCTGGCTGGTCTCGCGCAGTTGCTCGAACAGCCCGATGAGCCGCCGCAGGTTGGTGTCGTCGAGCGCGGCCTCGACCTCGTCCATCACGTAGAACGGGCTGGGTCGGGCCTTGAAGATCGCCACCAGCATCGCCACCGCCGTGAGCGACTTCTCGCCGCCCGACAGCAGCGAGAGCCGCTTCACCTTCTTCCCGGGCGGCCGCGCCTCCACCTCGATGCCGGTGGCGAGCATGTCGTCGGGCTCGGTGAGCACCAGCCGGCCCTCGCCGCCCGGGAACAGCACCGAGAACACGTCGCGGAACTCGCGCTCGACGTCGATCCACGCCTCGGTGAAGATCTGCTCGATCCGGTCGTCGACGTCGTCGATCACCCCCTCGAGGTCCGCGCGGGCCTTCTTCACGTCGTCGAGCTGGGTCGACAGGAACGCGTAGCGTTCCTCGAGCGCGGCGAACTCCTCCAACGCGAGCGGGTTGACCTTGCCGAGCGTGGCCAGGTCCTTCTCGGCCCGCCTGAGGCGTCGCTCCTGCTCGGACCGCACGAACGGCATGGGCGGCGGCGGGGTCACGTCCTCCCCGCGCTCGCGGGCCGCCTCGTACTCCGACATCTCCAGCGCGGACGGCGGCAGGTCCACGTCGGGCCCGTACTCGGCGACCAGCGCCTCCGGTTCGATCCCGTGACGCTCGAGCACCGCCGCCTCGAGCTCCGAGACCTTGACCTCGAGCTGGGCACGGACGATCTCGTCGCGGTGGGCGGCGTCTCCGAGCCGTGAGACCTCGGGCTCCGCCGCCGTGAGGTCGCCGCGCAGGGCGGTGGCCCGGGCGGTCGCCTCCGCGCGCGCGGCCCCCAGCCGGTCGCGTTCCGCCGAGGCGGCGGCGATGAGCTCGTCGAGGCGTGCCAGCAGTCGCCCGCTGAGCTCGTCCACCACCCCGGCGACCTCGGCTCCCCGCCGGCGCTCGGCCGCCGCCCGGGCCGCGCGGGCACGGGACTCGCGCTCAGCCTGGGCGGCCCGCCGCAGGGACGCCGACTTCCCGCGGACGCCGGCGGCCCGTTCCTCGGCGGAGCGGTGCGCGAGCCTGGCCTCCAGTTCGGCGGCCCGGGCTGCCGCCACCTCCGCCTGCGCCGCGACCCGACCGTCGTCCTCGGGCGCACTGACCTCGTCGTCGTCGTCACCCGCCCGGACCAACCGGTCGGACAGCTCGGCGTGCTCGGCGCGCGCGGCGTCGAGCTTGTCCACGGCGATGCGCCGCGACTGCTCGAGGCGGCGTACGTCCGCCTCGGCGCGGCGACGCCGCTGCCCGATGCGGGCGAGCTCGGCGTAGATCTCCTCGATCGCGGCGTCGGACTCCCCGATCGCGGCGAGGGTCTCCGCGTACCGGTCGGCGCGCTCGGCGTCCTCCGCCTCGGCGCCGGCCAGCTCGGCGCGGGTGGTCTCGATCTCGGCGCGGACCGAGTCACGCTCGGCGACCGCGGCGTCGATCGCGGACTGGATCTCCAGACCCGTGCGCCCGGACGCCGAGCCACCGACGGTCCACCCCGCGCCGGCGAGCTCCCCGTCCCGGGTCACCGCGCGCACGCGCCGGTCCGCGCCGACCTGCGCGTGGGCGGCGGCCAGGTCGTCGACCACGACCACGTCCACCAACAGGGCGGTCACCGCGGCGACCAGGTCCTCGGGCACGTCCACCACGTCCAGGGCCCACCGGGCGCCGTCGACGAGGTCCACCTCGAGGCGGTAGTCCCCGCCGGGCTCGCCGCGGCCCACGAGCCCCGCCCGGCCGGCGTCGGCCTCGCGCAGCGCGGCGAGCACCTCCCCGCGGTCCACGCGGGCGTCCACGACCACCGCGTCGACGGCGGGGCCGAGCGCCACACCGATCGCCCGCTCCCAGCCGTCGCGCACGCCGAGCGACTCCCCCACCGTGCCCGCCACGGCGTCCGCGCCGAGGTGCCGCACGACCCAGTCGGCGCCGTCACCGGCGCCCTTGTTCTGTTCGAGGGTCTCGATGCGTGCGGCCAACCGCGCGATCCGCTGATCGGCCTCCCGCTCGAGGCGCTGCAGCTCGGCCAGTCGCGCCCGGGCGGCCAGGTGGGCGCGCTCCGCGCGGCCGAGGTGCTCGTCGAGGGTGCGCTCGCTCTCGGAGTGGGCGCCGATCCGGGCGTGCACGGCGTCGAACTCGGTCTCGGCGTCGGCCACGGCGGCGCGGGCGGCGGCTACCTCGGCGTCCAGCCGCGCGATCTCCGCCTCGGTCGACTCCACGCGCGCGGCGAGCGTCTCGACCTTGCCGGCGAGGCGCGCGACGCCCTCCCGCCGGTCGGCGATCGCACGGACCGCCCGAAGGTGCTCGGCCTCGAGCGCGGCGAGCGCCGCCTCGGCCGCGCCCAGCGCCTCCGTCGCGCGGCGGGCCCGGTCGGCGGCGGCCTCCACCTGGC
Organism: Dietzia cinnamea NBRC 102147; assembly: GCF_001571065.1. Lineage (GTDB taxonomy): Bacteria > Actinomycetota > Actinomycetes > Mycobacteriales > Mycobacteriaceae > Dietzia > Dietzia cinnamea. The sequence continues at coordinate 117,220 of NZ_BCSW01000003.1, forward strand.
CCGCGAGGTCCTGCTCGTGCGCTGCGGCGCGCTCGGCCTGACGGTCGAGTTCGTCGGGATCCGTGCCGTGATGGACCGCGACCTCGGCCGCGAGCGAACGGGCGCGGTCGGACGCGATACGGGCGGTCGCGCGGGCCCGCTCGGCCAGGGTCGACAGGGCGAACCACCGCTGCTGGGCGGCGTCGGCCTCGGGGGTGAGCCTGTCGAGCTCAGCCTGGGTCTCCGCCGCGGCGCGGGCCAGCTCGTCCCGGCGGTCGACCGCCTCGGCGACCCGGTCGGCCAGGCGGGCGCGCACGCTCTCCGCGTCGGCGAGCTCGCGCCGGCGGGTGACGAGGTCGTCGGCGGCCAGCCGGAACGTCGCGTCGCGCAGGTCGGCCTGGATCGTCTGCGCCCGCCGCGCCACCTCCGCCTGTCGCCCCAGCGGCTTGAGCTGGCGTCGCAGTTCGGTGGTGAGGTCGGTGAGCCGGTCGAGGTTGCCCTGCATCCCGGCGAGTTTGCGCTGCGCCTTCTCCTTGCGGCGGCGGTGCTTGAGGATACCGGCGGCCTCCTCGATGAACGCGCGTCGCTCCTCGGGTTTGGACTCGAGGATCTCGGCGAGCTTGCCCTGACCGACGATCACGTGCATCTCGCGCCCGATGCCGGAGTCCGACAGCAGTTCCTGCACGTCCATGAGGCGGGCGCGGTCGCCGTTGATCTCGTACTCGGCGGCCCCGTCGCGGAACATCCGGCGGGTCAGGGAGACCTCGGCGTAGTCGATCGGCAGGGCCCCGTCGGAGTTGTCCAGGGTGAGCGTGACCTCGGCGCGGCCGAGCGGTTGCTTCCCGGCGGTGCCGGCGAAGATGACGTCCTGCATCTTCCCGCCGCGCAGGGTCTTGGCGCTGTGCTCACCCATGACCCACGTCAGCGCGTCCACGACGTTGGACTTGCCCGAGCCGTTGGGGCCGACGACGCAGCAGATGCCGGGCTCGAACTTCAGGGTCGTCGGCGCCGCGAAGGACTTGAAGCCCTTGAGCGTCAACGACTTGAGATACACGGGAGTCGATCCTAGGTCAGCGTTCGACGAATCCCGTCAGTCCGCCTCGCGCCGGTTCGTAGGTGTCGACGACGAGGTCCACGCGTCCGGGGGTGTCGCCACCGCGGAGGAGTTCGAGCAGGCTGGAGCACGCGGCCTCGTCGCCCTCGGCCACCACGTGGACGCGGCCGTCCGGCTTGTTGGCCGCGTACCCGCTCAGGCCCAGTTCGAGGGCGCGGCTGCGCGTCCACCAGCGGAAGCCCACCCCCTGGACGTGGCCGTGCACCCACGCGACCAGGCGGACCGGGTCCCGTCCCGGGGCGCTCACTCGGGATCGCGCCCGGTCTCGAAGTGCAGCGCGACCTCGGTACCCGCGGTGATCGTCCGGCCGACGGTGCACGTGGCGTCGACCGAACGGCGGATCATGTCGAGCACGCGGTCGACCATCGCCGGGTCCAGGCCCGACAGGTCGAGCTCGTAGGTCTCCTCGAGGCGCGGGTAGCGCTCGTTCTCGCGGTCGGCGTCGCCGGAGACGCGGACCGTCGCGGCGTAGTCGTCACCGAGCCGGCGGGAGACGGTGAAGTCCGACGCCATGGCCGTGCACGCACCGAGAGCGATCTTCAGCAGCTCGCCCGGGGTGAACACGCCCTCGACATCGGCCGACCCGATCTCGACCCGTGCCCCGCGCGAGGAGGTGCCCACGTAGCGCCGGGTGCCGATCCGGTCGACCCGGAGCTCCGGGCCGGTGCCCGGGGCGGGGGCGTCCCCGGCGGCGGGTGCGGGATCCTGAGGTGCGGGCTGAGGCGTCTGGGTCATGCGGTCATCGTACGACCGGGCGCCGACGCGCCCCGCTCCGGCGGCGGGGCGCGGGCTGGCACACGGGGCAGAAGTGCGAGCCCCGGCTCATGAAGTCCTCGCGCACGACGGCGGTCCCGCAGCGGCTGCACGGCAGGCCCGCGCGGCCGTAGACGTCGAGCGACCGGTCGAAGTACCCGGAGGCGCCGTTGACGTTGACGTACAGCGCGTCGAACGACGTGCCGCCGGCCTCGAGGGCGTCGGCCATCACCGCGCGCGCGTGCTCGAGGACGCCGGTGACGGCGCGCAGGGTGACCGCGCCGGATCGTCGCCGCCCGTGCAGGCCGGAGCGCCACAGCGCTTCGTCGGCGTAGATGTTGCCGATGCCGGACACGACAGTCTGGTCCAGCAGGAGTCGCTTGATCTCGGTGTCGCGGCGTCGGATGACCCGGGCGGCGGCGACGGGATCGAACGCGGACTCGAACGGGTCCGCGGCGATGTGCGCGGCCGGCGCGGGCAGCAGCACCCCGCTGCCGTCGCGGGCCCCGGCCAGCGGCACGACCGTCCACCCGCCGAACGTGCGCTGGTCGACGAACCGGAGCTCGTTGCCGTCGTCGAGGACGGCCCGGGCGTGCAGGTGGCGCACCGGCGGTGCGCCCGCACCCGTGACGAGCATCTGACCGCTCATGCCCAGGTGGACCAGGAGGCAGTCCGCACCGGCCGCGTCGTCGCCGTCGAGGGTGAGCCACAGGTACTTGCCGCGCCGCCGCGCCCCGCTGACGGTACGCCCGGTCAGCCGCGCGACGATCTCGGCCGCGCCCCCGGGCTGGCGGCGGGCCGTGCGCGCCCCGGTGACCTCGACGGAGACGAGCGTGCGGCCCACGACGTGATCGGCCAGTCCCCGGCGGACGACCTCGACCTCGGGAAGTTCGGGCACGTCAGCCGGCGGTCCGGTCCGCCGTGGTCCCGTCCAGGGCCGCCCAGGCCTGCTCGGCGGCCTTCTGCTCGGCCTCCTTCTTGGTGCGGCCGGTGCCCTCGCCGAGCGAGTCGTCGCCGACGAACACCACGGCGGCGAAGGTCTTGTCGTGATCCGGTCCCGTCGAGGTGATCTCGTACCGCGCCTTGGGCCGGCCGAGCGACGCGCACTTCTCCTGCAGACTGGTCTTCCAGTCCAACGCCGCGCCCAGATGGGGCACGACCGTCAGGCGGTCGCCGATGATCTTCTCGATCAGGCCGCGGGCCGTCTCGAGGCCGTGGGTGAGGTAGACCGACCCGAACACCGCCTCGAGGGTGTCGGCGAGGATCGAGTGCTTGTCCCGACCGCCGGTGAGCTCCTCCCCGCGGCCGAGCCGCAGGTGCCGGCCCAGTCCGCCGTCGCCGAGCTCGCGGGCGATGTCGGCCAGGACGTAGGTGTTGACCAGGCTCGCGCGGATCTTGGCCAGGTCGCCCTCGGGGCGATCCGGGTACGCGTTGTAGAGGTACTCCGTCACGACGAGCTCCAGCACGGCGTCGCCGAGGAACTCGAGGCGCTCGTTGTGTGGCAGCCCCCCGTGCTCGTAGGCGTAGGAGCGGTGGGTCAGCGCCTGGGTCGCCAGGCCGGCGGGCAGGGCCACGCCCAGGACGGCGTCCAGCGCGGAGGGCTGGTCGGTCACGCGCGGTCCCCGTCGGTGTCGGCCGGATCGGTCATGCCGAACTTCTCCGCCAGTCCGGCCCAACGCGGGTCGATGCGGCCGGTCTCCTCGCCGGAGACCCCGTCCGGGGCGGGCGTCTCGGGGTTCACGCACTCGTCGTGTCCGTAGTCGGTGCACGTGGGCGACATGGGGAACTCGAGCCCGAACGCGTCGACGAGGCCCGGTTCGAGATCGATCAGCTCGCCGTCGAGCAGGCGCACCTCGTCCTCCTCGGCGCCGTCGGCCGCGGCGGTCCCGGGGGTCGCGTACATCTCGGTCAACTCGACGGCGACGTCGGTGGTGAACTCACCGAGGCAGCGCGCGCACTCGACGTCGGCCCGGCCGCTGACCGCCCCGGTGACCAGCACACCCTCGTCGACGAACGTCATCATGAGGTCCAGCTCGACCTGCGACCCGCTCGGGATCCGGATGAGCTCGACGCCGATGTCGGAGGGCAGCACGGCGGCGCGCCGCACCGGCTCCATCGCGCCGGGTGTGCGGGACAGCACGCGGGTGTCGAGGACGAGCGAATCGGCGGCCGGGCGGCCGTGGCGGGGGGTGCGGGAGGTGGTGGACACGCCCAGCAGACTACCCGCCTGACTCAGTAGTCCCCGTACCCGTCGCCGAAGCGCTCGTCGTCACGGGTGCCCCTGCGGGCGGCCGGATCGCGCCGCGCGGTGGGCGCGACACCGTGCAGTTCCTCGCGGCCGCGGGCGACGGTGCGCAGCGTCGACCCGAGGAACTCCTCGAAGCGGGCCATCTTCTCGTCGATGTAGGCGTCGCACTCCTCGCGCCGACGCTCGCTCTCGGCGTGGGCGGCGTCGCGCACGCGGGCGGCCTCCTCGTCGGCGATCCGCACGACCTCGGACTCGAACAGCATGCGCTGCTGCTCCTGGCGGGCCTCGGTGATCGTGCGGTCGTAGAGGATGTTGGCCTGCTCGACCAGCCGGTCGGCCTCGGCGCGGGCGCGGGTGGTGGTGGACTCGGCGTCCCGGCGTGACCGGTCCAGCAGTTCGGCGGCCTCGGCACGGGCGTCGCCGACGAGCCCGTCGGCGTGCGCGGTGGCCTCGGCGACCATGCGGTCGGCGCGGGACTTGGCGTCGGCGAGCATCGCGTCGGCGGCCTCGCGGGCGTCGCGCAGGGTCCGGTCCGCCTCGGCGTCCGCGGCGGCGATGGTCTCGCGGGCGGTGGCGTCGGCCTCCGCGAGCACCCGGTCGCGCTGGTCCAGCACGTCCTGGGCGTCGTCGAGTTCACCGGGGAAGGAGTCGCGGATGTCGTCGAGCAACAGCAGGGACTCGTGCCGGGGCACCACACAGTTCGCGGTCATGGGCAGACTGCGGGCGTCCTCGATCATCGCGTTCAGCTCGTCGAGGGCCTGGAACACTCGGTACACGCTCGTCCCTTCACCGGATCGTCTCATTCGTCCCATCAGTGTGCCCGCAACACACGGCGGCGGGCCGGTGCGGCGGCGGTGTGTCCGGTGGTCGGGCGATTTCGGCCGAGGCGTTCCCGCAGCGCGACGGTTCAGCCCAGGCGCTGCCGCAGCGCGACGGCGACCGGCTCCGGCAGCAGATGCGAGACGTCGCCGCCGAGCCGGGTGACCTCGCGGCACAGCGACGACGACACGAACGCCAGGTCGGCCCTCGTCGGCAGGAAGACGGTGTCGACGCCCGCGATGGACCGGTTCATGTGCGCCATCGGCAGCTCGTAGTCGTAGTCGGTGGAGTCGCGCAGGCCCTTGATGACGGCCGTCGCCCCCTGGTCCCGGCAGTAGTCCACGAGCAGTCCGTAGAAGCTGTCCACCCGCACGCCGGGCATGTCCGCGCACACCTCGTCGATGAGCGCCTTGCGCTCGTCGATCGTGAAGGTGCCCTGCTTGTTGGGGTTGGCGACCACGCACACGATCACGTCGTCGAACAGCTCCGCGGCGCGGCGGATGATGTCGAGGTGCCCGAGGGTCACCGGGTCGAAGGAGCCTGGGCACACGACGGTCATCATGGGGCGACCGTATCAACCGGCCTGGCCATCTCGATCGTGGTCTCCCCGTACGTGCGCTCGAAGATCACGTCGTAGCCGGCGGGCCAGCGCACGGCGGGGTCCCGCTTCGAGCGCTCCCACACCACCAGGGCGTCCTCCGCGAGCCAGCCCCCCTCGAGCAGAGCGCCCAGGACCGGCTCGTCGAGCACGGCCGAGCGCTCGTACGGCGGGTCGGCCAGGACCAGGTGGAACCCGCCGGGCACGGGGCAGTCGCCCTCGACGGCTGCCGGGAGGGCCGCCCGTCTGACGGTGGTGCGCAGGGAGGGGGACGACGACGAGGCCCCTGCGGTGTTCTTCTTCAGGCAGGCCACCGCCCGGGGGTTCTCCTCGACGAACCACGCGGTGTCGGCTCCCCGGGACAGGGCTTCGAGCCCGAGCGCCCCGGAGCCGGCGAACAGGTCGAGGACGGCGGCGCCGTCGAGGTCCACCCGGCTCTCGATGGCGCTGAACAGCGCCTCGCGGACCCGGTCGGTCGTGGGCCGTGTCCCGGCCGGCGGCACGATGATCGACAGCCCGCGCAGGCGGCCGGAGATGATGCGGGTCATTGGGGTTCCCGTCGAGTCAGTATCTGAACAGGTAGTCGGATTCCTCGGAGCCGGCCAGTCGGCGGACCCGCTCGGCGAGCGCGGGGTGCCGGTGCAGCCCCGGGTCCGCCTCGAGGATCTCCTCGGCGTGGCGGCGGGCGATCTCGATGACGTCGCCGTCGTCGACCACCGACAGCAGCCGTAGCGCTGACAGCGCCCCGGACTGCGCGTCCCCCAGGACGTCCCCCTCGCGCCGTTGGACGAGGTCCAGTTGGGCCAGGACGAACCCGTCGGTCGTGGCGGCGACCGCGTCGAGCCGCTCCATGGACCGACTCCCCGCGCGGGAGTTGGTCACGAGCAGACACAGACCCGGCAGCCCGCCGCGGCCGACCCGACCGCGCAGCTGGTGGAGCTGGCTCACACCGAAACGCTCGGCGTCCATCACCACCATGACCGTGGCCTCGGGGACGTCCACACCGACCTCGATGACGGTCGTGGACACGAGCACGTCGAGGCGGCCCGCGGCGAAATCGGCCATGGTGGCGTCCTTCTCCTCCGACGGGAGCCGGCCGTGCAGGAGGCCGATTCTCAGCCCGGCCAGCGGGCCGGTGGACAGGTACTCGTGCAGATCCACGGCGGCGACCAACGGCGGTCTGTCGCCGCCCTCGTCGTCGTCCCCCTTCGTCGCGTCGTCGGACCTGCCGTCGTCGGCGTCGATGCGGGAACACACCACGTACGCCCGGTGGCCGGCGGCCACCTCCTCGCGCACCCGCTCCCACGCCCGCGCCAACCACGCCGGCCGCTCGCGTGCGGGCACGACGGACGTCGAGATCGGACGCCGACCCCCGGGGAGCTCGTCGAGCTCGGAGACCTCCAGGTCGCCGAACACCGTCATGGCGATCGTCCGCGGGATGGGGGTCGCGGTCATCACCAGCAGGTGCGGCACCATGCCGGCGCGGCCCTTGGACCGCAGGCGGTCACGCTGGCGCACCCCGAAGCGATGCTGCTCGTCCACCACCACCAGGCCCAGGTCGAAGAAGTCCACCGAGTCCTGGATCAGGGCGTGGGTGCCCACGACGATCCCCGCCTCACCGGTGACGATGTCGAGCAGGGCCGCCCGCCGCTGGGCGGTCGACATCGACCCTGTGAGCAGCACGACGCGGGTGGCCTCGTCGGCGGCGCCCAGCCGACCGCGCTCGCCGAGGTCACCGAGCATCGCCGTGAGTGACCGGTGGTGCTGGACCGCCAGGACCTCGGTGGGGGCGAGCATGACGCACTGCCGTCCGGCGTCGAGCACCTGCAGCATCGCGAGCAGCGCGACCACGGTCTTGCCCGAGCCGACCTCACCCTGCAGGAGCCGGTTCATGGGCTCGTCCCGCGCCAGGTCGGCGGAGATCTCCTCCAGCACGGCCTTCTGTCCGTCGGTGAGCTCGAACGGCATGCGGGCGCCCATCGCCGCACGGATACCGTCGTCGCGCACCGGGCTCGCCGGCGCCGGGTCCCGCGCGACGAACCGGCGCCGCGCGCCGAGCAGCAGCTGCAGGGCGAGCGCCTCGTCGAAGCGCAGCCGGTGGCCCGCGTGGTCCTTCTCCCGCGCGTTCTCGGGCAGATGGGCCTTGCGCAGCGCCTCGTCCAGCCCCATCAACCCCGCCGCCGAGCGCACGGTGTCGTCCAGGGGGTCGACCACCGGCACCAGGGCCCGCAACGCGGTCACGACCGCGCCGAGCAGATCCCAGGAGGTGACGCCCTCCTTCGCGGCGTAGACGGGCAGCAGCGGGCGGTCGAACAGGCTCGGCCCACCCTCGGCGTCGATCTCCGCCGCGAGCCGGGCCAGCGCCGCGAGGTCACCCGATCCCTTGAGCTGCCCGCCCTGCCCGGAGACCGGCCGCAGCACCAGGAACTCGGGGTGCTTGAGGTCCGGCGCGCGACGGAAATGCGACACGGTGCCGTCGAACATGGCGAGGGTGCCCACCGGGAGCAGGTACTTGATGCTACGACCGGCGAAGAAGACCACCCGGAACTCCGTGTCGCCGTCCTCCACGGTGAGCGTGAGCATCTCCCGGGGCTGGCCCTTCTTGGTGTGGTACGTCCTCGTCCGGGCCGTGGTGACCGTGCCGATGACCGTCACGCGCTCGCCGTCGACGAGCTGCCGCTTGTCGTAGCGTTGCCCGTGCTGGCGGTAGCGCCGCGGCAGGGTGTGCAGCAGGTCCCCGACGGTCCGGTGGCCGAACGCCGTGGTGATCCGCTCCGCCAGCCCGGGGTCGAGCACCTCGACCAGGGGCGTGTCCGTGGTGGCGAGCGTCGTCATTCGACCCCGACGTGCGCCAGCGCCCGCCCCGGGCCCGCGGCGTAGCCGACGACCTCGATGTCGGGGTGCGCGCTGCGCAGCCTGGACAGCACCGACTCGGTCGCCGCCTCGTCGTACTCGTCTCCGAACAACACCGTGACGAGCTCCCCGCCGGCGGACAGCATCCGGGCGACCAGCGCGCACACGGCCTCGACCGCGTCGGTTTCGATGAGCGCCACGTCGTGGCCGACAACGCCGAGCAGGTCGCCCGCCGCGCACCGGCCGACCAGGGTGAGGGCGTCCTGCTCGGCGCGGACGAGGTGCGCGTGCCGGGTGCCCGCCGCGGCGTCGGCCATCGAGAACCCGTCCAGGGACAGGGTCGTGGTGGGGTCGTGCACGGCGAGCGCGGCCAGCCCCTGGACCACCGATCCCGTCGGCAGGATCAACGCGTGGCCGACGGCGTCCCGCAGGGCGGCGTCGAGCGCGCTGATCCGGTCGCGCGAGAGCTCCCCGTTGGGCAGCACGAGGAGCTCGTCGGCCTCCACGGCCAGCACGGCGTCGACCACACCCTCCCCGTCCTCGCCGGGGTCGACGGTCGCGGCGCCCGCGCCCGCGAACAGCTCGGCGAGCGGGCCGTCCGGGACGACGGCCACCACACGACGCACCCCCGGCTCGCCGCCGGCACCGCCGCGCCGGGCGGCGCCGCCGGTACCCGCGCCCGCGGCGTCGTCGGCGGATGCGTCCCGGCCGCCGTCCCCGGTCGGGTCGAGCATGTCCGTGACCCTGATCTCGGTGACTCGGCCCAGCGGCAGCGCCGTCTCGATCGCCGAGCCGATGTCGTCGGTGTGGACGTGGACCGCCCACCTGGCGTTGACGTCCGAGCCGCCGTCGCCGACCACCACCACGCTGTCGCCGAGCATCCGGAGTGCCGACCGCAGCTCGTCGGCGCGCGCGTCGTCGGAGTGGGTCAGCGAGTACATCACCTCGTAGCGCGTGCCGCGCCCGACGCCCTCGGCGTCGCAGGTTTCACCGGCTCCCGCGCCGCCGGGCCGGCCGTCTCCACCGGATGCCGCGACCGCGGCCGCCGCGGCGGCGGGCTCGGACGGCGTGAAGTACTCCGGCCGCTCGGGCGTCTGTCCCGTGAGCACCTCGACCATCGCGTCGAGCAGGACGAGCAGGCCCCGGCCGCCGGCGTCGACCACCCCGGCACGGCGCAGCGCCGGCAGCTGCGCGGTGGTGCGGTCCAGGGCCCCCGCACCGGCGTCCGCCGCCGCGCGGGCCACCTCGACCAGCGAGTGGGCCGAGGAGCGACCCGCCGCCGAGGCGGCCTCGCGCAGGACCGTCACGATGGTTCCCTCCACGGGGTCGCTCAACGCGTGGTCGACGAGCGTGACCGCCGTGCGCAGGGCCCGGCGGTAGGTCGAGGCGTCGACGACGGTGAAGGTCGCCGCCTCACCGACCGCACGGAGCACCTGGGACAGGATCACCCCGGAGTTGCCGCGCGCCCCGTGGACCGCGCCGTGGCCGAGCGCGACCGCGATCTCGCGGGCGCCCGCCGTGCCGCCGCCCTCGGCGATCCACGCGTCCTCACCCTCCGCACGGTCCACGGCTGCGCGCATCGTGTAGAGCAGGTTTGTCCCGGTGTCCGAATCGGGCACCGGGAAGACGTTGAGGGCGTTGATCTCCTCGCGATGGAGGGCGAGCATCTCGACCGACCGCCGCGCCCACGTGAGCAGTCCGTGCGCGTCGAGGGTCGACGGACGGTCCTCGACATGTGTCGACTCCTGCGTCATCACCCCTCCTCACCACACGACCACCCCTGTGGTGCAACTCCCGGCCGGCGCGGCCAAGCCTAGTACCCTCACCACTCGACAGCCGTCCGACTAGCCGAGACGGCCGATACGACCCGGGAGCAGCACGATGACCTTCGACCTCGCCGACACCCCGCTCGTCACCCTCTCCGAGGGCGTACTCACGCTCCCGATCTCGCTGGAGGGCAAGGGCAACTCGCTGGACTCCGACGCGGTCGACCAGGCGTCGGTCGCGCTGCGCGCCCTGCTCGCGGGTGATATCGAGGCCGGCGCGGTCCTCCTGGTGGGCCTGGGGGCGAACTTTTGCGCGGGCGGCAACGTCCCGGGCTTCGCCGCGGCCCCCGACCGCGCGGAGCACGTGCGTGAGCTCGCCGACCGTCTCCACGCGGTCGTCCGTCAGCTCGACGAGCTCCCCGTGCCGATCGTCGCCGCCGTCGCGGGGTGGGCGGCCGGCGCCGGAGCCTCGCTGGTCCTGGCCGCGGACTTCTCGGTCGGTGGCCCCGACACCCGACTGCTGGCGGCCTACCCGGGAATCGGCCTGTCCCCTGACGGCGGGATGTCATGGCGCCTGCCCCGCGCGATCGGCCAGGGGGCGGCGCGGGCGTTCATCGTCGGCAACGAGCCGATGGACGGGGCGCGGGCGTACCAGCTGGGCCTGCTCACAACGTTCGTCGAGGGCGACGTCCGCGAGGCCGCGCGCGAGCTGGCCGTGCGCCTGGCCGCCGGGCCCCGCGAGTCCCACGCGGCCGCCAAGGCCCTGCTCCGTGCCTCGGAGTCCGCGACGCTCGCCGAGCAGCTCGACGCCGAGCGGGATTCCATCGCCCGCCTGGCGGTCTCCCCCGACGGGGTGGAGGGCGTGGATGCCTTCGTCGCCAAGCGCACACCGGAGTTCGGCGGGCGCTGACGCGGCAGGGCGGGCCGGCCGGCCGGCCCGCCGGAAACGGTCTGCCTCTACGCCTGTCAGGGCTCGTCGGGGAGACTCCAGTCGACCGGCTCCACGCCGAGTCGACGGAGCTCCTCGTTCGCGCGGCTGAACGGCCTGGAGCCGAAGAAGCCCCGCGACGCCGACAGGGGTGAGGGGTGCGCAGAGGCGATGACCGGGGTGTCGCCGAGCATCGGCGTCAGTGACTGCGCGTCACGCCCCCACAGGATCGCCACCATGGGTCGCTCGCGCTCGACGAGCGCCTCGATCGCCCGCTGGGTGATCTCCTCCCAGCCCTTGCGGCGGTGGGAGGCGGGTTCGCCGGGGGCCACGGTGAGCACCCGGTTGAGGAGCAGCACCCCCGCCCGGGTCCACGCGCCGAGGTCACCGTGTGCGGGGGCCGGCAGCCCGAGATCGTCGGTGTACTCGCGGTAGATGTTGACCAGACTGCGTGGCAGCGGGCGCACGTCCGCCTCGACCGCGAAGCTCAGTCCGATCGGATGGCCGGGCGTGGGGTAGGGATCCTGGCCCACGATGAGCACGCGGACGTCGTCGAACGGCTGGGTGAACGCCCTCAGGACGTGGTCGGCGGCCGGCAGGAAGCCCCGGCCGGCGGCGTTCTCGGCGCGGAGGAAGTCGCCCATCCGGTGGATCCGCTCCTCGACCGGGGCCAGGGCCTCCGCCCAGCCGGGGTCGAGGAGGTCGGCGAGCGGCGCGGGGGCGCGTCGTGTGCTCACCGGTCAGTCGAGGCGTCGCAGGTCGGCGCGGTAGCGCATGGCGTTGTCGTGGTACATCTGCGTGTTGCCCTCGAGCATCGCGGGGTCGACCTCGTGGCCCTCCCGGATCTTCGCGGGCATGCCCATCGCCATGCGGCGGTCGGGCAGCTCGAACCGCGGGGGCACCAGGCATCCCGCGGCGACGACGGCGCCCGAGCCGATGACGGCGCCGTTGAGAACGATCGACCCGGACGAGATCAGCGTGCGGTCGCCGATGGTCGCGCCCTCGATGTGGGCGTTGTGCCCGACCACGCAGTGCTCACCGATGATCGTCGCGTCGGTCGCCGTGCAGTGCACGATGGTGCCGTCCTGGATGTTGGACATGGCGCCGACCTCGATGCGCCCGTAGTCCCCGCGGAGCACGGCGGTGGGCCACACGGAGACGCCGGGCCCGAGGGTCACCCGCCCGATGACCACCGCGTCGGGGTGCACCCACGCGTCGGGGGCGATATCGGGTTCGAGGTCTCCGAGTGCGTAGACGGCCATGCGTCCACCCTAGTTCGCGCCCCGCGCCGAGTCCCAGCCCCCGGGGACCCGCGGCTCGCCGTCGAGGGTGACGCGCCCCGGCTCACCGGCCCGGACGGTGCCGATCACCGTGAACCCGGCCGGCGGGGCGACCCCGGGCGGGAAGGTGCCGAGCAGGCCGTGGTCCTCGCCGCCGTCGAGCACCCAGTCGGTGACCTGCGCGTCGGGGTCGGCCGCACCGAGCGCCCCGGCGGCCTCGTACAGGAGGGGGTCGACGGGGAGCGCGTCCATGGTGAGATCGGCAGCTACGCCCGACGCGCGCGCCAGGCCCGACAGGTCACGCAGCAGGCCGTCGCTGACGTCGGTGAGGGACCGGGCGCCGGCGAGGCGCGCCGCGGTCCCGAGCCCGACCGGGGGCACCGGGACGCGGTGCGACTGCTGTAGAGGTCCGTGTGGGTGTCCGGCGAGGAGGAGGGCGAGGCCGGCCGCCGAGCGCCCGGGGGTCCCGGTGAGTGCGACGGTGTCCCCGGGCCGCGCGCCGTCGATCCGCAGTGGTCGCGCGCCGCGCGGGAGGGTGCCGAGCGCGGTGACGCCGACGACGACGAGGTCGGCCCTGGTGAGATCGCCGCCCACCACGACGGCACCGGATCGGGCGGCTTCCCCGTGGATCCCCGCGGCGAGGTCCTCGATCTGCCGCATGGTCGTCCCGGCGGGTACGGCGAGGGCGACGAGCACCCGGGTGCAGTCGGCGCCCATCGCCAGGACGTCGGAGACGTTCTGGGCCACCGCCCGGCGCCCCAGGTCGGCCCAGCCGGTGAAGTCCAGTCGGAAGTGGGTGCCCTCGACGAGCATGTCGGTGGTGACCACCGTCGCCTCCGCCGGCCCCAGCACCGCCGCGTCGTCCCCGTTGCCCACGGGATCGTCCGGGTGGCCGTCGCCCGGCCCGCTGAGAACGGCGAGAACCGCCGCCTCCCCCGCCCGTGCGACGGTCAGATCCCGGTCGGGGCTGACCGCATGCATCCAGGTCCCGGCCCGGTCCGACACGGCGGCCACCCCTTTCCCCGTGGAGTCCCACGCCGGGAGCTCCGGCGTGGGTCTGTAGCGTTGCCGTCAGGCTAGCGGCCGCGCCCCGGGCCGGTCGCCGTGGGAGGAAGGACGACGCGACGTGGCTTCGAGGGATTCGGATCCGGCCGACCGGTACGACGCCGGACCGAGGGATGCGGGCACCGCGTCCGCGGCGCCGGTCTCGAAGATCGTGGTGGCGCTCGCCGTCGTCATCCCCCTCGCGATGCTGGCGGTGGTGCTGGTGATGGTGCGCGGCATCGGCGACGAGGCGGCCGAGGAGGCCGCGAGCGAGCCGGTGGCCGCCGTCGCCATCCCGGCCCCGGGCGCGGGGTCCGAGGAGTGCGTCGCCCTGATCGAACAGCTGCCGGAGTCGCTCGGCGACGCCGCCCGGGTGGCGCTGGTCGAGCCGGCGCCCGAGGGGACGGCCGCGTACCGGATGCCGGACGCCGAGCCGGTCATCGTGCGGTGTGGGATGCCGGCCCCGCCGACGTTCACGGTCGGCGTGGCGCTGCAGGCGGTCAACGGCGTGCAGTGGTTCAACGAGCCCGATCCGGATCCGGCCGTCACGGCCTCCACCTGGGTGGCCGTCGACCGCCCGCAGTACGTGGCGGTGACCCTGCCCGAGGGCAGCGGCACCGGCCCGATCCAGGACCTGTCCGACGCCATCACCGCCGTGCTCGAGGAGGTCGAGCCGGACCCGGCCCCGGTGGGCTGACACGCCCGACGGCGCCACGACGCCCCTCGGCAGGGCCCCACCGCGCCCTGAGGTCAGCCGCGGGTGATCGCGGTGCGGATCAGGGTGTCGAGCAGGCTCTCGTAGTCGACCCCGGTCGCCGCCCACATCTGCGGGTACATCGAGATCGGGGTGAATCCCGGCATCGTGTTGACCTCGTTGATCACCGGCCCCTCGGCGGTGACGAAGAAGTCCACGCGGCTGAGGCCGCGGGCGTCGAGGGCGTGGAACGCCTCGACCGCCAGGGTCCGTAGCTGCTCGGTCTGCTCCGCCGGGAGGTCGGCGGGCAGATCGAAGGTCGTCACGTCGTCGAGGTACTTGGTGTCGAAGTCGTAGAAGGCGTCGCCCTCCGTCTCGCCCTCCACCCCGGTCGGTTCGCCGGGGATGTGCAGCTCGGCCGGCAGGCTCGCCTCGACCCGGCCGTCCGGGTACTCCAACACGCCGCACTCGATCTCGCGGCCGACGATCGCAGCCTCGACGATCACCTTCTCGTCGAAGCGGCGGGCCTCGGCGATCGCGGCGTCGAGGTCGGCCGCCCGAGAGACCTTGGTGATGCCGATGGACGAACCGCCGCGGGCCGGCTTGACGAAGAGCGGCAGCCCCAGACGGTCGCGGTCGGCGGGCGAGAGCGTCGCGGTGCCGGGCCGCAGGACGACCTGACGGCCGATCGGGAGCCCGGCCGCGCCCAGCACGACCTTGGTGAACTCCTTGTCCATCCCCGCGGCGCTGGCGAACACACCCGGCCCGACGTACGGGATGCCGGACAGCTCCAGCAGCCCCTGGATGGTCCCGTCCTCGGCGTGCGTGCCGTGCATGACCGGGAAGACCACGTCCACCCGGGCGATCTCCTGCCCGGCCCGGTCGCCGTCGGCGAACCGCAGCACGCCGCGGTCGTCGGTGGACAGTCCGAGGGCCACCCGCGGACGGCCGGCGTCGACCACGGGCATGATCCGGTCGGCGATGCGCAGGTCCGCCGTGTCGTCGGAGCCGAGGGTCCACGCCCCGGCTTCGGTGATGCCGACGGGGATCACCTCGTAGCGGGAGCGGTCGAGGTGACCCATGACGGCACCGGCGGACACGCAACTCACGGAGTGCTCGGAGCTGCGGCCACCGTAGAGGACTGCGACGGTGATGCGATTCACCGGGCCGAGGCTACTCGGGCTTGGTGCTGCGTCTCATGAGGCGCACCGCCACCTCCACGGCGTCGCCGCCCTCGTGGCAGATCTCGTGGACGGCCTCGGTGAGCGGCATCTCGACCCCGGCCCGCCGGGCCAGCTCGCGGATCGAGGTGCACGACTTGACCCCTTCGGCGACCTGGCCGTTGGTCGCCCGCTGCGCCTGCTCGAGGGTCTCGCCGCGGCCCAGCCGTTCCCCGAAGGTCCGGTTGCGCGACAGCGGCGAGGTGCAGGTGGCCACGAGGTCGCCCAGCCCGGCCAGCCCGGCGAACGTCATCTGGTTGGCCCCCAGCGCCACCCCGAGCCGGGTGGTCTCGGCCAGCCCCCGCGTGACGAGGGTGGCCATGGTGTTGTCCCCCAGGCCCATCCCGGTGGCGATCCCGCACACCAACGCGATGACGTTTTTGGTGGCGCCGCCGATCTCGCATCCCACGACGTCGGTGTTGGTGTACGGCCGGAAGTACGGGGTGGAGAACGCGTCCTGGAGGCGCGCGGCCCGCTCCTCGTCCGAACACGCGATCACCGTGGCGGCGGGCTGTCCCTCGGCGATCTCGCGGGCGAGATTCGGGCCGGACAGCGCGGCGATGCGGGACTCCGGCAGACCGACGACCTCCGCCACGACCTCGCTGATGCGCATGAGGGTGCCGGTCTCGATGCCCTTGGCCAACGAGATGACGCCGGCGTCGGGCTCGAAGGACCGGACCCAGGTCTCGAGGTTGCCGCGCAGGCTCTGCGAGGGCACGGCGAGCACGACCTCCTCGGCGCCCTCGAGGACCTCCGCGGGATCGGTGGACGCCGACACGCTCGCGGGCAGCACGATGTCGGGCAGGTAGGTCGGGTTGCAGTGCGCGCCGTTGATGTCCGCCGCCACCTCCTCGCGGCGCGCCCACATCACGACCTCGGACCCGGCATCGGCGAGCACCTTGCCGACCGCGGTCCCCCAGGACCCCGCTCCCATCACCGCGATCCGCGCCATCTTCGCCTCCCGGCCCTCGTCGTCCCTGCCCGCCGACCGCGGTGGATCCCGGCAAACGCTACCCGGCGCGGGACGCCGCCGAGGCGCGACTGGCAGGATGGCGGTCGATGAGCACAGCTGAGGGCAGCGCGACCGGCACTGACGGCTGGACGATCGTCGTCCCCGTCAAGGCGCTGGACCGCGCGAAGAGTCGCCTGGACCCGGCTCTGCCGTCGGCCGGGCGGAAAGCCCTGGTGCTGGCGATGGCCACCGACGTGCTGCGCTCTTGCCTCGCCGCCCCCGGTGTCGGTCGGGTCCGCGTCGTCTCGGCCGCCGATCCGCTCGTCCGGGACCTGGCGGCCCGGGTCGGCGCGGAGTTCGTCCCCGAGCCCTCTCTGCCCCGTTCCCACGTCGATCCCCTCAACGCCGCCCTGACGGCCGCGCTCGCCGGCGTCCCCGGACCGGTCGGGGTCGTCGCCGCCGATCTGCCCGAGCTCCGCCCGCATCACCTCGCGCGCATCCTCGCCTCCGCCGAGCGGCATCCCCATTCGACGGTCGCGGACCATCGCGGGGCGGGGACGACGATGGCGTTCTGGACGGGCGCGCCCGACTCCCGGGTGTGCCGGTTCGGCCCCGACTCCGCGGCCCGGTTCCGCGCGGGCGGGGCCGTGACCGTCGGCGTGGCGGCCGATCTCGCCGCGGCGAGCCGGGACGTCGACATCCCTGCCGATCTCGCCACCCTCTCGGCCCGTGACGTCGGCGCCGCCACGGCCGGGGCGCTGCGCGACCCCTCGACACGGCATGCGACACACGCGGACGGGGTATCGGCCACAATGGTGCCGTGACCGTAGAACAGCACGCCCTCCAGGAACTGCCCCGGCCCCGTGACCGTTATCTCAACCGTGAACTGAGCTGGCTGGACTTCAACGCGCGCGTGCTCGCGCTGGCCGGCGAGAAGGGCCTCCCACTGCTGGAGCGGGCCAAGTTCCTCGCGATCTTCGCCTCGAACCTGGACGAGTTCTACATGGTGCGCGTCGCCGGCCTCAAGAGACGTGACAAGACCGGGCTGTCGGTCCGCTCCGCGGACGGCCAGACGCCCGCCGAGCAGCTCGGGCGGATCAGTCTGCGCACGCGCGAGCTGTGCGACGAGCAGACCCGGTTGTTCCGCGACGAGATCCGTCCGGAGCTGGAGGCGAACGGCATCCGGATCCTCCCGTGGTCCGACCTCACCGCGGACGAGAAGTTCTCGCTGGCGGAGCTGTTCCGCAACTCGATCTTCCCGGTGCTCACCCCACTGGCGGTGGACCCGGCGCACCCGTTCCCGTACATCTCGGGCCTGAGCCTCAACCTCGCGGTCATCATCCGCGACCTCGACTCGGGCCAGGAGCACTTCGCCCGGGTCAAGATCCCCCACAACGTCCCGCGCTTCGTCCGGGTGGACCGCGGCGGACCGGACGAGTACTCGTTCGTCCCCGCCGAGGACATCATCGCCGCCCACCTGGGCGAGTTGTTCCAGGGCATGGAGGTCGTCGAACACCATGTCTTCCGGGTGACCCGCAACGCGGACATGGAGGTCGAGGAGGACCGCGACGAGGACCTGCTGCAGGCCCTCGAGCGCGAACTGGCGCGCCGCCGGTTCGGGTCGGCGGTGCGGTTGGAGATCGCGGAGGACACGACCCCGCGGATGCTGCGGATCCTGCAGCGGGAACTCGACGTCGACTCCGCCGACGTCATCCGGTTCTCCGGTCTGCTCGACCTCACCGGCCTGTGGCAGATCCACGGACTGGACCTGCCCGACCTCAAGGACCCGCCCATGGTCCCGGCCACTCCCCCGGCCTTCGGCGAGCGGGAAACCGCCCGCAACATCTTCGCCTCGCTCCAGGAGTGCGACGTCCTCGTCGAGCACCCCTACGACTCGTTCGCCACGACCGTGCAGCGATTCATCGAGCAGGCCGCCGCGGACGAGGACGTCCTGGCGATCAAGCAGACCCTGTACCGGACCTCCGGTGACTCCCCCATCGTCAACGCGCTCGTCGACGCCGCGGCGGCCGGCAAGCAGGTGGTCGCGCTGGTGGAGATCAAGGCCCGGTTCGACGAGCAGAACAACATCCGGTGGGCCCGCGAGCTGGAGCAGGCCGGCGTCCACGTCGTCTACGGCCTGCTCGGCCTGAAGACTCACTGCAAGACCTGCCTGGTGGTGCGCAAGGAGGGCGACCGGCTCCAGCGGTACGCGCACATCGGCACGGGCAACTACAATCCCAAGACGGCCCGGCTGTACGAGGACGTGGGGCTGTTCACGGCCGACGAGGAGGTCGTGTCGGACCTGACGGACCTGTTCAACCACCTCACCGGGTTCTCCAACGTGAGCAAATACCGCCGTCTGCTGGTGGCGCCGGAGGGGATCCGCTCCGGCATCATCGAGCGGATCGACCGCGAGATCGCCCTGGTCGAGGACGGTCACGAGGCGGGCATCCGACTCAAGGCCAACGCGCTGGTGGACGAGCAGGTGATCGACGCCCTGTACCGGGCCTCCCAGGCCGGCGTGCCGGTGGAAATCGTGGTGCGCGGCATCTGTTCACTCCGCGCCGGGGTCCCGGGCCTGAGCGAGAACATCCACGTCCGGTCGATCCTCGGCCGCTTCCTCGAGCACTCGCGGATCCTGCACTTCCGTGGTGCGGACGAGGTGTTCATCGGCAGCGCTGACATGATGCACCGCAACCTCGACCGCCGGGTCGAGGTGATGGTCACCGTCACCGACCCCCGCCTCAAGGAGCAGATCCACCGCATCTTCGACTCGGCGCTCGACCCGGCGACCCGCAGCTTCCACCTCCAGCCGGACGCGACCTGGCGACGCATGCCGGCGCCGGAGGACTGGGGCGACTCGGTCGATCACCAGGAGCGAATGGCCTCCCAGCACGCGGGGTTCCGTAACCGATGAGCCCGAAGCCTGGGAAATCCAGGGTCCGCGTGGTCCCGGCCGCCGGAGCGGTCCTGTACCGGATGGACGGCGATTCGCCGCTGTGTGCGGTCGTCCACCGACCGCGCTACGACGACTGGTCGCTCCCCAAGGGCAAGGTCGACGCCGGAGAAGCACTGCCGGTCACCGCTGTGCGCGAGATCGAGGAGGAGACGGGCTTCGCCGCCGAGCTGCGCTCCCGGATCGGGACGACCGCCTACCCCCTCAAGGAGAACACCCGTAAAGAGGTCACCTACTGGTCGGCGCTGGCCACCGGCGGTGACTTCCACCCCAACTCCGAGGTCGACGAGATCCGCTGGGTGCCCGTGGACGAGGCCAAGTGCCTCGTCTCCTACCCGCTCGACCGGAAGATCCTCACCCGCTTCGACGACGCGCCGCGCGCCCGGTCGGTCCTGCTGCTCGTCCGGCACGCCAAGGCGGGGCGCCGGAGCGAGTGGGGCGGTAACGACGACCTGAGGCCGCTGGAGAAGAACGGCCGGGTGCAGGCCGAGATGTTGGCGCCGATGCTGCGGGCGTTCGGTGTCACCCGTCTCCACAGCGCGCCTCGCGTCCGGTGCGAGCAGACGCTCGCGCCGCTGGCCGACGAGCTCGGGGCGTCGATCTCGACCGAGCCGGCGCTGAGCGACGAGGCGTACCTCGACGATCCCGTCGCGGCCGTGTCACGGCTGACCCGGATCGCCGGCGCCGAGGGGATCGCCGCGGTGTCCTCGCAGGGCACAGCCATCCCCGGGATGGTCCGCGATCTGGCCGGGCCGGCCGGCCTCGACGTGGGCGACGCGTCCACGAAGAAGGCCGGCGTGTGGGTGCTGGGGTTCGACGGCGGGACAGTGGTCCACGCCGACTACTACCCGAGCCCCCTGCCGCTGTTCTGAGGCGCGTGCGGCCCCGTCACCGGGCCGCCCGGGCCCGACCGCGGCCGGGCGGCTCAGCTGACCTTGTCGCGGAGGCCGACCCCGTTGGCGTGCAGGCCGCCGAACGACTGATGCGAGCTCGACCGCTTGGCGGCGAGCCGGCCCTCGGGCAGCGTCTCGGTGCCCTGGATGACGGACTTGAAGTACTGACCCGGCCGGAACACCGGCGAGTAGGTCGGCGGGACCGGGATCGACTCCCCGGTGTGGGGGTTGCGCGCGACGCGGGCCGCACGTGCCTTCTTCTCGAAGATGCCGAAGCCCATGATGGTGATGGACTCCCCGGACGCCACCGTCCGCACGATGATGTCGAGGGTGTTCTCCAGCGCCTCGGTGGCGAGCTGGTGGTCTCCGCCCATCCGGTCCGCCAGCTCGGCGATCAGGTCGGCTTTGTTCACGTGGGGATCCCCCTTCGGCTGAGTATGCGTGCGCGGCTTTCGCAACCGCACGGAATGAATATAAGCATAATCACACGGCCGGGCCAGGCGGGGGTCAATTCGGAGGTGACTCCGAAACATTTTTGACGCGCGTCGGTCAGCGGGGCGTGGTGACCGGTTTGAACGCCGGCCGCCGGCTCTCGAACGCCTCGATATCGTCAGCGCGCCGCAGCGTGAGGCCGATGTCGTCGAGCCCCTCCATGAGCCGCCAGCGCGTGTAGTCATCGATATCGAACGGTACGGTGACATCGCCCGCGGTGATCGTGCGGGTGACCAGATCCACGGTGAGCTCGATACCCGGTCGCTCGTCCATCACCTTCCACAGGAGCTCGACGTTCTCCTGCTCGACCCGGGCGGCCACGAGGCCGGACTTACCCGAGTTGCCGCGGAAGATGTCGGCGAAGCGGGACGAGACGACCACGCGGAAGCCGAAGTCCATGAGGGCCCACACGGCGTGCTCCCGCGACGAGCCCGTCCCGAAGTCCGGCCCGGCGACCAGGACGGAGGCGCGGTCGTACGGCGGGCGGTTGAGGACGAAGTCCGGCTCGTTCGCCCGCCAGGAGGAGAACAGGCCGTCCTCGAACCCGGTGCGTGTGACGCGCTTGAGATACTCGGCGGGGATGATCTGGTCGGTGTCCACGTTGGAGCGGCGCAGCGGGGCGCCGATGCCGGTGTGGGTGGTGATCGGCTCCATGAGGTGTCAGGCCCCCTTCGCGGGCTCGAGATCGGCGGGTGAGGCGAGGTGCCCGAGCACCGCGGTGGCCGCGGCGACCGACGGGCTGACGAGGTGAGTGCGCGCACCCTTGCCCTGGCGTCCCTCGAAGTTGCGGTTGGAGGTGGACGCGCACCGTTGGCCGGGCAGCAGCGAGTCGGGGTTCATGCCCAGGCACATGGAGCAGCCCGGCTGGCGCCACTCGGCGCCGAACTCGGTGAACACCCGGTCCAGGCCTTCCCGCTCGGCCTGCTGGCTCACCCGCATGGAGCCCGGCACGACGAGCATCCGCACGCCGTCGGCGATCCTCTGCCCGTCGATGACCTCGGCGACGGTGCGCAGGTCTTCGATGCGGCCGTTGGTGCACGACCCGACGAACACGACGTCGACGGGCACCTCGCGCATGGGGGTGCCGGCCCGCAGGTCCATGTACTCCAGGGCGCTCTCGGCGGCGATCCGCGCGCTCTCGTCCGTGAACGACTCCGGGTCCGGGACGGACGCGCCCAGCGGAACGCCCTGACCGGGGTTGGTGCCCCAGGTGACGAACGGGGTGAGCGCCGAGCCGTCGATCACGACCTCGGCGTCGAAGACCGCGTCGTCGTCGGTGCGCAGGCTCTCCCAGTACCGCACGGCCTCGTCCCACTCGTCGCCCGTGGGCGCGTGCGGACGGCCGCGCAGGTAGTCGTAGGTGGTCTGGTCGGGCGCGATCATGCCCGCCCGCGCGCCGGCCTCGATGCTCATGTTGCAGACGGTCATCCGGGCCTCCATCGAGAGCTTCTCGATGGCCTCGCCGCGGTACTCGATGATGTAACCCTGCCCCCCGCCGGTGCCGATCTGGGCGATGACGGCGAGGATGAGGTCCTTGCCCGTGACGCCCGGCTGCAGCTCGCCGGTGACGGTCACGGCCATCGTCTTGAACGGCCGCAGGCTGAGCGTCTGGGTGGCCATGACGTGCTCGACCTCGGAGGTACCGATACCCATGGCGATGGACCCGAACGCCCCGTGGGTGGAGGTGTGCGAGTCGCCGCACACCACCGTCATGCCCGGCTGGGTCAGGCCCAGCTGGGGGCCCACGACGTGGACGATCCCCTGGTCGAGATCGCCCATCGGGTACAGCCGGACACCGAACTCCTCGCAGTTGCGGCGCAGGGTCTCGATCTGGACGCGCGAGGTCTGGTCGGCGATGAGGTTGACGGCGCCGCCGACGATGTCGGTCGGCACGTTGTGGTCCTCGGTGGCCAGCGTGAGGTCCGGGCGGCGGAGCTGACGGCCGGCCAGGCGGAGTCCGTCGAACGCCTGAGGACTGGTGACCTCGTGGATGAGGTGGAGGTCGATGAAGATGAGGTCGGGCCCCCGGGACTCGCCCTCACCCTCTCCGCTGACCACCACGTGGTCGTCCCAGACCTTCTCGGCCAGGGTCCGCGGGCGCGTTCCACCGGTCACGGTCTCAGTCATCACGCCTCCAGTCACATCCCGGATGAGCCTCTGATGGATTCTCACCATGTAGGACGATATAGTCGAACTGTGAGACAGTATAGCGGGATCGGGGTCCTCGACAAAGCGATGACGGTGCTGCACGCGGTGGCCGAGCAGCCCTGCGTCCTGGCCGACCTCTGCGAGCGGACGGGACTGCCGCGCGCCACCGCGCACCGCCTCGCGGTGGGCCTGGAGATCCATCAACTGCTGTCCCGTGACGACGCCGGGGTGTGGAGCCTCGGGCCCGGACTGGCCAAACTCGCGGCGCACGTCTCCGACTCCCTTGCCGACGCCGCCTCCTCGGTGCTGCCGCGGCTGCGCGAGATCACCGAGGAGAGCGTCCAAGTCTACCGCCGGGACGGCGACCGCCGCATCTGCGTGGCCTCGGCCGAGCCGCCGACCGGCCTGCGGGACACGGTGCCCGTCGGTGCGGTCCTGCCCATGAGCCGCGGTTCGGGGGCCAAGGTCCTCGCCGCGTGGGCCGACCCGGCCACGCAGCGCGCGCTCCTGACCGACGCCACGTACACCGAACGCCAGCTGGCGGAGGTCCGCCGGCGTGGCTGGGCGCAGTCCGTCGCCGAGCGGGAGGCGGGCGTGGCCTCGATCTCCGCGCCCATCCGGGACTCGACGGGCACCGTGGTCGCGGCGATCTCGGTCTCCGGTCCGGTGGACCGCATCGGCCGCCGACCGGGCGTGAAGTGGGCCGCCGACCTGCTCACCGCGGCGGACGCGATCCACAAGCGGCTGTAGGGCGGCCTACCGGCACGCGGCCGACCTCAGGCGGGCCGTCGCCCGCGGACGAGCCTGTCCAACGCCCACGGCAGGCTCGAGACACTGGGCTGGCGCACGGCCGCGACGAGGTCGTCGTCGCGGGGATCGACCCGCACCACCTGGACGCCCGGACGCCGCAGTTCGCGGTACGGCCGGGGCTCGGCCCGCGCGTCCACCTCGAACCCCAGGGCGCGGATCTCCGCGCCGAGCGGCGAGTCCGCCGCGAGGGTGGCGACGGGGGTGTCGGGCCGGGCGCCGGTGCCGACGACGACGGCGAGGGCCTCGACCCCGAGCCGACGCTGACCCCGGGCCCACGCGTCGAGCGCCTCCTCGGCGGTGGCGGTCGCCGGTCCGGGATCGCGGTCGAGCGCGTCGGCCACGAGGTCGAGGTGGTCCCGCCAGCCCGGTCGACCCTGCGGGTCGACGATCACGGTCGCCAGGCGCTCGTACCCGCGTAGCTGGTCGCCGGTGACGTCCGCGGCGGCCAGGACGAAGGCGTCGACACCGAACGGCAGCAGGGACCGCAGACTGGGCAGCCCCGGGCCGTCCCATTCCGGCCGCGGCGGGGCGGGTCGCCCACGCCACGGCCGCGGTCCCGTGCCGTCGACCGCCCACGCGGCCTCCGGCTCGCGGTCGAGCGCGTGCAGGACGTCGAGATCGGCCGAGGAGAGTGCGAGGAGACGGCGCGGCGGCGCGTCCGGCGTCGGTGTCCGGACCGGCTCGGGAGGGGCGAGCGGGTCCGTCGGGGTGGCGGACGGGCTCGTCGTCGTCGCCCCCTTCTCCGCGCCGCACGCACCGAGTGCGGCGAGGGACAGGCCGGCCCCCACGGCGAGGCGGAACAGGTCACGGCGCGAGGTCACGCGGTGATCTTCGCACGCACCCCGAAATGCGGAACGTCCCGGCTCGTCAGTGACGAACCGGGACGGCCTCCCTCGTACCCCCGATGGGATTCGAACCCACGCTACCGCCGTGAGAGGGCGGCGTCCTAGGCCGCTAGACGACGGGGGCCTTGCTCGCTGCTCCACCACAGTAGCCGACAGGTGGACGCGGAACCAAATCGGGGCGCGCGGCAGACTTCACCCGGTACAAAGATGCACTCGGTCTACTTTTTCCGTTAGGATTCCTCCGTGAGCTCTCCCCCCGACGCCTCCCTGCAGGCCCCCCACGCTCCCCCTCGTGCGGACGCTCGGCGTGACGACTCCCTGCGCGACCGGAAGCGCCGCGCGACCCTCCTCGCCATCGAGGACGCCGCCACCGCGTTGGTCCTCGAGCACGGGTACGACGCGGTGACGGTCGACCAGATCTGCGCGGCCGCCGAGGTCTCCAAGCGCACGTTCTTCAACTACGTCGCCTCCAAGGAGGCCGCGGTCATCGGCGCCAGCCCGCAGGACGTCCCCGAGGCCGAGCGCGAAGACTTCCTTGACGGGGTCGATCCGGACGTCCCACGCGCGCTGATGCGGGTCTTTCTCGCAGGCTTCGCGGCCACCCGCATCGCGGACAGGGAGCAGACAGCCATGCTCGTCCAACGCCGGCGTGACATCTTCCGGGCCGAGCCGCAGCTCGGTGCTGCGCGGATGACCGCCTCGTACCGGTTCCAGATCGAGCTCGTGGACCTCGTGTCCCGCCACCTCGACCGGCATCCGCGGCTGCGCCGACTGCCCGGGGTGAGCGCCGAGGCCGAGGCACGCGCGTGCGTCGCGCTCGTCGCCGCCTCGGGGAACCTCGGCATGGCCACCTGGCTGAACCGCGACTCCGCCTCCTTCGACGACCTCCACGCCGACTGCGCCACAGCCCTGCGCCAGCTCGCCGTGCTCGTCGGCGAGCCCTCCTCCACCGCCATCACCACCGACGGGATCCCGCATGAGTGAGACTGACATCCGCACCACCGCGGCACCGCCCGGTGCCGAGCGCCCCCTTACCCCGGCGCCGACGCCGCACAACGTCCCGCTGGTGTTCACTTCGCTGCTGCTGGGGATGCTCATCGTGTCCCTGGGGCAGATGATCTTCGCCACCGCGCTGCCCACGATCGTCGCCGACCTCGGCGGCGTCGACCGCATGAGCTGGGTCATCACCGTCTACCTGCTCACCATGACGATCGGCCTGCCCGTGTACGGCAAGCTCGGGGACCAGATCGGCCGCAAGCCGCTGTTCGTCGCCGCCATCCTGCTGTTCTCGGCCGGTTCGCTACTCGGCGCTCTCGCCTCGAACATCGACCTGCTCATCGCTGCCCGTGCCGTCCAGGGTCTCGGCGGCGGCGGCCTCATGGTCCTGTCCCAGGCCATCGTCGCCGACGTCGTCCCCGCCCGACAGCGCGGACGGTACATGGGCGTCATGGGCGCCGTCTTCGGGCTGTCCTCCGTCCTCGGCCCGCTCCTCGGCGGATTCTTCACCGAGGGGCCCGGCTGGCGGTGGGCGCTGTGGTTCAACCTCCCGGTGTGCCTGATCGCCCTCGTCGTGGCCGTCGTCTGGCTGCGCCTGCCCAACCGCGGGAGCGGACGCCGCACCGACTGGCCCGGCACGGTGCTCATGGCCATCAGCACCACCGCACTCATCCTTCTCTCGTCGTGGGGCGGCAACCGCTACGACTGGACCGACCCGGTCATCCTCGGCATGGGCGCGCTGTTCCTCGTGTGCGCCGTGGCCTTCGTCCGGGTAGAGCGTCGTTCCCCTCACCCGCTGATCCCGATGACGCTGTTCGCCGAGCGCAACTTCTCGGTCTCGACCGCCGCCGGGCTCCTGATCGGCGTAGCGATGTTCGGGTGCATGGCCTACCTGCCCACGTACATCCAGATGGTCCACGGTCTCGGCCCCACCGCGGCCGGCCTCATGATGATCCCCATGATGATCGGCATGATGGGCACGTCCATCGTCGTCGGCAACATCGTCAGCCGCACCGGCCGCTACAAGTGGTACCCCGTCGTCGGCACTCTCATCATGGCCGTCGGGCTCTGGTTCATCGGCTCGCTGCAGGCCGGTGACACCCTTGTCCACCTGGGCGTGGTTCTCTTCGTGTTCGGTTTCGGGCTCGGCCTGTGCATGCAGCTGCTCGTGCTGATCGTCCAGAACGCGTTCCCCATCACCATGGTCGGCACCGCGACCGCGTCCAACAACTTCTTCCGCCAGATCGGCGGCACGATGGGTTCGGCCATCGTCGGTTCGCTGTTCGTCAGTCGGCTCGCCGATCTCATGAGCGAGCGCATCCCCGCCGCGGCGGCCCAGCTCGGACCCGAGGGCGCCCGGGTCGCCGAGACCTTCGCCCACGGGGCGGGTGCAAACTCCATGAGCCCGGAGATCCTGGCCGGGCTGCCGGGTCCCCTGCACGACGCGATCGTCGGGGCGTACAACGACGCCCTGGTGCCGATCTACCACATCGTCGTCCCGCTCATCCTCGTCGCGACCGTGCTGCTGCTGTTCGTCCGCGAGGACACCCTCAAGGAGACGGTCGACTGACCGTCCACGAGGCGCGCCCATCGGTGCGCCCTTCGGCCGCGGTCCGCCGCCCTCACCCCCTCACCCCCGTGCCCGCGCTCACCGCGCGCCGGCGCGGGGGTGAGGAGTCCGATACGGGATCCGTACGCACGACACACGGCCCCGTCACGCGGCGTCACTAGCGTCCGACGAGTGACCACGCTTCACCTCACCGCTCCCGACCACACCGCCTCCCACCAGACCGTGCTGCGGTTCCTGGCCGCCCCGACCGACGTCGGGACGGGTACCCAGGTCCATACCGGCCGCATCCTCGAGTGGATCGACAAGGCCGCCTACGCGCTGGCCGCGGGATGGTCGGGTGGGTACGCCGTCACGGCCTACGTCGGCAACGTCCGTTTCTCCCGCCCGATCGCCTCCGGGGACCTCGTGGAGGTGTCCGCCCGGCTCGTGCACACGGGCACCTCCTCCATGCACATCCAGTGCGACGTCCGCGCCTGCGATCCCGCACGCCCCGGGTACCGGCACTGCGCCGAGTGCCTGGTCGTCTTCATCGCCGTCCGCGACGGCGCGCCCACCCCGGTCCCCGCCTGGCGGCCCGCCTCGAGCCTGGAGATCCACGAGTCCGACGAGGCGGTCATGCGCATCGGGCTGCGCAAGGACATCGAGCGCGCGATGGCGCAGCAGGTCTACTCCGAGGCCGGCACCGCCCCGCGATCGACGCTGCGCCTGCTCGCCGCCCCCTCGGACGTCAACTGGGGAGGCAACGCCCACGGTGGACGGATCATGGCGTGGATCGATGACGCGGCGAACCTGTGCGCGGCCCAGTGGTCGGGTACCCCGTGTACCTCGGTGTACGCGGGCGGGGTGCGCTTCTACCATCCGGTACGGATCGGGGACGTGGTGGAGGTGGAGGCCCGCCTGCTGCACACCGGCCACGAGACCATGCACGTCTCCGTGCACGTGCGCTCCGGGGCGGCCACCTCGTCCGCCCGCACGCTCAGCACGCACTGCCTCACCGTCTGCGCCGCCCTGGGCGCGGACGGGCGCCCCACCCCGGTCGCGCGGTGGTCCCCCGTGTCCGCCGAGGACCACGCCCTGGACGCCCACGCACGCGACCTCGTCCGGCTGCGGGCGCGGGGACGGTCCTCGAGGCGGGCGCCCGCCTCGAGCTGAGCGATGCCCGAAATGCGGAAGACGCCCGGAGCGATGTGCTCCGGGCGTCGTCACGGTGTACCCCCGATGGGATTCGAACCCACGCTACCGCCGTGAGAGGGCGGCGTCCTAGGCCGCTAGACGACGGGGGCTAGGACACGGATCCACAGGGGATCCGCTGTGAGCACTCGCGTGGAGCACTCCGCTGGCCTACCAGGACTCGAACCTAGAACGGCTGAACCAGAATCAGCTGTGTTGCCAATTACACCATAGGCCACTATTTTCACTTCTCCGCCGCTCTTCAGCGACCTCGAAGAGACTACCAAACCTCTGTGGGTGAATAGCAAATCGCCTGGTCAGTGGCCTCGTTTCTTCGACGGCTGGATTCGGCCACGCCCGTCATCCGTCGACGGGCGCGGCCGCTCTCATCAGCCGGCGACCGGTGCCGAGCGGAGACGGGACAGCGTCGCCTCACGGCCGAGCAGCTCGATGGACTCGAACAGCGGGGGCGAGATGTGCGAACCCGTCACCGCCACCCGGACCGGGCCGTAGGCCTTGCGCGGCTTGATGCCCAGGCCGTCCACCAGGGCCCCGGACAGCGCGGCCTCGATGGCGGGCGCCGTCCACTTCTCGAGAGAGCCGAGGGCGGCGATCGCCGCGTCGACGACCTCACGCGACCCGGGCTTGAGGTTCTTGGCCGCGGACTGCGGGTCCACCGTGAACTCCGACTCGTCCACCAGCAGGAAGCGGATCAGCTTCCAGGCGTCCGACAGAACCACGATGCGGGTCTGTAGCAACTCCGCCACGACCGCCCACCGTTGCTGGTCGAAGTCCTCCGGCAGCGTCAGTCCGTCCTGGGCCGGGTGGGCGACGAGGTACTCGCGCAGACGCCGTGCGAACTCGTCGGTCGGCAGCTGCCGGATGTGCTCGGCGTTGATCGCGTCGGCCTTCTTCTGGTCGAAGCGGGCCGGGTTCGCGTTGACCTGCCGGACGTCGAAGGCGTCGACCATCTCCTGGAGTGAGAACACGTCGCGGTCCTCTGACAGGCCCCACCCGAGCAGCGCCAGGTAATTGAGCAGGCCCTCGGGCAGCATGCCTCGGTCCCGGTGCAGGAAGAGGTCCGACTCGGGGTCGCGTTTCGAGAGCTTCTTGTTGCCCTCACCCATGACGAACGGCAGGTGACCGAACTCGGGCACACCGTCGGCCACGCCGATGCGCTCGAGGGCGCGGTACAGGGCGATCTGCCGCGGGGTGGAGCTGAGCAGGTCCTCGCCGCGCAGGACGTGCGTGATCTTCATGAGGGCGTCGTCGACGGGGTTGACCAGCGTGTAGAGCGGGATCCCGTTGGCGCGGGTGAGCGCGAAGTCGGGGACCGTGCCGGCCTTGAAGGTCGTCTCGCCGCGGACGAGGTCGTTCCAGGACAGGTCCTCGTCCGGCATCCGCAGGCGGATCACCGCTCCGCGACCCTCGTCGCGGAAGGCCTGCTTCTGCTCCTCGGTGAGGTCGCGGTCGTACCCGTCGTAGCCGAGCTTGGGGTCGCGTCCGGCCGCCCGGTGCCGGGCCTCTACCTCCTCGGGGGTGGAGAAGGACTCGTAGGCCTCCCCCGCATCGATGAGCCGGCGCACGACGTCGAGGTGCAACTCACGCCGCTCCGACTGGCGGTACGGCGCGTACGGACCGCCGACCTCGGGCCCCTCGTCCCAGTCCAATCCGAGCCACCGCAGCGCGTCGAGGATCGCCTGGTAGGACTCCTCGGAGTCGCGCGCGGCGTCGGTGTCCTCGATCCGGAAGACGAACGTCCCACCCGTGTGCCGGGCGTGCGCCCAGTTGAACAGTGCCGTCCGCACGAGCCCCACGTGGGGTGTGCCGGTGGGCGACGGACAGAAGCGGACGCGGACATCGGAGGCTGTCATGAGGCCCATCCTAGAGACGGTCCCGGCTCGCACCCCCGTCGAGGACCGGCCTAGGATCAGCGGGTACCCGTGGCAGGCGCCTGCAGGACGGCGCCCCACGGACCGAACCGAGTCGAGGGAGGCGAGCCGTGGCGTCAGGGCTCCACCCCGACGTCGGACGACCAGTCACAGCCCCGGACTTCCTGCTCTCGCGGCCGACCGGCTCGCTGCGCACGCAGGGCGCCCTCGCCGCGTTCACCGATCCCGCCGACGCCGCACTGGCCCTTCGTTCGGGCTCCTGCGGACTCGTAGTGGGTGCGATCGGTTTCGAGCCGGACGCACCGGCCGCGCTCGTGGAGCCCGACGTCGTGGTGCGCACCGACGGCCCGCTCGAGCCGCCTGCGTATTTCCGCGCGATGCGGACCCGCGCCCACATCGCCGAGGAGGTGCCCACGGCGGCAGAGCACCGGGCGCGTGTCGCGACCGCGATCGCGGGCGTGCGCGCCGGTGAATTCGACAAGGTGGTGTTGGCCCGCGCGGTGCGACTAGCGGCGGACGAGCCGATCGATCCCCACGCGGTGTGCGCCGCCCTCATCGACTCGAGCCCCTCGGCCGACGGGTATCTCGTCGACCTCTCCCCCGCCGGCGGTCGCTACTCGGGCCGCGTCCTGGTGGGTTCCAGTCCCGAATTGCTCGTCCGTCGCCGGGGTGACCTGGTGGAGTGCCACCCGTTGGCCGGATCCGCGCCCCGTTCCGCTGACCCCGCCGCCGACCAGGCCGCGGGCCGCGCGCTGCGGGCCTCCGGGAAGGATGCCTCCGAGCACGCCTTCGTCGTGGACTCGCTGGCCCGGTCACTCGGGCCGGTGTGCACCGACCTGGAGATCCCCGAGCACCCTTCGTTGACGTCGACCCGGGAGATGTGGCACCTCGGGACCCGGATCCGGGGGCGCATCGCCGACCCCAGGACCACCGCTCTGGACCTGGCCCTGGCCGTCCACCCCACCCCCGCGGTGTGCGGCACGCCGACGGACGCGGCCCGCCGCCTCATCGCGGGGATCGAGGGCGACCGGGGGTTCTACGCAGGTGCGGTCGGGTGGTCCGACTCCGGCGGTGACGGCGACTGGATGGTCACCATCCGGTGCGTCGAGATCGACGCGGACCGCGCCGGGGCCGTCGCCTGGGCCGGGGGCGGGCTCGTCTCCGACTCCCAGCCCGACGACGAGGTAGCGGAGACCGGGGCCAAGCTGCGGACAGTCCTGCGGGCGGTCGGCGCCGCGTAGGCCACCGGAGGCCGGGCCCGCCCCGGCGCAGCCTAG